>JBAQJX010000122.1:0-35226 GCA_049641765.1 Candidatus Acidiferrum sp.
TGGCTCCCCGGGCTAGATTCGAACTAGCAACCCTTCGGTTAACAGCCGAATGCTCTACCATTGAGCTACCGGGGAACAGTGAAAAGACGTTGGTGCTATTCTAATACAGACGAACCAATCAATCTACTTTGAGCCTTCACCTTGATCTGCGCCTATCAGATGAAGTTCGAGAAAATCCTAAAAGGAAGGGCGTTCATGCTCCCAAGTTTTTGAGGTAAATGTCTTAATAAACTAACATTCGCGCTTCGCCGCTTCTATCATCCTTCATGCCGGAGATCGAACGTAGCAATTCGCCGTAGCACAACTTCAGAGATCAGGTGTTTTCAGAACTAAGGCTGTAGGAATCGAGACGGCACGCGGTCGTCGCGATCAAAGTGAACTTCTTCAAAGGAAGCCGCGACTCCATACCACCCGGGCATTGCCGCTGGCTCAATGCGGCTTACACGTGCCCTGGAGGCAATCACCACGCTGCCACGCCCGAGTGGCCGGCTAACCAGAACGATCTCGAGTTCAACAACCGCCCCTACCACAACTTGTTTTGGACAGAGAAAGAATACTCCTGTCGAGCTGATATCTCGCGTTACTAGCGTCACCGGAAAATTTTCCGCAACGGAATCCACGCTGCGCAGCCGCAAAGGAAGTTTCAAAGATGCGCGCGGATATTCTCGCTGTTCGTGGTTCACGCCAACCGCGTGCGTTGGCACGCGCACGAATTGTCGCGGCCTACCCGGCGCTAGCAGAGGCGTTACGCGAAGTGCGGGAACTCGCGGCGGTGCTATAACCGGTTCCGGCACCGGTGACGGGGCCTGCATTGGCGCGGACAGCTTCACGCTGGCGGCTTCTTCCTTTTCTGATTCTATGGGTCTTACGCGGTTCGTCGCGCCCACATCGCCCTCAGAGATGCCACTTCGTCGCTGCCAATTCTGGCCCAACTGCACTTAGTTTAGTCTTGCCCCGGGGTCCCCGATCTTGCTGAGTGGGTGTTCAAAATGCCAGTTAAGAGGCTACACGTCAACCTGTGGAAAATAAACGAAGTGTCTTAACTTCAAACACTTGGTTATAGTACCGGAGCCTCTTCGGCGACTCTCTCACTGTATTGTGGAAAACTTCGTCCAAAATGGTTCTCGACACGTTGCCTTTCTGCCTCTAACTTCGACATCCTAGGCTTCGTAGAATGTCCACATTCATCGTGAACCGGCCCAAAGCACCACGGCATTTGCATCTATGACGCAAGATTCAGCCAAGCGAGACACAACGCTCCTAGTTTGCGCCTTCGCGGCCATCTATCTCATCTGGGGTTCGACTTATCTTGCGATCGCCATTGGAATCGAGTCGTTTCCTCCTCTTTTGCTTCCTGCTACCCGTCACTTCACCGTGGGGCTTCTTCTTTACCCCGTCCTGAGGTGGAAAACAGGTGTTCGGCCAACCCGCGCCCAGTGGCGTACCGCAAGCATCACCGGAATCCTGCTTCTTCTCTTCGGCAATGGAGGAGTTTGTTTGTCTGAGCGCACTGTTCCCACTGGCGTCGCTGCATTGCTCGTTGCGCTCGTGTCTTTTTGGATGGTTCTTCTGGATTGGCTCCGTCCAGGCGGTCTTCGGCCCGTTCCCAGAGTGTTCGCCAGCTTGGTCCTGGGTTTTGGCGGCTTGGCCCTCCTGGTTGGGCCAGCGCATTTGGGAGGTTCTGGGCGCGTCGATTTGACAGGCGCAAGCATACTGATCGTGGCATCGCTCGCGTGGGCCTGTGGCTCCATTTATTCCAAGCACAACGATCTTCCAAGCTCGCCAATGCTTGGTGTGGCCATGCAAAGCCTCGTTGGGGGAGCCGCTTTGTGGATCGTTGCTCTCTTGTCCGGCGAGGGCCGCCTATTCCATCTGGCCGCTATTTCCGGTCGTTCCTGGATGGCAGTTGCTTATCTCATCGTCTTCGGCTCGGGGATAGGCTTTACGGCGTACGTTTATCTGCTGAAGAAAAGTTCGGCTGCGCGCGTCGGAACCTATGCATTCGTAAATCCGGTTGTGGCTCTATTCCTCGGCTGGCTTTGGGCAGGTGAGACGATCACATTACGCACTGCGCTTGCCGCCGCTGTCATTCTCACTGCGGTGCTTCTGGTGATCACCGCCCCGCACAAGAGTGCTGTCGAAGCGGCTGAAGTTCTGCCCACACCTGGCGAGGCCTAAGCAGGCTTCGATCTTCTTTTCAAGCCGCTGCGCGCGTGGTTTGTGGCTCCCCGCTTTGACGCGCCTTTCCGGATAGACTCTGATTCAAGCGATACGCTATTTTCGTAACATGAACACGGTCAACAACACGATCAAGAATTCGCAGCCGGGCTCGAAAGGGCGCTTCTCCTCACGGAAGGCAGCTCAGTTTTGGCGCGCAACTCTCGCGAGAGACAGGCGCGCAGACGGTAAGTTTGTTTTGGCCGTGCGGTCCACCCACATTTATTGCCGGCCCTCCTGCCCCGCTCGCCGCCCACTGCGCCAGAATGTAATTTTCTTCCGCACACGTGAGGAAGCAGAGAAACAAGGGTTCCGTCCGTGCCTCCGCTGCAGGCCCCATGAAATGGCCGCCTCTGCGGAACTGGTAGCCCGCGCCGCAAAATATCTTGGGCAATCTCATGACGAAGGCCTGCGTCTGTCCGATCTTGCCAAAGAACTCAACTCCAGTCCGGGAACGCTTCGGCGAGCTGTCCGCCAAATCACTGGTCTTGCGCCTCGCGAACTCGCTGAAGCGCTGCGCCTACAGCGTTTCAAAGCTTTGCTTCGCGCAGGGGAAAATATCACTGACGCACTCTATGAAACCGGCTACGGCTCATCCAGCCGGATCTATGAGCGCAGCAACGCGCAACTGGGCATGACGCCAGCGACATATCAAAAGGGAGGAAAAGGTATGAAAATCGAATACACCATCGTGAGGTCAGTCCTCGGAAAGGTTCTCGTCGCAGCCACGGAACGCGGCGTTTCCGCAGTCTATTTGGGGGACGCACAGGGCAAGCTCGTAGCCGAATTGCATCAGGAATATCCCCGTGCGAAAATCTCACAGGCAACCGGCAGAGCGCGAGAGTGGGTTTCCGAAATCATCCAGCGAATCGAGGGCAAGCCTGTCCAAATGGATCTTCCGTTAGATTTGCAAGCCACCGCCTTTCAGCGGCGCGTGTGGCAGGAACTTCAGCGCATTCCCCGCGGAAAGACGCGCACATACTCACAGGTGGCTCGCGCCCTTGGTCAACCCAAAGCAACCCGCGCCGTGGCCCGTGCTTGCGCCACCAACCCTGTCTCCATCGTGGTTCCTTGCCATCGTGTTGTCCGGCAGGACGGAAATCTGGCCGGTTATCGCTGGGGACTGGCACGCAAGGAGCGTTTACTTGCGGCCGAGGGTGTCACGGCGAAAAGATAAAGACTCAAGCCACTATCATGTTCAGTTAGCTCGGAGAGGTTTCGCGACACAGCTGGATGAGGCTAAACCCTTGTGAATACATCGTGTGGAGAACCCTCACAAGGTTGGATTTCACGAAATAAGAGTCACTGTCCGCGCTCAGGCATGAGGCTTTTCGCGGGTTACATCTTTCGGCCAGTCTTGTTTGAATTTTGCGTCGCTGATTTTCAGGTTCTTCATGAAATTACTGTAGTGGAACAAAATGTAGTCGCCTGAACCGGTCTCATAAAATTTTTGCTGAAGCGGCAGCCACGATGCTTCATCAATCCACATCTCAATCCGAGAAATTTGGCTTCGGATCTGTTCAGATTTCGGCGTCAATTCTAAAATGATCGCCTTTTTGTGGTCGAAGTCCTCTTCACCGCTGACGCTCACCAAATAGCTCTTCTTCAGGTCTTCGCTTCGCGTGCCGAAGCCCAGACGAACATACTGATCGACCATCGAGCGATTCTTGCCGAGGTCGTATTCTTCCACGCGTTTGATCTTGGGGTTGTAGATAAAGAGGGAATCGCCGGTACGAAGAATAGTTCGCGGCTCTGGTTTGCTGATTTCAATCCGCATCTTCTGGTCGTGTCGTACCCAGATTTGCCCCGACTCCGTGGAAGTGTCCTTGACGACCGAGGTGTATTTTACGTTCTCAATATCGGCGGTGAGGCTGCGAAAATCCTTCGCAGATTTATCCATCATTTCCAGGACGTTTTCCGTCGTCAAGCGCGTGCCAGTCTGGCCCATGGCCGCAATTGCGGCGGCACCAGCCACGAAACTCCCCAGAACCAAGAGAACAGTGCACTTTTTTTTCAATCGAAGCCCCTATGGCAAAAATCGTGTGGCTGGTGATGTGCCCTAAAATCCTAACATATAGATAGAGATGCGCGAACTTTGCTCCAAGTTACGCTGCAGTGCAGATGGCGCGGCCTAGAATTGAACTAAGGATGAATTTCCACGTGGTAGGCAATCACTGTGCCCTGTTCGTCCCGCACTGCCTCGATATTGGCAATGGTGAAGCGCTTATTGCGAAGCTCGGGCAGCGATTTCTGTAGTGCGTTGTGAAGTTCGTTTTCGAGCATCGGTGTTTGTTCGGGTGGCGCGAGGATGCGCGCATCGATGCGGTAAGTCTTGCTTTGCCCGTCATCCTTGATCAGTAGCACTTGGCCCGGAGTGTTGGCCGGAAGCCCCATCTGCGGCTGGTCGTGGAACCACCCCCTCGGCGTCGCTAAAACAAAAAGCAGAATGAGAATCACCGCCGCGTCATACTGCCATGTGCCGCGCTCGTAGGCCCAGAAAAAAGTCTTCGACAGAATCTGTCCGAGGCTGGCCATTTCAATCCGCCGGTACACCGTCGACAATCACGCCGTCCCGCATGTGCACCACGCGGTCAAAATAAGCCGTGGCTTCGGGATTGTGCGTGATCATGACGATCGTTTGGCCCAAATCCTTGTTGAGCTGGCGAAGCATCTCGAGGACGATTTCGGAATTCTTCGAATCCAAATTGCCCGTCGGTTCATCGGCCAGCAGAATCTTGGGTTCGTTGATGATCGCGCGCGCGATGGCTACGCGCTGCTGTTCGCCTCCCGAAAGTTCCGAAGGCTTATGTTGTAACCTTCCCCCAAGGCCAAGCAGGTTTGTCACAACTTCAAAACGGTGCGGATCAAAACCGTCTCCGTGGATGAATTGTGCGATGGCGATATTGCCTTTGGCTGTCAGGGTCGGCAGCAGATTAAAACGCTGGAACACAAACCCGATCTTGTGCCGCCGAAGCTTGGTGCGCTCGGCGTCGCTCATGGCCGTCAAATCGTTGCCATCCACAAGAACCCGGCCCTTGGACGCCTGAGCCAGCCCTCCAATTACGTAGAGCAACGAAGATTTCCCGCACCCTGAGGGTCCCATGACCGCGACGGATTGACCCGGTTCCACGAAAAAATTCACGCCACGGAGCGCGGGAACGTCCAGCTTCCCTGCGCGGTAGAGCTTCCATAAATTTTCTGTTTTAAGTATCGGCTCCAAGCTCTTTTTTCCTGGGACAATCAGCCCCTCGGGAGGTTGCTGTATTGTAGCTGCGATTCCCATCTCTGCCTAGTTATCGCGTCCTTTCCTATCGCAAATTCTCGCCAATCCAGACACTCTAATTTCCTTCGACAGGCCTTCGTTCTTTATCTCCTTAGTCGTACGAAATCGCCTCGACGGGATCCTTTCGACTGGCCATCCACGCTGGATAGCTGGCGCCCAGAACCGCTCCAACCAACGCAATCGCCGCCGCGCGAAGAATCCATCCAGTCGTAATTAGAATAGATAGCGTCGGAAATCCCGCAAGAAATGCCGCGCGCACGACATAGCTAAGTCCCACGCCTGCAACAATACCAAGTAGGCAAAGCCCCGCGGATTCTGTCAGCAGAGCGCGCACGATAAACACACGTCCAGCTCCCAGCGATTTCAGAACGCCGATGTCTCTGGTCCGCTCGATCACGGTCGTGTACATCGTCAAGAAAATCACGAGCAGGCCAATGGCCACCGCCAGCCCAATCATGGCGTTGATAAACGTTTGCAATCCCGGGATATTTGTCGACGTCATCAAAGACAACAGCGAACTCAGCGGTCGTACCGTGTAGCCTGGCAGGAGATGGCGAATTTCGTCCATAACGTCTTCTGTATGCTCCGGCCGCGTGCACTTCAGCCAAAAGACAGAGGCCTTGTCGGGTGCGCCGACCAGATCCTGCAATGTCGCGAGCGGCACGAATAACCTCGCCCCTTTTCCGTGTTCGACAATCCCCGCCACGTTCCACTCGTGGTTCAGCAATTTATACCTGTCTCCAACCTTGATGTGCTTTGCCGCGGCCGCAAGATCATCCACCAGCAAGTCGTCCGGACCCTCCATGTCGTGCCCCTGGAGAAATACGAACCCGCCGGACACTGCACGAAAGCTTTCCGGATCAATTCCGTAAACCACATCGACTCCGCCCTGCGAACTGAATTGCAACAGAGTCGGCGCGACGGCCTGCACATACTTCAGTTCCGCCAGCTTGTCCGCAATTTTGATGGGCATAGGTGCGCCCGTCATTCCAATAAAAACGGAAGCGGCAGGCGGCTGCAGCATGACGTCCGCGCCGATCCCTTCAATTCGCTTGGCCGTCTCAGTCAACAATCCCGAAGTAAGCCCCACAATCAGGACGACCAGCGCGACTTCCACCGCAACCGCAAGTACGCCTATGAGGGTGCGCAGTGGCCGGTGCAGAAGATTACGGATAATCAGCTCAGCCATCATGGCTGCTTTTCTCCCGTTTCATCACCAACATGGACAAGCTCTGAACCCGCTGGTTGGTCAAGCTTGAAGCGATCCACTGGAAGATCTTCGTCCAGCATCAGCTTGGTTATCTGCAGGTCCAGCCGATAGTCATCATGCGGCCTGTCGATTTGAATCGTGTGCGGGAACGCGCCAATCCCTGACGCTGGTGCTCCTGCTGGTTGCTCTGCTGCCGCGAGAGGTTCCCAGTCCGAAAAGTGCACGTCGGAAAGCAGGATGCCCTTTGGCCCAAACTCTTCAAGCCGTGCAATTTGGAGGTCCGCGCGGTCAAACCAGATTTTGCGCAGGATTTCAGTTTGGTATCCGCCCCGCAAAACGGTCAAAACATAATACCGCGCGCGCTCGTCGTTAAACTCTTCAAACAGCACCGCCTCTTCCTTGCGAATCTCCGTCCAAAGGAGCGCATTCAGCAGATGTTGCGGTCTGAGATTCTCGATAGGGTTGCTGCTGGTGTGCTCGAGCGCCACTGGCCCCACAAGGAATTTATTTTTGGATGGAATCCAGACCCGGAATGTCTCGCCGTCGCTGGTCATGTCAAAGACGGTCTTGCCGATCACTGGGGCTTGCCCGATCACCCGAATGTAGGCCGGCCGCTCCGCCAGTAGAAATGCCTTCACCTCGTGATATTCCTCGATGACGCCGCTATATTGCGAGCCGGCCGTCGGTTTCAATTGCACGGTAGCGTCCAGGCTTTTCACCCCTTTGGCCAGGACGTTGTACTTATCGATCAGCTCGTCCTTTGTAGCCGTTTTGGCGACCACGATTTGCGTAGGGGATACGGTCTGCTTATGGCTCACAGCGCGGCCGCAACCGCAGCAAATCGCCGCCAGTGTCACCCATACCGTACATGCCAACCCACGCTTCATCTACCTGTTCCTTCCCTTGACACAAATGAAGCAATCTAACAACCACTGCAAAACACGTCAACGAACTGCCATCTTTAATTATGAACGACTGCAGTAGGAAAGTGCGAGTCGCACATCAAGTTTCACTGCGGCCGGGCGATGTAGATGTCGAACGGCTGTACGGCAGGGCGAATACGGCGAATCACCTCGCTGGCCCAAAGCGTTGCGCTCAGCAGCGTTACCCACCCGTCTTCCGGCTCGCATACGGCGCAGAAAAGATATCGGTCATAAGCTGTTTGGTATGCGTCTACCCCACGCTTCGAAAGGTCGCCTTCGAGTGCTGCGTCCGGAGTCTCTGCTGCCGTGCCGGCGCGGATCCCGAATGTTTCTCCTTCGAAGCGTTCGAAGATCTGAAACAGTTGGCCTTGCGTTGGCGTGGGCAAAACTACACAGCGCGCGCCCGCTTCACGAAATTCAATCTTCCGCGCTCTGCAAAATTCCAAGACGCGATCGATGTGGCTAAAAAAGTCCACAGTGTAATATTCTTCGCCCGCTAGGGCAGGGAAGAGCACAGACCAAACCTCCGCCGCTTGTTTCCCACGGACAGGCTCGCGATTCTCGGTTTCGATAAGATCGAGCCCGACCGCTTTCACTCCGGGGCCGAGGTCCAGCGTTTCGACGTCGAGCGAGAAGGGGGGCAGGTCGAGTGCGCCAGGCGGCACACTCGGCGGAAGGCTCATTCGAGGGACTCCGCTTCCGGGAATCTGGCGCGAAAGTCCGGAGTTTGCTTGCGTACGTCGAGCCAGTCGAAAAATGCATCGGGGGTTTCCAGCCAGATCCGGAACCAATTGGCGATTTCCACTTTTTCAGCGCGTTTGTGCGGTTCGACTTTGTGGTTGTGAGAGATCATCTCCGCGCGGCGTTTGCCGAGGCGCGCGACGCCCAGCACACGCTCGACGGCGGCGTGTTCGCCGTGCGCCTGAAACTTTCTCATCAACTCATCCAGCCGCATAATGCTTACTTCCGCGTCCTCAAGCGTCTTGAAATGCAGCAGATCTTCGAATTCTTCCTCGTACTGCTCCTCCGCTTCTTCCTGCAGCGTCAGCACCACTTTCCATCCCGCGGTCTTCAGCACGTCTGCTATATATTCGGAGCTTGTTTTCCCCTCTTCGCCATGCTCCGCAGTCAGGCGCCGGCGCAGTTGATCGATCTCCGCAAGCGTCCATCTCGAAGCTCCAATCTCCCTGGCCGTTTCGAGGATGAAGTCCTTTTTCGATTTTTGCGGATCCGTCATCAAGCTCTGTTCCTGCGCGATTTCGTGTGCGCTTTCTTTTTCGTCTGGCTGTGCTTCCGCGGCGGGGGAGGCGGAGGGTCGGCCGGGAGTCCAGCCAGCAGACGCCGGTACTTTGTCACATTCCGGTTGTGTTCGGCCAGTGTCGCGCTGAAAAAATGTCCACCCTGGGTGTTGGCCACGAAATAAAGATAGTCAGTTTGCGCGGGATTCAGCGCCGCGCGAAGGGAAGCTTCGCCCGGATTGCCGATCGGGCCCGGCGGCAAGCCCGTGTGCTCGTACGTATTATAGGGCGAGTGCACGTGCAAGTCGGCTCCAGTCAAAGCGCCCGTGTAACGGCCCTCCTGTTCCAAAGCATAAATCACTGTCGGATCGCATTGCAGCATCATGTCTTTGCGCAGCCGATTCTCGAACACGCCCGCCACCAGCGGACGCTCCTCTGGCTTGGGCGTTTCGCGCTCGACCAGAGATGCCAGCGTAACAATGGATGCAATCGGGTAACCGGAGGCTACGCGCGTTTTGTCGTCATCCGCCATCGGAGGTGCGATCCGCGCCCATTCTGCTTTGAATTTTTTCACCATGAGCGCTGTCAAATCGGTCGCCATGGGATGCCGTGGCAATTGATAAGTCGCCGGAAAGAGAAATCCTTCGAGCGTCAACGCGTTAGGCGAAATGTCGCGCACCAGCGTCGGATCGCTCGCCGCCTTCACAAAATCGTCAGCCGCAAGAAAGTGACCTGCCTCGAGGTCGTGCGCGATGTCGTAGAGCGTTTCCCCCTCGCGAACCGTAAAGGGCACTTCGTAGACCTGCCCTTTCGCGAGTTTCCAGAACACGTCGCGGCCTGTTATAGGTTTGTCGAAAAAATATTCGCCGGCTTCAAGCGTCCGCTTCGGATGGCGTCGTGCGTAGAGTTCAAACGCAAGGGCGCTGCGCACCACGCCATTGTTTGCGAGAAGGCGAGCCGCTCCTCGCCGCGATGCGCCGTGCGGTACGGTTACGAAAACTCCCTCGGAGGGGAAAGCCTGGTATGGATGCGTGATGCAATACCACATCCAGCCGCCCGCTCCCGCGGCCGCGATCAACAACAACACGATCAGAAGAAATACCCTCTTCAAATCAACCTCGTAAATCTATCGAGTCGAGTTCCTCGCTCACTCCGCAATTGGTTCCCCAAGGCGCCGGTCCAGGTATTCCCTTAAAATCAAAGCCGCCGCCAGCGCATCCACGCCTGGCTTCGCGCTCTCTTTTTTTCGCCTCTTGCCGCCTGGAGCATATAGCGTGTGCCCCTGCTGCTCTTCGAGCAAGCGCTCCGCTTCCCAACTTGTGAGCCGTTCGTCCACCATGGCCACGGGAAGCCCGGTTTGTTTGCGCACGCGCTCAGCAAATCGCGCGGCTTCTTCGGCCATTTCCCCGCGCGTTCCGTCGAGACGCAGCGGTAGCCCAACGACGATCTGCCTTACTCCATGCTCCTTCGCCAACTCCCGGAGACGCTTCATGTCCGCATTGCGGTTGACGCGATCCAGTGTCCCCAGCGGCTGCGCCAGCCCGGCTTCCGCATCCGCAATCGCCAGCCCAATCCGCGCGCGCCCGTAATCCAGCGCCAGGATGCCACCTCGAGGAGGATTCTTCACGTCAATGAATGGCTCACTCACACTTCCAGTATACCGGGAAGCAAATCGCAGGAAGTCCAGTGCTGCGTAAGAGTGGACTAACTTCTAAAGCACTGAATCGAGCCGGTGGCCGGATGGATGGGCCTTACTACGGCTTTCTTCCAAGGGAGCCGGATTGCCATGCTTCCCAGTAGCCGAGCGTTTTCATTTGTTGGTCGAGCCCCGTCTCTTTGACCAGAACGTCCAGTTCCGCGCGGGAAAGGCGCTTGCCGAGCGGTTCGGTCCGATCCGCAATGCCCCAGGCAGTGAGCGCTCCAACGACGGTATTTATTTTCAGCTCCCGAATGTCCACTTTGTCCATCGTGTCCGACGCTGCACGATAGTTAGGCAAATAGTTGGCTCCTTCCTGATTGGCGACGAGAGTGGGAACGCCTTCCAGCAGAAAATCGAAATTGTCTGTCCCAAACGAAGCGTCATACGTGTGATTGTTCACGCCCCAGGATTCCA
Source organism: Candidatus Acidiferrum sp. (assembly GCA_049641765.1). Taxonomy (GTDB): domain Bacteria; phylum Acidobacteriota; class Terriglobia; order Acidiferrales; family UBA7541; genus Acidiferrum. The sequence goes on from JBAQJX010000122.1 coordinate 10,985, forward strand.
GGGGCTTCAGCGCTTCGCTCACGCCCGACTCGATATCGCGCCGCCCTCCCAGCGAATATCCGGTTACGCGCCCGATGCCGGAATCGAACGTGATCATGGCGCGAATCTTGTCCAACTCCCCGCGATGAGCCTTCACGTATGCAATGGACCCGAGTGTGCCTTGCTCCGCTCCGCTGAACAGCACAAAACGAATCGTGCGCCGCGGCAAGAGTCCCGTAGCTTTGATCGCGCGCGCCGCTTCGATCACCAGCGCCGCGTTGCAGCCATCGTCGAGCGCGCCCGTTCCCAGTTCCCACGAATCCAGATGCGCGCTAAGGATCACTGCCTCGTCGGGCTTCTCGTACCCGCGAATCTCGCCAACCACATTCTCCTGTTCGACCGGGCCGCCTATCTTGTTCGGCATGGTGAACCGCACGCGCACCTTTCCTGGATACGCGGCGATAGTCCGTGCCAGCCGCATCGCGTCTTCGCGCGCCACGATCGCTTGCGGGATTCTGTCGATCTGCCCGTTTAGAGCGTTGGTATGGCGATAGAGCAGCAGCCGCTCGCGCGCGCTCATCCAAAGAATCGCGGAGGAGCCTCCCTCGATCGCGCGTCCAATAATCTCCGGCGGACGCAAATATTCTTTGAATAAGTCAGCCCACGACGAACTCACATCGCTGTGCACCAACAGGATCGCGCCGTGGATTGCCGCGCCCGCTCTTGCAAATTCCTCTGCGCTTCCATCTCCGACATCTAAGAGATTTGCCTCGATGCCGCCTGCAGGCGTGGCTGGTGACCAACCCTCGGCGGCGAGGGGCACGGGAAAGGTGATCGGACCGAGCACTTCCAGCCTTGTGTTTCCTTCGCTCCACGTCACCGGCAGCGTCCACTTTTCTGTGTGAACCTCTACGCCTTCCGCGCGAAATGCCGCCACTGCCCACGCAACCGCTTTGGTCATTTCGGGAGAACCAGTGACGCGCACGCCGATCTCGTCGGTAAGGCGGCGTAGATTCTCCTCCATCGGCGATGGGCCCATCACGATGGGCAGAATTTTTGCTGCAACTTGCGCGCAGCTCGAAGCATCCGTCGCCGAACATGCCGCGGCGCTTTGGCCGCTCTGAACTGGGTTGATTGGATCCTTTATGGGAGGAAACTGCGCAAACGCTGGTGGCAAAGCAACCACGCCACATATGAACACTGCTATGAACAGCGTGGCTCGGCGCATCAATCGACTCTCCGCAGGCTCACGGCGGCGACCCAACATCATTTCCGGCAGCAAGGCCGTGCATCCTGGCGCCGAGTAGTATAAGCTCGCCGCGCTTTTGTAAGAAGTTTGCCGGCAGCGACCGGCCGTTGAGAGAATTGCCCATGAAAAAACCTCTACATTTGATAGCCGTGACCTCTCTGTTCGCCGCCTCTCTGTTGCTCCAGTCGTGCGGACAAAAAGCTCCCGCGAGTCTTCAGGGGCGCGCGAGTGCCGCTCTCGCCACGATTCGCGGAACGCTACAAGTTCCCGGCCTCCAGCAGGAGGTTCGCGTTCAGCGCGACCGTTGGGGCGTTGCCCACATCTACGCGCAGAACGAACATGACCTCTTCTTTGCCCAGGGCTTCGTCGTCTCGCAGGACCGGTTGTTCCAGATGGAGCTTTGGAAGCGCTCTGGCCAGGGGCGCCTCGCCGAAGTTCTTGGGCCGAGCGCCATGCAGCGCGACATCAACGCGAGGCTCCTACGCTATCGCGGCGATATGGATGCGGAATACAAAAGTTATGCGCCCGACACCAAAGAAATCCTCGAAGCCTTTACGTCGGGCATAAATGCCTATATCGCAGAGATTCAGAAGCCCGGTGCCAAGGGCTTTCCCATCGAGTTTCAGCTCGCCGGCTTCAAGCCCGAGCCTTGGAAACCAGAAGATTGTTTGAATCGCATGGCGGCATACTCGATGACTGGAAACGGCGTCAGCGAATTGCAACATGCTCGCTTGGTCGCCCTCCTCGGTGCGAAAAAAGCCTCCGAGCTCTTTGAATTCGATCCGCCCGTTCAGCTGGATCCTGCACCCGGAATTGATTTTTCCGGTCTTTCGCCCGCGTTGCTAGAAAATCTTGTCGGCAGCGATGTTCCCATTCGTTTCCCAGAAAAGCCACCGGAAGGCAGCAACAACTGGACCGTCTCGGGTTCCCTCACGGCCACCGGAAAGCCTTTGCTCGCCAACGACCCTCACCGCGTCATCGCCGAGCCTTCGCTGCGTTACGTCGTCCATCTTGTCGCCCCGGGATGGGACGTCATCGGCGCCGGCGAACCCGGCCTCCCCGGCGTCGCGGACGGCCACAACGAAAAAATCGCATGGGGCTTCACAATCTTCGGGCTCGATCAGCAGGATCTCTATCTCGCGCAACTGAACTCCGCAAATCCGGATGAGTATAAGACCGAACACGGTTGGGAGCCGATGGAAGTGATTACAGAAATGATAGGCGTTCGTGGTGGAGCGCCTGTCACCGTAAAACTGAAATTCACGCGCCACGGCCCTGTCCTTTGGGAGGACGGAAAGCGCGCTCTCGCTCTGCATTGGGTCGGCGCCGAACCTGGCACGGCCGGCTATCTGGGTTCGCTTTCTCTGGATCGCGCTCAGAATTGGCAGGAATTTGAACAAGCCATGGCCCGCTGGAAGGTTCCTTCGGAGAACATAGTCTACGCTGACAGCGACGGCAACATCGGCGAGCATTCCACCGGCCTTGCGCCTCTGCGTAAGAAGTGGACCGGTCTGCTTCCCGTGCCGGAAGACGGCGGCTACGAATGGGCTGGTTTTGTTCCGAACGGCGACTTGCCTCACAGCTACAATCCCGCTTCGGGCTTCGTTGCCTCAGCCAACCACAAAATGATTCCGCAAAATTATCGCTACTCGGTTGGCTACCAATGGGCCCCGCCAGACAGGTTCATGCGCATTTCGGAGGTACTCAGCGGCGCCGCGAAAGACTCGCACAAGCTTAGTCTTGAAGACATGGAGAATCTGCAGAATGACGTGACTTCGATTCCTGCGCACGATTTGCAGGCGCTCCTGAGGAGCGCTGCCGGAAGCACGCCGGACGCCGCAGTGAAACTCCTGCTCGATTGGAACTGTGCCGTCACGGCGGATTCGAGCGCGGCCACGCTTTACGAGTTCTGGATTGCCGAATTGCGCGCCGCCGTTACCGCAAAAGTTGTTCCCCCGGACGCTCAAAAGATTCTTGGGAAGCTCTCCTTGCAGAGAGTGACCGAGGAGTTGTCGCGTCCCACCGCCGCAGTTTTTGGCGAAAATCCGGCCGCTGGGCGCAACTCCCTGCTTCTCGAAACCCTGCGCGCCGCTAAGCAAAAACTCGAGGCCAAGCTAGGCTCCGACCCCGGCAAGTGGGCTTGGGGCCAGCTCCATCAGGTTCAATTCTTCCATTCGCTGGACGCCATTCCTGGCGCCGACAATCTCTTTGATCGCGGCCCCTTTGCGCGTCCCGGCGATGATTCGACTGTGGACGCCACTTACTTTCCCGAAAGCACTTTCAACCAGTTGGCGGGCGCAAGCTACCGCGAAATCTTCGACCTCAGCGATTGGGACAACGCCGTTGCCGTCAACGTTCCGGGCCAAAGCGGCCAACCAGCCAGCCCGCATTACGATGACCTGCTTCCACTTTGGCTGCACGGCGCATATTTCCCGCTGAGTTACAGCAAGCCTGCAGTTGATCGCGAGACGACGGACATGCTTGAACTGAAGCCGTAACAGGAAGGCCCTGCTCCGGCGGAACTATTTCGCGCGCAACGTCGGGTTTACAACTTGATCGGTCACGCGCGCGACCTGCGCCATCTCCGCAACATCATGCACGCGCACGATGTGCGCCCCTCCAAGAATGCCCGCAGAAACAGTCGCGGCCGTTCCCCAGATCCGTTCACCCGTATGCGCGCTCTTTCCATCTCGCGCCAGCGTTGCCCCAAGAAATCCCTTTCGCGAAGTTCCCACCAGCAGCGGGCATCCCAGCCGCGCGAGTTGTGGTAACTTTTGCAGAAGCTCGTAGTTCTGGGCGTGGCTTTTTCCGAAGCCGATCCCTGGATCGAGAATAATCTGCGATTTCGCCAATCCCGACTTTCGCGCTTTCGCGATGGACTCGCGTAATCCTCGAGTCACATCAACCAGCACGTCGCGCGCAAAGGGCCCTTTCTGCATCGTTCTCGGCTCGCCGCGCAGATGCATGAGGATCAACGGCACGCCGCGCTCGGCTGCAAGTGCGGCAATCCGCGCGTCGCTTTTCAGCCCCGAAATGTCATTGATCATTTCCGCGCCTGCCTCCAGCGCGGCCGCAGCCACTTCTACCTTTCGCGTATCAATTGAAATCGGAATCTTGACGGCGTTGCGTAGTGCGCGAAGCACCGGAATCACCCGCCGCAACTCCTCCTCCGCATTGATCCTTTCAGAACCCGGCCGTGTTGACTCCGCGCCCACGTCAATCAAGTCCGCTCCATCGCGCTCCATTCTGGCTGCATGTTCGACCGCTTTCTCCACGTCCAAAAATTTGCCGCCGTCCGAAAAACTGTCAGGAGTAACGTTCAGCACGCCCATCACGAGCGTTCGTTCGCCCAGTACCAATGTTCGCGAAGGCAGCTTCAGTCGGAATGTTTTGCGCAGGTTCATTCAGTAGAGCAAGGATTCTTACAAGTCTTTAGATGTTTTCGTAATGAGGGATTTGCAAGGAACGTTCGTTCCGCACTCTAATCCAAATCAAAATCTCGTATCGGTTTTCCCGCTGGCGCGTCTTTGGCTTTCTTCATCGCCTCTTCAAATTTCTTGGCGAGAATGTCTTCTTTGTGAGTTTCCTGAAAAAAGGAATCCGCAAACTTGTCCTCGCGTTTGCGATGTTGTTCCGCAAGAATCCCCTGCGCATTTTCCAGGTCGACGTCCGGCCCCAGCTTTACGGGCGCCTCATGCGACAACACCGCCCCAAAGACCGCGTCCACCACCAGCTTCGCCTGGCAGCATGGGCACGTCACGTGAAGATTGTCCGGCTCTTTCTTTCCCATACCGGCATTCTACGACATTTTGCTTCGAACGGTTATCGCGCCCATCCGCAAGAAAGGAGGGGCACGATAAATCGTGCCCCTGCTGAATCAGCATAAATAAACTGCGCTTAGGCCTTAGCCGGATTCTCACCGCGCGTGAACCCTGGTGCTGGCCGCAACTCCGGCCGTACCACTTTCGGATCAGCGCTTGGTGCCGGTGGCGCTTGCGGTGGCGTCCGCGGCTTTTCTGGCAGGGTCTTGCCTTCCATCAGCATCTTTACTTCGTTTGCATCAATCACTTCGCGTTCGAGCAGCGCCTGCGCTATCCGCTCTAGCGTCTCGCGGTTCCCGGAGAGAAGTCGCTTTGCACTCTCATACCCGTCTTTGACGATCCGCCTCACCTCTTTGTCGATCTGGATGGCCGTATCTTCGGAGTAGTCGCGGTGCTGTGTAATCTCGCGGCCCAGGAAGATCGCCTCGTCCTTCTTGCCGAACGCCAGCGGGCCGAGCTCGCTCATGCCCCATTCGCACACCATGTTGCGCGCGATTTCCGTCGCGCGTTCGATGTCGTTCCCCGCTCCGGTCGTGATGTGTCCGAGGAAAATTTCCTCCGCTGATCTTCCGCCCATCAAGACCGCAAGCATCGCCTCCAGATACTCCCGCGTGTACGTGTGCTTGTCGTCTTCTGGCAATTGCATCGTCAACCCGAGCGCCATTCCTCGCGGAATGATCGTCACCTTATGCACGGGATCGGCTCCCGGCGTCATCGCTGCAACCAGCGCGTGTCCCGCCTCGTGATACGCCGTATTTTTCTTCTCATCGTCCGACAAAATCATCGACTTGCGCTCGACGCCCATCAGCACTTTGTCTTTGGACATCTCGAAGTCGGCCATCATCACGAATTTGCGATTCTGCCGCGCCGCCCACAGCGCCGCTTCATTCACCAAATTCGCCAAGTCTGCGCCTGAAAAGCCCGGCGTCCCTCGCGCGATGATCGAAAGCTCGACGTCGTCCGAGAGAGGCACTTTGCGCGTGTGCACCCGCAGAATCTCTTCGCGTCCCTTTACGTCCGGCCGCGCCACAACCACTCGCCGGTCGAATCGTCCCGGCCGCAGCAGCGCCGGATCGAGCACGTCGGGCCGGTTGGTCGCCGCGATCAAGATCACTCCTTCGTTCGATTCGAATCCGTCCATCTCCACCAGCAGCGCGTTCAACGTCTGCTCGCGCTCGTCGTGCCCCCCGCCGAGTCCCGCGCCGCGGTGCCGTCCGACTGCATCTATTTCATCGATAAAGATGATGCAGGGCGCGTTCTTCTTTCCTTGTTCAAACAAATCGCGCACGCGGCTCGCCCCGACGCCCACGAACATCTCCACGAAGTCCGATCCCGAAATCGAAAAGAACGGAACGTTGGCCTCGCCCGCGATCGCTCTCGCAAGCAGCGTCTTGCCCGTTCCTGGAGGTCCGACGAGCAGCACGCCCTTGGGAATCCTTCCACCCAGTTTCTGAAATTTCTGCGGATCCTTCAAAAACTCGATAATCTCTTGCAGTTCTTCCTTCGCTTCATCCGTTCCCGCCACATCTTTGAATGTCGCCTTCTTCTGCTGCGCAGACAGCAGCCGTGCGCGCGACTTGCCAAAGCTCAGCGCTTTATTTCCGCCGGCTTGCATCTGTCGCATCAGGAACAGGCAGAATCCCACAAGCAATATCAAGGGCGCTGCGTTCAGCAGGATGAGGATCCAATCCCCGCTGCGAACTTCCTTCATCCCCTTGATCATCGTTCCTTTGTCCCGCAATTCTTTGATCAGGTCCGGAGCGGCTTCTTTGAACACGGTCACCGTGAATTTTGTATTGGCCGGGTTGCGGTATTCGCCCTGAATCTCGTAGCTGTTCGGCGAGAGGTAAAGCGTCACTTCCTTGATGTCCCCCGCGTCCACTTTGCCCATGAACTCGCTGTAGCTGGGCGTCTGTTCGCGTGCCTGGCTTCCATTCGCGGACACCAGCTTCCACAGCATCACGCCGAGGAAGACGATCGAGATCCAGAAGAGAATTGTTTTCGCCGTAGAGCTGGAATTCACTTTGTCCTCACCTTTATCCTTGGCCCCGCAAGAAATCACTCTGCGAGGAAGAGACGCGCGAGCCTTTCGATCTTACTTCGGATGCCCTTGCCGTCGCTTCGCCTGCCCCGCTGCCGTGGAGAGAGCTCGATGGTTCCGCCCCGTTCCATTGCCTGCGGCCAGGCCATACCCAACCCACACTTCATTAGATGCCGTCCGGAACCCAAAGTAATCGGGCTCCAGGCCCACGCGCCGCCGCGCGGGTTTATCCAGCAGCACTGCTAATCGCAGCGACCGGGGTTGGCTTTCTCCCAATCGCCGCAGAAGAAATTCCTGCGTCACGCCGCTTTCGAGCACCGCGTCGAGCAGTAGCACGTCCCGACCCTTCAATTCTGGCCGCGAGCCGAAATAAACTTCGCGCCGCTCGCGCCCGCCGTCGTCCACGTCCCGCACGTCTTCGCGGACGAAATGACAGACGACGCCGGTGTTAATCTCGCGAATCAGGTCGGCCGCAAAAACGAATCCGCGGTCCAGCGTCACGACCACATCGACTCGCCGGCCCTTGTATTCCCGCGTGATTTCGCGCCCCAGCGCCTCAATCCTCGCGCTGATTCGCGCGGCGGAAAAGGCCACTCGTTCTCGTGCGCTCGACTTGACCGCTGGGCGGTCACGCATCAAGACTTTTCCTCGGCGATCCAAATTCCCGTTCTGGTCTCTTCTGTTGCCGCGTATCCAGCAGCAACGGGAAACCCCCGCGCCCATACGAGAACGCCGCCGCACGTCAGCACAGGCCAGCCTTCTCGTTCCCACCGGCTGATGCGCTTCTCGTTCAACAAGCGTTTCAGCTTGTGCGCTTTCTGATGCCCGGCAGGTTGCAGTCGGTCCCCGAAACGCCAGTTGCGCAGCACCAATGGCGCACGCAATCGATCTCGGTCCAGGACCGCCCCTAATTCACTAGTTTCCCCCCTCTTGGCAGGCCAGTCAATCACCCTGAGGCGGAATACACAACCTGTCTCCGGCACACGTAATGCCTCAACCTCACCTCTAAAATCGATTTTGTGTTCGTATTCAACCGCCGCGGATTTTCTCGCCTTGCCACGCTTGCCTGCTTCGCCTTCCGCGCCGCGCTCTCTGTTTAACGCTGTGCAAAGAACCAACTCCTCGCGCTCCCTCCGCACCTCCACGCCGCCCGGCAATGGTAGTGATTTCCCGCTTTCTCCATTTCGCGCCAGCCCCAGGACCGCGCTTACGTGCCGCGCCGTGATCTGTCCAGTCCCTCTCTTCCTCTCTTCGATTAGACGACGCACCATCCTCTTGGTCAGGGCTTCGAAATTTCGTTCTTTTCCCCTTTCTTCAGCTGCGCCATCCTCCAGCTTAAAATCCTTCCTGCTACACGGCGCCAGCAAATCTGCGATCGCAATTCGCGCTCTCTCTCCTTCTTTTTCCACCAGCGTCGCTATTCGCTCCGCCGCTATGCAGTCCAAGAATCTCTCGTCCTCCCGCGCAAATTGTGCCAGCGATTCGAGGTGTTCCACAACTCCTGCGTGAAATTCGCGCTCCAGGAGCGGAAGCAGTTTTTTTCGAATCCGTGCTCGCATTCGCTTCGTATCCTGATTCGTCGCATCCTCGCGCCACTTCTGTTTTCTCGCGCGCAAATACGCCCGCAACTCCATTCGCCTCGCGCCAAGTAGCGGCCGCACGATGCATTTCGTTTCGGGATGAATCCCGCCCAATCCCGCAAGCCCTGTCCCTCGCAAAATATGCGCGAGCACTGTCTCGGCCTGGTCATCCGCCGTGTGTGCCACGGCCACTCGATCCACTTTTCCTTCCGCCGCCAGCTTAGAGAAAAATTCGTAACGCGCGCGCCTCGCTGCATCCTCAAGATTCATTTTTTCGCGCCGCGCTTTTGCCGCTACGTCCGCTCTCTCGCAATAAAAATCCAGCTTGTGCGTTGCCGCCAGTTTCCTCACAAACGTTTCGTCACCATCCGAAGCCGCGCCTCGCAACTGATGGTTTACGTGCGCCAGGCTCAATACAATTCCTAGTTCCTTGCGCAGTTCCAGCAACAGCAGCAACAGCGCCACCGAATCGCCGCCGCCCGAGACCCCCACCGCCACTCGTTCTCCTGCGCGCAGCATTCCCTCGCGCCTCAATCTCTCGATCAACGCGCGCCCCGGCGCGGCTTTCTTGTTTCTCGCCGCCGTTCTCTGTGAATTCCGCTTGCCCATGGCTTCTGCGGTTATGGTAACAACTGCCCGCTGGCCAAAGCGAGCTTCGCCTCTCGCCAGTCGCCTCCGCGGCGATATACTATCCGGCGTGCACACTGCGCATCTCTCGAAAGGCGGCTTTCATGGAAATCGAGCGGCGAGACTTTCTTAAGACCACGGGAAAAGCCATCACGGTTGGCGCGGCGGCGCTCGCGCTCGGCGGCAAAATCCTCGGCGCGAATGATCGCGTCCGCGTCGCCGTCTGCGGCACACGTGGCCGTGGCAAGGATCACATCCGCGGCTTCTCGCACGTCCCCGGCGTCGAGCTCGCCGCCCTCTGCGATGTCGACGAAAACGTCCTCAACGAGCGTCTCGGCGACGTCGAAAAATTGGGCCGTCCTCGCCCGAAATCCTACGTCGATGTGCGCAAGCTTCTCGAGGACAAGGAAATCGACGCCATCTCCATCGCCACCCCCAATCACTGGCATTCGCTGATCGCCATCTGGGGCTGTCAGGCCGGCAAGGACGTTTACGTGGAAAAGCCTTGCTCGCACAATTGGTTCGAAGGCCGCCAGCTTGTCCGCGCCGTAAAAAAATACAATCGCATCTGCCAGCACGGCAGCCAGTCGCGCTCCAATCCCGGAATGATCGAAGCGATTCATCACCTCGGCGACGGCACCATCGGTGACGTCTATCTCGCTCGCGCCATCTGTTACAAGTGGCGCGGCACCATCGGCCACGCCGCCGAAGAACCCGTTCCTGCCGGCGTCCACTACGATCTCTGGACCGGCCCCGCTCCTCTCAAGCCTTTCACGAAAAATCGCTTTCACTACAACTGGCACTGGATTTGGGACACCGGCAACGGCGAAGTCGGCAACCAGGCCATTCACGAAATCGATATCGCTCGCTGGGGATTGGGCGTCGGCTTCCCGGTTTCCGTCTCCGCCATGGGCCACCATTTCATGTTCGACGATGATCAGGAAACGCCCAACACTCTCAGCGCCACGTTTTATTTCGACGCTGCCGATGGCAAACGCAAAATGATGGAGCTCGAAGTCCGCCACTGGATCACCAACCACGAAGCCGAAATCGGCACCGGCTCGTACGGCGGCAATTCCGTCCCGCCTGCGGGGCTCAAGCCGGCTGTCTACAGAGTGCCCTCCGGTGGTGGACAGCAAGCGCCGCTCGGCCCGCGCGATGCCAAGAGCAACACCATCGGAAATATCTTCTACGGGTCGAAGGGCTATTTGGGAATTGACGGCTACGAGAGTTACAAAACGTGGCTCGGCGACCAAATGGAGCCCGGCCCGCACGGCAAAGCCGCTGGCGATCACTTTGCGAATTTTATCGATTGCGTTCGCAGCCGCCGCGCCGAAGACATCCATTCCCCCATCGAGGAAGCCCACATCTCCTGCACCCTCGTCCACCTGGCCAACGCTTCCTATCGCCTCGGCCGCACCCTCACCTTCGATCCCGCCACCGAGCAAGTCGTTGGCGACGACGAAGCCAACGTCATGCTTCGCGGCACCTACCGCGCCCCCTACGTCGTCCCGGAGGAAATCTGAGCGACGCGGGATTCTGCCTGGCAAACCCCCACCCGCGGCGAGGCAATGTTTTAGGAGGAATGCAATATGCGATCGGTCCGACGGTTTTCATCGCAATTGTTAACAAAACACGCCGAGCCCGCTAGCCGCAAGGAAGAAATTGCCGACCGGTTGCGGACACGACGGGCAGAGACTAAAAGGATCGGCGAGAGAACTTGGATGCTGTTTTGGCGGCAGATCGCAACATTTGCCTTAGGAGTCATGACTTTCGCGATCGCCCTCGCGATCACCTATCATGCGAAACTGTTCTGATTGAGGCTATTCGGACGATCTGCGGAAATTGTATGCAGATAGCGATCATCGGATGGGGCTCGCTCATATGGTGTCCCGGATGCCTCCGACTTAAGAGTCGGTGGCGCTCCGATGGGCCTGCGTTGCCCATCGAGTTCGCCCGGATATCCGGTGACAAGCGGCTCACCCTCGTTATTCAACCGGGCCCACCTGAGGAGTCCACACCCGATCAGCAAACGTATTGGGCATTGAGCGAGTTTGGCGATCTGAAAGCTGCTCGGAAAAACCTCCAGGCGCGGGAAGGCACGGCTTCAAAGCACATTCACTCGCTGACTGCGGACGGTCAACAAGATGGGGCAGTTAACCCGGAGATTTCCGCGCGGATGCGGGAATGGCTCAGGGTCCATAAGAAACTCGAAGCCGCTGTCTGGACGGGTCTCCCCAGTAATTGGGAGGACGAGCGGAAAGGAAGAAAGTTCACAGTTGAGGATGCTGTCGAGTACTTTATCGAACTTGAAAGTGCCAGGGATATTGATGGGGATGCCTACGAGCGCGCGCGAGAGTATGTGATCAATGCGCCTTCCCAAATCCAAACGGCGGTCCGAAAAATGATGCGGGAAAAGCGAGGCTGGGAGGACGCCGCGTTGCCCGGGGATTTGTTTGACAGCGCGACTAACGACGATCCAGATTGAGGCTGGACTCAGCGCTAGGGGCGGGCCGATTCAGGATGAGGCAGAACATACCATTTGAAAAAGTCCTCGGCCATCTTTGTATTCGTGTTTTTAAGTTCCTGATAAATCCGCAATACCTGCTCGCGATCGCCCTTTCCCGCGTATGCTTCTCCGAGGAATAAAAGCACAATCCCCTTCTGGACATCCGGAGCAACCGTATCCCCCTGCACAGGAGCAATCTTCTCCGCTTCCTGAAGAGTGGCGATTGCCTCGGCATAGGATTCAGTGTCGATATAGCACGTCCCGAGAACAACCCAACCCCACCAGCCGCGAGGCGCAAGGCGTGTAGCCTCCTTTGCTGCTGAGATAGCTTGGTCGTATTCTTTTCTTTGCTGGTGTGTCTTTGCCAATTCGAGCCATGCTTCGGCATAGTCCGGCTTTAGCTCAATCGCCTTCTCAAACATAGCGATGGCCCATACCTGTGCTTCCGCCGGTATAAATTGAGACTGTTCGAACCACGCTTTGTACGCAGGCAAGGTCCCGTAGAGATCGATTCTCCTCTCAGCGAGTTGTCCCGGTTCCAACATTGCCCGAGGAGCATCCGACTGCTTAAGGTCAGCGCACTTACGCAAGGAGTCCAGCGCGAGGTCGTAGTCTTCCTTCTTCACTGCCTCCAAACCAATCTCTAACCATGCTTTAGATTCGAGTTCTGCATCGCTCAGTGAGGTAGAGGATTTTGCGGTGGCAGCGACTGAACTGGATAAAATCCCGCTCACCCATTCGCCAGGATTTGCGAAATTTAGGCTCTGGCCTTCCTTGAGCTGAAACGATGTGATGCCGACAAGGTTTCCCTGCGCGTCAAAGAGTCCTCCGCCACTCGAACCGGGTGAAATGGGCGCGCTTGTTTGAATCATGTGAACGCCCTCGGTCTCTCTAAGGGCAGAGATGACGCCTTCCGAAAAAGTCAACTCTAGCCCTTCGGGGGAGCCAATGGCGTACACACGCTCTCCGGTCGCAAGTTTGGATGAAGGACGAACTTCAACGGGCTGCAAGGTCAAACCGCTGGGCCTAAGTCCACAAAGATCGTGACTCGGCACGGCTTGGATGAGTCGCGCAGGCCAGTGCTCCTTGCCTCGGCTAACGCTCAGTGAAAATCCACTCTGAACAACGTGACAATTTGTGATGAGAAAATCACGAGCCAGAGCTACTCCGCTGCCCAACATCAGGGTTTTCCCTTTCTCATCTAGCGCTTCGACAACAAAGACAGAGGGTGAGACCCTCTGAAAGAGTTCCACCGGAGAGAGCGGTTGGCTCTTTGCAATTGCTATGTTGCTATAGCTCTTTAGAACCCATGCGTAAGCATCCGTAACCTGTTTTGGGTTCGACCAGACAAAGATTGCGAAAATGGCGATCACAACACACGCAGAATAAGTGGCGAGGCGAGAATTTGACGGCTTGATGGTTGTACTTGATTTCCCGTCCCGCGAACGCGAACCCTGCGCTGGTTCTTCTTCATTAAATGCATGGCACTCGAAGACGCAGACCACAATCCCGGCAACACCGCAAATGACTAGCCAGGCCAATCCCCATCTCGTTTCGCGCTTGTCCATGACTGCCGTAGCGACAACTGCCGTAGACAAAATCGCAATCAAAATCGTCAGACAGATCGATGTTATGTGCCGGTAAGCAGGTGCCACCCTAGACCCTGCCGAAACGAACGCTGCGGGGCATAGCAATGCGCTAGCAAACTGAGCGTAACTGCTACCGAAATCGAGGAATAGGCTTCCTACGACAAAGAATATTTGCATTCCTACGAACGCTCCAACGGCAGCCGGAAGCACGAGAATCCATTTCAGCCAAGGCTGCACGCGTAGCAACTCCTGTGGGTAGAGACCGCCGAGTGAGGGGTACCCTCAGGAATAATGATACTCATAGTTCACGGAGACATAAACAACCTGGGACTAAACACGACCTCAAAGCGTAAATGGAAGATATCCGAATCCGTTTCGGGAAGGACAATTCGGAATTCCCCTTGCTAGGGTTTCACCTGCCCCGCCCGCGCTTGCTTCGCCTTCACCACCATCTCGCGCACATCGCCAAGCAGCGCCTGCGAATCAAACACCACTCCATCCTTGATCGTGTACCTCACGCACTGCTCGTGTACTTCCTTGCGGTCCAGGCTGACCCGCGTCACGCCAATTCCATAAAACACTTTCACATCCGCCAGCGGATTTTCCGAAAGCACCACCAGGTCCGCCAAATAACCGGGCCGGATTACTCCCAGCTCCGGGTTCTTCACCACCTTCGCCCCATTTTCCGTAGCCGCGTGAATCGTCTCCAACGGCGAAAATCCCGCTTCCTCCAGCATCTCCAATTCTCGAATCGTTCCGAATCCCCACAGCGCAAACAAAAATCCCGTATCCGATCCGACGGCCACGACCCCGCCCTGATTCTTGTAATCGTCCACGAAATCCATCCATCGCCGGTACGCCCGCGCCCAATCCGCTTCCTTGTCCGACGTCCAATCGTAAAAATACGACGCATGATGCGCCGGGTTCGGCAAAAACGAATCCATCACCACCGGCAGCGTGTACGTCGCGTGCCACGGCAAATTCGCCGCGCGCGTCACGTCGCGATTCGCTTCATAAATACTGAACGTCGGCACCATGATGAATCCCGTCCGGTGCATCGTCTCCAGCAGCGAGTGAATCACTTCGCCGTGCAGCTTTGTCAAATCCGCTTGCAGCCACGCCCGCCCCGTCTCCAAAAACCGATCCGGCTCGCTCGAATAGTTGTAGTCCGGCGGCAAATCCTGAATCGTCTGCGTCGTGAACGACGACTCCGGATAACCATAGTGATGCTCGATCGTTGAAGCTCCCTCGCTCGCCACCTTCACCGCGTTCATTGGATACACGCCGTCCTGTGCGATGTGTACCGCGACGCCCATCCCGTCTTTCCTCGCTTCGTCCGCCAGCGCGTGAAACACATCCGGCCACAGTCCCGGCTTTCCGATCACTTTCACTCCGTCCACGCCCTCTGCGTGCCATTCATCCACAATCTTTCGCGCTCCCTCCGCGTTCAAATAGCGCGGATCGTCCCCGTGCCCCCAAAACGGATATACATACATCCTCGGCGCAATGATTTTGTTCTCCGCGCTCAGTTGTTTTTCCGCCACCATCTCCTTCGGATCGTCGTTGCCGATGTTGAACGTTCGAATCGTCGTCACGCCGTGTCCCAGCAGCAGCTTGTAGATGTATTCCGCCGGCACGTCCTTGCTCGAGTTCACGTGGATGTGCACGTCGATCAGTCCCGGCGTCACGTACATTCCTTTTCCTTCAATCACCCGGTCCGGCGCTTTCCCTTCTTTCCCTCCCGCGCCCTCCCCTCTTTCCTTCATCGAGATCGCGTCCACCGCCGCGATCCGCTCGATGCGATTTCCCTTGATATAGATATTGACCGGCCCGTACGCCGGCCCTCCCGACCCATCGATCACCGTCACGCCGCGAATCTCCAGCGAGTCATACGGCCCCGCCTCCTCCGCGTTATTCGCGTGCTGCGCCCTAGCGCCTGCCGTACACAGCAACGCGCCCGCGCACAGAATCGTCCCGGCCCATCCTATCTTCCTTGTCATTTTCATCGTGTCCCCCATCCTGCCCGTTCGCAAAACCCGCAAGGCTAATTTCATTGCCGCAAGAAGTCCAGCCCTGATTCGCAGAAACCGTGTCCTCAGTTGCGAACGGCGCTTTGGGCGGCGCGTGTGGAGTGCGGCAGCCCTGCTGCCGCTTTCGTCCCTACCCCCGCTACCGCGGTCTAAAAGCGGGAATCGAGCTCCCGCCCTCCAAAAGTGGTGTTCGAACCCGCCTGTGGATGTCTGTGGAAATCATTAATCTCCCGTTGACTTATTCGCCGCGCTGTCGTATTCTCCTTGGGCTGTAGCTGTGCCTTTCTGCAAGACAGGGGGGCTTTGCTCTTTGACAATCGATACGATGTGCCAGAATCCGTTCGACACCATTCGTCCTTTTCGAGCACGAATGGTCTGAGTAAATCGAGCGACAATAATTTGCTTGGCAGGCTGGTCCCGGTTCTTAACCGGGACATTTTTTTCGCCAAGCTACCAGTTTCAAACGAGAGTTTGATCCTGGCTCAGAGCGAACGCTGGCGGCGTGCTTAACACATGCAAGTCGAGTGCGCGCCTGTAGCAATACAGGTGGCGCACGGCGCACGGGTGCGTAACACGTGGGTAATCTGCCCTTCGATGGGGAATAACTCCGGGAAACCGAAGCTAATTCCGCATAACATTCCTTGAACCTCGGTTTGGGGATTCAAAGCCGTAAGGCGTCGGAGGAGGAACCCGCGCACGATTAGCTAGTTGGTAGGGTAACGGCCTACCAAGGCTTTGATCGTTAGCTGGTCTGAGAGGATGGCCAGCCACACTGGAACTGAGACACGGTCCAGACTCCTACGGGAGGCAGCAGTGGGGAATCTTGCACAATGGGCGAAAGCCTGATGCAGCGACGCCGCGTGGGGGATGAAGCTTCTCGGAGTGTAAACCCCTTTCGACCCGGACGAATGCCCCGCAAGGGGACTGACGGTACGGGTATAAGAAGCCCCGGCTAACTACGTGCCAGCAGCCGCGGTAAGACGTGGGGGGCCAGCGTTGCTCGGAATTACTGGGTGTAAAGGGTTCGTAGGCGGTGTGGCAAGTCGGGAGTGAAATCTCTGGGCTTAACCCAGAGACTGCTTCCGAAACTGCTGTGCTTGAGTGTGGGAGAGGCGCGTGGAATTGCAGGTGTAGCGGTGAAATGCGTAGATATCTGCAGGAACACCCGTGGCGAAAGCGGCGCGCTGGACCACTACTGACGCTGAGGAACGAAAGCTAGGGGAGCAAACAGGATTAGATACCCTGGTAGTCCTAGCCCTAAACGATCAGGACTTGGGGTGCCGCACGTTCGTGCGTCGTCCCGGAGCTAACGCGTTAAGTCCTGCACCTGGGGAGTACGGTCGCAAGACTGAAACTCAAAGGAATTGACGGGGGCCCGCACAAGCGGTGGAACATGTGGTTCAATTCGACGCTACGCGAGGAACCTTACCTGGGCTCGAAGCGCACTTGACTAGCTATAGAAATATGGCCTTCCCGCAAGGGACAAGTGTGGAGGCGCTGCATGGCTGTCGTCAGCTCGTGCCGTGAGGTGTTGGGTTAAGTCCCGCAACGAGCGCAACCCCTGCACGTAGTTGCCACTCCGCAAGGAGGGAACTCTACGTGGACTGCTCCGGATAACGGAGAGGAAGGTGGGGATGACGTCAAGTCCGCATGGCCTTTATGTCCAGGGCTACACACGTGTTACAATGCAGGGCACAAACCGTTGCCAACCCGCGAGGGGGAGCTAATCGGAGAAAACTCTGCTCAGTTCGGATTGCAGTCTGCAACTCGACTGCATGAAGCCGGAATCGCTAGTAATGGCGTATCAGATCGACGCCGTGAATACGTTCCCGGGCCTTGTACACACCGCCCGTCACATCACGAAAGTGAGTTGTACTAGAAGTCGCCGCGCTGACCGCAAGGAAGCAAGCGCCCAAGGTATGACTCATGATTGGGGTGAAGTCGTAACAAGGTAGCCGTAGGAGAACCTGCGGCTGGATCACCTCCTTTCTAAAGTAGTCGTGGCTCAATCCGCTATGGTGTGCGGACTATGCCACGCAATTGTATGCCTCAGATCCTCACGGATCTCGGGGGATACACGTTCGGTTTACAACCTGATTTAATTCAGGATTCGGGCGGATTCTGTCAGATCGTATCGAGTCAAAGACAAATCAACTTCGGTAGTGTCTCCGGGCCGCGTGTTCATTCCGCGGCCCTTTTTCTTTTCACAGTGAATCTCTGTAGGGGCGGGGCTTGCCCCACCCTTCTCAACGTTAACCCGAGAGGTTCAGGACAATTGTTCCGAGGGAACGTGTTTTGCTCCGGCTCTTTTCTTTACACAGAGCATTGTGTAAAGTATTGTGCAGAGGGAAGATTATGCCCACAAACCTCGCCATTGACGACCGTCTCATCGAGCAAGCACAAAAGCTCGGCCGTCATCGCACAAAAAAAGACACCGTCAACGCTGCGTTGGACGAGTACATTCGCCGACGCAAGCAAGCCGCTCTCGTCCCGCTCTTCGGCACCATCGAATACGATTCTTCTTACGACTACAAGCGCGAACGCACGAAGAAGCGCTCTTGAATGTTCTCGTAGACACGTCGGTCTGGTCGTTGTCTCTGCGTCGCTCGTCGCGCAACTTGAGCGCCCCGGAAAAAGCCATCGTCGCCGAACTTGCCGAACTCATCAACGAAGGCCGCGCCAGAATCATAGGTCTCGTGCGCCAGGAACTCCTCTCAGGTATCAAGGAGCCTTCTCAATTCGTCAAACTCCAGGAGGTCCTTCGATCCTTTCCCGATGAGCCATTGAACACGTCCGACTACGAATCTGCTGCTTCAGCGAGCAACGAGTGCCGAAGCAAAGGCTTGGCCGTTTCTGTTTCTGACATGCTGATTTGTTCCTTGGCAAAAGCGCGCGGGTGGGCGATTTTTTCAACCGACCCCGATTTCACGAGGTTTGCCGCCGTTCTGTCCGTCAAACTTCACGCCGTTCGCAAATAGCGCACAGCGCTCGTTGGGTGCCCGAGACGCCGCTATTGGGTCTAGATCTTTCCTCTTTGATTTCCGACTGCTCTTATCAGCCATAAATATGGTACACTTGCCGCATGAGAACGACCGTCGACATTCCAGATCCCGTTTATCGGCGTCTGAAGAGTCGCGCCGCTAATGAAGGCAGTTCGGCCAAGGAACTAATCCTCCGCGCGGTCCAGTTGATTCTGAAAGAGAGTCCGCGTAAGTCTCGGAAAAGAGTCAAGCTTCCGCTCATAAAATCGAAGCAGCCCGGTACGCTCGACCTCGACAATGACAGAATCTACGAAATTATTTCTTTTCCCTGACATCAACGTCTGGGTTGCACTCACTTATGACCGCCATGTCCACCATCGTGCCGCTCGTCAGTGGTTCGACTCTCTTGCCCCCATGGCGCGCCTCTTTTTCTGCCGCCTCACGCAGCTTGGCCTGCTCCGGCTCTTGAGTTCTGAAGCCGTCATGGGTCCTGACTTGGCAAGAGGTCAACAGGAAGCGTGGAACGCCTACGACACTTGGCTCCAGGATGAGCGAATCGAGTTTCTGGAAGAGCCTGGCGGATTGGAAGCACAGTTTAGGGCCTTAACCCGGTCGCATCTGGCGTCTCCAAAGGAGTGGGCTGATTCCTACCTGTTCGCGTTCGCCTCGGCCGCTGACCTTCGCTTGGCCACTTTCGATCGCGCCCTCCGTCATAAAGGTGCAAACATCCTTTTACTCCAATAGCCGGGCGTGGATGCGCTGAGATCGGATTTGTGTGCAGCCATTCTCTTCTTTGCCTCTCTCATTTTCCGCCGCATTATGTTAAAGATTTTTCGATACGCTTTTCTGATCTCGACTCATCTTTGAGGAGAACTCCCATGCCCGACGAAGCAAACAACGCTCCCGAATCTGCGTCCGATCCCGGCGAACTCGTCATCAAAATCGGTCCGCTTTCCATCTTTCGTTCTGCCTCTGCGGACCAATACACGCCCGAAGGCGGCGGCGATTCTCAGATCGAAGTCCAGCATCGTTACACCGTTCGCGTGGACTCTGCCTGGATCGACACCGGAGGCGTTGTCGCCTTTGAAGTAGAACCTCCCTACTTCGCTGCCGAAAATGGCAACCAGCTCGATTCCCTCGGCTCGATTGTGGAGTTTGTTCGCGATCCCGATTCCGCTGAACCGCGCATGAGCGTTCTCCTGGTCGATCCCGCCAGCAACAACCAGGAAGCCTCAAACCATCTCGCTCTCTCGATCCGTTACCAATAGCTCCAGGCGGACCCTCGCGCTCGCCACTAGCTTTTAGGCGATCTTCAATCGAGGACTACAATGCCGCCGATCCTTCTTCCTTCGGTTTCCATGCGAGTCGCGCTGTCTTCCCCGGATGCGCTGCACCACTCTTATGCAGCCACTCGAAATCGACCTCGACCGGAACTTTCAACGTCTTGGCCAAACGAAACGTGTTCACCCAGCAATGTTCCGCGTCTACGTTCTGGACGCACGCGTTCATTTCGGCAATGTAGCGATAGCCCCTTTTCTCCTGCTCCGAATTCGCGCGGCCCAGAATCATCTTGGAGGTCGTAATTCGTCGCACCGCTTCGAGCGACCCAAGTCGCCGCAGTGCTTCTATGTGAGCCACCCGAACCAGGTCATTCCACCCATTCGCCCTGTTCCCTGCGAACTCGGCCGAAATCACTCGAGTGTGTCTCAGGCTGGGTGCGGCATTCGATTCAAACTCGCGTTGCGGCTGCCCCATGCGCGCAGCCTTCTGGTCAGACGCTCCAGCTTGCACCGGCTCCACAGTCGCGCTGGTTTGCCTCGTCTTCTGCCCCGCATAGCTGCTCAAAAGCCGCTCGATGACCGTAACCGGCGTGTCCACCAGTGGAACGGCCAACTCCTGCAGTCGCGCAAACAACGACTCCGGGATTTCAATGGATGGCATCTGAATTCATTCTATCATTCAAGGATAGAATGATAGAATGAACTGAACTTGTCAATCGCCTTCCGTCTCCGCTTCCCTCTATCCAGATTTGTTCCTGGCCTCCAGCACAGCCTATGTTCCGGCTATCTGGCGTCTTCATCTGTTATCGGCCAACTACGCTGGTGAGCGATTGGCCACACTCAATACTCGGCTCGTTTGACTCGCGCATTTCGCGGCGATAAAATGTTCTTTCAACGTTAAACCCTCCGCAGAGGAGAAGGTCCAGCCCATGTCTCGTTTCCTCGTTGTTCTCTTGTGTGCCATAACTGTGTTCACTGTCGTTGCTCCTGCCGCTTCCATCTCATCCTCTCCTGCTCCTGCTCAAGTTCCATCGAGTGTTCTTGAACCGCTTCGCGTTCCCGCGGGAATGGTTCTCGCATTTCATCTGCAAACGCGGCTTCGTCACTCCGCTTTGGATCCGCTCGATCTGCTCCCCGCGGGCACGGTCGTGCACGTAAGAATTCTGAATCCCATCGATTCCACTGTGGATCGCGATGGCTCTGAATTTCACGGCTTGGTCGTCGCGGATATCGCCACTGGTTCCGGTGTCGTTATTCATTCCGAAGCGGAAGTTCAAGGACTTTTGGTTCTCCTTCGCAGCAGAAATCATCCCGATGGTTTTCGCTACGAATTGATCCTCACGCAACTCACCGATCACGGAAAGTCCTATCCGCTGACCGCTTCGCTCAACACATCCTTCTACGATTCCAGCGCGCAGCCGGCTCCCGCAGTGGCCACCGCCGCGAAGTTGGACACCAAGCAACCGGCAAAACCGATCGCGCCGAACGCCACCAAGACTCCTCTTGACACTCGCCAATAGCGAAGCAAGAGTCTCGATCTCATCTTACAAATCGTTCGGTCAGCCACGCGCAATCCCGTAGCGGAAAGAGTCCATTTGTAAATTTTGCTAAGCCCTTTATTTACTCGGGGTGCAGACTTTTCTAGTTCTGGTACTAGGAGATGTGGCGCTGTGTTTTCTTTTTATTGCCCTAAGCCGTTCATGGAGTTGAAGTTCTGACAAACTCTGTACTGCTATCCACTATGGCACTCCTTCTGCTCCCACCTGGTCACTCGGCCCAATCTCCGAGGAGGGCACGAAAGATGAAGAACGTATTGCGGTTGGGCTTCACCAGTCTCGCGGGTCTTATTCTTGTTGGCGGAGTATTGGCACTGCCGTCGGCGAACTCGCACAAAACGCAGGAAGCGCAGCAAACGACTCCGCAGACACAATCCGTATCCGGAAAGATCGCTTCGGTCGAGAAGGATTCCTTCACGCTGACGATTGGCTCCGCGATGGAGCAGAGTGCGGAGACGCAGAGCACGAACGCACAGCAAACGAGGACCATGGCTTTCGCCGTCGACAAGAACACGACGATCGAAGGCACACTCAAGGTCGGGTCTAGCGCCGACGTCACCTATCGCCAGGACAGCGGCGTCAACGTGGCCATCAGCGTTCATGTAACTCCCTGAGCGGCTCTCATTCCACAGCAAAGTAAAAAGTAAATAGTCTTGCTCTGGGACTGTTCGAAAAACCTCTCTTCTATTCACTTCGGAGAGTCCCAGAGCAGGTGCAGTTTTCGCATTCGCAGCAGCGCGGGCGCGAACCTTATTTTCTCCGTAAAAAATAATTACAGTCCATGCTTCTCTTCGGTGTCTGCACTCGAAGCAACTCTTGCCGCAGAAATCGCCAGTTTTGTTGCGCACTTAGCCGCCGGTAACTGCTCGCGGTGAATTTTTGTTGCCGTCCCGCAAATTTTGGAAGTACCCTCTAGGAAGCCTCACCCCGCCACACTCCCTCCATGGTCTCGTGAGGCCAGGCCCATCTCCAGGGAGTTCGAATGGACTCTTTCCGAGGAGGACGCTCATGTCCGCAGAAGCCAAAGCCCTTGTTCGCCGTCTTTACGAAGAGGTATGGAACAAACGCCGTTTGGAAGTTGCGAACGAAATCATCTCTCCCAGCCACGCGCTGAACGATTCGCACCTTAGCGGTTCCGCGGTCGGCCCCGACGCGTACAAGCGCATCTGTTCGCAATTCATCGCGGCTTTTCCCGACCTGCAATTGACGGCTGAGGATTACATTTCCGAAGAAGATAAGGTCGTCGTGTCCTGGACCATTTCCGGCACGCATAAGCGGGAATTCCGCGGCATCGCTCCGACTAACAAGAAAATCTCCGTCGAAGGCGTCACGATCAATCACGTGGCCAACGGAAAGATCATGGATTCATACGTGCACCTGGATTATTTCGGCATGATGCAACAACTCGGCGTGGCCCCCGAGCTCGGTCAGCCCAAAAGCGCTGTCGCGCGCTAACCACATTTCAGCGCGGTAAGATGCGTTCTCAAATCACTTGTTCGTAAGGTCCGCCTGCTACCGCTATATGCCTGCATCTTTCCGGCACTCCGCGTGAACCGCTTATAACTACAAGAACAAACCTGTTCTTCCGTCCAGTCCCCGCGCAAAAAATAGCTCCTAAGATGGATTCATGATCAAGCCATCCAAAGGAGCGGCCATCTTTCTGGCGTTTTTCGGGGCGATGTTTCTCGTCCCCGGACTGCTGGCTCTCATTACGTTCCTGGGAAATGGTCGGAATACAACCGCGAGTGGAACCATCGGCGCCGCGGCCATCGCGCTTTTCATCTCGGCCGTTGGCGCCGGATTTCTATTCGCCGCGTTCGCCGGCTATTCGCGTTTGAAAAAGCTGGCAGCCACGGAAGAGGCGAATCCAACCTCACCCTGGCTGTGGCGCGCGGATTGGGCCAACAGCCGGGCGAACAGTTCAAACAAAAAGGGCGAAATCACCGCCTGGGTGGTCTCCATCCTTTTCAATTTGGTGATCATTCCGGTCGTTGCCACGGCCGCCCCGCCGCTGATTAGAAACAACGACCCGCGCGCGTTTCTGGTTCTCGCGTTTTCGCTTCTTGGGATCATTCCCGTGGCCATCGCTCTGCGCTCGACGCTTCGCCATCGCCGTTTCGGCGACACGTATTTCGAATTTGACACACTGCCTTTTTCCACGGGCGGACGGCTTTCTGGAAGGATCCATTTGAAAATGGATTCGGACGCATCGCACGGCGTCGACCTGCGGCTCTCTTGCATTCGCCGAACAGTCACCGGTTCGGGCAACAGCCGAACGACTGCGCAAACCGTTCTCTGGCAAACCGAACAAAACGTTTCGTCCGGGGCGCTGGGGATGGACCCCTTCGGCCGGACAATCCCGGTTGATTTTGCTGTTCCGTCGGATGCTTATGTCAGTGATCAGGAAAATTCGCTCGATCAAGTCGTATGGACATTGCACGCGCAGGCGGACGTTCCCGGGATCGACTACTCCGACGATTTCGAAGTTCCGGTTTTCCGGACTTCATCTTCGACTTCAGCGGCGCGAGTGGACAGTTCGTCGGCGAATTTCGGAATCACTTCCGCCGCGTTGCCCTCATCTCCATCCTTCGTCACAGCCGATGGCTCGCAGATAGCGGCGCCAGCCCACACGAAAGTGGTCATCACCTCACAGGACGGCTGCACGGAATTTTATTTTCCGGCGTTTCGCAGCCCGGCACACGCCATTGTCATTCTGGTTTTCACCGCCATCTGGAGCGGCGTCGTCTATTTTATTTTCCGCTCCGGAGCTCCCTGGGTTTTCGCATCGGTCTTTGGCTTTTTTGATGTGCTCCTGGTCTTCGGCGTCCTGCATACCGTGCTGGGGACTGCGCGAATCCGCGCCGGAAACGGGGAAGTCGTTTCAACGAAGCGCGTGCTGGGCATCGGAAGCAGCAAAAGATTTCCGGCTTCCGAAATTGACACTATTCTTCCGATTACATGCGGAGGCCAGGGCAACAACCAAGGAGGTACGACCTACGC
>JBAQJX010000126.1:0-5551 GCA_049641765.1 Candidatus Acidiferrum sp.
CAAGAGGGGTAATCGCGGTCCGGAGCCTTCAGCGTCAAATCCCAGCGGCCGAGAAACGCTTTTGCGGAATCGGCGGATGCAGCAACCGCGGATTTTTCGGATTGGGAGTAGGCAAACGAAGCTAACAAAATAACCGGTACAAGCATGAGTGCAGTTCTGCGGATATTCATAAAGCGATGGACTCCTCCCACCGAGCTTGCGTTTGCGGCCTTACGAGCAGACGCGGGCTCACTCATCCTTTTCGAGATACTCGTCAGGTACATCGTCCTCGGGAACTTCGTGGGTGCGCACTTCGCCCTCGTCGGGATCGAGAGCATCTTCGACGCCCTCGACGGCTTCGGCTTCCAAAGCGTTCCCTTCCTCGAGCAATTCATCGACGCTCTCGGAGTCCGCTCGGCCGCGATTCGACAAACCCTGAAGATCGCCAGATTGACCCGCTGAGCCGGGCCCTAGACCCTTGCGCTGAAAAACGACGGAATCCACTTGCTCGCGCTTGCCTCGGGTGCGGGCTTTCTTCGGCGCCGCTTTGGATTTTGCAGGGGCCAATCGCGGGGCTTTTTTGCGAGCAGGCTTTTTCCCGGGAGATGCCTTCTTTGCCGGTTTTTTCCTGGCGGCTTTGGATTTCTTTGATTTGCTTTGCTTCTTTTTAGTCTTCGTCGGCATGGTGGGAGTCTAACACCGACCGGGGGGCTCTTGGATAGTTGCCAGCAGACAATTTGGGAAACGCCGAGACATTGAAAGACAGGCGTCGTATTTCGCGAGGGCGCGCGACCCAGAAGCACAAACGGGCAGGCGCAGCTTGCAAAGCGGCTGGACAACCTCTAGTCTGCTTGACCTGACCTAACGAAAGGGCCAAATTCCTTGCCGGACCTCAGTCCTGAAGTTCTCGTCTACGGATTCATCTGGTACGTGGCGTTTCTTTTTTCCACGACGTGTCATGAGGCGGCGCACGCGCTCGTCGCCAAAATTGGAGGCGACGAAACGGCAGCGGCTGGCGGGCAAGTTTCCTTGAATCCGGTACCGCACATGCGGCGTGAACCGTTTGGCATGATTCTGATTCCCATCGTTTCCTATCTACTTATGCACTCTATGTTCGGATGGGCGAGCGCGCCATTCGACCCGGCGTGGGAGAGAAGTCACCCGCGGCGCTCGGCATGGATGGCGCTGGCAGGGCCCGCAGCGAATTTCACGTTGATGTTGCTGGCCGTGGCGGGACTGCAAATCGGAGCGGCGGCGGGATGGTTTCACCGTGACCCGGTCACGAACAGCCGGGATCTAGCAGCCACTACACTTCTGATTTTTTTCTCGCTCAACCTGTTGCTGGGAACGTTCAACTTGTTGCCGGTGACGCCGCTCGATGGCAGCACAGTGATTATGTTGTTCATGCGCGAGAAGACCGCGGGGCGTTATCTCGATTGGCTGCGGGGGAACAGCTTCGCAGTGGCGGGATTGCTGGTAGGAATTGTCTTGTTTCAGTACATCTATAACCCCATCAATAATTTCGTGAGTATGCTGTTGTTACCCGGCCACATTTAGCGCCCCGATGGTGCCCCGAATCTGAACACTCCTCCGGCATGTGTCGCTACAGCGAACAATGGAAAGGAGTTCGCAAAGAGCCAAAGTTTTCCTTTTCAGCATGTTAGATAGCCAAACGAGTGGCTCTCGGGCTGCAATTCGCCGGGCAGGAGGCCAGAGATGCTCCGTTACGCTCGCTTCCCTGCAACCCGAATGTTTGCGGTGGAAGTATCCGGCTGGGATTCCTCACAAAGTTTTTTCGTCGAGAAGTGCGATCTGGTGTGGAACGAGCAGTCCGGAAAGCATGTGGCGTTGAGGCGCGTGCTGCGCGAAAACACGCTTTTGTTTGTTCGGCTTTTGCAATCGGCCGAAGCCGACCGTTCGCATACGGTGGTTTACCAGGCCGAACTGATGGGAACCACGGACAGCGGGCTGGGACAGTTTCGCCTGCATGCGGTGTCGCCGCGGCTCAAAGAAGCAGAGGGCTCGATGGCGTAGTGCTGGCTGTTTGTGGACGCTTTGTAGCGACCGGGGAGCGGCTGGCTGGTAACGAAAACTGAACCAAGAATCAGCAGGGCAACGAAGGGCGGAAGCGGAAGAGTTCCGCCCCGAAACGAGACAATGACCCAAATTGGGTGTGAGAAAGAAGCCGGAATTGCGGGCCGAGGGAGGAATTCGCCCTGCCTAAGTCGGTATTTCTTTTCAAGACTGACGCTAAACGACTGATTTTGCAGGACGTGAGGGAGGGTTTGTCGGAGAAGCGGAGCACGGAACTGAGTGCGGGAGCCGCGGGGTGCAAGGATGGCACATGGGTTGCGAAGATGTTGTACGTGGCACACGCATATAGCAAAGCCGTGGAGTTGGCAGCTCCAAGAACTTCCTTAACGCCGTGCATTTTGGACGACGATCATTCCCAGCTGGATATGCTTTCTGCAGCGATGGACGAGATGGGATATGAAGCCATCACCACCTCCGATCCCGAAGAGGCTTTGGGTCTGGTGCGCTCAGGCCGATGCCGGCTGGTACTGGCGGATGTAAATATGCCCGGGATGAACGGCTATGAATTTCTCGACCGCGCTCTGCGAAGCGATCCTGGAATTCATGTGATCGTGATGACCGGGGACTACACTCTGGAATCGGCGTTGGAAGCCATCCGGCGAGGCGCGACGGATTTCCTGCCGAAGCCCATCGACCGCACGCGACTCAAGAGAACCTTGGACGAAGTAGCGACGCTTTACGACCAGCGGCGCCGGGTACGCGCGCTTGAAGAACAACTGCTCAAGGACCTGGAGTTTCACGGGATCGTGGGAAAAAGCCCGGTGATGCTGGAGGTCTTCGATTTCGCGAGGAAAGTCGCCCGGCATTACACCAATGTGCTGCTGGTGGGCGCGACGGGAACGGGAAAAGAACTGGTGGCGCGGGCCATCCATAACCTCAGCCCGGTGGGCCAGCAAAAGCTGGCAATCTGCAACTGCTCCGCGATGGTGGACACGCTGCTCGAAAGCCAGCTTTTTGGACACGTTCGCGGTTCGTTTACGGGGGCCACAGACACGCGGCCCGGACTTTTTGAGTATGCGAACAACGGGACCGTGTTTCTGGATGAAATCGGAGAAACGTCGCTGCCGATGCAGGCCAAGTTGCTGCGGGTGATTCAGAACCGCGAAATCCAGCGCGTGGGCTCGCCGGAAGTGCGGCAAGTGAATGTGCGGCTGATTGCGGCGACGAATCGCGATCTACGCGCGGAGGTGCTGGCGGGACGATTCCGCGAGGATCTCTTCTACCGGCTCAGCTCGATTCAAATCCGCGTGCCATCGCTGACCGAGCGGCTGGAAGATATTCCGTTGCTGGTGCACTACTTCCTGAAAAAATACAACAATGTGTATGGGAAAAACATCTCCGGGTTGACGCGGCGGGCGCAGACAGTCCTGTTGCAGCATGCGTGGCCGGGAAACGTTCGGGAGCTGGAAAACGTAATCGCGACGGCGGCGATCACGGGCACGGGCGATTTCATCGACCTGGCGGATTTGCCGGAGCATCTGCAACAGCGGAGCCCACAGAGGCCCGAGGGCGAGGACTGGCGGCCGCTGTCGCTCGACGAAGTGCGCAAATTGCACATCCAGCGTGTGCTCGAGCTATGCCAGGGAAATCGCCTGCGAGCGGCGCAGATCCTGGGAATTGGCCGGACGAGCCTTTACCGTTACCTGAAGCGCGACGGGCACGAAGTACGCAGACGCGAAAAGAGCGGCGGGGCAGCGGCTTAAATCTGCCCGGCACGTAGCTCGCGCAAACCTGAGTGGCTGCCCGCAAGAAAATTTCTTACATCCTGCGTCGATGAAGGGATGTGTTCCCGAGAGGCACAGTGTCCCGCGTTGACGCATGGATGTTCATCGACCGCGCTTGTAAGCCCAGGAGAATGCGGCGTTTGCGACTGCGCCCTTTGGCAAGGACCATGCACATAGAAGAGACGCACAACATTTAAGCAGATTGCATGACCTCAACAGGGAAATGTGCGAGGCATATGAATCGAGAGACGAGTCTCGAAAAATTCGCGCGGAGGCCAGGCGCAGAACTGGCCGGCGACGCGCAGAAGAGTTCCCACCTCAAGTCGTTCCGCAGGAGACCCTCGAACTAACCAGCCAGAACCCCCAAGAGCGCCGCTGCTCCCAGCACGGTGGGGAGTGCGGCGCTCCTTTCCTTCGAGATCGGCCATGACCGCGCGCACGGCAAGGACGCGTATGAGATCTCCCTTCTAAAGAAACGGCTTCACGTTCACCCTCGCGGCAAGTCCGCGCCCAACCAAATCCTCTAATCCGCTGGTGCAGGAACTTGAAACTGGATGTGCGATTTGTGTCCCGCGAATCCGTAGGAATTCGCCTATTCTCTATCCGTATCGATCCGGTTTGACTTCATGGTTCGATATGTATTGAATTATTGTGTCGCTGTTTCCTGGGTAAGGGGTCCCCGAATGTCTTCGCACAAGAAATTATTCCTGGTATTGGCTGTCCTCCTAGCAAGCGTGCCCTGCCTACGCGGGCAGGTTGCGGCGAACTTCACCGGGGTCGTCACGGACACGTCCGGTGCGAGCATCGCGGCGGCGACGGTGAAAGTTACGAATGTCGAAACGGGCGCGGTTCGCAGTTCGGTGACGGACGACGCAGGGCGTTACCAGGTGCTGGCGCTTCCTGTCGGCGAATACGAGATCCGCGTTTCGAAGAGCGGATTCGAGGAAGAGGTTCGGAGCGGACTCCATCTGGCCGTGGGGCAAGAGGCGGCGGTGGATTTGACGCTGCACGTGGGCGAGGTGAAACAGCAGGTCACCGTGAAGGAAGAGGCGCCCATCGTGAACACGACGACTGGAGATATTTCAGGGCTGGTAGGCGAGCGCCAAGTAAAGGAGCTTCCGCTGAACGGGCGAAGCTTCGACCTGCTGATGACGCTGAATCCCTGCGTGGTGAACTTTACCTCGCAAAAAACGGGCGGCACAGGCATTTCAAACTCGACGACGGCGAACAACTTTGCCGTTTCGGGGAACCGGCCGCAACAAAACATTTTCCTATTGAATGGCGTGGAATATTCCGGCGCCGGCGAAAACAATATGCAACCGGGCGGAACGAGCGGAATGCTGCTGGGTGTGGACGCGGTGCGCGAATTCAATGTGGAGCGCGATTCTTACAGCGCGGAACTCGGCAAACATCCCGGCGGCCAGGTGATCATTGTGACGCAGTCGGGAAGCAAGCAGTGGCACGGCTCGGTTTACGAGTTTTTGCGCAACAATGCGCTCGATGCACCGAACTATTTCGATCAGGGCTCGGCGCCGCCATTTCAGCGCAATCAGTTCGGAGCCTCGGCCGGGGGGCCGGTCCAGACGGATAAGACCTTCGTGTTCGCCAACTATGAGGGGTTTCGTCAGAACTTGCACCAGACCTCGGCGGCGTTCGTTCCCGATGCAGCATCGCGCGCATCGGCGGTGGCGAGCGTGCAGCACTTGCTTAGCCTGTGGCCGACGGCACCGGCAGGCGCCCCGGATTTCAACGGG
>JBAQJX010000026.1:0-32701 GCA_049641765.1 Candidatus Acidiferrum sp.
CACCACGCACGTCTCAGTCACATCCTCGCCCGCAGGCGCGACGGTAGAGATCCAGGATTATCTATCTCCGGATGGCGCCTGGTATCGCTTGGGCGCAACACCACTCGCCAACGTTCAGATTCCAACCGGCTACTTCCGCTGGAAGTCTCGAAAGCGGGTATTGGCGAATCTGTCGCCGCTCCCATG
This sequence comes from Candidatus Acidiferrum sp., assembly GCA_049641765.1. Classification (GTDB taxonomy): domain Bacteria; phylum Acidobacteriota; class Terriglobia; order Acidiferrales; family UBA7541; genus Acidiferrum. The sequence goes on from JBAQJX010000026.1 coordinate 187, forward strand.
ACCGAGAGGAACATGCAATTTGCTCTGGACTCCACAGTGGCGGCTCCGCAAGGAATGTCCTGGGTCGGTGGACGTTCGTGGTTGGATATGATCGCGTTTGTTGGTTGGGTCGGTCCCTACGACGTGCCACCTTATTACATCGATCGCTTCGAGGTAACCAATCGCCAGTATCAGGAATTCGTCGACAAGGGTGGATACGAAAAACAGGAGTACTGGCCAAAACGGTTTTTGCGCGACGGTCGCGAGCTGACGTGGCAAGACGCCAAGTCCCAGTTCCGAGACATTACCGGACGGACCGGTCCTTCAACCTGGGCCGGCGGCCATTATCCGGAAGGACAGGGGGACTATCCAGTGTCGGGAGTTAGCTGGTACGAGGCCTCTGCCTACGCGACGTTCGCGGGCAAGAACTTGCCCACGTTTGTTCAGTGGTATGTTGCAGCTCCGAGCGATGTGGCCGGCTACGTCGTCAGAGAAAGCAACATTTCTCAATCCGGTGTGGCGCCGGTTGGCACCTTTAATGGCTTGGGACCGTTCGGCACTTACGACATGGCCGGGAACGTGCGCGAGTGGGTCCAAAACGCCACCACCGCAGGCACTTATTTCATCCTCGGCGGAACCTATAAGTCTCCGACTTATCTTTACTACAACCCGGAGGCCCTCTCCGCCTGGGATCGCTCGGCCACTAATGGTGTCCGGTGCGTCCGGAACATAACGCCAGTCCCTGAGAATTTGACGACTCCCATCAAGACCTTCGAGCGCGACTTTACCAAGTTTAAGCCCGCAACCGATGACGTTTTTCGCGCCTACGAAACACTCTACGCGTACGACAAGACGCCCTTGAACGCCAAGGTGGAAGGCGTGGTGCAAGATACCGCGGACTGGCGCGAGGAAAAAATTACCTTCGATACCGCCTACAACAACGAACGAATGGCGGCGTATCTTTTCCTGCCGAAAAAAGTCTCGCCGCCTTTTCAAACTGTGGTTTTCTTTCCCAGCGCTAGAGTTCTGGACTTGTCGAACAGTCAAACACTGGGAGACATAAAGTTTTTCGACTATATCGTCCAGAGCGGCCGCGCCGTCCTGTACCCGATCTACCAGGGCACTTACGAACGGCGCGTGAAGGTCGTGCTCCCGGGAACTTCCCAGAATTTGGAATACATGACCGAGCGTTATAAAGATCTCGCGCGTTCGATCGATTATCTGGAGACCCGGAGCGACATCGACAGGAACAAACTCGCTTATTTGGGCGTCAGCATGGGCTCGGCCGAAGGAGTAATTTTTGCAGCGCTTGCGCAAGATCGGCTAAAAGCGGTGGTCTTCCTCGACGGCGGCTACTTCCTATATACGCCGCCCCCCGGTGGCGACCAGGCCGATTTCGCCCCACGCCTCAAGAAACCGGTGATGATGGTGAATGGCCGTTTTGATTATGTCTTCTCCGTGGACACGGCTCAGGATCCTTTATTCAAAATGCTCGGCACTCCACCAGCCGACAAACGCCACGTGGAATTTGACACTCCGCACGATGTCACCGAGCGCCGCGGCGAACTTATTCAAAATGTCCTCGCGTGGCTGGACAAATATCTAGGCCGAGTCGATTAGCGGCGAGGCCCGCAGACTCATTCGTTTCAAGGTCTCCGGTGCCGCAGCATTGCACGCGCTCCAGTATCGCGGGCTTGGGCCGGCGTTCTTCACGTTCTTTCTGTTTTTCTCTGTCCGCCCCCCCCGGTTTCTCGCGCCCAATTTTTCTTTATAATATGCCTTGACACGTATATGCGCCGTGGCGTATATCTAGCACATGGAATCTGTATTCGAAATCATTGCGGAGCCGAACCGCCGCGCGATCTTGAGTCTGCTGGTTTCGTCACAGCAATCAGTGGGAGAGATCGAGCGTCAGCTTCGTATGCCTCAGCCGACGGTGTCAAAACACCTGCGGGTGCTGCGCGAGGCCGGCTTCGTGGAGTCCAAAGTGGATGCACAACGACGTCTCTACCGGCTGAAACCTGAACCATTTCAGGAGGTAGATGCGTGGCTGGCCCAGTTCCGCCGGTTCTGGTCCGAGCACGTGGATGCTCTTGAACGCCACCTCGATCGCATGGAACACTTCACGGAACGGGCAACAGCAACGAAAGAGAAGACAAGGAGAAAACGACGCGGCTCAAACCGCGAACGTAACAAAGGAGAAACCAAATGAAAATCAAAGTGACCAGCGTATACGTGGATGACCAGAGCAAGGCTCTGCACTTCTATACGGAGGTACTCGGCTTTGCCAAGAAGACCGACTTCAGTCAGGGTCCATATCGCTGGCTGACCGTGGCCTCGCCCGAGGAGCCTGACGGCACGGAACTGCAACTGGCGCTGAACAACAACCCCGCGGCCAAAACGTACCAACAGGCTATCTTTCAACAGAGCCAGCCCGCGGTCATGTTCTTCACCGACGACATCAAAGGCGACTACGAGCGAATCAAGGCCCGCGGCGCCGTGTTCACCATGCCGCCTACCGACGTGACCGGCTCGACCATTGCGATGCTGAACGACACCTGCGGCAATCTCATTCAGCTAACCCAGCTGGCACGATATTCACACTAAGGAGAAGAAGATGATTGGTCGCGAACAGTACGCACCGGGCCCGGCCAGCGGGGCACAGATATCGAAGGACGGGGAGAAGTGGACGCTCGTTCTCGTCAGGGAACTGCGCCACTCTCCGGAAAAAGTATGGCAGGCGCTGACCGACCCGGTGCATCTGCGCGAGTGGGCTCCCTTTGAAGCCGATGGGAGCCTGGGTGCGGTGGGAAGCACGGTGAAGCTCACCACCGTGGGAGCACCCGCACTTCACGTTACCGAAGCAATCGTGACACGAGCCGACGCTCCCAAGGAACTTGAGTACAACTGGGGTGACCACAATATGCGGTGGAAACTCGAAGCCTTGGGTGACGGCACGCGACTGACGCTGTGGACCAACATCGGTCATCGCTTTATCGCCATGGGTGCTGCCGGGTGGCACATTTGTTTCGATGTTCTGGATCACCTTCTCGGCGGAACTCCCATCGGCCGCATGGTCGGTCCAGACGCCATAAAGTTCGGCGGCTGGCAGCGGCTGTATGCGGAGTACGCCAAGCTGTTCGGTATTGAAACCCTCAACTGGCCGCCTCAGGCGGCTCAAAAATCATAAATCGAGGTGGAAACATCATGAGCCAGGGCACCATTCGTTTGATTTCTCGCTGGATTCACATCATCTTTAGCATTCCGATACTCGGTTACATTTATGATTCGCCGAAGGATACTCCATACTACGCTTGGACAATTCGGTACGTCTTTGTTCCTACGCTTGTCCTTTCGGGACTTTGGATGTGGAAGGGCCATGTCCTTCGACGGCTTATTTCGAGAAGGCCAGAACAACGAGATGCTGGTGCAAAACTAGTCGCGTGAAAACGAGACAGAATTCGAGGCATAAAGATCCCATGAATGCATCCGAACGAATCGACCAACTGATTGCCGGACTCACAGACTGGCGTGGGAAAACATTGGCCAGCGTCCGCAAGACCATCCTTGAGGCCGACCGCGAGATCATCGAGGAATGGAAATGGATGGGAAGCCCGGTGTGGTCTCGCGACGGAATGATCGCGGTCGCCAACGCCCACAAAGATAAGGTGAAGCTTACCTTTGCCCACGGGGCGGGCTTGCACGATCCCGACAAGCTCTTCAACGCGGGCCTCGGAGGCAGCACCTGGCGAGCGATCGATTTTTTCGAGGGCGATAAGATGAATGTGCGCGCCCTAAAAAATCTCATCCGTGCGGCCATTGAGTACAATCAGATCAATTTAAAGAGGAAAGCGGCGGCCGGCACTCGAGCGAAAGTCCGAAAGAGTCAGGAACGCTGAAGCTGTGGTTAATTCCCGCCAATTCTCTTTGCGGGGCGCTTGACCAGCGTGATTAACGCTGATGGGGCACCTTCACAGCCACGGACAAGATTGCGGACCGATGGCATGAAGTTGCAGTTGAGCAATCACTCCGAGAAATGAATCAGATTCCCATCAGGATCGCGAACGATGAAATCCCGCGCCCCCCACGGTTGCTTTTTCAAATCCTGGTGAAAGGGCACGGCAGCCGCTTCGTACGCCAGGTAAAGCGCTTTGAGGTTTTCGACTGGAATGCTGGCGGCCAACAAATTGGGCTCGCCTTTCCGATCGAGTACAGGATTGTGGACGAAGCGCAGGTTCAGACGCGCGTTGTCCCGTTGAACGAGGGCATAGAATGGCGGCTGTCCGTGCTTGAAACGCAGCGTGAAGCCCAGCTTATCAACGAAAAACCGGCAGGAAATCTCTACATCGGCAACAAATAGCTGCGGAAAGGCGCCAAGGAGCTGAGGTTCGGACCGCGTCTCTACTACGCCCGATTCCGGTTCCTTGCTTTTGCGCTGCCGTTTTGTCACTTGAACCGCCTCCTTCCCAATTTACTCCTGCTGTGTTTATATCGTGCGCGAAATGGCAAGCTCAAGCAGGATAAGGCAAAGAATCAGCTGGAGGCGTGACCAAGAATGAATAGACAATGGAATCGCAGAGAGTTGCTAGCGCAGCTGGCTGGTGTTTCCGCGGGATTCCTCCTGCCGCAAGGAAACGTTTCCGCGAGCGAAGGTCTGCGTGTCGCGGGACAAGATTGCGTCGCTCAACTCACAACCGTAAGCGCCAACACCATTCGTCTCAGCGTCCTTCCAGCCGGGCCTGGGGCAACGAGCGATATTGCATCCGACGGCTCGCTCGTTCGAACATCGTGGGGCCCTCCGGTCGCCACGATCCGCGGCACGTTCCAGACACAGACTATCGATTGCGGAACCACGAAGGTGCGGATAGATCCGAGCCCGCTCACGTTCACCATCACAGCAGCGGAAGGACAGACCATCCAGCAATTCTCCGTTGATGAGGAGACTGGCCTCGTTTCCTTTTTGACTGGAGATTCACCGCTGTTGGGACTTGGAGAAGGTGGGCCGCAATTCGACCGCCGAGGCTCAACCGACCAAATGCGCAGCGGGCAAGGCGGCTATAAGCTGGCCACGCATGGCGGTCGCGTACCAATCCCTTGGGTGATCGGTACGGGCGGCTGGGCGATCTTTTTCCATCAGCCCTTCGGCACATTCGATTTTACAGGGCGTTTGAGTAAATTCCTGCCGGCTGACCCGCAATCCGCGTTGCCGCTCGATATCTTCCTAGTCGCATCGCGCGATCCCGCAGCGATTATGGCGGAGTATGCGCGGCTCACCGGCAATGCCGAGATTCCCCCGCTTTGGAGTTTCGGCTATCAACAATCGCATCGCACATTAGCCAGCCGCGGCGAAGTGTTGGCGGAAGCAAAAACGTTCCGCGAGAAAAAGCTTCCCTGCGACGCGCTCATCTATTTGGGCACAGGATTCTGCCCGTCCGGCTGGAATACGGAAAATGGTTCCTTTGCCTGGAACTCGCGCGTGTTTCCCGATCCCAAGGAAATGCTGGATCAGCTCCATCAGGATAATTTTCGAGCCGTATTTCACGCGGTGATTCTAACCGACAGGCTTCGCGGGAGCGTCCGCGACGCATGCGATTTGTCGCGATTCGATGAAGAGAACGCTAGCTGCTACTGGGACGCCCATCGCAAGGATTTTGCCCTCGGAATCGACGGCTGGTGGCCGGACGAAGGCGATCCACTGGATATCGCCTCGCGCCTGGTTCGCAATCGAATGTATTGGGAGGGGCCGCAGCTCGATCGGCCCAATGAACGGCCGTACGCCCTGCACCGAAACGGCTATGCGGGCATGCAGCGATATGGTGCTTTTCTGTGGTCCGGCGACGTCTATTCGACTTGGGAAACCCTCAAGACTCATCTTCCCATCGCGATCAACACCGCTCTGACCGGGATTCCCTACTGGGGCACGGACATCGGCGGCTTCGTGCCCACGAAGGAATTTACCGCTGAACTCTATCTGCGCTGGTTTCAGTTCGGGGCGTTTTGTCCGCTGTTTCGCTCCCACGGACGCGCTTGGAAACTACGCCTTCCCTGGGGATGGAACACCGGCGAACCCGGCCCACCCGAAATCAACAACTACAACGGTGCCGCGCTTCCGGATTCCAGCCAACTGCACAACGCGCAGGTCGAACCCATTTGCCGCAAGTATCTCGAGCTCCGATACAGGATGCTTCCCTACCTTTACAGCACGGTTCACGAATGCGCCACCACCGGAATGCCGATTCTGCGCGCACTATGGCTGCACTATCCGGATGACCCGAAGGCAGTTTCGCGCAGCGATGAATATCTTTGGGGACAGAATATTCTTGTGGCACCCGTGGTGGAAAAAGGTGCGACAACCCGGCAAGTCTACCTCCCTGTTGGGAATTGGTATGACTTTTGGACTCAAGAACGGCTTGAAGGAGGCCGCGAAATCAGCCGCCCCGTGGATCTAGAGACTCTGCCGCTTTACGTTCGCGCTGGGTCGATATTGCCTCTCGGCCCAGTGAAGCAGTTCACTGGAGAAAAGGTGGAACAACCACTCACCCTTTTCATCTATTCAGGCAAGGATGCTTCTTTCTTGCTTTATGAAGATGACGGCACTTCTTTCAACTATCGCAACGGAGAGTGGATGGGGATCGAAATGGCCTGGAAGGACGCGACGCGCACCCTCACCTTAGGGCTGGCGCCTGGCTCGTGCATGCTTGCTCCTGTTCACAGAACGCTGGACGTGAAGCTGGAACAACAGAGCCGGTCAGTAACCTTCGATGGAAATCCGCTTAGAGTGTCTTTCTGAGGCGGTTCCGAAATCTTCCCGCTTTGCGGCTCTTTCCCGCACTCCAGGGCAAAACGTGAGGCCCACTTTTCGCAAACTCTGCTCTTGAAGTAAACGTTTGCTCGGTGTATACGTAGGACGTTCAGCCGAATATCTATGATTACTGCTCACTCCGCCGCCTCTAACCTGCTCGCCCTTATCATGGCAACTCTTCTCGCGGCTTTCGGTAGCGCTCAAAAAGCTCCGCCCGCGCAGCCGCATGCCCTCCATCTGGAGGGCGATATCGTGGGAGCGCATGATCCTTCCATCATAAAAGAGGGTGACACCTGGTACGTTTTTGCGACGACACCGCCGGGCCTGTCAACGACCGATCAATTCCCTATCCGCTGCTCGAAAGACTTGGTGCACTGGAAAGCCTGCGGATATGTCCTTCCCGAGATTCCGCGATGGATTAGGGAGAAGAGTCCCAAGACAAAGGAGCTCTGGGCGCCGGACATCTCTTATTTCGACGGCAAATTTCATCTGTACTACGCGTATTCCTCCTTCGGCGTAAACACATCCGGAATTACGCTCCTGACGAACAAGACCCTCAACCCGGACAGCCCCGAATATCGTTGGGTCGACGAAGGCCTGATTCTTGAATCGCGCGCGCAGGACGATTTCAACGCCATTGATCCGAATCTGGTCCTGGACCAAAAAGGCCAAGCGTGGTTGGCTTTCGGCAGTTTTTGGAGCGGAATCAAGATGAGAAAGCTCGATCGTAAGACAGGAAAGCTGTCGGCGGACGACACCACGCTCTATTCCCTGGCCACGCGCCGCAAGCCGGATCACTTCGACGCGCCAAAGCCCGGATTGCCCCCGGATTACCAGGCGATCGAGGCGCCTTTCATTGTTCACCACGGCGCCCATTACTATTTATTTGTTTCCTTCGACCTCTGTTGCCGCGGAACGAAGAGCACTTACCGAACCATGGTAGGACGGTCACGGGAGGTCACGGGACCCTATCTGGATGCAACCGGAGAAAAGATGAGCGAAGGTGCTGCAACGCCGCTGCTCAGCGCAAATCAGAAATGGCTCGGCCCGGGCGGCGAATCGATCTTGCTCCAGAAGGATGGCGACCTCATCGTGTATCACGCCTACGACGCAAAGACGGGAATCCCCTCGCTGCAGATTTCAACTCTCACCTGGGATGGCGGCTGGCCACATGCCGCTCTCGATGGCGATGACTCTCGTGCAAAATGAATTCAGCGCTGCGTGGGTTCGCGAGTACGGCCCGCGCCCGCAAGCCGCAGTCTTATCCGAGAGTGACGGTCGCCGGACGGTTGCCGCGGCCGAAAGGAGAAGGTCATGATTCATCGCCGTGATTTCTTACAGCAAGGAGCTCTCGGTGCGGCAGCTCTATTGGTTGCCTCAAAGGCTGGCTGGGCCGCTTCGTCCTCCTCGCGTACGGCCGATTCCCGCATTGAAGTGCTCTTTGACGAACCGCTTGGCACGATTTCTCCAAACATCTACGGCCATTTCACCGAGAATCTCGGCGGCGTTTTCTACGACGGAATTTGGGTCGGCGAAAATTCGCACGTTCCGAACATCGGCGGCCTTCGGAAAAGTCTCATCGATCACATGCGCCTCATCAAAGCTCCCGTGATTCGCTACCCCGGCGGATGTTTCGCGGACAGCTACGACTGGCGCGACGGTATTGGCCCAGTCGCGAACCGTCCCCGCCGTACAAATTTCTGGGCAAACGCGGAATCAGAAAACGCGCCGCTGAATCATCGTTACGACCCCAACACGGTCGGCACGAACGAATTTGTGCATTTCTGCAAACTTATTGGAGCCGAGCCGTATCTCGCCGCAAACGTAAGGAGTTTGCCCGCGTCGGCCTTCCAGCAGTGGGTCGAGTACTGCAATTCCCCGGCGGGAACCACAACCCTGGCCGATACGCGCGCCGCCGCCGGATATCCCGATCCGTTTCGCGTCAAGTTTTGGGGCGTGGGGAACGAATCGTGGGGTTGTGGCGGCGAGTTCACACCGCAAGAGTACGCCGTAGAGTTCCGGCGCTATTCCACATGGCTCCCAGAGTACGGCGACAAACTGAACCTCATCGCCTCCGGTCCCAACACGGACGATTGGAGCTGGACAAGGGAATTTCTGACGGAAATCCTGCGCAAAGGGCCAGGCGAATTACACCGCATTTATGGGTTGGCTCTGCATTATTATTCCTGGAATTTAAGCCGCGGAAAGACTCAGGACTGGGTCGCCGGCAAGGGAGACGCGCTGAAGTTTGATGCGGTCGACTGGTATGAACTGCTCCGCGAGGGCGAGCGGATGGAAGACCTGATCTCCGGCCACTGGCAGGTAATGAGTGAGTTTGACCGGGAGCATCGGGTGAAGCTGGTGGTGGATGAATGGGGTCCCTGGTATCGCCCCGGCAGCGAGGCGACTCCTGGCGATTTGCTTGAACAAATGCCGACTCTGCGTGACGCGGTGTTCAGCGGAATGACGCTCGACACCTTCAACAGAAATCCCGAAAAAGTGGCGATGGCGAACTGCGCGCAACTCATCAACGACTTGAACAGCTTGTACCTCGCGCATCAGGAACACTTCGTTGTCACGCCGGTCGGCCGCGTTTTTGAACTCTACGCAGCTCATCAGGGAGGGCAGTCGCTCCGAACCATTTTCTCCGCGCCCGACTTGCACTACGAACGCGACGCAAACCCGGCGTCATTTTGGGGGTTGCAGGGTTCCGCTTCGGTGCGCGACAAAACTCTCACCATCACCGCCGTCAATCCCAGCACGAGCGAGCCGCGTACGACGGAAATCGATCTCCGCGGGGCCGCGGTTAAGGAAGCCAGCATGCGCTTGCTAACAAACGCTGGCATTCACGCGCACAACACTTTCGATCAACCCGACTTGGTAGTTCCAATAACGCGATCTTTGAGTTTGAACGGTGCAAGTCTAGTGGTGGAATTCCCGCCGGCGTCTGTGGCCGCCTTGAGTATCCAATTGGCCTAGCACCCATAAAGGTGGCTGCGGGCCATTTCCCTGCCTAAAACTTCAGCTCTCTGGTGGGAGTTTTCCGGACTTGTTTGCAGACCGCCGCCTCTTGCGACGCAACAATTTGGCAGCTTCGCATTTCGGGCCAACATCAGCCGCACAACCATCCGGCCGGCCACCCTTCGCAAATAGTTGCGGGGCCCCCGCTCGGGGTGTGTCGAGCAAGGGCCCCTGTTGCTGGTGAAATCTGGTTAGAAGTAGAGCTTCCCTCCCAGTTGCCACCATCTCGGGAGCGTCTGGGCCGTCACCTGGCCAAAGTTGCCCTGTGATATATCGCCTTGGACGTTCTGGAAATTGGCATGGTTGAAGAGATTGTAGAACTCAAGACGGAATTGAAAAGTGAGTCGCTCGTTGATGTGCGTGTTCTTGTAGAGCGTCATATCCGTCTCGACGAAGGCCGGATTGCGGAACGCGTTGTATCTCTCGTTGCCATCCGTGCCTGCCGTCGGCACGGTGAATTGGCCGGTGGCGAACACTCCGGTGGTATAAGCGCTCGCCGAGGTCCCCTGCTGATAATTCGTAACGTTTGGAAAACTGAAGTTATCTCCATTTGCGAGATAGTCTCCAGTTTTGGTCGTGAATGCGTCTGCGCCCGCCACGTAGTTCGCGCCGTTGTACGCCGCGGATGTGAAGACGGTGAACGGATAACCGGTCTGGTAGATACTCGTCCCGCTCACGCCCCAGCCGCTGGTGGCGTGCCCCACAAATCCCGCGCCGCCATTCAATCCCGGTTGCTCATAATTGAAGCTGGCGGAGAAGCGGTTTGGAGCATCCCAAGGCGAAGGGCCGTAAAAGTCACTAGGATCCTCCGGCGTCGGATACTTGCTCGCGTCATCCTTGGAAGAGGAGCGTGTGTAGGAAACGTCAAAAAACCCGCGGCTCGACCTTGCCTTTAGGTCTGCCGTCACGGCCTCATAGTTGGCATACCGATTGTTCTGCGTGTAAGCGATTTGGCCAAAGCTGTCATTTGGCCGCGGAGGAGCCGACCCGAGGGGTAGGCCAATCAATGCTCCGGGCAATTCGTTGATGTCAACGCCGTAGGAGACTAACCCTCCCGCGTTGCCATTGCCAACGAGGTTGGAAGTATGGGATCCAACGTATAAGGCTGAAGCAACGAAGCGACTCCCAAGCCTATGTTCGAGCGTGCCCGACCAAATATACGCCGTCGGCGACACAATGTTGGGATTGATTCCCCCAATTCCTAAGTCTGCTCCCGGGATTCCTCCGGCGGCGTCCAGACAAGGAGCCACAGGACATAAAGATGTGCCAGCCAACTGCGGAAATACAAATCCGAATGGCGGCGTGCTGCTGGTGCCTTGGACGAACACGGGTTGGGTTCCCGGCGGATTGGCTGCGAAGAAAGTAGGATTAATCAGCCCTGGCGGGTTGCCTCGGAATTCTTCCTGGATATTGGCTGGCGTGAGCCAATTCGAGAACATTCCGAACCCACCACGTAACAACCAGTTGCCGTTTCCAGTGATATCCCATGCCGCGCCGAACCGCGGAGTGTAGGCTTTGGGCGCACTTGCCAACGCGTTTTGCGTAGGCTTCGCAATGCCGGCGGCCACCTCGTCCTGAAACGTGGAACCTGAGCCGAGGTAGAAATTGCCGAAAACCGTCGTGGGAGTTTTGGAGTACGGGTTTCCCTGATCATCAAAGCGGAAACCCAGCGTCACGGTCAGATTCTTCCGCACTTTCCAAGTGTCCTCGGCAAAAAGGCCCCAAGTCTTGGAAGCCGCGTCCCAGCTCCAGAGCTGCTGCTGCCCGGTGATGGGACTGTACATCACGCCGGACTCTGTTAAAGGCGAATCTTGAGCCAGCGCTAACAGGTTATTAAAGGAGAAAGCGGGGTGGGACCAGGGGCCCTGAAATGGCTCGACATCATCGCCGTATAGACCCTCGTAGCCGACCTTGATGACGTGAGCTCCACGAACATGCGTCAAGACATCACGCCAGTGATAGTTATGTTGGATAAAATCGCCCTGGGCAAATCCCAGTCCATATCCGACGCTTTGTCCTGTAACGCTGATTCCGGGAATACTGAAGTCGCCGGTTTCGTCGTTCTTACCCTCGATGCGATTCTGCGCAAAAATCGCTTCATTCAGCGTCGTCGGACTGAAGTCGTGCGTCCAGTTCACCTGCAAGGCCCGCTCCCAGTAATTATTTGTCGTCGAGAATTGCGGGATGACGTTCGGCGCGGGGTTTGCCTGTAGAGTGCGGAAGAAGCTTCCATAGATGCGATCCTTGCTGAAGTATTTGTCCACGCGAACGAAATACTGCGTGCCGTTGATGACGTTCGAGGAATTGAATGTGCCGCTGTCGATCATGTCCGTCGAGCAAGGCAGGAAATTCGTTGTGGCCGTATCGCAAGTGCCCGGGAAAACGTCATTCGCTGTTTGGGTTACGGTAGCGCCGCTCACATGAGTGGGTACATAAGTATTCAGAATCTTGGTGCCGAATGTATTCGGATAGTTGGTTTGCGCCCAGGACGCAAACTGCTGGTCTGGAAATGTCACTACTGCGTTGCCCGTCGAGGCGGAAGAACGCAATGCCTCTATGCCGAAGAAGAAGAAAAATTGGTGATGAGGAATAATCGGCCCGCCGACGTTCCCGGAAAGATTGTTGCTATGAAAGGGCGAGTAGGGATGGTCGTCGCCGGGCAACGAATACTTGGCATACATCGATTGGTAGTTAAAATAGTCGCTGGCCATGCCGTGGAATTCGTTGCCGCCCGATTTTGTCGTCATGGCAACTTGAAGTCCGCTGCCCCGCCCATACTCGCTGGAGTAGGTATTGACCTGGTCGTTAAATTCTTGAATCACGTCGGGATTGGGTGTGAGATTCAGAACGCCCTGCCTCACACTGCTCGTGACGTCCAGCCCATCGACGATCCACATATTCGCCACGGTGCCTTGTCCATTCGCGCTGACGTCCACGGCCTCTTCAGTTGAAAAATTCCCTGCATTGGCACCGGGCGTTCCCGAGGCCACGCCAGGTCCTCCCGCGAGCCCCAGTCCCGTCACGCCGGGTGCGCTGGTAGACAGCGAAAGCATGTTCCGCGCTGCCATCGGTAGTGTCGACAATTCCTGCGTTTCAAGCGTCAGCTGATTTCGCGTTTCAGTGACGTTGACAAGCGGATTCTCCGCCGTGACTGTCACCGATTGCGTCGCTGCGCCAACCTTGACCCCCATGGGTACAGTCAGGTTTTGGTTCGTTTCCAGTGTGACGGTCGTATTCGCCGTCGAAAAACCCGAAGCCTCCACCGAAATCTTGTACGAACCCGGCGCCAGGCTTATGAAGCGATACCCGCCTTCGCCGTCCGTTGTCGTATCCGCCGTGATGTGGGTTGAAAGATTCTCCAGCGTGACTTTCGCATGAGCGACAGCCGCGCCACTCGGGTCCGTAACGCTTCCTTGAATGTTTCCGGTGTACTGCGCCCAAGCCGATCCCGCCAAGAGTAGAACGGTGACAAGCAAACGGAAGGACCAACCAACGAATAATCTCACTTGCATGCCTCTCCACCCCCAAATGATTCGAGCAAACATTTACAGGACAATTTCTCTGTAAACGTTTTCTCAATGCTGCCAGATATATGCCAGTTGAATTTTGCTGTCAAGCTTTTTCTAATACTTTTCTATTAGACGCGTCTCGGAACCAGCCGTCCCTTGCTTCGGCTCTCGGCTCAGGTTCTGGACCAGCCACGGTTGGGAACCCGGCCGATCCCTTCTTTCAGCGTAACCAGTTCGTTGATGGGCAGCTGTTTGAACCACTCGGCAAGCCCGCTCGGCCAATGCACTTCGACCGTCACGGAACTGTATTTCCCCAGGCCGAAATGCAGCCGGGAATCGTTGCAGGAGTAGAAACTGGACTGGCTCAAAACGCTCTGCGCCTGCGTTTTTCCACCATAATGCGCGAGAACCCGCGCTCCTATTGCACTTCGGTTCGATTTCACTCCCTCCAACTTGACCTTGATCCAATTTTCTTTTCCCTGGAGGTCGTTGCGCAAGAGCGATGGATTTTCATTCAAGTTGATGATCACCATGTCGATGTCGCCATCATTGTCAAAATCCCCGAATGCGCATCCCCGGCTACAGTGGGCCGCCGCCACCCCTGGCCCCGCGGCCTCCATCAGCTCTTCAAAGGTGCCGTTTCCCAGGTTCCGAAACACCGCCCTGGGCGTCTTGTTCGGATATTGCGGCAGCTTCTCCCCCACTTCTGGGTAAACGTTCCCCGTAACCATGAATAAGTCCGGGTATCCATCGTTGTCCAAATCGACGATTCCCGCGCCCCAGCAGATATAACGCGTCTCCACACCCAACCGCGACGTCCGCGTAACGTCGTCGAAATTCCCCTTGCCGTCATTGTGGTAAAGAACGTTGGCGTCGTCCGCGAAGTGCGTCTTGAAGAGGTCCAGATGCCCGTCGAGCTTATAATCGCCCACTCCAACGCCCATGCCCGCCTGCTCCTCCCCGTCGTCGCTCAAGGCCACTCCTCGCACCACGCCCTCTTCGCGGAACGTTCCGTCATGATTGTTCATGAACAGAAGGCTGGGGGTCGAGTCGCACGCCACGTAAATATCCGTCCACCCGTCTTCGTCCAAATCCGCTGCCACCACCGTCATGCCATAGCAGTTCGTCGCTTTCGCGATCCCCGCCTGCTCGCTCACGTCCGTAAAGGTTCCGTCCCCATTGTTTCTGTAGAGCGAATGATGCCCGGTAGGAAGTCCGCGGGGCCCGCACTCGACCGGAATCCCCTTCCAGTTGCAGTTCGTGTTTGCCCCCGGAACCGGCGCGTGCTCAAAAGAAAATCGCACATAATTCGAGACGAATAAGTCCAGGTACCCATCGCGGTTGTAGTCCAGAAAGCTGCATCCCGCGCCCCATCGCGGTTCAGCATTCAGAAGTCCCGCGTCTTCCGTCACATTCGTAAACGTGCCGTCGCCGTTGTTCCGATACAGAACGTTTTGTCCAAAGTAAGTGCAAAAAATATCCTCGAATCCGTCGTTGTTGTAGTCCCCAATGCACACCCCGCAGGCCCATCCCACCGCATGGAGACCCGCTTTTTCGGTCACGTCGGTGAAAGTTCCGTCGCGATTGTTCTTGTAGAGACGGTTCGTCGCCTCGGGCGGCGCTCCCTCGAGCCGCGTCCCGCAAAGCAAAAAAATATCCATCCAACCGTCGTTGTCATAGTCGATAAAAGCGCAGCCGCATCCCGTCGATTCCAGAATGTATTTCTTGCTGTTCACCCCGCCGTAGATCGTTGGCTCTCGCAGCCCCGCGGCCTGGGCCACATCGATAAAATGCGCGTTGAACGGGCGGCCCGAGGGTGCCAGTCGCGCAAGCGGTTCCGCCTTGTGCGTGGCAACTCCCTGCCCCAGGAGCCGCCTCGCCGTCAGCGTCATCGCCGACCCAAAAGACAATCCCAGAAACGCGCGCCGGGAATAGCTCATTCCGACTGGCCCCCTTTTGGGCGTAACAGTGCGTTATTCGGCCGCGCTTCACTCGTCGATTGGTGTGCAAACGATTCCCTGAATTCCATTCAGACCCCGTGAGATGTAACTGAAGATTGGCTCTAAGGCTGCTTCGTGGCCGTGTCCTCTTCAAGTATTTTGTAGCGGTATCGTTCTCGGTCTTCTTGCGTCGCTTCTTCGCGCAGGCTGGCCAGCCGTTTCAGCAACTCGGGAATCTCTTTAGGCTGCCCTGTTTTCCGCAGCGCCTGAATCAGCCTGTAGACAGCGGTTTGGTCCTTAGGATCGCTGGACAAAACGGCCCGGCACTGCTCGATCGCTTTTTGGTACTCCCCCGTTTGCATGTACAGCTTTGCCAGCACCCCCCGCGCCGCCGCCAGCGTCGGTTGCAGCGCGACCGATCTTTGCGCCGAGCGCATCGCCAGCTGAAATTCGGGCGTCCCCGTATCCACGCCTTTCTGCGATAACACATCCGCCTGCAAGTAAAGCAGCAGCGGGTCGTCCGGTTTGCGTTTCAATTTCTCTTGGACCGACGTCAGCGCATGATCAAGGTCATTCTCCTGCACCGCCACCAGTCCTTGCGCCGCCGTGCTCAGCGACTGTTTCGGATTCAACTCGTACGCTTTTTCAAAGTCCGCTTCCGCTTTCTCATATTGCGCCAACTGCACATACAACACTCCGCGCGCCACATAAAGGTCGTCTGCTTTCGGCTGTAGTACGAGCCCTTCCGTGATGACGTCAATGCCCACCTGAAACGATTCGTGCGCAAAACAGATATTCGCGAAATCCAGATACAGGCTGATATTCCTCGGGTCGAGCAACAACGCTTGCCGCAACGCGCTCACCGCGTGAGGCGTGTCTCCCGTATCCTCGTAAGCTCTCGAGGCAAGATCTAATGTATTTGCGTCCACATCCTTCGATTCCAGCAGCGGTTGCAGTGTGGCCAACGCGTCCTGGGATTTGTGGTCCATCAGTTGAATCGACGCTAGCAGCACGTGTTCTCGCGGATCGTCCGGCCGAAGCGCCAGTGCCTTCTGAAAAATTAACGATGCAGCGTCCAGTTTTTTCAGCTTTACGAGACATGTGGCGTACGCGTGCAACCCATCGATCTGCGAGTCCAGCAACTCCCCCGCTTTCTCAAAGTGCGTGACCGCCCCGTTGCAATCCGCCCTCCGGTAATCCAGCACAGCCAGCATGGCGTGCGCCGTCGGGTCATCCGGACGCGCCACGAGCAGCCTTTTCAATAACGGTACGGCACCCTGGTTGTCCGCCTGATACTCGATCTCGGCAGCCCCCGCCAGGGCCGCAACATCATCCGGAGAAATTTTCAGCGCGCGCTGAAACGCCGCAAGCGCCTCTTTTCCTTGCCCTGCACTAACCAGCGCGATTCCCTGCAGCGTCCATAATTGTGCATTGTTCGGCGAAACTTGCAGCGCCGCGCGGCTTAATTCCACCGCCTTGTCGTAGTCCCGGGCGCGCAGTGCCGCCTTGATCGGCTCGATTTGGCTCCCGGTGGTTTGGCTAAAAACCAGCTTCGGTCCAGCCAGCAGAAGAATGGCTAGCGCAAACTTCCCTCGTCTCGCCCTCTTGGGTCCCCTCAACATTTTTTGCATCTTCGCAAGCACAGGATACTGCATTCGGGAAATCGATTACAGCAACTGTTTGACCCAGCGCCCTTCTCGCGCTATACATAGTGAAAGTGAGTAGACGTTTGCTGAGATTCGTCCCCCAGAGGAGCCATTTCCAGCACTCTTCGGCTTAAACGGATGATCACTCCAAGCGATCTCGCCCAGGAGGCTTCGCTATGCGCACCAAAACCAGGCGCCAATTCCTAAAATCCACGGCCATTTCCGCCGCCGGCCTCATGGCCGTGCGTTCCCTTCCCGCTTGGGCCGATTCCTCCGTCACCGTTGCCGTCACGCCTCCACTCTCCGTCTTCGGCTACTCGCAAGTCCAACTCCTCGAAGGCCACCTTCGCACTCAATTCGTGGAAAACCACGAGCGGTTCCTCAATCTAGACGAGGATGGCTTGCTCAAACCCTTCCGCGAACGCGAAGGCCTCCCCGCTCCCGGGCCCGACATGGGCGGCTGGTACGACAACTCCAACGACTTTAGCGAAAAGGACAATTTTCACGGCTTCATTCCCGGACACAGCTTCGGCCAATATCTTTCCGGCTTGGCTCGCGCCTATGCCGTAACCGGTTCCAAGCCCACGCAGGAAAAAATCCACCGCCTCGTGCGCGCCTTTTCCGCCACGGTCGAGCCCAAAGGCAAGTTCTACGTCGACTATCGCCTGCCCGCCTACACTTTCGACAAAACCAACTGCGGCCTCATCGATGCCCATGAATTTGCCGCCGATCCCATCGCTCTCGATGTCCTCAAACGCGCCACCGACGCCGTTCTTCCCTATCTCCCCGAAAAAGCTCTAAGCCGCGCCGAACAGCAAGCCCGCCCGCACAAATCGCTCGCCTTTACTTGGGACGAAACCTACACTCTCCCGGAAAATTTCTTTCTCGCCTATCGCCGCAGCGGCGACACGCGCTATCGCGATTTGGCGAAACGCTTCATCTATCACGGCTACTACGATCCGCTCGCCGAAAATCACAACGCTCTTCCCGGCATGCACGCTTACAGTCACGTAAACACGTTGAGCTCCGCTATGCAGGCCTACCTGGTTCTTGGCGACGAACAATATCTTCGCGCCGCAACGAACGGCCTTCGCATGGTCCAGGAACAAAGTTACGCCACAGGTGGTTGGGGCCCAGATGAAGCCTTTGTCGTGCCAGGCAAAGGACTCCTCGCAGCCAGCCTCGGCACCACTCATTCCAGCTTCGAAACTCCTTGCGGCGCTTACGGCCAATTCAAGATCACGCGCTATTTGCTCCGCGTCACGCGCGACTCCCGCTATGGCGACAGCATGGAACAAGTCCTCTACAACACCGTCGCCGGCGCCAAACCGATTCTCCCCGAGGGCACGAGCTTCTACTATTCCGATTACAACAACGCGGACGCCAAGAAGGTCTATTACAAGGACAAGTGGCCCTGCTGTTCGGGCACTTTCCCCCAGCTCACCGCCGACTACGGCATCAGCTCTTACTACCCCTCCAAGGAAGGTATCTACGTCAATCTCTTCATTCCTTCCCGCGTAAGCTGGAAACAGGGCAGTACGCACTGCACTATCACGCAGGAAACCAGCTATCCCACTTCGAACACAACTCGGCTAGCACTGGCGATGGCTACTCCCGAAAAGTTCAGCATCTATTTGCGGGTTCCCGAATGGTCCGATGCAAAAACGCGCATCTCCATCAATGGCAAACGCGCGGAAGGCGATCCCGTCCCAGGAAAATTCTTTGAGTTGTCTCGCACTTGGAAAAACGGCGACAGGATCGAGTACGAAATCTCTATGCCGCTTCGTCTACAGCAGGTGGATCCAGAGAATCCCCAGATCGTGGCTCTGCGACGCGGGCCGCTCGCGCTCTTTGGCACAGGGAGTTTGCCGGAAACTTTCTCTCGCGCGCAACTCCTGGCCGCTTCTCAGTCTTCGGCAGACTCGATAGTCCAAACCGATGGCGGAAAAATCAACTTCCGTCCGTTTGACACCATTGGTGATGAACCATATCGCCTCTACCACAAAATAGAAGCGTAACGCGCGCGCCTCACGGCATTGCTCTCGAATCGCTCGGACCAGCTCGTGTCCTCTACGCTCGAAGCACCGGCGTCCACACCTGCATGGGTGTCGCCGCTCGATTCGCCCACGCGTAATAAGGAATAAACCGCAAATCCACCTGTTTGACTTCCGGCTTCTTGGCCGTGTAGTTCTGGTAAAGCACTTCGCTGGATGCCGATTTATCCGTCACCGCTCCTCGGTGTTTCAGCACAACCACCCCACCCAGCAAATCGCTCTGCAGCTCCTCCTCGAAATTCGAGGAACGCTCTGCCCGCACATCCAAAGCAACATCAAACAGTCCCACTCCATCCGGCTGATCCAACTGTTCCAGGCAATACACCAGCGGCCCACGCTGCACCGCAACTCGTCCGTAGTCGTCCACCACGCGCGGGTTCGCTTCGATCACTTGGGGGCTCATATCGAACTTCACTTTGATCACGTCTCCAGCCGACCAACTCCGCCGCAGCGCAAGATACTTTCCCGGAACCGCTCCGGACACGGCCTTTCCGTTGACCTCGACGTGTGTGCTCCCCGACCACCCCGGCACTCGCAGATATAATGTGAATTCCGTCGGCGTGGCCGGCGTCACCGAAATTTCCGCAGCGCCATCCCACGGAAATTTTGTCTTCTGCGCGACCTTCAGCCCCGTCCCATCTTCCAGGTGCCAGTCCAGCTCCGAATTGTCATAGAGATGCAAATACAGTCCGTCCTTGCTGGTGCTGTAAAAATATCCCGGCAGGGATGCAAACGTCCTCTCCAAATTCGGTGGGCAGCACGTCGTGTCGTACCACGGATTCCGAATCTTATCCCCGTCGGAAGGATCAAACGCCAGCGGGTTCCGGTAGCAATAGAGCGTTCCGTTCAGCGACATGCCAGAGTCGATGCCGTTGTACAACGCTCGCTCGATGACGTCGGTGAATTTTGCATCGCCTGTGGCCGCCAGCATTCGCCAGTTCCACATCATGTTGCCAATCGCCGCGCAGCTCTCCCCGTACGCCGTGAAATTCGGCAGTTCGTAATCGGCGCCGAATGCTTCTCCCTGGCTTCGAGCTCCGACTCCGCCCGTGACATACATCTGCGCTGAAACGAGATTCTCCCAAAGCTCATTGAGCGCTTTCCAATACGTTGGGTCTCCCGTTTCCATGTAGTAGTCTGTCGCCCCGCAACACGCGTACATCGCGCGCACCGCATGGCCCTCGAGATGCGTCCGCGATGTGAAAGGAATTCCGCAGAAGTGATAAACGTAAGCACTCGGCGGAAACTGGATTCGATCGTCGCCATGAAGAAGGTATCCCGCCAATTCCAGGTGGCGCTTGTCTCCCGCCGTCCGGTAAAGCTCCACCAGCGCCATCTCAAGCTCCGGGTGTCCGGAAAACATCGGCTTCTTATCCGCCTCTGGACCAAAGTTCGGCAAAAGGTAGCCGTCTACGAACTTAATCCCCGCGTCCATCAACGTCCGGTCGCCCGTCGCGCGGTAATAAGCGATCGAGCCCTGGATCATGTGCCCCAGGTTGTACATTTCGTGGCCCCATCTTTGCACCGTCGGCGTCATGCGGTCCTTTGTTCGGTCCCCATCATAATAAGTGTTCAGATAGCCGCTCGGCTCCTGCACCGCCACCACTTCCTTGATGATCTTGTCCGCCAGCGCATGAAGCTCCGGACGATCCCCTGACTGCAGCGCAAAGCCCGCCGCTTCCGTCCATTTGTACACGTCGGAGTCCGAGTACACCGGCCCCGTCTGCGCCGCGTTGCTCTTCCCCACCAGCCTCAAGAAATTGTCCATCCGCCCGTTGGCTTCCAGCAATTTCTCCATAGAGGGAATGCTCTTGTCGACGTTGGTCTCTCGCCGCGATGCCCAAAACCCTTCCGTAATCGTCACTGCGCGCACCGGAATGTTGTGCAGCTTCGCGTAGGGCGATTTGTTCAGATAGAGCACGCCTTCGTCTTTCCATTCCGCATCCGCCGCACTCGCTGCGCCGCCCCGGGTCGAACCAAAGAAATCATGTGCAGGCATGGCGCTTACTGTCGCCGCCGAAAGTGCCGCTCCAACAAATTCCCGCCTGGACATTTGAGATTGCTTTGTCATCTTGCCCTCCTGGGATCCGCGTGCTCGCTCGCTCCGGCGCCCATCCTACACACTTGGAGCAAACGTTTACACGGCTTCACATTAAATCATTCCAACGGATTCTTGCAATCAATTTGAAATTCTTCGCCGCCCAGACCTCTGACGTAATCCTGTTCAGGCACCAGCCCCGTCGGCCGCGCACGTGTCGACGCAATGCAAAGCATCCCTAACCTGCATCATTCCGCATTTCGCCGAGCACCTCGCCTGTGCAATACTCCCCGAATTCAAAGTAGCTCTTTACTCGGCCATTCCTCATGGAAGGAAGTCGAATGGATGAATCTTTGGTCTCAGGCCCGACGACGGCGGTTCCAACCAAGCGCCTCTTGACGCTGTGGGACCTGATTTTCTTCGGGATAGTTCTAATCCAGCCGATTGCTCCCTTGCCGCTGTATGGCGTGGCGCAACAGCTTTCGGACGGCCACTTTACCCTCCTCATCCTGATCGCCATGTTCGCGATGATGATCACAGCCGTGAGTTACGGACGCATGGCAGCGCTGTTTCCGTCCGCGGGATCGGCTTATACCTACGTGGGAAAGGGCCTCAATCCGCATCTGGGATTCCTCGCCGGATGGGCTATGTTCCTCGACTATTTGCTCATGCCTCTCATCAATACGGTGTGGATCTCCTCGGCCATGCACGATGTCTACACCCCCAGGATTCCCTTCGTGGTTTGGGCGGCGATCATAGCCGGAATCTTCACGGCGCTGAACCTTCTCGGCATTCGTTCCTCGGCCCGCACGAATAAGGTGTTGCTCTTTTTTATGCTTGTCGTCGTCGGATTCTTCATCGTTCTGGCAGTGCGTTTTCTGTACGTCCTCCAGGGATGGCACGGCCTCCTTTCCATCCAGCCGTTCTACGATCCCGCCACTTTCAATTCGCATCGGGTCTGGACCGCAATGTCGTTCGCGGCCCTCACTTATATCGGCTTTGACGGCGTCACCACTCTCACCGAGGATGTGGTAAATCCCAAGCACAACGTATTGTTCGCCACTGTTCTGGTTTGCGTGTTTACCGGAGTGTTCGGCGGTTTGGAAGTGTACTTGGGCCAGCGCGTTTGGCCGAACTGGCACACGTTCCCATCGCTGGTAACCGCATTCATGGACATCTGTGGCCGCGTCGGCGGTCCCGTGTTGTTCAATGCCATGGGTGTGATCTTGATTCTGGCTGCTTTCGGCAGTGGCCTGGCGGGCGGCTTGGGTGCGGCCAAATTGCTCTTCGGCATGGGGCGCGATAACGTCCTGCCACGCAAGTTTTTTGGCTACGTAAAACCTGGCACGAGTACGCCAACCTACAACATCATCCTCATCGGATTGCTCAGTTTTGGCGGCGCCGAGATACTGAACTATGTTGGGAGTGCGTATGAACACGCAGGCGAGCTTCTCAATTTCGGCGCCTTCCTCGCCTTCATGGGAGTAAATCTCGCAACGTTCTGGCAGTTCGGTGTGGTCACGAAGCCCGGTTATAAGCGCCGCGTTCTCGTGGACATTATTCTTCCCCTCTTCGGCTTCGCTTTTTGCGCCCTCATTTGGTGGAACCTGAATCCGCTGGCTAAAACAGCCGGCGGAATTTGGTTTGCAATTGGCATACTCTACCTGGCAATCAAAACACATGGTTTCCGCGCCGCTCCTGTGATAATCGATTTTAGCGAGTCTTAGCCGACGCGTTCCCGTTTCATCTGTTACATCCCCACATCGCGGGCGCATCGTCGGCCACCGGCAAACAATCGCGCCTATCCACTGTTCTGGAGATTACTTCCGGCTTGCCCGTTATGCTCCCGCCATCACAGGAAATCGTCAGAACTTAGGTTATCTACGAGGGAGATCCAGAAGCACGACTTCTGAGTGTTCCTGCACTCGCTCAAGAACAACGTCACGGCCATCGGCGGAGATGTCGAAGTCGCGCACGTCGAAGTCGGGAGCGAGGTTGGTCAATTGCCGCTCGGTTCCCGTTTCCAAGTCGATCACCCAGACATTCTTGTGTTGAATCGCTCCTCGCAGAAACACGAGTGTCCTTCCGCCAGATAAGAAGGCCAGGTGTCGAGCACCTCTGGTCAGTGTCAGCGTCGGAAGAGGATGCGCCGCCGCGTCAGCCTTGACCGCTTTCACCGAAAACCTCGTGCCGATGTCGGGCCCCGAGTACACCAGAAAGCGACCGTCGGGCGCCCATGTGGGATCGACCGAGTACTCCTGAACAAAAAGCGAGGGAGAGCCACTCTCGATCGGCACGCGGTAAAGATGCGTAATGTCTTTGTCGGTCACCGCCGTGGTAATCGATTGACCGTCGGGCGCCCATGCTGGAGCGCCCTGCAGGTCGAGTGCGTCGGTCACCATCCGCGCTTTGGTACCATCGGCCTCCATCACGTACAAGACTGTGCGCCCGCTTTGCCGGATGGAAAATGCGATGGACCTTCCGTCCTGCGAGATCGCCGGGCCTCCAAACACCTCCGCTCCCTGGCCGCTCCACAATTCCGTCCCAGTTCCGTTCGCGAGTTTCCAGATACTCTCGCTCCCCCCGACCCTCGAAACATAGAGAAGATAATCTGGACCCAGTCGCGGGGAAAACCCTGTGTTGGTCGCCAGCGAGATTCGATCCTCCGAAGAAATTTCAGCGGGTGAATCCTTGATCCGCAAGCGCCACAGTGTTGTCTTCGGACTTGCGAGCGTGGCAACCACACGGCGGCCGTTTGCGCTGGCCGCAAGCGACGTATATCGGTCAAGGCCATTGGTCAGCCGGTGGGGAATGCGCCGCTCAACGTCCATGCTATAGAGCCACGGCCCCGAACCGTCTGGATCGCTAGCGAGGTACATCAGCGTCCGCCGATCTAGTAGCACGGGATAATTCACTTGCGCCATGTGCGATGTGATTCGTTCAGGGCTCCCGCCAGTTGGCGCCATTCGCCAAATATCCAATTTGTCTGGAAGTGACCCCTGCACGAAGTAGATGAATGCCGCATCCGGCGCCCACAACGGAAAATGACTGTGGAGTCCGGCAGGCGCGGTGAAAATCGGCCTGGCGTCCGATGGATGGCTCCCGTTCGAAACGAAGAGCGGATCTCCCGGCCCCGGTGTGTGGTACGCAAGTCGCGAGCCGTCATGCGACCAATCAAACTCCGCCACCCCTTCGAGGTACGGTTTGGGCTGTCCGCCTAGCGTCGGCACCGCCCAGATGCTGATGTCTTCGTTGCTCGAGCCAACTTGCTTGCGAACCCAAAACGTGACGAAAGATCCGTCGGGCGAGAATCCCATGGTGCGAATGGATGGATTGACGAGTTCCGGCGCGCTCCCGCGCGTTAAGTTGTGGAATTGTCCCGAACCGACTTGCGTAACCCAGACGTCCATCTGTCCATCCCGGTCAGACAAAAACGCCACAAACTGACCATCGCGCGATATCGCAGCCGCCTGTTCCACTCCTTCGAAGTCCGTCAGTGTTTGGAATCGCGCGTTAGCGATGGGGTTTCGCCAGAAATACTCCGTCCTCTGAAACCAGAGGCCCACACCAATCGCCACCGCGACTCCCGCCGCAGCCAGTACCAACACAGACCTCCATCCGGCAATAAGGGTAGGTGCCGTCGGGTGCGGCGGTTGCGCGGAAGGATCGGGAGAGGAGGTATCTTTCAGGTTATCCGGACCTGCTCGAAGATTGCGACTGCTCGCCCATCTATCCAGTTCCGCCCGGTAAGCGAAGACCGAGCCGATCCGGTCATGAAGGTGCCGATGAACGGGCATCCCCTCCCGCTTCTCCCATCGCTGAACGGTCGTCACATCGCGATTGAGGTAGGCAGCGATTTCCTTCCATGAATCCAACCGGTCTTCCGATGGACTCACGGAGGGCGGCGTCCCAGAGGATGGTTCACCCATCGCGCTCTCCAGTTAGGGCTCCGGCAGTCGCGAGCCCGGGACCCGGATTGTACGCCCGTCGGCCTCATCCAGCGACGGCAATCCGCGGCATTCGACGGCATGTAGCGGAATTGACGCCATTCTGCACCTTGCCCTTTGACGACACCAACCTGCCTGCCCCATCGTGAGCGCATGTCTCTGCTGTTGAATCGACAAAATGTAATTTTCGCGTGGTAGATGGCCGCCAGGTCTTGACGTCCCCAGCTGCTCGAGAAACTTTTTGGCGACAAACATAAAAGTCTGAAAGTTGGAGGTTCTCATGAAGAACAAAACCCTGTGGTGGTCTGTGCGAATTACACTGGTTCTGGCGTTCGCCGTAGTTACCGGCGCTGTGGCCCAAGCTCCGATGCCCAGGCACTTCAGCGGCGTCATCAACGACTATTCGCCGGCAAGCGTCACTCCGATGGGTCCGTGGGAAATCCGCGGCCCGTGGTCTTTAAACCTGAAGGATGAGTCTGGCATGGCCGACTTCTCGGCCACCCTCACGATGGAACTGTCCGATTTTACGCGAAACTCCACGAACATTGACACGACCACGGGCTCCGGCTCCCGAATGCAACACACTCACAACATCACGATGCAAGCTTGCAAAGTCATCCCTCTTCCAACGGGCGGATTCGAAGTGAGTGGCCCGGTCACCATTACGAAGGATGGCAGCCCGGCCCCACTTGCGGCATCGACGCTATTTGTCGACATCACCGGTGGAACGACCGTCGAGTATTCCAACATCACGTTGACATTCGAGGGTGGTTCAATTCTTCATTTCGGGTCTCAGGCGATCCACGGCGTCGTTCATAGAGCAAGACCCTCCGACTCCGACGACAAGCATCGATAGTCACCGGCCAGCACAATCGGGGCGGACAGGTCTCCGCCCCTTCAGTGCCACCAACCCCCAGTGGACCCCCTCTTTCTAGACCTGCCTCTCTTCTTCCTTGGCGCTGCGTCAGTTTCCGAATAGCCCGCCGATCCGGACAAATCATTTTGAGAGGCATGCTTTTGAGGGAAAAGAGTAGCCGAAAAAATGTGCAAAAAAGCGCTTGACATATTCCTATATGAGAATATATTTGGAGCATGGCAAGAGCGGCGACAACTTCGGACGCATTCAACGCTGTCGCGGAACCGCGCCGGCGGCACATCCTCAACTACTTGGCGATGCAGGAGCGGTCCGTCACCGAGATTGTGGACGCAATGGAAATGGAGCAGCCGTCGGTTTCGAAGCACCTAAAAGTTCTGAAGGACGTTGGCCTGGTCGACGTCCGGAGGGAGGGTCGGCAGATGCTTTACAAGGTAAATCCTATCGCCATCCGGCCGTTGCACGAATGGACGAGCACCTTCGAGCGGCTGTGGAAACACCAGCTGCTTCGAATCAAGGAACGGGCCGAGGCCAATCATGCGCAGAAAACATAGTCTTGTGGAATTTCAAACGAGGAGGAAATCGTGAGTTCAACCGCGCTATCACTGGAAGCGACTACGATCCTTATAGAGGAAGTAATTGAAGTGCGCGCGTCGATCGAGGTGACCTTTGCCGCGCTGCTGGATCAGCTTGGACCCTACAACGAAACGCAAGCGGACAAGCCCATGCCGATGAAGCTGGAAGCATGGCCAGGCGGCAGATGGTATCGCGACCTGGGAGACAACAACGGCCACTACTGGGGAGCGGTGCAGGCGATCAAGAAGCCGGCACTGCTGGAAATCTCCGGCCCACTCTTCATGTCCAATCCAGTCATCACGAATCTTCAATATCGTCTGAAGGAATCGGGCGGCGTAACAACCATTACGTTTCGGCACCAGTCGTTTGGTCTGGTGTTGGAGGATTACAGAAAGGCAAAGACCGGCTGGGCGCATTTGCACGAGCTTGTGCGGCAGCGAGCCGAAGCTCCGCGGCCCCACTGAGGGGCGCCCGTCTCAGAAGTTCAGAGGAGGCAAATATGTGCCCAGTATGCATCGCAAGCGCGGCAGTGATGGCCGCCGGAGCGGGATCCACGGGAGGAATTCTGGCAGTTTGCATCGGCAAATTCAGAAAATGTTTCCGGCTGATTACTTTCGGCCTGTTTCAGAAAATCAAGGAGAAATAAAATGGCAACAAGCAAGGAGACAGGTGTCAAAAACCAGAAAGAGCAACTTGCGATGAGCACACCATCGGTCGTTTCGCCGCAGGAATGGGAGGCCGCTCGCCAGCAGCTTCTCGTGAAGGAAAAGGCCGTGACTCGCTCCCGTGACGCGTTGGCCGCCGAGCGTCGCCGCATGCCCTGGCTTGCCGTCGAGAAGAAGTACGAGTTCGATGGGCCCAAGGGCAAGGGAAGCCTGCTCGACTTATTCGAAGGCCGCCGTCAACTGATCCTCTACCGCGCCTTCTTCGAGCCCGGCGTTTTCGGCTGGCCCGACCACGCCTGCCGCGGCTGCTCCTTGGGCGCCGATCAAATCGCCCATTTATCTCATCTGAACGCCCGCGACACCACCCTCGCGTTCGCCTCGCGCGCGTCGCAAGCGGACATCGCGCGTCTGAAGACACGAATGGGTTGGACGATGCCCTGGTACACCATCACGGACAGCTTCGACACCGACTTCGGTGTGAACGAATGGCATGGCCACAATGTATTCATCCGCGACGGCGAGCGTGTGTTTCGCACCTACTTCATCAACAATCGCGGCGACGAGGCCATGGGCAGCACTTGGAGCTACCTTGATATGACTCCGCTCGGCCGTCAGGAGAAATGGGAAGATTCGCCGGAGGGCTACCCTCAGTCTGAACCGTACAAATGGTGGAACTGGCACGACCAATACGCTGCCAGCGCCTCAGTCGACCCAGGATGGGTCAAAGTGATAGAGAACTCAAAGGTCACTTTGAACCCCAACGACTAGCAACGTCGCGTACACAACCCCTCGCCTCGGAGGCGTGGTGCTCGAAAAGACCCTGCCTCCGCTCGTGAGCAAGCTAAACTTTTGGACCAGTGGCGGGTCACTCGGAAGTAATCGCGCAAATCGCCCGTCCCGGAAATTATTTAAAGACAAGCCCACATCAACGAATCTCGGGGTAGATGACTTTCGCCTGCGAGCAGAATCCGCCCATCATGCGCGTTCCCTGAATCGTGGCAAACGCGTTCGCGTATGGCTTCTCCGCAAACTTCTTTTGGATCACCTGCTGCCGCGCCTCTTGAGCGGACAGTTCGTCCTGTGCCGCCTTCGTCCGTTCATCATATTTTTCGGTGATGGCAATCTGCTCTGGTCCCAGGTTGCGAAACGAAGCGCCCGAACGTCTCATCTCATCCTGTTTGTCAAACCCCAGCTGGCATACTTTATTGTGCGCTCCGTACACATTGTGCAGATATTCCTGCCACTCGCCATCCGACCTCACCAGGTCGAGCTGCCGCAGCACATCTCTTCGCCAGTTCGGATTTGTCTCGGAGCCGAACACCGCCATTGCACGCACTTGATCGAAGCAAGCCGCGTCGCAATCGTTGATCGAGCCGGTGCTCGTGTAAAACAGCCCGCCGAAGCTGCTGTAGGGCGAGGGCTTGATGTCGTCGTTGGTGATGACATGCTTCGGTTTGCTCGCCGGCTTCGCGGCCGCTGACGCTGTCGACGTCGGCGCCACGCCATCAGCAGAAGTCTTGTCCGCGGGCGGCTTCTGGTCTTGCTGCTGCTGATCCTGCGCCGCGAGTCTCGTCGGAAATGCTGGCAAAAAAGCGCACAGGCCTGCGGCACATCCTAGAATCAAGCTGAAATATCTCCGTCGTGGCACTCCCCATTTCGTCTTGTTCATCTACTCCACCACAATCACTTTCTTCTTCTTGGCCAGCATCAGTTTGTCGTCGAACTGCAGCCGGCACTGCGCGTTGGATTGTTCCACCACCCACACATGCTCCGCGCCAGGCTGCTCGCGAAACGTAAGATGTTGCTCGGTAAGCATGGCGCGAATCTTTTCCTGCTCCATTCCGACAGTCACCGCGTCGCAAATCGAGGCCGGACGCGCTTCCAGGTGTTCTCCTTCAACTTCATAATCGTCGCTGCCCGTCTGCGAGGGGCTGTCGCTGATTTTCCTCCGCCACAGCTGCACGCCATCGGACGTATACGCTGCGAGGTAAACGCCATCCTCGCACTGCGTTTGTTGATACACGTAAACATCGTTTCCATTTGGCCTAGCCGGCAGGATCTTAATCGTCGTGCATCCTTCCTTTTTTCCCGACTGCCATTTCATCTTCCCCTGCGTCATGTCTTTCGCTTCCACCACCTTGACGGTGCCTTCCGCTGTCGCAAAATCCGTTCGGGCCGTCAACCGAAACTCGCCGGCGCGCCTCGCGTACAAATGCAATTCATCGCCCTCGGTCTCCTGAAAGGCGTCCACATTCGAAATCGTCCATCTCACCTGGTGCTGTGCCTGGCCATTTTCGTCGACCATCCGGAACGAGCGGGACTCTCCGATCACCATCGTCGTCTGGTCGGGCGTAATCTGGTAAGTATTCGGGTTCGCGCCAAACGCTGTTCCACCCGCCAGCAGCAACACGCCCAGGCTCAGCGTCGCCCTTAAAGGCTCGATAAGTGCCCTTCTCATAATGACCCATCGTCAGATTCGCTGCCGCGCCTGTCAAGATGACTTCGGGCTACTGGTGTCCTGGATTGCAGCGGGCACGCCGCCGGATGCGCATATCACTGGCCTATGCCTGCTCCTTTCTTTTTCCATCCCTCCAACTCCCAAACCTAAATCAAATCCCAACTCCAAGCAGCCTCCCAAGTCTTCTCTCACTTCAAAAGACCGCCTGCCCCTCTGTCCATTCTCATTCACCGATGGCCGCCGAAAACAACCATCCCCGACGACGCAGCCCATGGTAAGTGATTTACAATGTGGGTTATCCTATTGGCGCCCGTAGTGCCAATAAACGCCGAAGGGACAAGAAACATGTCATTTTTCCGCGATCTAAAAGTTGCGTTTCACTCGCTGATGCGCGCAAGAGGGCTTGCGACCATCGTGATCCTCACGCTGGCGCTGGGCATCGGCGCCAATGCCGCCATCTTCACGCTGGTGCGCGGAGTGCTCCTCAAGCCTCTCGTCAACCGAGACGAGAACCGCCTCGTCTACATCCGCCAGAGCGCCCAAGGCATCGGCTCCGATAACACAACCTTCTCCGTCCCCGAAATTAAAGATCTCGAAGCCAGCGTCCACTCCTTCAGCGAATTTGGCGATTTCTCGACGATGGGCTTCACCATGATTGGACTCGGCGAACCTCGCGAAGTTCAAGGCGGCGTGGTCGGCGGCACCTACTTCGACGTCATGGGCCTGCATCCCGTCCTCGGCCGCCTCATCGGACCTCAAGATGACGGCCAAAGTGCGGCGGGCGTCATCGTGCTCACGTATCGCTTCTGGTCCACGGTGTACAAAAAAGATCCCACTGTGATCGGCAAAACAGTTCGCCTCAGCAGCATCGGCGACCGTTCCGCCACGGTCATTGGCGTCCTCGAACCGTGCGTGCCATATCCCGCGGACACAGAAATCATCGGCAACATCGTCACCAGCCCGCACCATCTTTCCGCCACGATGGTCACTGGCCGCGTCCATCGCATGACCGAACTCTTCGGAAAGCTTGCTCCCGGCGCCACTCTCGATCAGGCCCGCACCGAACTGCGCACCGCCTACGCCACGATGCAGAAGGACCACTCGGAAGCCTATCCTGACAATGGCGCCTTCCGCATCGAGGCGAGAATGCTCCGCGACCAGATTACCTCCGGCGCGCGCACGGTTCTGCTCGTTCTGCTGGCCGCCTCTGGCCTCGTCTTCATCATCGCCTGCTCCAACGTTGCCAACCTGATTCTCGCCCGCACCGTTCGCCGCGAGGGCGAACTCTCGATTCGCGCCGCCCTGGGCGCAAGTTCCGCCGCCTTGCGGCGCATGTTGCTCGCTGAAAGCCTTCTCCTCTGCGGTGCTGGCGCCGCTCTCGGCGTCATAAGCGCTCAGCCGCTGGTCAGCATCTTGGCGCGGTACGCATCTCGTTTCTCTCTTCGCGCCACGGATTTGACCGTCGATTCCAGCATGCTTTGGGTCGGAGCGGCCCTCGCCGTGGTCGCGGCGGTAATTTTGGCGTTTGTGCCCCGCCTGCCCTCGGCTAACGCATCGAATGGCATGAACCTCGCGAGCGGCAGCGTCCGCATCACCAGTAGCACCGGCCGCCGCCAGCGCATTTTCGCCGTCACGCAAATCGCCGCGTCCTTCGTTCTGCTGGCCGGCGCAACCATGCTGGTCACCACTCTGATCGCTCTGCAACAGGCGCAAACCGGTCTCGACACGCGCCACGTCCTCACCGTTGACGTTCCCGCCCTCTCCTACGGCAAAACGCCTCAACAAGTCGTCGATTTCTACAAAGAATCAATGCGCCGTATCGACGCGCTGCCGGGCGTCTCTACCACCGCTTTCAGCACCATTGCTCCGTGGCGCGATGCCGATACCGTCGGCGTAGGTCTCCAATTCTCCGCTGATCGTCACGTCCATGGTAAAGATGATCCTCGCGCTCTCTGGCGCACCATCTCTCCGGGATATTTCGCCGCGCTCGGCGTGCCCATTCTTGACGGCCGCGATTTCAACGACCTCGATGACCAGAATCGAGACCCTGTCGCCATCGTCAGTGAGACTCTTGCGCGCCGCATGTTCCCCGCTGGGGATGCCGTCGGCCAGCATGTCTATTGGACCGATCCCGTGCTCGAATTCCTCCCCGGCACCGACGCCGACAAGGCGCGATTTGGGGCGCCACACCGCATCATTGGCGTCGTCGCCGACGTCGACGACATGCATGTCGTTCCGCAGCCCGTTA
The DNA here is from genome assembly GCA_049641765.1 of Candidatus Acidiferrum sp. Classification (GTDB taxonomy): domain Bacteria; phylum Acidobacteriota; class Terriglobia; order Acidiferrales; family UBA7541; genus Acidiferrum. The sequence continues at coordinate 31,944 of JBAQJX010000026.1, forward strand.
ACACCATTTATGCCACCTTTGCGGACTCTCCAATGTTCGGCGGTCACCTCTTCATCCACACCGCCGCAAATCCTTATTCGCTTGTAACGCCGGTAACAAAAATTATTCGGCAGATGTCCGTCGATGAACCCGTTGAGCACGCCGCGACTCTCGAAGACATCCGTACAAAAGTGCTTGCGCCAGACCGCTTGAACTCCCTGGTCTTTGGCGTGTTCGCCGGTGTCGCGTTGCTGATTGCCGTCGTCGGCGTCGCGGGCGTGCTGGCGTTTTCTGTCAGCGCGCGGACACGGGAATTCGGCATCCGCCTGGCGCTTGGGTCGCAGCCGAAAAATCTCCTCAGTGGTGTTGTCGTGGAAGGCGTTGTGATGGCCGCCGTTGGCGTTCTGGCCGGCGCGGCGTTTGGCCTCGTCGTTGCGCGTCTGGCAGGCAGTTATTTCGGCGACTTAAAAATGCCGGGCGCATTGCCCGTGATCATTTCTGCGTTTGTGCTGTTGGGCGCGGCGGTAGTCGCCTCGATGCTCCCGGCGGCACGCGCCGCCCGCGTCGACGTCATACAAGCGCTTCGCTCGGAATGATTTTCCCGGCGCGCCCAAGTCTCCCGTAAGCCGCCGAATCGTCGAATTGGACGCGGCTCCCAATCCGAATTTTCCATTTGGCAACACCATCATCGCCACGGTATAATTATTCCGTTGAGAACCACGCCTCGCCACCAGCGAGGCGTTTTTGTTTTCCGGCACAAGCTTCAGCCCGGCTCTTTA
>JBAQJX010000027.1:0-5795 GCA_049641765.1 Candidatus Acidiferrum sp.
TGCTTCTAGCGGTTGGAGCGTCGTATCTGCTGCGCGCCGTCCTCTATGGAGTGCACCTTGTGGACAGCGTTTCGTTCCTCGGTGCGTCCCTACTGTTTCTGATAATCGCGTTGCTGGCCACGCTGCCTGCGTCGAGTCGGGCAACCCGCGTGGATCCGATGGTCGCGCTGCGCTACGAATAGGCCATGGTTCTGCGAACCACAAACGAACCATGAAAATGTTGTCGAGACGGAGGTATGTTGGAACGCCGTCTAAGTGGACGAAGGACGATTCATTCTGGCGCGATTCGAGCCCGAGTACGAATATGAACTGGACGTCGATGGGCACAACGAACTGTTGCCTCCGTCGTAGGACAGGGAGCATGCTGAGGAAATTCGGCGTTTGCTCATCCAATTACAAAAAATGACTTGAAATTCGGTGATTTTACTTGACATAGTTACTAACTCGTGCTATAAGTCTATGTGAAATTAAGTTACCAACCCGCCTTTGTCGTCAGCCTCGCCCCTAACCCCTTTAGATTCCGCACTTCCGCAAAATTCGCCCGCAACCACTTTAGAATGAACACTTCCAAAACAAAGGACTTAAAGTCCTTTAGAATCCGCACTTACAAAAAAACCAGGGGGGTGGGGTTGTTATGGTTAACTACAAATCCGATGAGGGATTTGTATCCTGAGCGACCATCGGGAGCGAAGGACCTCTCCTCAAATCCCGATGAAGGATTTCTGTCCCGAGCGATCATTCGGGAGCGACCGGCCGAAGGTTCTGGCCCTGCCGGAAAGGTTCCGACCTTGTCGGAAGGGACCTCTCTGTCCTCGGCGCGACTCGATCGACGTATCTATTCGCCAACCACTCTCTACTATTCACTACGGCATGGAGTATCCTTGGCCGGCTGGACAGCCACGCACCCTCGGAGCTAGTTAATGCGCTTTGACACCATCATTCGCAACGGCAACATCGTCACCGCCACCGACACCTTCGTCGCCGACCTCGGCATCTCCGGCGACAAGATTTCCGCGCTCGCGGCCTCTCTCCCCATCGAAAATGCGGGCCGCGTCATCGAAGCTGCCGGACTTCTCGTCCTCCCTGGCGGCATCGACGTTCACACTCACCTCGATATGCCCTTCGGCGGCACCACCAGCGCCGACGATTTCCTGACTGGAACCACGGCCGCGGCTTTCGGCGGCACCACTACGCTCATTGACTTCGCGATCCAGTACAAAGGCCAAACCCTTCGCCAGGCGTTTGACACCTGGATGAAGAAAGCGCACGACAAGGCCGTCACCGACTACGCGTTCCACTGCATCATCACCGACCTCGGCGCGGCGCAGCTCGAAGAAATGGGCGAGCTCGTTCGCGAAGGCGTCACCAGTTTCAAATTGTTCATGGCCTATCCCGGCGTGTTCATGCTGGATGACGCAACCATCTTCCGCGCCATGCGCCAGGCCGCCAAGCACAACGGATTGATCTGCATGCACGCGGAAAATGGCGGCGCCATCGACGTCATCGTTCAGCAGGCTTTGGCGGAAGGCAAACGCGCTCCGAAATATCACGCGCTGACGCGCCCAACGACGGCCGAAGCCGAGGCCACCGCCCGCGCCATCGCCCTCGCCGAGATGGCCGGCGCGCCCGTCTATATCGTCCATCTCTCCTGCAACGATGCGCTCGAAAAAGTTCGCGAAGCGCGCGACCGCGGCCTGCCCGCTTACGCGGAGACTTGCCCGCAGTATCTCTACCTTTCGCTCGAGAACATGGACGCTCCCGGCTTCGAGAGCGCCAAATATGTTTTCACGCCGCCATTGCGCGAAAAATGGCATCAGGAAAAACTCTGGCAAGGACTTGCGAAAGATACCTTGCAAGTCGTCTCTACAGACCACTGCCCTTTTTGCTTCAAGGAACAAAAGGAATTAGGCAAAGACGACTTTACGAAAATTCCGAATGGCGGTCCGGGCATCGAGCACCGCCTCAGCCTCATCTACACTGGCGGCGTCCACGGAAAACGTTTTTCCGCGAATCGCTTTGTCGAAATCGTTTCGACAGCGCCTGCAAAACTTTTCGGTCTCTATCCCCGCAAAGGTACCATCGCTGTCGGTTCCGACGCGGATCTCGTGCTCTTCGATTCCAACGAAGAACAAGTGATCAGCGCCAAGACACACCACATGCGCGTCGATTATTCCATGTTTGAAGGGATTCACATCAAGGGTGTGCCGAAGACAGTCTTCTCGCGGGGCCGCGCCGTCATCGAGTCGGGAAAATTTGTCGGCCGCCCAGGCGCAGGCCAGTTCCTTCGCCGCCAAACGCATTCTCAATTGAAGTAGGCTGGAATGGATTGAGCAATGATCGAGCCAGACAAAAACTGGTCTCATTAAAGGAAGGAAAAAGAAACTGCCGCTCTACGGATTTTGCTTTGTCGAATCGCTGGGCCCGCTGCCGGACGTTTCGTCGGTCTTCGGTGCCGAAATTTTCTGCTTGTCGTCCACCGCGAAGAGCATGTAATTGCTGAAGCTGTGGCGCCGATGAATGCGCTTTCCTTTCCAGTCGTAATACACATCTGCGCTCTGCGGCAGCCACATGCTCACATTGCCTTTGGCAAATTTCACGGGACCGTATTCAACGTCAGCCCTGTCCGCGGCCAGTCGAATCTCTTTGACCGGAGCAACAAGGTCTGTTTCCAATCGGACGATCTGATAGGTATCCGAAGAAATCCACGCACGCCCCTTGAGCGCGACAGGATACGACGGGCCGTCAACGCCAATGCGGTATCGCTTGATGACGTTCGGTTTGTCCGGCCGCTGCTTGAAATGGACCTGCCATGCAAGTCCCGTGCTCAAGCGCGCCAGTCCTTCGCAGCTCATCGTGAAGTCCGGCGCATTAAACGGGTGGAAGATCAGCACGAGAGCCGGCAAACCGTTCGTCGCCACTCCGCCTGGAAATTCCGCCTGTCCGCCGTCTTTATCGAGCCTGTATTCTTCGACGTTCAGAAAGTGGTGGTTCACTTCCTGAATCGAGGCCACATAACTGAAGATGCGTTTTTCGGGAGACGATGGCATTCCATATCTGTCGATCGATTCATGCATCAAAGTCTCTGTGGCCGTGAACCTGTCCACATCTTTGGCGAGCTCCATGAGCTGCGCGCCAGCCTTGTGCACAACATCATCCACGTTGCAGGAGACGCCGGATTCGACCGCAGGCACGGAAGCATCCACATCCGGCGGCAGCCAATTCGAGGGCACCGGCAGCGCATCCTCCGTGTTCGAAACTACGGACATTTCTCCCGACGCACCCGAGCCGCTCGCCGGCGGATTCTTTAGTTTTTCAAGGTAACTTGCAGATTCTTTATCAACAGGATGCGCCTTGACGTATTCCTCTAGCTTCGAAATCGCTTGATCCACCTGGTTTTTTTGGACGAGCGCGCGGACGAGGACCAGCTGAGCGGCGGAAGCGCTATCGTGGCCCAGGTCAATGGCGCGCAGCGCATGCTGGGTGGCCTCATCATTCATCTTTTCCATTACCAGCGCTTCGGAATAGAGCAATTGAGCGCGCCAGGAATTTGGCTCAACCTGAATGGCTCGCTTTAGGTACGGCAGGGCTTCGGCAGATTTGTTCGACTGAAGATCGTCCTGCCCGACCGCAAGGAGAGTGCTCAAGTGCCGTGGATCTAGTTCCAGGGTTTTCATCCAGTAGGAACGGGCTCGAACGGGATCTTTCATCTCCGTCGAATAAACAGAAAAGAGATATTCAACCTCGGCGCTTTTTGGGGCGTCGCGCTGCGCCGATTCAAGATGCTTTCGGGCATCATTGAGCTTGTTCGCTCGCAACTCTTCAAGCGCCTTCCCAACGTCCCTTTGCGTCTTGGGGGCGAGAGCGTAGAAGCCCAGGGATTGCGCGGCCTCTTCCGCGGACAGCGGAGTCAATTCGACAGTGATCTTGGCGAGCGCCTGTTGCTGAACCTCGAGTTGCTTTACAGCCGCTTCGTACTTGGGAGCCAATACCTGAATTTTGTACTCTGTCGCACGCACGCCATTAAACCTGACATAGCCATTTTTCGCGGTTTGCTGGTCAACGAATTCGCCGCTCAGTTTCGTCAATGTCACAACGGCGGAACTATCCAGCGCCGTCCCGTTTGGTCCTTTCAGGTAAACATCAATGCTGCCCTGTAAGCTTGCATCTTCCATGTGGGCTTGACCTGGAACGACCTCAAGGGGGACTTGCCTCCCGCCCGGTGACGGCATGGCAAACGAGGAACGGAGTGGAAACAGAAACAAGAGAGACGAAAAAATGATTACAGGGCCTTTGAGAATACGTGAAAACATAACACACCCACACGGCACGGTGTCCGCCACTGGGCATAGTATACGCTTCCGCCCATTCAAATGGTAGAAGCGAAGGGGTGTGAAGGGGCGGCGCGCCGCGTTTTGAGGCCACCCATGGGAATGATAGAGTACGCGGCAATCGCGCGTGACTCGTGGAAATTCCACGCGGGAACCGCTGCGCAAACTTCATGACGCTTTCTCAAACCGCTAACAGCCCGGAACCGCAAGGCCGCGGGCTTGCGCGCCAGCTTGGCTTGTTTGGCACGACGATGGCCGTGATGGGCGGGATTATCGGCGCCGGAATTTTCATTAATCCTTATCTCGTTGCGGACCGCGTACACACATCGACGTTGATTTTGGGCGCGTGGATCGCCGGCGGGTTGATCGCGTTGCTGGGCGGATTCATTTACGCGGAACTGGCCGATCACTTGCCGGTGGTCGGCGGGCAATACGCCTATCTGCGCGAGGCACTACATCCTGCCGTCGCGTTTCTCTACGGATGGGTACTTTTGTTGGTGATTCAAACGGGCGGCATGGCCGCCGTTGCGGTCACCTTTGCAAACTATTTTCTCGAGTTGACGGGCTGGCCGGTCAGCACTTCGCTGGTTGCCGCAGCCGCACTTGGTTTGTTGACGATCATCAACTGTCTGGGCGTTCGCGCGGGCAGCCGCGTGCAATCCCTGATGACGCTCATAGCGATTGCCGCCATCGGCGTGCTGGAGCTGTTTAGTTTCTTGCGCGGCGGCCCATCGCAAGTTTCGTGGCATCCGCTGCTGGACCAGCCTGCTTCGATGCATCTTCTTCTCGCTTTCGGAACCGCGATGACGCCCGTTCTTTTTGCCTACGGCGGCTGGCAGACGACAAGCTTTCTGGCTGGAGAGGTGCGTGAACCGCGGAAGACGCTTCCGCGCGCGATGGTTCTGGGTGTTTTAGGAGTTATCGCGGTCTACACCTCGGTGAACTACGTTTATGTGCGAGCGTTGGGCCCGAGCGGATTAGCGGCCACGATGACGCCAGCATCCTCCGTGATGCGCATGCTGCTCGGACCGCGCGGCGCGTCGTTGATTGCGGCGGGAATCGCATTCTCCGCGTTCGGATATCTTGGACAGTCGATGCTGACGGCTCCGCGCGTTTATTTCGCGATGGCCGAAGACCGGGTATTTTTTCGCGGCGTGGCATGGATCGATCCGCGCACGCGCGTGCCCGTGATCGCGATTCTGCTGCAAGGGATCTGGTCGGTCGTGATTGCCCTGACGGGGACGTACGCGCAGGTGGTGAATTACGTCGTGGCGATGGATTCGTTCTTTTTTGGACTCACGGCGATGTGCTTATTTTTTCTTCGGCGGCGCGCTGCAGCGGACGGAGCCACGATTGAATATCGCGTACCGGGCCACCCGTGGACGACGTTGCTTTTTATCGCGGCGGAGTGGATTGTCGTGGCGAGCACTTTCGCGCACGATCCGAGACACGCGTGCATTGGTCTGG
>JBAQJX010000045.1:0-29592 GCA_049641765.1 Candidatus Acidiferrum sp.
CGGGAGACAACGTGAGTTGCGAAGTGACGCTGATCACGCCGGTGGCGCTGGAGAAGGGTTTGCGGTTCGCAATTCGCGAAGGCGGCCACACCGTCGGCGCCGGCGCCGTAACCGAAATCATCGAATAGCGGGATTCAGAGAGGGTTGTGGAATAACTAAATGAGACAAGGCGACAAAATCCGAATTCGTTTGAAGGCGTACGACCACCGCATTCTAGACCAGTCCACGCGCGAAATTGTGGATACGGCAAAGCGCACGGGCGCGGATGTTGCAGGCCCGATTCCTCTGCCAACCACAATCAATCGCTGGACGGTTCTACGGTCGCCGCACGTCGACAAGAAATCGCGCGAGCAGTTCGAAATGCGCACGCACAAACGGCTCATCGATATTCTCGAGCCTACGCCGGACACGGTTGACGCGCTGATGAAACTCGATCTTCCGCCGGGCGTGGACGTCGAAATCAAGGCGTTCGGCCACGCGGCCAAGTGACGATCCGATGGGGGTCGTCATCCTGAGGAGCATCGCGACGAAGGATCTCTCGGGTGAGTAGAAAAATTTAGCAGGACGCAGCCAATACCAGATGCAAGGCACGCTGCGAAAGCGAGAAAAGGAAAAATGGCGCTCAACGGAATCATCGGAATCAAGCTGGGAATGACGCAGATCTTCGCTGAGGACGGCAGCATGGTTGGCTGCACGGTTCTTCAGGCGGGTCCTTGCGTAGTGGTGCAGCGCCGCACGAAAGAAAACGACGGATACGATGCCGCGCAGCTTGGCCTCGTGGAATTCGTCAAGCCGCATCGCGTGAACAAGGCCATGACTGGGCATTTCAAAAAGGCCAATGTCGCGCCGATGAAAGTCCTCCAGGAAGTGCGCATCGAGGAGTCGAAAGACGAAACGAAAGTCGGCGACCGCGTGCTTGTTGAGAACTTCAAGGCGGGCGAACTCGTCGACGTAAGCGGCGTCAGCAAGGGCAAAGGCTTTGCCGGCGGCGTGAAGCGCTGGCACTACGCCGGCGGCGATGCCACGCACGGCTCGATGTTTCACCGCGCGCCTGGCGGCATCGGCGGCAGCTCGTTTCCGTCGCGCGTTTGGAAGAACCAGCATTTCCCCGGGCACATGGGCAACCAGAGAGTGACCTCGAGGAATTTGAAAGTCGTGAAAGTGGATACGGACGAGAACCTGCTCCTGGTCCGCGGCTCCGTGCCGGGACCGAGCGGCACCTATATTTTTATCAGCAAGACGCGCAAGAAGAAGTAAACGCAGCAAAACTTTCGTTTGGCGGGAATAAGGACGCGAAATTATGCCGGTCGTTGACGTAGTCAATTTGGAAGGCAAGAAAGTGGGCCAGGTGGATCTCGCCGACGCGATTTTTGGCGCGAAGGTAAACCAGCACCTGCTGCACGAAGCTTCGCGCTGGTATCAGCGCGAAATCCGCTCGGGCACCCACAAGACCAAGGACAAGAGCGAAGTGAGCGGCGCGGGACGCAAGTTGTGGCGGCAAAAGGGCACCGGCCGCGCGCGCGTCGGCTCGATTCGTTCGCCGCTCTGGCGCCATGGCGGAACGGTTCACGGACCCAAGCCGCGCGATTACAGCTACGCCTTGCCGAAGAAGATGCTGCTTGGCGCGCTGCGCTCGGCGCTTTCCGCCAAGCTCGCGGAGCAGAAGCTGACCGTCGTCGACGCCCTTCAGTTGGAAACGCACAAGACTAAGGGTTTGCGTGAAGCGCTTGACAAGCTCAACGGCAGCAAGACAGCTTTACTTGTTTCGCACGGCGAAAACCGCAATCTCGAGCTTGCCAGCCGCAATCTCGAAGGCGTGAAGCTTGCCGCTCCTCACGTTCTGCATGTTTACGACGTGCTGAAGCACGACTTGCTGGTTCTTTCGAAGGATGCCGTGACGCGCCTCAGCCATACGCTCGATCCGGAGAAGCGGCCCGTGGTCGTTCCTGACGTGGAAACGATTTCGCCCGCAGCAGCTCCAGCGAAGAAAACAGCATCGCCGAAAGCAGCCGCAGCGAAAAAAACAAAGCCGGCCGCCAAGAAAGCCGCAAAACCGGCAAAGAAAAAGGGGAAGAAATAAGCCATGTCCGCCCCGCACTATCAAATTATCCGCCGGCCGATCATCACCGAAAAAGGCCTGGGCGTGAAGGAAACGCAGCACACCGTGGTCTTCGAAGTTTCGGCGAATGCCACGAAGACGCAGATCAAGGAAGCCGTGCAGCAAATTTTCAAGGTGAAAGTCGCCGAAGTACGCACGGCGAATTTTGCCGGCAAGATGCGCCGTCGTGGGCAGGACGAAGGTTACCGGCGCGATTGGAAGAAAGCGTACGTAAAGCTCGCTAAAGACGAAAAAATGATCGAGTACGCGGAGAACTTGTAGCACCGGGCCCCGGCGGGCGAAACGAGATTATGCAAGAGGTAAGAGGCAGCGATGGGACTGAAGAGCTTTAATCCATATACGGCGTCGCGGCGGTTTATTACCGTCGTGGACAAGAGCCACATCACGAAGCAAGAGCCCGAAAAGGCTTTGCTCGAACCGAAAAAGCGCTCCGGCGGCCGCAATAACCACGGCGAAATCGTGGTCTGGCACCGCGGCGGTGGCCACAAGAAGCAGTATCGCAAAGTGGATTTTCGCCGCGACAAAGTCGGCATCCCGGCGAAAGTGGCGGCTATCGAGTACGACCCGAACCGCAGCGCCAATCTTGCGCTTTTGCACTACGCCGACGGCGACAAGCGCTACATCCTGCATCCCGTGGGATTGGAAGTCGGCGCGACCGTTTCGACCGGCGAAGGCGCGGACATCCTTCCGGGCAATGCGCTGCAGATCAAGCACATTCCTCCCGGCACGATGGTGCACAACCTCGAGTTGAACCCCGGACGCGGCGGGCAAGTGGTTCGTTCCGCAGGCGGTTCGGCGCAGCTATTGGGCAAAGAAGGCGACATTGCTCTGGTAAAGCTGCCCTCCGGCGAGGTTCGCAAGTTTTCGCTGGACTGCATGGCGACCGTCGGCCAAGTCGGAAACCTCGACCATGAGAACGAAACGTTTGGCAAGGCAGGCCGCACGCGGTGGCGCGGCATCAAGCCGACGGTTCGCGGCGTGGCCATGAACCCAGTGGATCACCCGCACGGCGGCGGTGAAGGCAAAGTGAAGGGCAATCACCCGCAGACACCGTGGGCTTTCCCGACGTTGGGCAAGAAGACGCGCAACAACAAGCGTACGGACCGCAACATCGTAGAGAGACGGAAGTAAGGGCCTTGAACGGAAAAGCGTGACGCAGCAAACGCTGGAAGCTGGGCGGTGATGGCAGAGCAGCCCGGCGAGAGCAAACGCGATGAGAGCGACAAGAACAACTCGAACAGCAGCACGGCGAACCTCGCTGCGGCGAGCGGCCGCGAAGCGGTCGGCCCGCGCGAGCAAAACAGCCGCAAAGCGCGCCGCGGTGAAGAACTCAAAAGCGGTTCGCCGCGTGGTGAAAGTGGCGGTGGCTCCGCCGGAGCCGGTTCTGTACAAACTGTGCAAGCCCGGCTGGGCGGTGATCGTGGAACGGATTCCGAACGCGCAAGGCACTCGGTTTGTGTGCCCGTTTTGCCCGAAGTCGCATCGCGTGCCGGGACCTGTGCGGGGATTTAAGAAGATGCGGCGAGCGCCGTGGGGCCGCTTGCGCAGGGTGGAGGAATAGGGAATCGATGGCACGCTCACTTAAGAAGGGGCCGTTTGTCGACGGCCATCTGCGTGAAAAGGTCGAAGGACTCAACGCGCGGAACGAAAAGAAAGTAGTGAAGACCTGGTCGCGGCGCTCGACGATCGTGCCGGATATGATCGGCCACACCATCGCCGTGCACAACGGAAGGAAATTCATCCCCGTGTATGTGACCGAGCAGATGATCGGACACAAGTTGGGCGAGTTTTCGCCGACGCGCTCGTTCAAAGGCCACGCCGTGAAAGCGGCGCTCGAAAAGGCCGCGGGCGCGGCTCCGGCTGGCGGAGCGGCACCGGGCGGAGGAGCACCAGCGGGAGGCGGCGCGGCTCCAGCGCCGAAGGCATAAGGTATGGCTGACGCACAAACACAAACCGGTCTTATCGAAGCGCACGCGCTCGCAAGGCACGTGCGGATGTCGCCGCAGAAAGCGCGGCTGGTCATGGACCTGATTCGCGGGCAGAAGGCGCAGGACGCTTTGCAGACGCTGCGCTTCACGCCGAAGCGCGCTGGAAAGCACATCGAAAAAGTGTTGCGCAGCGCTATCTCCAATGCGGAGCGCAAGGCGGATGACGCCGGATCGCCGCTCGACGTCGACACGCTCTACGTCGCGCAATGCTTCGTCAACGAAGGGCCCCGCTGGAAGCGGTTGCGTCCCGCGCCGATGGGCCGGGCGTTCCGCTACCAGAAGCGCACCGCGCATCTCTGGGTCGGTGTGGCCGAGCATCATGTGGCCGCCGCCGAACGCGTTGCCGCCAACTTGGCGGAGATCGAAGCACAGAAGGGCGCTCGCGGCACCATGCGGCGCGTGCGCAAGGCTTTAACCGGCAAGCAACCAGCGCCGAAAAAGGGGAAGAAGTAATGGGACAGAAGACGCACCCTTACGGGTTTCGCCTCGGCTACAACAAGCCGTTCAAGTCGCGCTGGTATGCCGACCGCGATTACGCCGACTTGCTCCACGAGGACGTGAAGCTGCGCCGCGAATTGAAAGAGCGGCTCAAGAGCGCGGGTATCAGCTCGATCGACATCGAGCGCGCTGCCAACAAGCTCGTCGTGCGCATTTACACGGCGCGGCCGGGCATTATCATCGGGCGCAAGGGCGCGGAGATCGACAAGCTTAAGCAGGAAGTGCAGAAGCGCACAAAACGCGAAGTGCACATCGATATTCAGGAAGTCCACCGGCCGGAGCTCGATGCGCAGCTCGTTGCCGAATCGATTGCGCTGCAGCTCGAAAAGCGCGTGGCGTTTCGCCGTGCGATGCGCAAAGCCGTGGACTCGGCGCTGCGTTTCGGATGCAAGGGTATCAAAGTGCGCGTTGCCGGCCGCTTGAACGGCGCGGAAATCGCGCGCAAAGAGTGGTACCTGCAGGGCCGCCTTCCGCTGCAGACGCTGCGCGCGGACATTGACTATGGCACCGCCGAAGCGCAAACGACCTACGGCGTGATTGGCGTGAAGTGCTGGGTTTATCAGGGCGAGAACGTGCCGAAGCGGGCTTCGAAGATTCAGAAGGAACGCGACGCCGTCGCCGCGGCATAAGAATCACGAACGAACCGCTGAGCGGCGCAAGAGATTAGGGGAAGCGAGAACAAAGCGATGTTGATGCCGAAGAAAGTGAAGTACCGGAAGCAGATGCGCGGCCGGCGCACGGGCAAAGCCTGGCGCGGCGGCGATCTGGCATTCGGAGATTATGGATTGAAAGCTTTGGAAGCGGCGTGGATCACCGACCGCCAGATTGAAGCGTCGCGTGTCGCCATCACGCGTTTCATCAAGCGCGGCGGCAAGCTGTGGATCCGCATCTTCCCGGATAAGCCTTTCACCAAGAAGCCCGCGGAAACGCGCATGGGCAAAGGCAAAGGCGCGCCGGAAAAGTGGGTCGCGGTGGTCAAACCGGGGCGCATCATGTTTGAAATGGCGGGCGTGGATGAAGCCACGGCCAAGGAAGCCATGGGCCTTGCGGCTCACAAACTGCCGATTCCTACGAAATTCATTACTCGCGCGGGGAGCTTGTAATTATGCCGAGGCGCATCGAAAAGATCCGGGAAGCGGGAGCCATCGAGCTGGAAGCGCAGCTCAAAGAGCTCACCGAGCAAATCTTCCGGTTGAAGTTTCAGCTCTCGACCGGCCAGGCGGAAGCGCTCAAGCGCCTGCGCGAATCGAAAAAAGATCTAGCGCGCGTGAAGACGCTTCTCCGCGCACAGGAAATCGCCGCGAAGTCCAAGGCGCAGACGGCAGGGAAGGCGTAATGACAACCGAAACACCGACGGCAGCGAACAACACGCGCGGCGAGCGCACCGTGCTCACCGGCAAAGTCACCAGCGCGAAGATGGAAAAAACCATCGTGGTCGAAGTCACCCGCCTGGTGCAGCACCCCAAGTATCACCGTGTGGTGCGCATCTCCAAGAAATTTTACGCGCACGATGAAAAGCGCGCGGCAAAACAGGGCGACACGGTGAGGATCGTGGCTTCGCGGCCGCTTTCCCGCCTGAAGCGCTGGCGGCTCAAGGAAGTGCTGACGCGGAACGCGTCGGCCCAGTAAGCGGGACAGGGGAGCAGACCGATGATTCAGATGCGAACCTGGCTAACGGTTGCCGACAATTCCGGCGCGCGGAAGCTGATGTGCATTATGCCTGTGGGCGGCGACGCCGGACTGAAGGCTGGTCTCGGCGACGTCATCACCGCGTCGGTAAAGGAAGCAACGCCGGAAAGCCAGGTGAAACAAGGCACCGTCGTGAAAGCGGTGATCGTGCGCATGCGGAAAGAGCGGCGGCGCAAGGATGGAACGTACATCCGGTTTGACGACAATGCCGCGGTTTTGATCAACGATGCCGGCGAGCCCGTGGGTACCCGCGTGTTCGGCCCGGTGGCAAGAGAGCTGCGCGACAAGAAGTTCACGAAGATTGTCTCGCTCGCTCCGGAGGTTTGGTAAGCAATGACTCTCAGGCACGAAAGGCCCGTGCGGCACACAATCAGCATCCGCAAGGGCGATCAGGTGAAAATTCTCGCCGGGCGCGATGCCGGGAAAACCGGACGAGTGCTCTCGATCAATCCGCGGAACAATACCGTCGTGGTCGAACGCGTTGCGATCATCAAGCGGCACACGCGGCCGAACCCGGGCAAAAACATCAGCGGCGGCATCGTCGAAAAGGAAGGCCCGATCAACGTTTCCAACGTGATGATCGTTTGCGCCAGTTGCGGAAAACATACCCGCATCGGTTTTAACGTTCTTCCCGACGGACGCAAAGTGCGAATCTGCCGGCGCTGCGGAACGACATTGGAATAGGCCGGACACAAAAAGGACAAGGCAGAGAAGAGAAATGAAGACGCGATTGCATGAACGATATACCAGCGAGACGATTCCAGCGCTCATGAAGCGCTTCGGATGGAACAACAAGATGGCCGTTCCTCGCTTGCAGAAGATCACGGTGAATATCGGCCTCGGAGAAGCAAGCCAGAACGCTAAGCTCCTGGATACTGCTGCCGTTGAACTCGGCCAGATTACCGGACAGAAGGCGATCATCACGCGCGCCAAAAAGTCCATCGCCAACTTCAAAATCCGCAAGGGCATGCCCATCGGCTGCGCCGTCACGCTGCGCGGAGAAAAGATGTACGAGTTTCTCGACCGCCTGTGCAACGTCGTGCTGCCGCGCGTTCGCGACTTTCGCGGGCTTCCTTCGAACGCCTTCGACGGCCGCGGCAATTACACCCTTGGCCTGCGCGACCAGTTGGTGTTTCCCGAAATCGATTACACCCGCGTGGACAAGATTAAAGGCATGAACGTCACGTTGACGACCACGGCCAGAAACGACGAGGAAGGCCGGGAACTTCTTAAAGGTCTCGGAGTTCCCCTGCGCGTTCCCGGAGGAGCGCAATAAATGGCACGTACCGCAAAAATCGCCAAGACGCATAAGAAGCCGAAATTTAAAGTGCGCGTCCGAAACCGCTGCCGCGTTTGCGGCCGCGCCCGCGGTTACATTCGCAAGTTCCAGATGTGCCGCATCTGTTTTCGCGGCATGGCGCTCAAGGGTGAAATTCCCGGCGTCGTGAAAGCAAGCTGGTAGCCGCTGCCGGAAGCGGCCCATTACGGGAGAGAGTTACAGGAGAAACGATGCAAACGGATCCTATAGCCGACTTTTTGACACGCATCCGCAATGCCACCGCCGCCAAGCACCAGCGCGTGGACGTGCCCGCGTCGAAGCTCAAGACGGAAATCGCGCGCATCCTGAAGGAAGAGGGCTACATCTCGACCTTCAAGACCGTGGACGAAAACAAGACGCGCAAGATGCTCCGCGTTTTCCTGAAGTACACGCCTGACCGCCGCAGCGTCATCACCGGCATCAAGCGCATTTCGCGTCCCGGCTCGCGCCGCTATCTCGGGGCCGAAGATATTCGCCCCGTTGTCGGCGGGCTGGGCATCAACATTTTGACCACCCCCAAGGGCTTGATGAGCGGCCGTTCCGCTCGCAAAGCCAATATGGGCGGCGAGATTCTTTGCGAGGTTTGGTAAGAAAATTTCGTTTCGAGAGCCGCAGCGTGCTGCGCTCGAACGAAAAGTAAACGCTAAGAGTTTTTGGAGATAAGGACGAACAGATGTCACGTATCGGACGCAAACCAATTCCAGTTCCCGCGGGCGTGAAGATCGCTCTGCAAAGTGGCCAGGTGGATGTGCAAGGCCCCAAGGGAAAGCTGACTGTGCCGCTTCCGCAAGGTATACGGTTCGAACAGAAAGACGGCGTTCTCACCGCACTTCGCGACACGGAAGACCACCGCGCCCTGCATGGCCTCGCGCGCGCTCTTGTCGCCAATGCGGTTCACGGCGTCACGCAAGGTTTCAAGAAGGATTTGGACATCGTCGGCGTCGGCTATCGCGCGGAGCTCAAGGGCAAAGCCGTATCCTTTGCGCTTGGCAAATCGCATCCCATCGAGTTCCCGATTCCGGAAGGAATCCAGATCACGGTGGATAAGCAGACGCACATCGTCGTCAGCGGCGCGGACAAGGGCAAAGTCGGACAAGTGGCAGCGAATCTTCGTGCGCTCCGCCCGCCCGATCCGTACAAGCAGAAGGGCGTGCGCATCACTGGCGAGCGGCTCAAGAAGAAGGCTGGCAAGGCTGGAGCAAAGGCCGGCGGCGCGGCATAGATCTTCCGGCTGCTTTGCAGCCGTGCGATTCGAGGAGAAGAAACAGTGGCATCGGCAAGAGTTCGCAAGTTATCGAAAAATCTGCACCGTCTTCGCGTTCACGAGCGCGTGCGCCAGCGCGTCGAGGGCACTACGGAGCGCCCGCGCCTTTGTGTCTATCGCTCGCTCGGCCACATCTACGCGCAGGTGATCGATGACCGCACCGGCAAAACGCTCGTCTCCGCCAGTTCTGTCGACGGCGAAACAAAGAAGGGCTTGAAGGGTGGAGGAAACATTGCGGCAGCCAAAGTGATCGGCAAGATCGTTGCCGAACGCGCCAAAGCTGCCGGAGTTATCAAAGTAGTGTTCGACCGCGGCGGTTACAAGTATCACGGCCGCGTCAAGGCGCTCGCCGACGCGGCGCGGGAAGCGGGGTTACAGTTCTAAGCCTATGTCGAAGCAAATTTTGCGAGACAGTTTAGCGGTACGCAGGCTCCTGGAGGTGAATCCCTCCGACTTGAAAGACGACGTGATTGCCATCAATCGCGTCACGAAAGTCGTGAAGGGCGGTAAGAACCTCAGCTTTTCGGCGCTCGTTGTCGTTGGCGATAGCCACGGTCATGCCGGTTTTGGCATGGGAAAAGCGCGCGAAGTTCCCATGGCCATCAAGAAGGCCATCGAGCAGGCGAAGAAGAACTTGATCAAATTGAACATGAAGGGCTCGACGATTCCGCACCAGGTGCTTGGCCGTTACGGCTCGGCGCAAGTGCTCCTCAAGCCCGCTCCGGAAGGCACCGGCGTCATCGCCGGCGGCCCCGTGCGCAAAGTCATGCAGGTCGCCGGAATTCACAACGTGCTCACGAAGTCGCTGGGCACTTCGAACCCGCACAACGTGGTGAAAGCCACCTTCGCCGCGCTGCTTGGCCTCAAAGACGCTGCCCAGGTTGCGGAAACGCGTTCGAAAACCGTCGACGAGATCAGCGGCCGGATGCAAAAAGCGGCGGGAAGTGAGAATAACTGATGGCCAGCGCGAAAAAATCCGCAGCCGCCGGCAGCGGCAAGAAATCCGGCGGAAGGGTCAAGGTCAAGTGGGTGGTGAGTTTTATCAGCTGCACCGATGACATGCGCTCGTGCATTCGCGGTCTTGGGTTGCGCAGGCTGCATCAGGTTGTCGAGCGCGAGGACACGCCGGCGATTCGCGGCATGATCCACAAAGTGCGGCATCTCGTGGAAGTGGTGGAGTAGAGCGATGGCGAAGAAAGTTTCACGCGGCCGTAAAGCCGCCAAGAGCGCTGGCGAACGCAAGTCCGTCGTCGGCCTGTCGAATTTGAGGCCCCCGCGAGGTTCGCGTCACCGCAAGGTGCGCGTCGGCCGCGGTATGGGCTCGAAACTCGGCAAGACCTCCGGTTCCGGAGACAAGGGACAGAAATCCCGCCGCGGCTATTCCCGCAGGCGCGGATTTGAAGGCGGCCAGATGCCGCTGCACCGGCGCATGCCCAAGCGCGGGTTTCATAACCCGTTCGGCGTCTCGTATTCGATCGTTAACGTCGAGGAACTCAACGTTTTTCCGGCGGGCGAAACCGTGACCCCCGAACTCCTCCGCGCGCACGGTTTTGTGCGCCGCGCGACGGACCCCATCAAGGTTTTGGGCGATGGCGAACTGAAGAACAAACTCGCGATTCACGCGCACGCCTTCAGCGCCTCGGCCAAGGAAAAGATTGCCAAAGCGGGCGGCACGTTCGAGGTGGTCGCGTAACGTCGTAGCAGGACGGGAATCGCAGGGCAAACGTATGAAACGATTCTTTGAAGCTCTCCAGAACATGTTCCGCATTCCCGATTTGCGGAACCGCGTGTTCTTTACGCTGGCTTTGCTTGCCGTCTACCGCATCGGCGCGCAGATTCCGACTCCGGGCATCAACGTCGGCGTCCTCGCCGAAATCTTCAAGCAGGCGCAGGGCTCCGTTCTGGGCATCTTCGATCTTTTCACCGGTGGCAGCTTCCGTAAGCTCACGATTTTCGCTCTCGGCATCATGCCGTACATCACGGCATCGATCATCCTCCAGTTGATGCAGGTCGTTTTCCCGTACCTCGAACGCCTGCAAAAAGAAGGCGAACTTGGCCGTCGCAAGATCACGCAGTACACGCGCTACTTGACGCTTCTTCTCAGCGTCATTCAGTCGCTGACCATCGCCACCACGCTGGAAGCCACCAGCATGAGCGGCCAGTCTCTCGTCTATCATCCCGGCCTCGGCTTCATCCTGATGACCATCCTCACCCTCACCACCGGTTCGGTGTTCATCATGTGGCTCGGCGAGCAGATCAGCGAACGCGGCATCGGCAACGGCATGTCCCTCATCATCTTCGTCGGAATCGTTGTTGGCTTGCCTCACGCGGTCGATGACCTCATCACCAAGGCGAAAACGGCTGCTTGGGGGCCGTTCACTGGATTAGCGCTGATCTTCCTCGTCGCTTTCATGATTGCCGTCATCGCCTTCATCGTCTTCGTGGAGGGCGGCCAGCGCCGCATTCCTGTGCAATACGCGAAGCGCGTCATCGGCCGCAAGGTCATGGGCGGACAATCTTCTTATTTGCCGTTGCGCGTCAATTCCGGCGGCGTGATTCCGCCGATTTTCGCCAGCTCGCTTCTGGCATTTCCAGCCACGGCTGCGCTCGTTCTCGGCACGCGCTATGCTTTTGTGAACACGATTAAGGACCGCCTCTCCTGGGGAGAGCCGCTCTACACCGTCGTCTACATCGTGATGATCATGCTGTTTTCGTTCTTCTACGTCGGGATCGTTTTCAATCCGACGGAGCTGGCCGACAACATGCGCAAGAACGGCGGGTTCATTCCGGGCATTCGGCCGGGGCGCAACACCTCCGAGCATGTCAGCAAAATTCTCAAGCGCCTCACGTTTATCGGCGCGGTTTATCTCGCGATGGTCTGCTTGCTTCCGGAATGGATGATGGCCGGCTTGCACCTTGACCACCTCGGGCTGGGTATCGGCGCCTGGTTTGACCGCCATTTCCCGGTGTGGTTTTTGAAAGGTCTTGGCGTGCAGTTTTACTTCGGCGGCACTTCGCTTTTGATCGTAGTCGGCGTGGCCATGGACACCATTCAGCAGCTCGAAGCCCAGTTGGTCATGCGGAATTACGACGGCTTTGCTAGAAAGGGCCGGTTGCGCGGCCGGCGCTAAAAGCATGTCGACGAGCCCAGCGGTGCCGGGAAAGCGGCCGCCGGAAGAGCTCAATCGCGCTGTGATTTTTCTCGGGCCTCCGGGCGCGGGAAAAGGCACTCAAGCGAAGCAGCTTGCGGCTCAGTATGCGGTGCCGCATTTGTCGACAGGCGACATGCTCCGCGAGCATATCGCCAAGGGCACTCCGCTTGGCGTGAAAGCCAAGCCGATCATGGAGCGCGGCGAACTCGTTCCGGATTCGCTGGTGCTCAAGATGGTTCGGGAGCGCATCGAGCGGCCGGACTGCTGGCATGGCTTCGTTTTTGACGGTTTTCCGCGCACCGTCGCCCAGGCGCAGTACCTGGGAGAGTTGTTGAAGCAGGGCGGATTTCGGCGGCCGCTGGTCATTCATTTTGTGATCGATCCGGCCCTGGTTCTCCGGCGCATCACCGGCCGGCGCATGTGCAAGACGGGGGGCGAGATTTATAATTTGTACGAGCGCCCGCCGAAGGTGGAAAGTCGCTGTGACAACGACGGCGGCGAACTCTTTCAGCGCCCGGACGACCGGGCAGAAATTGTTGCGCCGCGGTTGGAGGCGTACCACCGGCAGACCGAGCCGCTCGTAGCGTATTACCGGCGGCTGGGACTGTTGCACGACGTGGATGCCTCGAACAGCGTCGAGGAAGTCGAGCAGCAGGTGTCCAAGGCTCTGGCGCAGGTGCGAGGAAAGCTTTAACGGGTCTCGTTCGGCCCGCAAACGGAAATGATGGCGATTCATCTGCGCAGCGCTGAAGAGCTTGAAAAGATGTACCGCGCCGGGCTCATCGTGCACGAGACTTTAACGGCGCTCCGGGACATGGTGCGGCCTGGGCTGACGACGATGGACCTCGAGAAGTTTGCCGAGGAGAAAATCGCGGGTAAGCCGGGCAAGGCGGCGTTCAAGGGATACCGCGGTTATCCTTGCACGCTGTGCACTTCGGTGAACGGCGAAATCGTCCACGGGATTCCGTCGCCCAGGCGCAAGTTGCGCGAAGGCGACATCGTCTCGATCGATTTCGGAATGGAAGTGGACGGGTATTTCGCGGATTCCGCGGTGACCGTTCCGGTGGGCCAGATCAGGCCGGAAGTGCGGAAGCTGCTGGATGTCACTCGCGAATCGCTGGACCGGGCGATCGACAAGATGTGCGCGGGTAACCGGCTCGGCGACGTCGGGCACGCGGTGCAGAGTTGGGTCGAGCAGCACGGGTACTCGGTGGTGCGGGAGTTCGTCGGGCACGGCATCGGCACCAAGATGCATGACGAGCCGAACCTGCCGAACTACGGCGAAGAAGGACGAGGCGCGCGGTTGCAGGAAGGCATGGTCATCGCTGTCGAGCCGATGGTCAATGCGGGCCGGCCGGAAGTTCACATGCGGGACGAGTGGGTTGCGGAAACGGCCGATGGCAGTCCGTCGGCGCATTTCGAGCACACCGTTGCGGTGACGGCGAATGGGCCCTGGATTTTGACGCGGCCAAAGGAAATGACTGGCCCGTCCTGGTAAAGTTTCGGGGCCATTGGGCCAAAGGAATCTGGGGCCATGGCGCCAAAAGAATTTGCAGGGGCGGGGATTGCACCGCCCGCCGTTAGCAAGATGCAAGACAGCGTCTGGTTTTAGACCCGACGCTGGTAACGCAGGAGAATATGCCGAGACCCATACGCGCGAAAAAAGAAAAGGGCGACTCTGGAAATCCAAAAGAGGACGCCATTGAAGTCATGGCCACGGTCATCGAGCCGCTGCCCAACGCCATGTTTCGCGTGGAGCTCGAGAATAAGCATCAGGTGCTGGCGCACGTTTCCGGCAAGATGCGCAAGAATTTCATCCGCATTCTGGCCGGAGACAAGGTAGCGGTCGAGCTTTCGCCGTATGATTTGACGCGCGGCCGGATCGTCTACCGCTATAAGTAGCGCCGGAATCGAGTTGGCTGTTGGAGCATCTAATTGGGTTTGGCCGTATGCGGTGGTAGAGGTAGCGAGTTTTGCGGGCGCTGGACCTTATTCCAGCCAGATTGGGGTTGGGCAGCATGAAAGTACGGGCATCGGTAAAAAAGATTTGTGATAAATGCAAGGTGATCCATCGGCGCGGAGTAGTGCGCGTCATTTGCGTCAATCCGAAGCACAAGCAGCGCCAGGGTTAAGGAGACAGAATGGCACGCATCGCAGGTGTTGATCTTCCGCCGCAGAAGCGCCTTTGGGTCGGACTGACTTCGATCTATGGCATCGGGCAGGAGCGCGCGAAGAAGCTCGCCGCCAAGGCAGGCGTCGATCACACGAAGAAGATTCGCGATCTGACCGAAGATGAAGTCAATCATCTTCGCCAGGAAATCGAAAAAGAAGGCCGCGTGGAAGGCGATCTCCGCAAGGAGATCCAGATGAACATCCGCCGGCTGATTGAAATTCAGGCGTATCGCGGGATCCGGCATCGCCGCAATCTTCCGGTGCGCGGGCAGCGTACGCATACCAACGCGCGCACCAGGAAAGGTCCTCGTCGCGGCGCAGTGGCGGCGAAGAAGAAGACCGTCGGCAAGAAGGGCTAGTCATTTTGGTGCGTGTCTTTGTTTGGCGTTTGTCTTTGGTTTGGTGTTTGTCTTCGTAGGGGCACGATAGTTCGTGCCCCTACTGCAAGTCTTCAGATTTTGCGAATTTTGAAACGGAGTGAACAGTGGCAAAAGAACAAAAAGGCGCTACACCGGACGCCGGAGCAGCACCGGCGAAACCGGCCGCAGCGGCAAAGCGCAAGAAAGAATTCAAGAAGAAACGCGAGCGGCGCATTGTTCCGCACGGCATCGTCTATGTTGCGGCGACGTTCAACAACACGCAGATCACCATCGCCGATACGGATGGCCGCGTGATGTGCTGGTCGTCCGCGGGCGCCATCGGCTTCAAGGGCTCGCGCAAGGGCACGCCGTACGCCGCTCAGCAAGCTTCGCTGGCTGCCGCGGGCGTGGCGCGCGACCAGTACGGTATGAAGAGCGTGGAAGTGCGCGTCAAGGGGCCGGGTTCGGGACGCGAGTCCGCCGTGCGCGCGCTGGCCGCCGCTGGTTTGCACATTGTGCTCATCCGCGATGTAACGCCGATTCCGCACAACGGCTGCCGTCCTCCGAAACGGCGCCGCGTTTGATGCACCGAATGATTTCACGGGACATGCGGAATCGCTTGTTCCACAAGAGTTTTGGGAAGGGAGAATAGAAGTTGGCAAGACACCGAGATGCAGTCTGCCGCCTGTGCCGCCGGGAAGGGCAGAAGCTGTTTTTGAAGGGGCTGCGGTGCTTTACGGAGAAGTGCGCGATCGAAAAGCGCAACTTCATTCCGGGACAGCACGGACAGTCGCGGCGGCCGAAGGTCGCAGGCTACGGCTTGCAACTGCGCGAGAAGCAGAAGGTCAAGCGCACCTACGGATTGCTCGAGCGGCAGTTCCGCTCGTACTTTGAAAAGGCCGTACGAGCGAAGGGCCCGACAGGCGAAAACCTGATCATCACCCTCGAGCGACGCCTGGACAATGTCGTGTGGCGCGCCGGGTTGGCGTCGTCCCGTTCGCAAGCACGGCAGCTCGTGCTGCACGGCCACGTTCGCGTGAACGGAAAGAAGGTGAACGTTCCTTCTTATCTCGTGACCGTGGGCGAGGAAGTCGCCATCAAGGAAAAGATGCACCAGAACGCCATGGTCCTCGAAGCGCGCAACGTGGCGCAGAGCCAGAGCGCGGTACCGTGGCTCGAACAGGACCGCGAACAATTCAAAGCCAAAGTGGTGGCTTTGCCGAAGCGAGAAGACGTGCAAACACCACCCATCAACGAGCAGCTCATCGTCGAGTTGTACTCGAAGTAAGAACCGGAGAGCCCTCGGGGCTCAGTCTTACAAACCGCTAGGCAACAAGGTCTTGGGTACGTTTTTGGGGGCCGCTCATGGCGGTCCCAGAAGGAAGGAACACGATGTGGAAAGGTTTTCAAAAACCAAAGCGTCTTGCATCCGAGCTGGAATCGCTGACCGAGAAGTACGGGCGGTTTTCCGCGCAGCCGTTTGAGCGTGGCTGGGGCACGACGGTTGGCAACGGGCTCCGCCGTGCGCTGTTGAGCTCGATCGAAGGTGCCGCCATCACCGCCGTCAAAATCGAGGGAGTGCTTCACGAATTTTCCTCGATCCCCGGCGTGGTGGAAGACGCCACGGACATCATCCTGAACTTGAAGCAGGTGCCCATCAAGCTGAACACGGATCTGCCGAAGACGATTTTCTTCAACGTCGATCATCCGGGTCCGGTGACGTCGGCGCAAATCGAAGAGGACGCGGACTTCGCGGTGCTCGATAAGAGCGTCTATATCGCGACGGTCAGCGAAGGCGGCAAACTGCAAATCGAAATGCGCGTCAAGAACGGGCGCGGCTACGTCGCTGCGGACCGTAACTACGACGAGGACCTGCCCATCGGCTACATTCCGGTGGACTCCGTTCATTCGCCGGTGCGCAAGGTCAACTACTCCGTGGAAGCGGCGCGTCTCGGCCAGATGACCGATTACGAAAAATTGATGATCGAAGTCTGGACGAACGGCGCCATCACGCCGCAGGATTCGATCGGGTTGGCCGCGAAACTGGTGAAGGATCACATGAGCATCTTCATCAACTTCGAGGAGCCGACCGAAATGGCGGAGTTGCCGCAGGAAATCGCCAACGATCCGCGGCTCGAACACCTGGACCGCTCGGTCGAAGAGCTCGAGCTTTCCGTGCGCTCTTACAACTGCCTGAAGAACGCGAACATTCAGACCATTCGCGAACTCGTGCAGAAAAGCGAAAACGAAATGCTCAAGACCAAGAACTTCGGCCGGAAGTCGCTCAATGAAATCAAAGATATACTGACCAAGATGGGCCTCAGCCTGGGCATGAAGTTCGACGAGCACGGCCGGATCATCTGGCCGCCGCTGCCGAGCCAGACGGCTCCGCCGACGAGCGAAGACTCGGTCGGACTGTAAAGAGAGTTGAAGGTTCAAAGTTGAAGAGTCCAAGAAGGACTCTTCAACTTTTGGACTTGCGCGAAAATTCATCGTGGCCGGCTGCGAAGGCCGGGCCGATGCTGTTTAACGAAACACAAGCTGATTAGCGCACCACAAAGGGACAGACGATGCGGCATTTAAATTCAGGATCAAAGCTCGGACGCAACCCGTCGCATCGGCGCGCGACGTTGCGCAACCTGGTCACCAACTTGTTCGAGCACGGGCGGATCACCACCACGCTCACGCGAGCAAAGGCAGCGCGGCCCGTGGCGGAGAAAATCATCACGCTCGGCAAGCGCGACACGTTGCAATCGCGGCGGCAGGCGGCGGCATATCTGATGACGCCGGCCGTCACGCAAAAGCTTTTCGGCGAAATCGCGCCGAAATTCGCAGACCGCGCGGGCGGCTACACGAGAATCATCCACGCGGGAATCCGCGTCGGCGACGGAGCAAAAGTCGCGATTCTCGAAATCGTCGGCTACGAGCTCAAGAAAAAAGAAAAGAAAGAAAAAGCCAAAAAGGAAGAGACCGCCGAAGCCGGCAGCTAACTGGATTGGCGGCCCGCGGCGTTCGAGCCAGCCGGCTTTAGCGTTCGTTGTTCAGCAATTCCTTTCAACCCATTCCAATTTTTCACTTTCGCCTGCTGCGCTGAACCGCGGCGGGCATTGTTTTTCGGCTTCGGTGCGTAATACAACCAAGCCGGATCGTTTCGGCAGCGGGTTCTTCCGAAGGCCGACGCGTTGCCGGATGCGAGAGGCGCTGAAGCGCGGTTCGATCGTGCGACTGAGAATTGACATACTAAACTAAACCGTTTAGTATGCTTCGATCGCGATGCAGTGCGGGAGGCGAAGTGAGCGGAATCATTCGCGTTGAAAACCTGGTCAAGAAATTCGGCGATTTTACGGCCGTGGACGACATCTCGTTCGAGGTTCCCAAGGGCGAGATTTTCGCGTTTCTAGGCCCGAACGGCGCCGGAAAAACGACGACCATCAAAGTCCTGACGACCCTCTTGAAAGCCACCAGCGGAACCGTGGAAGTGGACGGCCTCGATCCGAAAACGCACGAAAACGAAGTCCGGCAACGCTTTGGCATCGTTTTTCAGGATCCCAGCCTGGACCAGGACTTGACCGCCTGGGAAAACATGGACCTGCACGGCGTGCTCTATCACGTGCCCGGGAAAGTGCGGCACGAGCGCAGCGAAACGCTGCTGAAGCTCTTCGAGTTGTGGGACCGGCGTGACGCGCTGGTGAAGACGTTTTCCGGCGGAATGCGCCGGCGGCTTGAAATTGCGCGCGGTTTTCTTCACACCCCGAAAATTCTTTTTCTCGATGAGCCGACACTCGGTCTCGATCCGCAAAGCCGTAATCAATTGTGGACGCATGTGAAGCGACAGAACGAAGCGGACCACGTGACCGTTTTCCTGACGACGCACTACATGGACGAAGCCGACCGCGTGGCCGACCGCATCGCGGTGATCGACCACGGAAAAATTGTGGCGACCGGGACGGCCGAAGAGCTGAAGAGCAAGACGAATACGCAGTCGCTCGAAGAGGCATTCCTCTCGCTGACCGGCTCGACGATCCGCGATGAGACAGCGAACTCGGCGGACCATATGAGGCAATTCGCGAAAATGTGGCGGGGAGGCGCACGGCGATGAACGCGATTTATATTTTGTGGCTTCGCGAAGTCAAAAAATACAGCCGGTCGCGCGTGCAGATCATCGCATCGCTCGGACAGCCGCTTCTCTACCTGCTGGTGCTCGGCTTCGGGCTGGGCCCGGTGTTTCAGCGCGCCGGAGCGGGAAGTTACCTGCAGTTCATGGCGCCGGGCGTGATCGGAATGGCGGTGCTTTTCACCTCCGTGTTTTCCGGAATCGCGCTGTTGTGGGACCGGCAGTTCGGTTTTCTCAAAGAGACGCTCGTTGCGCCGGTGCCGAGAATTTACATCATGATCGGCCGGACGCTCGGCGGAGCCACGGTGGCGATGCTGCAAGGCGTGTTGATTGTCGTCGTCTGCCTCATCGCGGGATTCCGGCCGGTCAGCTACGCGAGCCTGCCCATTGCGTTTTTGTTCATGGCGGCGATCGCCATTCTGTTCGCAGCGCTGGGGACATCGATTGGATCGAGCTTGCAGGACATGCAAGGATTCCAGCTCATCATGAATTTTCTCGTGCTGCCGATTTTCTTTTTGTCGGGCGCGCTTTTTCCGCTCAACAATCTGCCGAAGGCGCTGGCGTTCGTGACGGCTCTCGATCCGCTCTCCTACGGAGTGGACGGATTGCGCGCGACGCTGATCGGATCGGCGCACTTCGGAGCGATTGTGGACGCGGTAGTGTTGGTGATTGTCGCCGTGGGATTGCTTTGCCTCGGAGCCTGGCGCTTTTCGAAGATTGAGATTTAGGAAATGTCCCGGGGACTCAGCACGAGCGCGCACAGCAAGGTGCTGGAAGCCGCGACGGAGTTGTTTGCCGAACGCGGCATCGACGCAACGAGCGTGGACGCTATCGCCGCTTCCTCGCATGTGAGCAAGGCGACGATTTACAAGCACTGGGCGGATAAGGACGCGTTGTGCCTCGAAGTCTTGCAGCACGTTCACGAACTTGACGACGGCCCGCCGGATGAAGACTCCGGCGATTTGCGTGCCGACCTGCTCGCCTTCCTCAAGTACGAACCTTCCCGGAAGAAAGCCGCGATCATCAAGAAGCTGACGCCGCACTTGATCGCTTACTCCGCGCGAAACGAAGCCTTCGGCAGAGCGTGGAAAGTGCGGGTGATGGACCGCGCGCGCACGACCATCAAAATGCTGCTCCGGCGTGGAGTGAGCCGCGGCGAATTCCCCGCAGTCCTCGATGAGGACCTGGGCGTGGCTTTGTTGCTGGGGCCAATGATGTACCGGCACATTTTCGGATCAAGCGTAAGCCTCGACTGGCTAGCCGAGGGCGCGGTCGATTCGTTCTGGAAAGCGCACGCACGGCATGCAATGAAAGCGTCCGAACCGGGGCATCGGCGGCACGCTTCCACGAAGTGATCGGCGTCCCGGCGAATCCCCAGCCGAAGCCGACGTTATTTTGCCCGAGACGAGTTCTCTTTTCCCGCAAGTCCTGCATCGACGTTTTCCCACCGTTTAGCCTGCCTCTGAAAATAAAGGACTTCCGAATTCCCGGCTGGGGACCCTCACCCCCGGTGTTTTTCCAAAAGAGTGCGCAAGCGGCAGAAAAGGAAGGAGTTAGGCTAAATCCTCATTTTGGAAGAGTGAATAAGAGCTGCGTTTTGAATGATTTAGAAAATGGCCGCATCTCGAAAAGACGGAAGAGTGCGCAAGAGATTGAGAATTAATCACTTAGGTTGAACCGGAGGATTCCGCCCGGTTTTGGGCGAAGGTTTGAGCTGGAGAAGCGGCGCAGATTTACCTAGCTACCAGTATACCACAGAGTTAGAAAAAGTCAATCGAAATAACATGCCCTCCAACAAGGTCGGAATCTTCGGTCCCTTCGCTCGGAATGACCATTGCGGACGATTTCAGATGGGTCTGATTCTCCGAGAAGAAACATCCCACTCACGGCAGCATTCCATCTGCGAGCCTTTTCTAAAGTTCGGACGAACTGGCTGGAAGAAAGAGGCTGCGGAGAGACAGAAGAAACCAAGAAACAAGCTGCAGATCGTAGCGCAAAAAGTTTCAGCTTCAACGCGGGACGCGCTGCAAGTCTCTTGGGTAAGTGGGCACGTAGTCCGAGAGAGTGATGGTGCCCAAATCGATTTCCGCGCGTTCGCTGTCGGTAAAATTCGGCGTGCTAAAGGAAAGGTGAGTGCCGGCGCAGAGGGGCGGCCTGAGCGAGAGATCCTCGGTGACATGGAGTTTGGACAAAGAGATGGTGAACTCCTCGACGGGGCTCAGAAAGAAATCCGGGCCAGAGTTTGTGCCCAGGTTTTCAAAGGATGCCGGTGAAGCGGAGAGCAGCGTATGTGAGTCGCGTTCGTCGAGGGGGCAATCTCGCGACGGCAAATCGGCGGTAATCAAGACGGGATGAGGAGGAGCAAGGGCCGCAAAACAGAGGAGCAAACCCGAGTCTTGCGACCGTGAGCAGCGTGCACCGCTTGGAATCGAAAATTCACCATTTGTGACAATTACATGGGTACCGGGCAGGACGCGGTAGACGTTCGCGGCAAGGGAGAGGTGAGTCTTCACGCGTTGACCGCCGGCGGCGTCAAAGAAGCTGCGTTTGACGGAGAACGAAGGCCACACCATTGTGCGCCCCGGAAGAATCGTCACGACATTCCAGTGCCAATTCGATGTCCATGACTGTCCAGTACGCAATTGGAGATCGAGCCTAGCACCTCTGATCTGAATCAGAGTGCCTTCGGCTTGTGAAGAAACGCGCAGCGGAATTTCCAGCCCTACGTCCCCACTGTAGTTGGCCGGTAGCAGCGCGCCTGCGGCGTGCGTGAACACGAGCGTGGGATCCAAATCGAACTGAGCGGAAGCTGGATGGTCTTTGGTGGGAAGAAGAAACGATCGAGCAACAATTGTTCCATAAGGGGTGACAAGAATCAGCAGGAAAATGGAGCAAGGGATTCCCGCAAGCCATAGCCTCGAGAGAACGGTTTTCCTGCGCGCGTATTGTAGAAGAACAACCCCCAAACAAGAGAAGATAAATATGCAAGCCTGCACGGAATCGGTGCTGTCGGAGGCCAGTTCAAAATTTGGCAGCACAGAAGTCATCGTGGAAATTCCTATTAAGACGACGACCGTCGCGAGCAAGACCACGGCGGCTTGTCCGATTCCCGAAGTGACCGCGGAAAGCGCGAGAACGCCAAGAATCAGGGTCAGGGCGAGATAACAGTGGACGGTAAGAATTCCGCCGATGGAGGAAGCTACCGGGAAATGCGCCCTGGAAAGCAAGAGAAGTTGGGCGAGAAATAGAGGGAGATGAATGAACAGGAAGATCGAGAACAGTTTGGCGGCGAGCAGTTTGGGCCATTCGTAAGGGCGAGTGATCCAGAATTGGCGATCACCGACAAGCGTTTCATCCTGCACGACCCTCACGACGAGGAAGAGCCAAGTAATTACGAGGAGAACAGGGAGGGAACTCAGCAGAAATTCGGGAATGTGGGCAGGGGGCGGCCGATGCGCCCATAGTCGGGGCTGGTCGGCGGTGTACGCGATCAAGAAGGCGATGGAAACACTGATTTCGGGCCAGTGATGACGAATGTCTTTGCGGAAAATGTTGAGGATCTGGCTCACTGGGGTTTCTCTTTCGTGGCTAGAGGCGTCCTGGCCATGGTGAGGAAAATCGCGCGAAGGGGCATCGGCGTGAAGGTGACATTGCGAACAGAGCCGAATCGCCTGGCGATTTCCGCCGTGCTGTGGTTCTGGTCGAAAGCGGAGTCCACGAAGCGCAAGACGATCGGCGAGACGGCGATCTGGAGCCAAGTGGCGGGGAGATCCTGAGGAAGTATGGCGGAATTCTCGAAAACCACTTCGACTTCGCGGAAGCGCGCGGAAAGGGAAGCCATTTCTTCGGAAAATCGCAAGCAGCCCGCTTCGAGATAACCAACGTGAGTGGCGAGACCTTCGACTTCGGCGAGATCGTGCGAAGAGATGAAAATAGTGGTTTCCGGGGAGCGCTGCAGGAGGGCTTGGCTGAGTTGGTCGCGCACCAAAGGATCGAGGCCGCTGAAAGGCTCATCCAGGACGATGAGTTTGGGGCGTAAGGCGAGGGCGCTAGCGAGAGCAGCTTTCATGCGCATGCCGCGAGAGAGGTGACGGAGTTTGCGGTCAACAGGCAATTCAAAACTCTTGACGAGCTGCGCTTCGAGTTCGATGTCCCAAGTCGGATAGAAGGGGCGCAGGTAGGCGAGAAAGGTGCCGACGCGCATCCAACCGGGGAGCTGCTGATTCTCCGAGGCATACCCGATGGAAGCGAAAGCACGCCCGGCGATTCTGGCGGAATCGACGCCGAGGACGGAAGCGCGGCCCGCGGTAGGACGAATGATGTTCATAAGGATCTTGATGGCCGTGGTCTTGCCGGCACCGTTGGGGCCGACGAACGCATAGACCGCGCTCGCTGGCACGCTGAGATCAAGGCCGTTCAGAGCGTTCACGCGACGAAACTTCTTCGTGAGGGTATCGGTGTGGATGACGTAGTTCATCGGTTGCCGCGCTCCCAAGTTTGCGCCACCGTAAACTTGCCACGTTAGTTCAGTAGTGAAGATACCGAAACCTACCGTTGAATGCGACTCCGACATTAAAAAGGGGATACAAGTTTGCAAACAAGAAAGGGTGGGGTGGAGCAGGGCTCCAACAATACTTGAAACAGTCGTTTCAAGTATGCTAGGGTGTGGACGTGGCGCGAACTGTAAACGAGCGAAGGCCCGAGGAGTTGATGGATGCCGTGGCTGACTATCTGACAAAGCATGGAGTCGCGGAGCTTTCGCTGAGGCCGCTGGCGAAGGCGGTGAAGTCGAGCCCGCGGGTGCTGCTCTACTATTTCGGTTCCAAAGAAGCGCTGGTGGTGAAGGCGCTGGCGCGGTTGCGGGAACGGCAGCGAGCAACCTATGAGCGGATGAAGTCGATGAGCTATGCGACGCCGGGGGATGCCTGCCGCGCAATCTGGCAGCACATGAGCTCGCCGGAGAACGCGCGGGTTTTCGGGATGTCGCTCGAAATTTTCGCGATGGCGCTGCGCCGTCCGAAAGAGTTCGCGGAGTATCTGCGAGCTAGTGTCGAGGACTGGCTGGGATTCTTGTCCGCGCCGCTTGAGCGGAAGGGTTATCCGGAATCCGAGGCACGAGCGCATGCCACCGTGGTGGTGGCCGGATTTCGCGGGTTCATGCTGGATTATTGCGCGTCGCACGACCGCGCGCGTCTGGATCGCGCCGTGGAACTCTGGCTAAAGGGAATCGACGCAATGCCATTGAGAAAGGAGAACGACCATGGAGAGTAAGAGGCACGCGGCATTGGGGTTCGTGTTCGTTACCGTGCTGCTAGACATGCTGGCGTTCGGCATCATCGTGCCGATCCTGCCGCGCCTCATTTCGGATTTTCTGCACGGCAACATGGCGAAGAGTTCGGAGTACATGGGCCTGTTTGTGACGACGTGGGCGCTGATGCAATTTTTCTTTTCGCCGATTCTGGGAATGCTCTCAGACCGCTACGGGCGGCGACCGGTGATTCTGCTCTCGAACTTCGGTTTGGGGCTGGACTACGTGGTGATGGCGCTGGCACCGACGATCGGGTGGTTGTTTCTCGGCCGCGTTTTCTCCGGGATCTGTTCCTCGAGTTTGCCAACGGCGACGGCATACATCAGCGACGTCACGCCGCCGGAGAAGCGAGCCAAAGCGTTTGGGCTTTTCGGCGCAGCGTTCGGCGTAGGATTCGTCCTTGGGCCAGCGATTGGAGGATGGCTGGGCGCGATGCAGGCGCGGTTGCCGTTTTGGTTGGCGGCGGCATTAAGCATTGTGAATGCGATGTACGGATTGTTCGTTCTGCCGGAGTCGCTGGTTCCCGAAAAGCGGCAGAAACAGCTGCGCTGGAAAAGCGCCAATCCAATGGGCGCGCTGAAGCTGTTGCGTTCCCATCGCGAGTTGTTCGGATTGGCAGCGGTAAATTTCTTGGGGTATCTGGCGCATGAAATTTACGCGACGGTGTGGGTGCTTTATGCGATGTACCGCTATGGATGGAATGAAAAAGCCATCGGGATATCGCTGGCTGTGGTTGGCATCGCTTCCATGGTCACGATGGCGGGGCTGGTCGGCCCAAGCGTGAAGTGGTTTGGGGAACGAAAATCGCTCTATATCGGGCTGACGTTTGGAGCGCTGGGATTCGCACTGTTTGGCTGGGCACCGACGGGTTGGCTATTTCTTGCGGCGATTCCGGTCAACGCGCTGTGGGGACTGGCCACGCCGGCATCACAGTCGATGATGACGCAATGCGTATCTCCTTCGGAGCAGGGAGAACTGCAGGGAGCGGTGAGCTCGCTGCGCGGACTCGGGATGATTTTTGGTCCGGGAATATTTTCGGCGACGTTTGCCGCTTGCATCGCTCCAGGACGGTGGTTTCCTGGCGGGCCATGGTATCTGGCGGCGATTCTATTGGTGGCGGCGCTCGTGGTGGCGCTAAAGGTCACGGGAGGAGCGGAGATTCCGGGCAGCAGCCGACTTGCGGAAGAGAACGCGGCCGGTTGAGCGAGAGAGCTACGTTGCCGCAGCGGAAGAATCGGGCGGAGGTGAACTTGTGCGGCGGAGACGGAACCAGAGGTAGATGACGGCAAAGGCAAAGAAGGCGCCGATGGAATCGAGAAGGGAATCCCAGGGCGAAGCGGTGCGGCTGACAACAAAAGCCTGGTGGATCTCGTCGAGCACGGAATAACCGGCGGCGATGGAGAGCGCGAAAATTCCCCAGGTCCAGCGCCAGCCTTTGCGGTCGCCGCGAATGCCACGAAAGAGCAGTAGACAAAAAATAAAATATTCGGTGAAGTGCGCGCTCTTGCGGATGAGATGGTGGACGAGATCGAACTGGTCATCGGTGAGATGCGGAAAAAGCCAGTGGACGACGGGAGACAGAACGGTCGCAGTGTGCTCAGAGGAAAAGGTGTCCGTCGATAGTGTGAAAATCAGACAGGCCCAGAGAAGCGCCGGCCACCAGGCGCGAAGCCAAGCAGGCACCAGCAACTTGCGCAGGCGCGGCTGCATTTCCTGAAGCTGCGGCGCGGGAGGCGGATTGCGCCAGGGCTGTTCAGGCACGAGGCTGCGCTCCGGAAAAAATGTTGAAGCTGGGTTCAGTGGCCGAGCGGATCATTCGGCGCTATTCCATCCGATAGTTCGGAGCTTCGCGAGTGATGATGACATCGTGAACGTGGCTCTCGCGTAGGCCTGCGGCGGTGATGCGGACGAAGCGGGCTTTTTCGGTTAGTTCGCGCAGAGTGGGGGCGCCAACGTAGCCCATGCCGCTCTTGAGGCCGCCGACAAGCTGATCGGTCAGCGCGCCGAGTGGGCCTTTGTAGGGCACGCGGCCTTCGACGCCTTCGGGCACGGACTTGCCGCGTTCTTCGGTGTCTTGCACGGTTGCGTAGCGATCCGAGCCTGCGTCCATCGCGCCCATCGAGCCCATGCCACGGTACGACTTGAAAGTGCGTCCCTGATAGAGAATCGTTTCGCCCGGAGATTCCTCGGTGCCAGCGAACAAGCTGCCAATCATCACGCAGGACGCGCCCGCGGCAATGGCTTTGGTGATGTCGCCGGAATACTTGATGCCGCCATCGGCGATGATAGGGACTCCGGTGCCCCTCGCGGCGCGCGAGGCTTCCATCACGGCGGTGAGTTGCGGCACGCCTGCGCCAGTGACGACGCGGGTCGTGCAGATGGATCCGGGACCGATGCCGACTTTCAATCCGTCGATGCCGAGCGCGATAAGATCTTTCGCGGCGTCGTAAGTGGCGACGTTGCCGGCGATCAACTGCGCTTCCGGCAGACGGTTGCGAATGGCCTTGATGGCGTCCATGACGCGCGAAGTGTGGCCATGGGCGGTATCGATGGCGAGGACGTCGGCTTTGGACTTGAACATTTCGACGGCGCGCTCGAGATAATCGCCGGTGGCGCCAACGGCGGCGCCGACGCGCAAACGGCCATGGTCATCTTTTGCGGCGTGAGGATAGGCGCGCTTTTTCTGGATGTCCTTTACGGTGATCAGCCCTTTGAGATTGAAATCCTGGTCTACGACGAGAAGTTTTTCGATGCGATGCTTTTGCAGGATGCGCTCGGCTTCGTCGAGCGTGGTGCCGACGGGCACGGTGACGAGATTGTCCTTGGTCATGACGGAGCCGACGAGTTGCGCGTGGTTCTTTTCGAAGCGAAGATCGCGGTTGGTGAGGATCCCGGTGAGCCGGGGGCCGCGTGTGACAGGCAAGCCGGAGATGCGGTACTTGGTCATGATTTCGAGAGCCTGGCGAAGAGTGATGTCGGGCGAGATGGTGACGGGATCGACAATCATGCCGCTTTCGGAGCGCTTTACGCGATCGACTTCCTCGCCCTGGCGGTCGATGGGCATATTGCGGTGAACGAGGCCGATGCCGCCTTGCCGCGCAATGGCGATGGCCAGGCGAGATTCCGTGACGGTGTCCATGGCGGCCGATGCCAGGGGAATGTCGAGGCCAAGCGTGCGCGTGAAGCAGGTACGCGTGTCGACTTCAGCCGGGAGCACGGAGGATTTGCCGGGCAGAAGAAGCACGTCGTCGAAAGTAAGACCCTCGGGAATCGGACCGTCAATCATTCCAACCTCGCGTCAGAAATTAGCGCCCTAAAACAGCGCAGCCCAGCGGGTGGCCGCTGGGCCGAAGGATGAATTCATCAGATTGCAAAAATCGATCACTGTGAAACTTCTATTCTAGGGGGCAAAGGGATTGCGGTCAAGTTGAGGCGACGGGTTGGGTCGTCAGCGATAGGAATTTTGTGAAATTTGCGCAGCGCAGGCAGAGGTGTCGCCCCTGTAGCAGGTGAGCTGGGCTTTCTTGACGGGGTCCGTCTCCATGGCGATGGTGGTCTGGAGGATGGGAGTCAAAAAACGACTGTAGAGGCTGAGAGTGGCGTCGTCGTGCGTGGCGACCGCTTGTTCGATGGCCTGTCGCGTGGCAGGTGTGACGAGCTCGACGCGGCCAACGAAGACGCGCACGATTTGCGAAGGCGCAGGCTGAATCGTTAGGCGGAGGATGGAATCGACGAAAGAGCGCGGCACGATGTAAAACAGGCGGCTACCCTCTTCGAACCAGGAATCGCGCCAGGTTTCAAACATGGCCTGGGCTTCATCCTGGAAGAGCCCCTGCGCCACGAGCATGTCGACGACGGTTTGCTTGAGCGAATTCATGTCGCCGTTGAGCTCCGGCGGATTGAGAGCGAAGCCGTTCGCCGGCTGCTGCGCAACGCGAAATCCGAGCCGATCACCCCGCCGTTCAAACAGCAGCATCGCGGGAATTGCTTGATCCGCGAGATTTTCAGGGAGCACGCCGCCATCCGCGCGAATCGACGCGGAAATCGGCACCACGAACGTCGACACTCCGCGATAGAAGAGAAAC
Organism: Candidatus Acidiferrum sp.; assembly: GCA_049641765.1. GTDB lineage: Bacteria > Acidobacteriota > Terriglobia > Acidiferrales > UBA7541 > Acidiferrum. The sequence continues at coordinate 28,067 of JBAQJX010000045.1, forward strand.
TTTTCGCTTTGCGTGCCGTTCACCGTTTTCATTTGCAGCGCAGTGGAACCGGTTTGCCGCGCTGCGTAGTAGTGATTGGGGACCTTGTCCTCGAGGAATTCGACAAAACCGCGCGGCTGGAGCTCGATGCCGTCCCATGCGATGCTGCCGTCGGGGTGGCTTTGAGAGAGGGCCCAGTCGCTGACAGGGAAACTCGCGTACTTTGGTTTCACCGCGGCAACGGGATACACCCGGCTGGCGTGTGGATACCACTCGGTGATCAGGCCTTTCGAAAGCGAAACGTTCACGGAAACAGTCGTATCGCGATTGGTGTAGAAGTAGAGCACGGGCGTTTCCATGCGCACGGTGCCGCGAAGACCTGCCTTGAAGTTCACGCCGCTGAAGTGTTCCACGAAAGACGGAAGATCGGTTGAGCCGTCGAGCGGCATCCACTCCACGGATCGGCCATCGCGGCCAGCGATTGAAGTGAAGGTGCCCCATTCGTGGACGGTCAGGTAAGGGTCGGCCTGGCCGGAGTTGGATTGTGCACGGAAAGCGCGCGGCAAAGTGGCCAAAAGAATAGTTACCACGACAGCCGCCACCAGTATTCGGATTTTCATCGTTCCCTCCATTCGCCTTGGCTGGGTTGACGCGAATTTAGGGCGAGGTGTTAACAGGCGTGCGCCGGACGCTGAGCGAAAAACCAGCGACGGCTTGTTGCCGGCAAGGCGCTGCACTAGAGTGAATTCATGACCTCGCCAATCGAGAAATTTGAGCCGCACCGGCTGTTGCGGAACGGGCATGCCATGACGATTGCTTCGGCATTCGTGCGCAGACATTTTGCGTTGCCGCCCGCTGAAGATCGCTTATTCCAAGTCGATGCGGAGTCGCAGATTCTGGGGCGTTGCCATTGGCAGCCGGGAAAGCGCCGTGACGCTCCGGTCATTGTGATCGTGCATGGCCTCGAAGGGTCGAGCGAATCGAACTACATGTGGGGAATCGCGGAGAAGGCATTCCGGCTTGGCTATCACGCCGTGCGGCTGAACCAACGGAATTGCGGCAGCCCGGAAGCTCTGAAACTGACGCCGACGCTGTATAACTCTGGGATGAGCGGGGATTACCGGGCGGTGATCGAAGAGCTGTCGATCGGCGATGGATTCGAGCAGATTTTCTTCGCAGGATATTCCATGGGCGGAAATCTTCTGACGAAAATGGCCGGCGAATTTGGAGACGCCGCACCGAAGGCGTTGCGCGCGGTATGCGTAGTTTGTCCCTCGATGGATATGGGAGCGTGCGCCGATGCGCTCGACCGGCGCGAGAATTATTTTTACCAGAGACACTTCGTGAAGGGCCTGATGGCGCGTTACGCAAGGAAGGTGAAGCTCTTCCCGGAGCGGTATCCATCCAACGGATTCGGAGCGGTGCGATCGGTGCGGGAGTTCGACGATAAGATCACTGCGCCGAACTTTGGTTTTCGAGACGCCCAGGACTATTACGAAGCTGTCGGCGCGAAGAAAGTGTTGGCCCAGGTGCGCGTGCCGATGCTG
>JBAQJX010000069.1:0-17813 GCA_049641765.1 Candidatus Acidiferrum sp.
TCAGAGCGGACAGAGCGATTTCTGCTCCGATGACTCTGGCGTGATCCGTCGCGATCCGACGGGCGGAACGGGTGCGGTAGCTTCCGGTGCGTGCAGCACGACCACCGCGATGGCTCCTCTCCAGTAACTGGTCTGGATACAGACTTGACGGATCAAGCCTAAGCCCTTGACCTGTCAGCAAGTCAGAAAGAGCGCGGGACTTACCTCCCGCGCTCTTTTCTTTTCTGCCCGGGTCATATCATCCAACCAGGCCTGGGACCTTGGCCACCAATCGTCTTCCTGGCCTATGCGAACATGCACCGCTCATTCGCCATCGCCGTTGATCTGCTGAGCTTGCCAAACACCTGTGGCCTAAGAGACCTGCTACACTGACTAAATGCCTCTGCTGGTGCTCCTAATTATTAGTCTCTTCCCGCTCGGTACGAACTCGCCGGATACACAGCAGCTCGTCAAGCAGCTCGAAGCGCGGTATCGCGGCCCGCAAACCCTTCAGGCGACCTTTCTCGAGCAGTACTCCGAAAACGGGCAAGTGGTTCGCGCGGAAGCCGGCGTCGCATATTTTCGGCGTCCGGGAAAGATGCGCTGGGAATACGAATCTCCAGAAAAAAATCTCTTTATCGTGGACGGCAAGATGGCATGGTTTTATGTGCCCGCCGATCACACAGTCACCCGCGTCCCCGCCAAGCAAAGCACGGACTGGCGCACTCCGTTGGCGCTGCTTGCCGGCGAAATGAAATTGTCGCGCGTTTGCTCACGAGTCGAGGCAACGGTAGTCGAAAAACCGGTCACTCCCGGTAACGCAGTGCTTTATTGTTCGTTGCGCGGAGAAACCAACGATCCCCAACTTACTGCCGGCAATGCGGCACAGGCGCAAGATAAAAATGGCGGTCCGGAAGAGTCCGTCTATCTGGAGGTTGTGCCGGGCACAGGAGATCTGGCCCGTGTCTTGGTGCGCGAAAAGGGAGGTGTGACGGTTGAATTCAAGTTTGAGAATTGGCGCTTCAATCCCTCCGTTCCTTCTGCCTACTTCCGATTCGATGTTCCTCCGGGCGTAGCCATTGTCAACGGCGAATCGGCCGCAGATTCAACACCTTAGAGTTAAATTCGCATTAATTTCGGCGGGCGTTTCTTCAGAGGCACAGCCAACCATCAGGTGCTTCGCCGCATACTAGCTAGATGAGGTAAACTGAACGTCTATGGGGGAATTCGTCTGCCGCGTTGCGGATGCAAACGGACGGGTATTCTCGCACGTCGAGGCTGCGGGATCGTTGGCCGAAGCGCGCCAGAAACTGGCTGAGAGGGGCCTTTTTGTCTATTCCGTCCAGACGCGCAGCAGCCTTCTGAGCGCATTCGTTAAGCGCCGCCGCGATCGTCAAGTTGGCGGTGCGGACTTTCTCATCCTCAACCAGCAGTTCAACACGCTGATTAAAGCTGGTTTGCCGATTTTGCGGGCCCTCGATCTACTCGCTACGCGCGCCACCTCTCCAAAGTTGCGTCCCGTACTCTCTAAAGTTCGCGATCGCGTTCGCGAAGGTAGGTCGCTTTCCGAAGCGATCGACGAAACGGGCGTTTTTTCCAAGGTCTATTCAACGGCCATTCTTGCGGGGGAGAAGAGCGGAAATCTGCCCGGTGTTTTGGATTATTACATCGCCTACCAGCGCGTCAGCACCGGCGTGAAAAAGAGAATTCTCGCCACGCTCGTCTATCCCATCCTGCTGATCAGCGTCGCTTCGGTCATCGTCACGTATCTCGTGACTTTCGTTATCCCCAAATTTGCACAGCTCTATCGCGACATGAACGTGGAATTGCCTAGACCGACTCAGATATTGATCGCTATCACCGTGGATTACCGCTACTTCGTCATCGGCGGCATCGCTTTACTTTTCCTTGCGGCCTTCGGCGTTTTTCTTTGGTCGAGGACGGAGGAAGGCGGGGAAGCGTTTGACCGGCTGAAGTTCCGCATTCCCGTCGTCGGCGATACGCTCCTGAAATTCCAGGTGGCGCAGTTTTCCCGCACCTTGGCCACGCTCTTAACCGGCGGCACGCCATTGGTCGCAGGCTTACAGACCGCTTCCGATGCCATTAGCAGTAAGCTGGTTCGTTCGACTGTCACGCAGGCCACGCAAATGGTCCGCGAAGGCGAGGCCCTCCACAGCGCGCTGGCGATGAAGGGAACCATGCCTGAGCTGGCCCTGGACATGATCGAGGTAGGTGAATCCAGCGGCGCACTGGCTCCCATGCTCACCAGCGTTGCCGAATTTTACGAGGAAGAAGTTGGCGTTCGGCTTTCGGCCCTCGTGGCTATTATCGAGCCCACGATTCTGGTCTTCATGGGCTTGCTGGTAGCCTTTATTTTGATTTCGCTGTATTTGCCGATCTTCTCGTTCTCTATGACGAGCGGTGCAGTGAAGTAAGACGGATTAAGCTAAGGAAACCGTGGCCACGCCTGAACACAATTGGACTCCCGGCGACGCTCTCCCCGAACGCGAAGTTGCACAGAAGCTCGCGCAAAGGTACCGCTGTGCTTTCGTCGATCTCACCGAGCAGCGTATCGACCCTGAACTTTTTCGCACCATTCCCGCGGACCTGATGTTCCGCTACAACTTCGTGCCGCTCGAACTGCACAACAATTCACTGTCGATCGCGGTCGCTGATCCCAGTCAGGTATTGCTTAGCGACGAACTGCCCTTGCTGCTCGGAAAAAAACTGGCCATCAAGGTGGCCACTCCGCGGCAAATCGGCGACCTGCTCAAGCGCACCGAGCAATCCCAGCGCGTCCTCGAACAAGCTACCGAAGCCTTCACGCTTCAAGTCTCGAAGGAAGAAGAAGAGAGCGAAGAAACCATTTCGGGCGACCGGTTGACCCGCGGCGACACTTCCGTCAGTCCGGTCGTGCGCCTCGTGGAAACCATCATCTTCACCGCGCTCGAGCGGCGCGCAAGCGACATTCACATCGAAGCTCGAGACACCGAAGTCGCCGTCAAGTACCGCATCGACGGCGTCCTTCAGCACGCCATGCAGCCCATCGCCAAGGAATGGCACTCGACCGTTCTTTCTCGCATCAAAGTTCTCAGCGACCTAGACATCGCAGAACGCCGCGTACCGCAGGACGGCCGCTTCCGCGTGAAATACAAAGGCCGCTTTATCGATCTTCGCGTCTCCATCATGCCCGCGAGCCACGGTGAAGACGCTGTTCTCCGCGTGCTCGACAAGGAAACGCTCTCCGAAAAATTTCAAAGTCTGAGCCTGGACGTCGTCGGTTTCTCCGACCTTGAGGTTCGCCGCTTCCGCCGCTACATCCGCGAGCCTTACGGCATGGTTCTGGTCACTGGCCCCACCGGTTCCGGCAAGACCACCACGCTCTACGCCGCCATCAACGAAATCAAGACCGACGAAGATAAGATCGTCACCATCGAAGACCCCGTCGAATACCAACTCCGCGGCATCACGCAGATTCCCGTCAACGAGAAGAAGGGCCTCACCTTCGCCCGAGGCTTGCGTTCCATTCTTCGCCACGACCCCGATAAAATCATGGTCGGCGAAATCCGCGACCAGGAAACCGCGCAAATCGCCATTCAGTCCGCGCTCACCGGCCACTTGGTCTTCACCACCGTGCACGCCAACAACGTCACCGACGTCATCGGCCGCTTCATCAACATGGGCGTCGAGCCTTACAATTTCGTTTCCGCCCTCAACTGCATCATGGCCCAGCGTCTTGTTCGCGTAATCTGCCCGAATTGTAAACGCCAGAAAGTTTTCTCGGCGGCCGAGCTGAAAGACGCCGGCCTCGATGTCGCAACCTGGTCGAACGTCCCGCTCAGCGAAGGCGCCGGCTGCCTGGAATGTTCCGGCACGGGCTATCATGGCCGTACCGCGATCTGCGAGTTGCTGGATCTGACCGACCGTATCCGCGAAATGATCGTCGATCGACGCCCGACTTCCGAAATCAAGCGCATCGCGCGCGAAGAAGGCATGATCACTCTTCGCGAAAGCGGCCTCGCCAAAATCCGGGCGGGCCTCACGACCGTCAGAGAAATTAACAAGGTGACCTTCGTTGAGTAGTGTGGCCACATTTCATCAGGGAATTTACAAGAGCCAACTCGTGCGCCGCTTCGCTCGCTGGCTGGATGCCACTCCGCATCCTCCGCTTGCCATCGAGGTCGGTCTCGAACGCGTCGCCGGCGCCCGCTGGACGCGCACAGGCGGTCTGGACAAATACGCCGTCGAAGCTCTTCCGCTCGGCGCTGTCGTCCCTTCCGCCGTTGAAACCAACATCGCCAACGCCCCCGCACTAAAAAACGCGGTCGCCGCCGTTTGCACCGCCTTGCACGCCAAGGACGAGAGCCTCGCGCTGATCCTCCCGGATCCCGTCATCCGCGTTTTCGTCCAGCATTTCGATGAGTTTCCGCGCTCGAAAGAAGAAGCCGACCCCATGCTCCGCTGGAAGCTGAAAAAGAGCGTGCCTTTTGAAGTCGACGAAACGCTCATCTCTTATATGCGTCAGGCTCCGCGCGAAACCGGCGTCGACGTCGTCACCGCCCTTGCCCGCCTCCGCATCATTCGCGAGTACGAATCTCTCGCTGAAGCCGCTTCGCTTCATCCCGGTGTCGTCCTCAGTTCCTCCCTCGCGGCCATTGCGCTGGTGGAGGAACACCGCCCTACGCTTCTTGCGCGTGTCGCTGGCACGTCACTGACGACCGCCATCGTCCGCGAAGGCGTCCTCTGCGGCTATCGCTGCACCGAATTGCCCGCGCAAGGCTCCGACCTCACGCCGCACATGCTCCTCGAGGATATTTTCCCCGTGGCCGCCTATTACCAGGACACCTGGCAGGAAGGCATTCAAGCCGTGCGCGTTGCGGGACTTGGTTCGCGCCTGCCCGAATTTGTCCGGCCACTCGAAGACGAATTTCATTGTGAAGTCCATTCGCTCCTTCATACCGCGGTTTCCGATGGACGTATCCCCGCCGATGCGCGCCCGCTCGCTGACCGCGAGTTGGAAGGTCTGGTCGGCTGGATGTTGCATCAAGGCTAAAATAGCCGCACAAGGGATTCGAGAGTATCGGTTTAAGGAGAAGCAGGAAGCATGAGGATTCGGCTCAATCTGGCGACAAAGCCTCTGGAAGCGCACCGCCGCTTCCTTGCCGGTTCAGGCGCTTTTGGGTTTGCCGCCGCGATTGCTTTCGTCGCGCTCGGCTGGCACGTCTACCTTGCGCGCAAAGCGAACGCCGAAATGCGCGCCAAATCCGCGCAAATTCTCGCGCAGGTCACCCAGATGGAGCAGCAGCGCGCCTCGCTGGATCGCTTCTTCAGCCTTCCGGAAAACCACAATCTTAGCGACCGCGCCGCCTTCATCAACAACCTCATTGACGCGCGTAGCTTCAATTGGACGCTCATGTTCATGGACCTCGAGCGCGTACTACCCGCCGGCGTGCGCGTCATCAGTATCACGCCCACACAAGACAAAGGCCGCGTTGAAGTCGAATTCACTGTCGGCGCCACGAGTGACGAAGCAAAGCTCAATTTCCTCAAAGCTCTAGAGGGTTCGAAGTCCTTCACGCACGTCGTTCTGATCGGTGTGCGCACCCCCACGCAAAACACCAGCGGCGACGAGTTCGTCCTCGTGCTGACCGCCGAGTACGCGAGGACCTGATGCACCGCGACTTCACTTTGGAAAAGCGCGTCATCCTTATCGTCCTCGGCTTGCTTCTCGCAGCCGATATCGGCCTCGGCGTTTATAGCTGGCTGCTTGCCTCGGCCCCCCACACGCCGCAATCGGATTTCGACGCCCAAAATCTTCAGCTCAAGGTCCTGCGCGGTGATATCAAGTCGGCCGAACTCATCAAGGACAACATGCCCGCGACCAAAAAGGACTGCGACAAATTTGAGGCCGAGCTTCTTCCGGAAAGCACCGGCTACTCGATCGTCACCGCCGAACTCTACGACACCGGAAAAAAGGCAGGCCTCCAGATCGCCTCTCTCGGCTTCAAACATAAAGAGGTCGAGAATCGCGGCATGGACGAGGTCGACATGGATGTTGCCATCAACGGCGATTATCCCAGCGTGGTGCGCTTCGTGAACGGTTTGCAGCGTTCGCAGCGGCTCTACATCCTTGACAGCCTGGCACTTGCCACCGACACGCAAAGCAAAGCCGCCACTGGCGCTATTCGCGTCGAGCTTCGCGTTCGCACCTATTTCCGGGATTCCGCATGAAACGCAATCAGCAAATCATCGCTTTCGTCGCGCTCACGGCTGTGGCGCTCCTGGTCTGGAGCTTCGAATGGAACAAGCACACGCCCGCCATGCGTTCTGCCGCCTCTATCGAGAACTACAAAGTCCTCGCCGTCGCGAATCCGCAGATTCACTGGCAAGAGCTCGAACGTGCCCAGAAAACTGAATACAAGAGCAACGGCCGCAACCCGTTCAGCGTGATCGCTCCTCCCACCCCTAAAGAAGTACAAGACGCGAAGAAAAAAGCGGCCGAAACCAAACCTGCCGCGCCGCCCCCGCAAGCCCCGACTGTTGCCGTACTTCCGGCTAACCTCAAGTACTTTGGTTACGGCACCGTCCCCTCCGGCTCTCCGCGCCGCGCGTTTCTCACCGATGGCGACGACATCTACATCGTGACCGAGGGTGACACGCTCCTCGGCCGTTATCGCATTCTGAAGGTCGGCAACACCAACCTCGAATTTCAGGAAATCTCCAGCGGACTTCACGGCACCACACCGCTCGAAGAGCCGCCAGCGTCGCCCTCGGCATGAGAAACGCAACCACACGCACGCGACCGAGGAAAAATCAGAGCGGCTACGCTTTGCTTGTCGTCGTGTTTCTCACCACCGTCGTCCTCATCGCTTCCATGTCCATCGGCCTGCGCATTCTTACTGAAGGCCGCCGCGAGAAGGAAAAAGAAATGATTTGGCGCGGCAAGCAGTACACGCGCGGCATCAAGCTTTATTACGCCAAGTTCGGCCGCTTTCCTACTTCTCTCGACGATCTCACCAAGCCTTCCAACGGCAACATTCGCTTCATGCGCCAGGCCTATAAAGATCCCATGAACAAGGATGACGGCTCTTGGCGACTGATCTACGTTGGCCCCGCTGGTCAGCTGATCGGCAGCCTCAAGCCGCCGCAGGGTGGAATCCAGATGCCCGGCGCCCCCGGTCAGCCAAGCAGCATCGGCACGTCAACTTCGTCCTTTGGCTCCACGCCGGGAACTCCCGGCAGCGTCTCAACAACCGGCTTCGGCTCCAGCTCCAGCAGTTCCGCGCCGGGCTCAACAGGCTTCGGCGCACCAACAACCGGAACCGGCACGAACGCGCAAGGAACCGACGCGAGCAACACTCCGACCGATGCGCAAGGTGTGGCGACCGGTGACACGCCGACCATCGTGGGCGGCAGCATCATCGGCATCGGCAGCAAAGTAAATAAGCCATCGATCATGGTCTACGAGACGGCCAAGAACTATCACCTCTTCGAATTTATTTGGGATCCTTCGAAAGATTTGGGCATGATCGGCGCGCCAGCCGCGCCCATCGGCACGCCCGCTGGCTCGCCCGGGCAAACTCCGTTCGGTTCGCAGCCCAATCCTTCGAATCCGCAATCGAATCCGCCCACATCGAACCCCGTCCCTAATCCAAATCCGCCGCAGCAGCAATAAACACAGATCCCGCCCGCGTTTGCCAAAGACAGCAGGGAATCGTGCCGGAAGAAGAACTGTCGTGTGAACGCCACGAGTCTCGCGCGTCCCGCTCCGCAAACTCTAGTTCGAGGTCTTCAGTTGAGGAATGCTTGATTGTGGATTGTTCGTGCTCGGCCGTGAAACTTGAGCAACCGCCGCGCTTGTTTTGGCTTTGACTCTCGGCGTGCTAGTGCCAGCCGCCACCGATTTGCTCTTGTCGTACGCTCGCCTCACTCGCCGCACGTATGAAACCGTTTCGGCATAAGGCGGCACGCGCCCAAACTGTTCGACCCGTTCCGGTCCCGCGTTGTACGCCGCCAGCGCCAGCGCCAGATCGTTGTTGTATTTCTGCAGCAAATCGCGCAGATAGTGCGTTCCCGCGTCGATGTTTTCCTGCGGATCGAAAATATTCTGCACTCCAAAGCGCGCCGCCGTCTCCGGCAGCAGCTGCATCAGTCCTCGCGCGTTTCGTTTGGAGATCGCTTTTGGATCGAAATTCGATTCCGCTGCAATCACGCTCGAGATCAGGTCCGCGTCCACGCTGTAGCGCGCCGCAGCGGCCTTCACGATTTCGCGGTAAGGCGCCGTGGCCGCCGCTGGCGCAGGAACCACAGCGAACTCGTCCTCGGGGTCGATCGAAACGACGTCCGCAGCCGGCACTTCCACCACGCCGCCTTCGAGTTGCAGTCGGTATTTTTCTCCGACAAGTTGGTAGCCGGTCACGTGCAGCCGCTGCCCGTTCTGCAATACTACATACTCCGCGCGCACCGCCGGAGCGGCGCAGCACACGATCGCGCAGGGCAAAAGATATCGCCTCAGGCGCAAGGGGCCGCCTCTCGCAAAGCGAACTGTTCGATGGCTGCCGCCACGCCGCCATGGTCGTTGCTCGCGGTTTCGTGCCATCCGAAACTCTTTAACTCTGCCACGCCGTTGCCCATCACCACCGGAATCCCCGCGAACTTCAGCATCTCCAGGTCGTTGTGGTTGTCGCCGATCGCCAGAACCTCTTCCCGCGCTACGCCTCGCAGCGCCGCCCACTCCGCCAGCGCCGCGCCTTTCGAGCACACCGGGTTGATCACATCGACCATCGCAAAATTCCGCGTCTCGTAGACCGTCGCCGCCACCGCGTATTCCTTCGCAAACGCCGCTCCGCGCAGCCTCGCTTCGGCTTCCTTCATCCGCGCCACGTTGCCGCTCAGCATCACTTGCAGCGGATCTTCCGTCAGGCAGCTTTCGAGAGGATTGGCCACTCCCAGAAATTCTCGGTTCCGCGCGTAGTACGCTGTCCGCATCGGGTCGTCCGAATCCATCGACTCCAGCATCACCTGATTCTCGCGCCGCCTGTCGAAGACAATTCCCGTGCAGTCCCGCCACGGCCGTATCAGCTCGAGAACGCGCCGCGCCGTCTCCCGCGAAAGCAGGTGCCGCAGCCGCGTCTCTCCATCCTGCGTTCGAATCACCGCCCCGTTGCTCACGATCATCGTCAACGGCGCGTCAATTTGCCGCGCGATCGGCAGCGCAAAATCGTAGCGCCGTCCCGTCACCAGCGCGACTTCGATGCCCCGCTTCGTTGCCGCCGCGATAGCCGCGCGGTTCGCCTCCGGAAGCTCCCATCGGCTGTCCAGAAGCGTGCCGTCGATATCCAAGGCAATCAGCCGTACGCCCATCCCTCAATTATACCGTGAATGTAGGATGCCTCGGCCCGCGCCTCTCGTCTCCTGCCATGCAAGAGAAACCCGAAAACTGGCCGCTCTTCCGCAATAGTGCTATCGCGCTCACCATAGACAAGGGCTAGCATTCCGTTATGGCCAATGCTAAGGAACCTGACTTCGAAAAGCCTGCTCCCATCGTTGATGAGGAAGACGAGGCCACACTCGCCGCCGTCGACGAACGCATCCGCGATGCCAAAGCTGGACGCACGGTTGAACTCGACCAAGCCCACAAGCTACTGCCAAAGTGGATTACCGCATCCTCATCGCCCAAAGAGCGCTGAACGATCTCGGCCGGTGGAACATCCTAAACCCACACACGCAAAGTCGCCGTACGCCCCACCCAGAACAATCTCGGAATTTATCGTCCCCGCCACCAGCCCTGTGGATTGCTTTTTGTGGCGGCTCGTCCTGGATGACGGGCAACTCTGACGTAACCAGTTTAGGTTAGGGTTGCCGACAACCCACGACGTGCGTCCTAACCGGCAGCCGGCAATGAGGCTGGGGCGTTCAGCGCGGTCGGCTTAGCGCCCTTGATGACGAGCCAGAGCATGAATGCTATCTCCCCCAAAATCGCGGGCTGAAGGTAGGTATTCGCCTTGTCCGCGTATTGCGGCAAAAGTACGCCCGTAAGACTCAGGATCACCCACGCGAAGCCGGCGAGGGCGAGCCACACGCCCAGAAATCGCGGCAGGAATCGCGACCTGTACACAAGCAGCGCGAGGGGAAGGAGCCAGAGGCCCCAAAATATTTCGGCGACAACAAGTCCGCGGCCATGCAGATTGAGAAACAGCATGGCCAATGCCTCTCGCTGAGGCTTGTCGAATATGGATAGGAAGTCGGCCCCATGCACGAGGACCAGGGCAGCGAATGAGTTCAGCTCATTCACAAAGGCTATAGGGATGGAGACTACAACGAAAATGAACATGAGCGCGGCGTGCCGCTGGTTGACGCCCTTCAGCAGGTCGTATAAAGCCAGTGCCACGAACACAAAACCGACCATGCCGATGAGTTCGCACGCGATGCCCAGGCGAAAAAGCGTCTCGGAGGCCGCAATGTTGTTGGCCGTGGCAGCTGCGTTTCCGTGGACGATCAGCTTGTTGGGAACATAGCCTATTGCGAAGAAGCCCACTATTGACGTGAGTAGATACAGGAAGCCCGCGAATCTGCCTGGGTTATTGGCGAAACTCATGTGTTCTCCCCCGTTGAACGGATATAGCGAAGGGTATAGCTGGAGACAGGCAGAAGGCCATCAAAACGTTTCGACACACGTCGAAAACGGGTGATTTCGCAACCGCTGGCAGGTAGGACATCCTAAACCCGCACACGCAAAATCGGCGTAAGCGGCATCCAGAACAATCTCGGAATTTATTGTCCGCGCCACCGGCCAATGTCCCTAACCCTCTGACGCCTTCCATCTTGAAATAAAAGCTTGACAAGAATATCCTCCAGCGCCATTATCCTGCTCTATCTTGCCCTGTGTGAGGTTGCCATGCTCCTTACGTTCCCCCGGCGCCTTCGCTCACTACTTCTTTCGCTTTTGCCCTTAATTCTCTTCGCGCTCGCGCCGCAGTTTATCCAGGCTCAAGCTCCATCCTCGCCTCCGACTCACAAAGCTCCGCCCCCTCCACCTCCGCCCCCAGCCGTCGACCAGCAGCAATTCATCTCCTACTGGACCACCGAAACCGGCTGGCGCACCGAGCTCCAACTCCGCAACAACCAAGTCGGCCACATCCTCACTGTCACTCCCGTCCTTCGCGCCGCGGATGGCACGGAAACCCCTCTTTTTCCTGTGGTAGTTCAGCCTCAGGAAGTCAAAACTCTCGATATCGCCACCGCCATCGGCAGCTCTGCTCCTCAACTCATCGGCGCCTACGGCTCGCTTGCTCTCCGTTACCGCGCTCCAAGCTAGATCAATCTCTACGCCGTCGCCATGATCATGGGCATCGGCCATTCGCTGGCCTTCCATATCGATGGCACCGGCCAAGACCAAACAGAAAATGTCGGCAGCCGCGAAGGCATCTGGTGGCTTCCGAGTTCCACCGCCAACGACTATCTAGTCGTCACGAATCAAGGCCAAAACGCCCTTCAGGCAAATCTCTCCGTCTTCGACGCCGCTGGAAAGCCATCCGCGCAAATCATCACTCTCGCTCCGCGCGCCATGGCCCGCTACTCCATCCGCCAAATCGCGGCCTCGGCAGGGCTGGCTGGCTCGTACGGCGGAATCAAAGTCTCCGCCGCGTCTCACGCCGGTTCGCTGGACACGCTCCACGTGGTCTTCGACCCAAGCGGAGGCTTTTCCGCCGTGATGAAAATGTTCGATTACGACCCGCGAGCCCAACTAAAAGAGCGCGACTACGCCGGAACCGGCGTTTGGACTCTCCGCGCTCCCATGCTCGCTCTGTCTAACCCAGATCCGGCCCTGGCCTTTCCTGTGGGAACGACCCTCCATCCTCAACTCTTCATCCACAACAACATCGCGAGAATCGCCAAACTTAATCTCAGCTTCCACTGGCACAGCGACTCCGCCGATGGCCAAGTGCCCGCCACGGTGCTTCAGTTGGCGCCTTTTCAGACCCAACAAATTGATATCGGCTCGATGCAAAGCTGCAAAGTCATTCCGGCAGACGCTCACTGGGCCTCCGTCACGCTAAGCACCGATGGCCTTCCGGACGAAGTCGTTGCCGTCGCTGCAAGCTATGATCAATCACTGCGTTACGGCGCACAGACTCCCTTTTCCGATCAGCTCGCCCTCCAATGGGAGGGCGGCCAATGGCAGTACGACCCTCAGCACGACTCCATCATCACCTTTGGAAACGGTGGCGCCAAGCCAACCCAAGCGGCCTTCACCATCTTCTATAATCAAGGAACTCAGAAATACGAACTGGACCAAACTCTCCAGCCCGGCCAGCAAATGTGGATGGACATCGGCAAGCTAATTCGCGAAAACGCTCCGGATAAAGACGGCAATACCCTTCCTGCGGACTTGACCACCGGCTCGTACAACATTCGCGATCTCACAGACAAAACGACGGCCATGCTGTTCGAAGGCAAAGTTATCTACGACAAAACCTACGGCCACGTCACCTACGGCTGCGCCGCATGCTGCGGCTACTTCATCCCCATCCTTTGGTACGATCCCATCAACATTTTCTACCAGGGTCTCGAGGATGACGGCGTACAGGCTTGGTACCCTTGCGAAAATGAATACGACGACGTCAGCAGTCCCTTCTACAACGATTGGAGCTCCGATAGCCCTTCCATCGTAACCGTGGACAGCCGCGGAACGCACACGGGCGTCTCCACGGGCTCCACAACCACGCAAACCTTCGGCAACCTGATGAGCAACGACGCCAAAAACCTCTGCCCCGCCCTCCACCGCACTCCTAGCGGCGGCGCCAACGTTACGCCCGAAATTACGAGCATCAGCCCTTCTGAAGGCCTCATTGGCAACACCGTTAGCGTCTCAATCGCCGGGAAAGGATTCGGATCGAGCCCTAGTATCGTCGCCCCGTCTGGCATCACTCCAGCGATCCAATCGTCCAGCGATACCCAAATCAGTGCAACGCTCGCAATCTCGACGTCGGTTGCGGGGGGCAACCAACCGATCCAAGTGACGAACACGCAGTCGAGCACCACGAGCAGCGCTGTGAACTTTTACGTTCAGATTCCGCAAACTCTGGTGCGCAGCCCCGACTACGGGACCAACGGACTCGGGCCGGTCAACGTCCTTACAAACGGAAGTGTAATCAACATCTACGGCGACACCGAGCTGACCAATCAGTGCGGAGTCTACGAGGTCATTGGATACCAATTGGTTGACCAGCGTAGCCCCGCGCAATACATTTACGGAAACTATGACCTTGAGGAGCAATTCTCGAACTTCTCAAGCACAGTAGTCGGCCAAACAGCCCCGCCTACCCAAGATAATCCCATTGTCATCAGCCAAACGATCTTGGGAGACACACAATACTACGGGAAAACCGCTCCAAGCTGCCCGGGGCCGAACGACAACGAGCAGTTCACCCAATCTTTGTCCGTCATTATTGGCGGCAAATCGTATCCTTTGACAATGGTGAACACGATTCAAATGGGCTTCTACTCAGGGACAGGCAACGTCACAGTCACAATCAACACCCCTTAGGAGCACTTATGTCAAGATCACGGCTTGTATGGCTGGCCGCCATTTTACTCGTTCTGGCAAACGCCTCTCGGGTAAGTGGCAATGATGACGATCTCCTAAACAAAAAGCTCTCGCTCGATGCTCAAAAAGCAACAGCAGTGAACTACATCATCTCAATGCTTCGTCAGAGCGGCGCCTCTGGAGGAATAGAGGAATATGATTCGGGGTGCGGCGCGGAACCCGACATGCAGATTCCAGCTCTTAACGGCACCCTAGGGGACGGCCTCTCTCGAATGAATCAACTGGCCAAGTCAATCAACTGGCGAACATCCGACGAGGAACTCCTTGTGGTTAAGGGTAGCCCGGAATCGTCCATTCTGGACACGAGAATAGAGCAATTCACGTTTAACGCCAACGCCCCCCCCAATAAGTCGACGGGCGCTATTCTCGCAAGCCCTGCAGTCAGCAAAAGCATCGCACAGCAACGTTTGATCGTTGGGTCGCCGGAGCTCGGCTTTGCGCAACCCAGAAACCAGTCAGAAAGGAAGGTTGTTCTGAAGAACGTGACAATGAGGGAAGCCCTAAATTCGGTTGCCAAGTCATCTCATCCTCGAGTTTGGCTTTTCCGACAAAGAACCTGCGACGGACACAAAAATCTGACCGTCAGCTGGGTTGTGAAGTGATCGTTGGGTGGGTGGCACATCCTAACATCCCCCAAACGATCTTGAATTTGTATATGCTTTTCGTTTTTGGTTCTTGAAAGGGTGGGTCCTTCTTTTCCTCTTTTCAACGCTTCGCCCTCCCAACCCATCTGCAATCGAATGTGGCCACAGTCGCAAGCCGCATGTTCTAATAGAAATTGGCCCCAGCCGAGTCCCGCTCCTTCAGGGAGGCGCTCCTGTCCGTTCCCATTCACGACTACGCCCTGATCGGCGACTGTCACACCGCCGCTCTCGTCTCCAAAAACGGCTCCATCGACTGGCTCTGCGTTCCGCATTTCGATTCTCCCGCCTGTTTCGCCTCTCTTCTTGGCAACGACGAAAACGGCCGCTGGTCCATCTCTCCAGCCGAACCCATCCTCAACATCCGCCGCCGCTATCGCGAAGGCACTCTCGTCCTCGAAACGGAATTTGAAACCGAATCCGGCTCCGTAACCCTTGTCGACTGCATGACGCCTCGCGACGACACGCCCCATCTCGTCCGCGTCGTCGTCGGCACCCGCGGCCAGGTCAAAATGAACATGGAGCTGGTCATTCGCTTCGACTATGGCTCGGTCGTTCCCTGGGTGCACCGCGCCGATCGCGGCATTTCCGCCATCGCCGGACCGGACAAACTCGTTCTTCGCACCGACGCCGAGCTTCGCGGCGAAAATCTAAAAACTCTCTCCAGCTTCACCGTCAAAAAAGGCGAATCCATCCCTTTCGAACTGACCTGGCATCGTTCCCACCTCGATGAACCGCAAGCTTTGGACGTCGAGCAAGCCATTCGAGAAACGGAAAGTTGGTGGCGCGAGTGGTCCGATCGCTGCACCTATCAAGGCCAATGGCGCGACGCGGTTCTGCGTTCGCTCATCACTCTCAAAGCTCTCACCTTCTTGCCCACCGGCGGAATCGTCGCCGCTCCCACCACGTCTCTTCCCGAATGGCTCGGCGGCGAGCGCAACTGGGACTATCGTTTTTGCTGGGTTCGCGATGCCTCCCTCACGCTCCATTCCTTGGTCGATGCCGGATATCTCGACGAAGCGAAAGAGTGGCGCGAATGGCTTCTCCGCGCCGTTGCCGGCAGCCCCTCGGAACTCAATATCGTCTACGGCGTTCACGGTGAGCGCCGCCTCACCGAGCTCGAACTCCCCTGGCTCGCCGGTTACGAAAAATCCTCCCCCGTTCGCACCGGCAATGCCGCCCACAAACAATTTCAACTCGATATCTTCGGTGAAATTGCCAACATACTTTTTCAGGGCCGCCAGGCCGGCATCGAGCCTCCCAAAGACGAAGGCGAAGACATCGCCGAAGAACTCCTCAGCTTCCTTGAAACCGGATGGAAGCAGCCCGACGAAGGCATTTGGGAAATGCGCGGCCCTCGCCGCCATTTCGTTCACTCCAAGATGATGGCCTGGGTCGCCGTCGACCGCGCCATTCGCTCAGCCGAAAAAGGTTGGATCTCGGGCGACGTCGCAAAATGGAAAGCGCTTCGAATCGAAATTCACGATCAGGTGTGCGAACAGGGTTTTGACGCCCAACTGAATTCCTTTGTCCAGTATTACGGCTCGAAGCATCTCGACGCCAGCTTGCTCATGATGCCTCTATTCGGATTTCTTCCCGCCGAGGATCCTCGCGTCATCGGCACCGTCAAAGCCATCGAAACACATCTCATCGACAACGGTTTCGTCTCTCGCTACACCCAGGATCCCGCCGTCGACGGCCTCCCGCGCGGAGAAGGGAAGTTCCTCGCCTGCTCTTTCTGGCTGGCCGACAACTATGTCTTGCAAGGCCGCCACGACGACGCGCTGCGCTTGTTCGAACGTCTTCTCGCCATTCGCAACGACGTCGGCCTGCTCTCCGAAGAATACGATCCCATCTCCAAAACTTTGCTCGGCAATTTCCCGCAAGCCTTCTCCCACGTCGGCCTCGTGAACACCGCGTTCACGCTTGGCCGTTCGAAACAAGAACCGTCTCTCGCCAAAGCCGCGCCCGCCGCCGCCCGCTGATCGCTGCGCACTGACCCCAGACCGCAGGCCACCGAAGATCTTCCGCACGCAAATCAATCCTCGCCATTTCTATTCGATTCGAATCGCGCCTCCCTCCGTCAAATCAAAACTCACAAAACGCCTGTGATAAACTTTTCGCATGACACACCAGACGAATATCGTGGAACTCGAATGCTCGGCCTGTTCAAAAAAATATGATCCCTCGTTCGAACAACATTTATGCTCCTGCGGAAAACCGCTTCTCGCCAAATACGATCTGAAACGCGCCGCTTCCACCCTGACTCTCGAAAATCTCAAATCG
Organism: Candidatus Acidiferrum sp.; assembly: GCA_049641765.1. GTDB lineage: Bacteria > Acidobacteriota > Terriglobia > Acidiferrales > UBA7541 > Acidiferrum. The sequence goes on from JBAQJX010000069.1 coordinate 16,516, forward strand.
CGCCCCACCACGTTGTGGCGTTACGCCGAAGTCTTGCCCAACGATTCTCCCGTAACTTTGGGTGAAGGCATGACCGCGCTCGTCCACACGAAACGCCTCGGCGCCGCTCTCGGCCTTTCGAATCTCATGGTCAAAGACGAAGGCCTGAATCCCACCGGCTCGTTCAAAGCGCGCGGCATGGCCGCTGCCGTAACTCGCGCCAAACATCTCGGCGCAAAAACGCTGGCCGCTCCCACTGCCGGAAACGCTGGCGGCGCCCTCGCTGCCTACGCCGCCGCCGCGGGCATCCCTGCCGTGATCGTCATGCCGGCGGACACGCCTTCCGCGAACGTCATGGAATGCCAGGCGTTCGGCGCGACGGTCGTGAAATTGAACGGACTGATTTCCGACTGCGGAAAATACGTCGCCGAGCGCAAAGAGCGCGAAGGCTGGTACGACGTTTCAACTCTGAAGGAGCCGTACCGCATCGAAGGAAAAAAAACGATGGGCTACGAGCTCTGGGAACAGTTCGCCGGAAAGCTGCCGGACGTTATCATTTATCCGACGGGCGGGGGCGTCGGGCTCATCGGCATGTGCAAAGCGTTTGACGAAATGCAAGAGATGGGCTGGATCGGTGCGGCGCGCCCGCGCATGGTTTCCGTGCAAGCGGCGGGTTGCGCGCCGATCGTGAAAGCGTGGGAAGCGCACCGCGAAAGCTCGGAGTTTTTCCAAAACGCCGCGACGCTCGCTTCGGGACTTCGCGTGCCGGGGGCGCTCGGCGACTTCATCATCCTGCGCATGTTGCGCCAAACCAATGGGACGGCGCTCACCGTCACGGACGAAGAAATGCTGGAAGCGGGAAAGCAGCTCGCCTCGCACGAAGGAATTTTTGCCGCGCCGGAAGGCGCCGCAACTGTAGCCGCCGCGCGCAAGCTGGCCAATTCCGGCTGGATCAAGCCGAGCGAAACGGCGGTGCTCTTCAACACTGGAACCGGGTATAAATATTCCGAAGCGTGGCAACGCGCTTTGCAAAACTGAATAATATGACGACGCGCAGGCTCTACTACGACGATTCTTTCGAACGCGAGTTCACGGCGCGCGTGACATACTGCGAACCGCTTCCGCCCGACGTCAACTCTGGAATTACCGCGCCCGCGCTTAAATTGATTCTGGACCGCACCGCTTTTTATCCGACCTCCGGCGGGCAGCCGCACGACCTCGGAAAAATCGGCGACGCCAATGTACTGGACGTCCGCGACGTCGGCGACGAAATCATGCACGTAGTCGACCGCCGTCCGGGAAGCCCCGACGTTCAATGC
>JBAQJX010000073.1:0-31175 GCA_049641765.1 Candidatus Acidiferrum sp.
ACGAGATTGTCTCCGGCGAAGGGGCAGCCGCCGAGACCGGTCAGAGCGCTATCGAAGCGGCGGCAGCCGGCTTCATACGCGGCGAGGATTTTTTCTTCCGCATGTTCGGGACGGCTGTGCAGGTGCAGGCCCAGCTCGACGCCCGCGACGTGGTTTTTCACCTGGCGATACAAATCGCCGACCAGTTCTGGCGAGGCGGTGCCGACGGTGTCGGCGAGAGACACGGTGCGGACGCGAATTCCTTTGAGCCAGTCGAGCGCATCGGCGACGATCTCGGGGCCCCAGGGTTCGTCGTAGGGGTTGCCGAAGGCCATGGAGATGTAGACGACGAGATCTTTTTTTGCTGCAAGAGTTTCCTTGCGTAGTTTTTCGACGAGGAGGCGCGATTCGTTGCGCGACATGTTGGCGTTGGCGCGGCGAAAGTAGGCGGAGATGGAATAAGGATAGCCGATGGTGGAGACGCCGGGCGTGGCGAGAGCGCGCTTGAGGCCTTTTTCGTTGACGACGATGCCGATGATTTCGGGGCGTTCAATTTCCTCGGGAAGGGAAGCGTTGAGTTTCGCCATTACATCTTCACTGTCTGCCATTTGCTTGACATGTTTGGGCGAAACGAAGCTGACCGCGTCGATGTGTTTGAAACCTGCGAGGATGAGTTGCTTCAGATATTCAGCCTTGTAATCCGTTGGGATAAGGTCTAGGAGTCCTTGCCACGCGTCGCGGGGGCATTCGATCAGCTTTGCGTTGGTCATTCCAACCCGCCCCTGAAAATGAAACGGAAACCCTTGAGGAACCTTCTTGTATTGCGAAATGATTTTGCGTAGGGATGGTCATCGTCCGGAAAAGCCGCGAATGCCATGCAAACCGCCAGGCATAGAGCCACGCACAGCGCTGCGGGCGTCCAAATCTCCCAAGGTCGCTGCCGCTCGACCAATGAAAACAACCGCCCATCTCGGCTGAGCACTAGGAGCAGTGCGACCCTGGCGAAGAATAGCCCGGCCGTAAAAAGCCACAGGAACGCGAACCGATAAAATCTCCATGTTACCCAGTTGTTCGCTCGCTGATGAAGTTTCTCTGTCGAACAGTCCGCGAGTTCGCTGCTGTATTGGCCCAAATAGATCTGTCCTACGTAGTGAGAGAGGAGGGAACGCTGCCGATAGAAAAAGAACGCAGACAAAACAAGGGAGAATAGACCCAGGGAAATGAACGTCCCCTCCTCGTGCCAGAATGCAGAGAGCCACTGTCCATTGTCCTTGGCGATTCCCGATAGGATTGTGATGCAGCCTCCGATCACAATTAGGCAGAACGAGCTCAGAATCCCCATTATCGTCATTTCATTTTCCAAGTACTTTACATATGCGTTTGTTTCGCCTGCTTTCCCAGTGACGGGCGGTGTGTGTCCGCTCATGTCTGCAGAACACCGGTCTTGAACTCGCGGATTTCGGGATTTAGCGAGGCGGCTTCGAGAGCGGCGATGAGGGCGTCGCGAGTGTGAGCGGGATCAATGATGGCGTCGACCCAGAGGCGGGCGGCGGCGTAGCGCGGGTCGGATTGATTGTCGTAAGCGGCCTTCACGCTTTCGAGCATTTCCTTGCGAGCTTTTTCGTCGACCTTCTTGCCTTCGCGCTCGAGCTGCTTGAGTTTGATTTCGGCGAGCGTGTTGGCCGCCGCATCACCGCTCATCACGGCATAGCGAGCCGTGGGCCACGCGAACACGAAACGCGGATCGTAGGCTTTGCCGCACATGGCGTAGTGGCCGGCGCCAAAGCTTCCGCCGCAAATCACAGCGATCTTTGGCACGACACTATTCGCGACGGCGTTCACCATTTTCGCGCCGGCGCGGATGATGCCGCTCCATTCGGCGTCTTTGCCGACCATGAATCCGTTCACGTCGTGGAGGAAAATCAGCGGGATGCGGTTCTGGTTGCAGTCGAGAATGAAGCGCGCGGCTTTTTCGGCGGACTCGGTATAGATTACGCCGCCGAACTCGATGCGTTTTTGGTCGGAGCCGCGCGTCTGGGTTTGCACGTGTTTCTTCTGGTTGGCGACGATGCCCACGGCCCAGCCGCCAATGCGAGCGTAGCCGCAGAGAACCGTCGCGCCATACTCGGGGCGGTATTCTTCAAACTCCCCGGCGTCGACGATGCGCGCAATGATTTCGTGCATGTCGTATTGCTTGGCAGGATTGTCCGAAAAAATTCCATAGATTTCGTCGCCCGGATAGAGTGGCTCGCTCGATGCAACATGGCTGAATGGCGAAGGATTCGCAGAGCCCATCTTGTCAGCCAGCGCGCGAATCCTGGCGATGCACGCTTCGTCATCCGGCTCGCGAAAATCGACGGTGCCGCTAATTTGCGAGTGCATTTTTGCCCCGCCCAGATCTTCCGCGGAAGTCACTTGTCCAATGGCGGCCTGCACCAGCGCGGGCCCGGCCAGGAATAATCCGGATCCTTCGGTCATCAGGATGTGATCGCACATTAAGGGCAAGTAGGCGCCTCCGGCAACACACATGCCCATGATGGCGGCGAGCTGTGGGATGCCCATGGCGCTCATCACCGCGTTGTTGCGGAAGACGCGGCCAAAATCGTCGGTGTCGGGAAAGACGTCTTCCTGCAGAGGAAGAAAAACGCCGGCGGAATCGACCAGGTAAATCGTCGGAATGTGATTTTCGATCGCGATGTTTTGCGCACGAATCACCTTCTTAGCGGTCATCGGAAAGAACGCGCCGGCTTTCACGGTCGCGTCATTGGCGATGAGCATGAAGGTTCGTCCGCAGACTTTGGCGAGGCCGGTAATGGTTCCCGCCGCGGGCGCGCCGCCCCAGTCTTCGTACATCTCGTAAGCGGCGTAGATGCTCAGCTCGAAAAGCTGCGTACCGGGGTCGATCAGCTTGGCGATGCGTTCGCGAGCGGTCAGACGGCCTTTCTTGTGCTGCGACTCGATGGCCTTTGCGCCGCCGCCCTGGCGAATCTGTTCTTCTTCGTTTTTAATTTTGGTGAGGAGGTCGATGACTCGCCGCTGATTTTTTGCGAAGTCGGGCGACTTCGCGTTGACGCTGGTTTTGAGTACGGATGCAGCCACTCGCAGACCTCGCGCTGGGATTCACAGAGGCGCGCTGAAGCTCCGCTGCGCACCAACGCAGACAGTATACGGTTCATCACGAAATTGCGCGAGCGCAAGGCAACTGGAATTGCAGAAAAGAAACGCGGGAATTCTAGTGATCCGCCAGCACAGGGGGCTGCTCCGGAGAATACTTGAGCGCGGAGCGTCCGGGGACGCCCGCGGACAATTTGCGCAGAGTGTAAATGAAGGGACGCGGCGTTTTCGACCGCGAAAAAGCCTCCAGGCGGTAGTAATGGCCCTCGTGAGTAATGACCTGCGGCGGATTCCAGCCGGGCTTCGGACGACAAGAACGAATGTTCAGAATTTCACCAGCCTGGTCTTTTGCGTAGAAGAGTTCATCTGGAACTTGCGGCAGCCTTGCCAGCAAGATTTTTTCCTGGACAGCCTGGAGGATGGAACCCAGAAAGTGTTGCGAAGAAGCAGACGTTTGGTGAGCAGCAGAGTCTTTGCCGCGCACAAATATGAAATACGTTCTTTCGGCCAGATAGAGGGGAAAAAGACCAAGCACCGTGTCCGTGAATGCAGCGCAGAGACGCACTATACCTTCCACGCCGAAATAGAGGATGAGCCACGTAAGCGGATGAAGGACCATCACAGCCAGCCCGGCGAAACCGAGGACATTCGGATCGATGTGGGCGCCCTTTTGAATGGCGGCTTCCACGGCATCCTGCGCCCAGTGGGTCACCGAGTAGGAATACCAATAGACGAGAGCGATCAATGCCATGGCGGATTCCAGGAGACCACTGAGAATTACGGCATACCTCCACGGGTAGGACGAGCGGACAGGAAAGGATTCGCGCAAGCGCTTTGGAAGGAATGCGAGGAGTGGTCCGAGAAGCTCGCTCAGCATATTGAACGCTCCGATCAGATCGGGAGCGCAACCCTTATACGATTTCAGCCCGTTGGCAAGGGAAACAGCAACCGTTGCCTGGCAGGATTGACGCGTTCGGGGGACATGTCTACAATCTTTTTCACGGTGCCGCAAGGGCACTGAATTGATCCATTGGAGGCGCCTGTGAATACCTCAGCAGAAGTTGTTGGCGGCGGGAGTGTCTCCGGTGGGCGTTTGAGCTAGGGGAGCGATTCCGCTCAGCGAGCCAGCCTCCAACGAATTAGCCGAGAGAACTCCCAAGCCTTTTTATCCCACAAATTGAGTCACCGCGTTTTTGGCGGGCCTTTGGTCCGCGCGAGGGCGCACAGCCGCGTTGCGCTCCCGGAAAGCTTCGGAGCGAATGCGCCAGGCTGCTCGCGGGCAGCGGGAGGATTTCCCCGTGTTAATTCAGGATTTAGGTTGGGACGCGTATTTTGATGCCCTGTGGAGTAAGAGTGAGGGTTGCGCCGCGGCGCGCGTTGTCGTGCAGCAACGCGCGCTGTGGCGTGTGACGGGAGAGTTTGGAGAGTGCTGGGCGCATGCGTCCGGCAAACTGAGAATGGAATCGGAAGCCAGTGGAGATTGGCCGGCGGTTGGCGATTGGGTGGCCGCAGAGATTCAAGCAGAGGAGACTGAGGCGATCATTCAGCACGTTCTTCCGAGGCGCAGCCGATTCGCGCGCAAATCGGCGGGCAAAGAAATTTCCGAACAAGTGATTGCCGCGAATGTGGATGTCGCCCTCATCGTGGCCGCGCTGGACGGCGATTTCAATGTGCGGCGCATCGAGCGATACATCACGCAATGCTGGGAGTCCGGAGCGCGTCCGGCGATCGTGCTAAACAAGGCAGACGCCTGCGCGGAACGCGAGCAGCGAATTGCGGCAGCGGAGCGAGTCGCGTTAGGTGTGCAGGTCTTTGTAGTGAGCGCGAAAACGGGAGAAGGAGTGGAGGCGCTCGAAGCCAGCTTCCGAAGAGGACAAACAGTTGTATTCCTGGGCTCGTCGGGAGCGGGGAAGTCCACACTGGTGAACCGTTTACTGGGTGAGGAGCGGCAGTTGACGAATGACGTACGAGAGAGCGACAGCCGAGGCCACCACACCACGACCTCGCGAGAGCTCTTCCTCTTGCCGAACGGGGCAATGGTGATCGACACGCCTGGTTTGCGGGAGCTTTCACTATGGAACGCGGCGGAGGGGCTGGCGCAGGCGTTTGCGGATGTCGAGGAGATCGCCGCGCGCTGCAAGTTTCGCGATTGCCGCCACGGCAACGAACCGGGTTGCGCCGTGCAAACGGCGATTGCCTCGGGCATACTGGACGCGAAGCGATTGCAAAGCCGGAGCAAGCTGGAGCGCGAGCAGGAGTTTCTCCTGCGAAAGTTGGACCCCGAGGCCCGGCACGCCGAGAAAAAGCGTGTTAAAGTGATAATGCGTCAAGTACGAGATAAGTATAAATCCAGGGACAAGGGCAGTCGCTGAGCAGCAGGCATGAGAGAGCTACAACTGAATCTGGAGTTGGCGCGCCGCGTGGAGCTGGCCGAAGCGCAAGCCGCGGTGGAGTGCGCGGAAGCGCTGGGACGATTCCGTCCGGGGAGCGGGGCGGCGGTGCGGCGCGTGGCCGGCGGATTCGCGGTGTATTGCGGCAAGAATTCGCCGATTACGCAGGCCGTGGGCATGGGGCTCGACGGACCCGTGAGCGCGGAGGAATTTGACCGGCTCGAGGAGTTCTATCGCAGCCGCGAAGAGGCCGTGCGCGTGGAAACCTGCCCGCTTGCGGACCCTACGTTCATCGAGCACCTCGCGCAGAGAGGATATCGCGTCACGGAATTTTCCAACGTGATGGCCAGGCAGGTGAGTCCGGAAGAAATCTGTCCCGAGCTGCCGCAAGGCGTGACCATTGAAAAAATCGGCAAGGATCAGATCGATGTGTGGACGTTGACGGTTTCGCAAGGGTTCGCGGAGAAATTTCCCGTGTCGCAAGAACTGCTCGAAGTGATGAAGCTTTTCGCGTTCGGCTCGAAAACGGAGTGTTATCTGGCGCGAGTGGATGGAAAGATTGCAGGCGGCGGGACGCTCGCGCTGCATGACGGCGTGGCGGGATTGTTCGGTGCGAGCACTCTGCCGGTGGCGCGCAGACGCGGCGTGCAGACTGCGCTCTTGCAGCGGCGGCTGGCGCGCGCGTCACAGGCGGGAAGCGACCTGGCTGTGAGCATCGCGCAACCGGGAAGCACTTCTCAACGGAACATCGCGCAGCAGGGATTCCAGGTCCTCTACACGCGCGTTAAATTCGAAAAATCATTGGAATAAGCGGCGCGAAGGCCAGAGCGGTTAGCGGCCGACGTGTCGATGGATGAAGTCGACGATGTCCTGCGTGGAAGTGCCGGGCAAGAAGATCTCAGCGATACCGGATTCTTTGAGTGCAGGGATATCTGCTTCGGGGATGATTCCACCAACGAGCACGGCGACGTCCTGCATGCCTTTTTCGCGCAATAGAGACATGAGCTGTGGGCAGATGGTGTTGTGCGCTCCGGAGAGTATCGATAGGCCGATGACATCGACGTCTTCCTGGACGGCGGCAGTGGCAATCATCTCTGGCGTTTGGCGGAGGCCTGTGTAGATAACTTCCATGCCGGCGTCGCGCAGCGCGCGGGCGATGATTTTGGCGCCGCGGTCGTGGCCATCGAGGCCTGGCTTGGCGATGAGAACTCGTATCTTTTTGTCGGGCATTGTCGGTGGGAGAGTTTAGCTTAATTCTCGGCGTGCATCACGTGATGGCGACTTCTTCGTAGGTGCCGAAGACGGCGCGCATGGCATCGCAGATTTCGCCGATGGTGGCGTAGGCTTTCACGGCGTCGAAGAGGAATGGCATGAGATTGTCTTTGCCTTCGGCGGCTTTGCGCAATGCGGCGAGACGACGATCAACTTCCGCTTGCGAGCGGTCCACGCGGAGCTTCGAAAGGCGCTCCGCCTGGCGGCGAGCGACGGTTTCGTCAATCTGCAAGATTTCCAACGGTTTTTCCTGCGCGACGTAATCATTCACTCCGACGATGATTTTCTCTTTCTTGTCGACGGCCATCTGGTACTTGTAGGAGGCTTCCGCGATTTCGCGCTGGGGATAACTGCGTTCGATGGCCGAGACCATGCCGCCCATCGCGTCGATCTTCTGAATGTAATCCCACGCGCCGCGCTCGACGTCGTTGGTCAGCGTTTCGACGAAGTACGAACCGCCGAGGGGGTCGACCGTGTTGGTGACGCCGGTCTCGTGCGCGATGATTTGCTGCGTGCGGAGCGCTATGGTGGCCGCGAACTCCGTTGGCAGCGCCCAAGCTTCATCAAGCGAATTGGTGTGCAGCGATTGCGTGCCGCCAAGCACGGCGGCCAACGCTTGAATCGCCGTGCGGACAACGTTGTTGTACGGTTGCTGCGCTGTGAGCGAGCAGCCCGCCGTCTGCGTATGGAAGCGCAGAGCCCAGGATCGCGCATTTTTGGAACCGTACCGCTCGACCATGGCTTTGTGCCAAATGCGGCGGGCTGCGCGGTACTTCGCGATTTCCTCGAAAAAGTCGTTGTGCGCGTTAAAGAAAAAGGAAAGCTGCGGGACGAACTCGTCGACATTCAGCCCGCGGCGCATGCCCCATTCCACATATTCCATGCCGTCGCGCAGGGTGAAGGCGAGTTCCTGAATGGCGGTCGAACCCGCTTCTCGGATGTGGTAGCCGCTGATCGAAATGGTGTTGAACTTCGGCGTGTTCTTCATGCCGAATTCAAAGGTGTCGATGACGAGCCGCATCGACGGCTCGGGCGGATAGATGTATTCCTTTTGCGCGATGTATTCCTTCAGGATGTCGTTCTGCAAAGTTCCAGAGATTTTCTTCCAGTCGGCGCCTTGCTTTTCCGCCACGGCCAGGTACATCGCCCAAATGACGGCGGCCGGCGAGTTAATGGTCATCGAGGTGGTGACATTCGAGAGCGGGATATTGTCGAAGAGGACTTCCATGTCCGCGAGGGAACTGATGGCCACGCCGCACTTGCCGACTTCGCCCTCGGACAGAGGATGGTCCGAATCGTAGCCCATCAGCGTCGGAAGATCGAAAGCGGTGGAGAGGCCGGTCTGGCCTTGCGCGAGCAAGTAGCGAAAACGTTGGTTGGTGTCTTCGGCGGTGCCGAAGCCCGCGAATTGGCGCATCGTCCAAAGGCGCCCGCGGTGCATCGTGGAATGAATGCCGCGCGTGTAGGGAGGCTCGCCGGGGAAGCCCAGGTCGCGGTTTGCATCCCAGCCGGGCAGATCGGCGGGCGTATACAAACGACGGATGGGGAAGGCGGATACGGTGGTGAACTCGGACTGGCGCTCAGGACTTTTTTCGAGCGTGGGACGAAGGGTGTTCTGCTCCCAGGCGCGCTCTTTTGCAGATGGCTCGCGGTGTGTCGAGGGAGAATCGGCCGGCGTGACGGTCGTGACTGTTCCTTTGACCTCGTCGCTCATGGGCTGACGCTCCTGGCCAGATTTGTCCGCGTTCAGTCGCGCAGCTCAAGAGAACGCAGGATGGCCCCGCACGGCATTATACGTGGCGAGCATGGCGGAGGAGGAGGGATTCGAACCCCCGAGGCCCTTTCGAGCCTAACGGTTTTCAAGACCGCCGGTTTCAACCGCTCACCCACTCCTCCGTTTCTGATTCTAACGTATCCGGTGAGTGAGCGGCCAATTTGCTGGGGCGCGTCGCGCGAGAAACTACTGATGCGTGCCGTCGGGAAGATCGCGGAAGATGTCGTCCACGCCGACAACCTTGCCGTGAAGAGTTCCGGGAATTAGCGTTGCACGCTCGACCTCTCCAGATTCACCGTCGGCGATGGTCACGTGATTGACTTCGAGCGTGCGGCCCACGGCGCGCTCATAGTTGGCTTTGGCTTCCTCGAGATTCGCCAATGCGCGAATCTCGGCGCCCTGCGCAGCGATCAAGTCGCGCTGCGTTTGAATGACCAGGTAAGTCGTAGACGCGCCCAATTGATATTTTTTCTGCTCGGCTTCAAACGTCTCCTGCTGCAATTGACGCGCTTTGCTCGCGGCAGTGACTTGCGCGCGATCCTGCGTGAGGAGGATGTAAGAGTTGCGGACATCGAGTAGCGCGGCATTCCTCAGTTGTTGAACCTGGGTTTCAAGTTGGCGTTGCTCAAGAATAGCGCGCGCGTGAATGGCCTGCGCCGAACGGTTGCGCAAGGGAAGCGTCAAGGTCAATTCGCCGGCGTACGTCGGAAATTGGTTGTGAAAGATTTGATCTTGCGAGGTGCCAAAGCCCTCGTGAGTCGTGCCCGTTACAGCAGCGGTGGTCGCCGATTCAAAGATGGGAGCCCCGTTGACGAGAACTGGAGCGCCAGTACCATCCACTACGGGAATGCCGCTGCTCACTAGAGTGGGCGTTCCGAGGATTGCGGAATTTCCTGCCAAACCAGTCGAGGCATAATATGCGCTTACCGCCAGCGACGGAAGCAAGGCGTTTCGCGTCGCCTTCACGTCAATCTCGGCGTTCTTTACGTTGTATACCTGCTCCTGCAGATCGGGCCTCTTTGCAAATGCTTCTTTAATCGACTCCTCAAACGAAGCCGTTTCGATCACGGCGGGCTGTTTCGGCTCGTCCGTGGGAATGATTTCCACGTTGATTATGTTTGGCGCCAAAGGATCTTTTGAAATGTAGTTTTTCAGGGTTTGCTCGTCCTGCAGCTGGGTTGTCTGCGCGGTGATCAGGTTCCCAGAGTCCGTGGCCATTTCGGATTCGGAGCGCGTCACCTCAATTGGCGCAATGCTCCCGATCTGCAGTTGTTTTTTGTTGTCCTCATAAAGTTTTTGGGCGACGTCTACAGCCTGCTGATTCACTTTGACGTTTTCCCGCGCATAGGCGAGTTCCCAGTACGCCGTAATCGTGTTCGTAATCGTGGTGATGGCCTGTTGAGCGAATGCCCAGTCAGCGATCTTGCGATTGTTCTTGGCGATGCGGATATTTCGCGTTCCCAGGGCCAAGCCATAACCGTTCAACAACGGCTGGGTAATCGAGAAGGAGAGGGTGGACTGCACGTACGGGTTGATGAGGTTGGCCGCTGCGGAGGTGCTGGTGCGCGTGTTGTCCCAACTGGCCGAGAGGTTAGTGCCGGTCTCGAAGGTTTGCGAATACGAATTGTTAAATATGAAGGCGTGCGAAAGGATCGCGGCGAGACCCGACGCGGATGTGCCCGCACCCGAGGTAAACGGGTTACTGATGGGAGTCGCAACGTCGGCGATCTCCGTCGTATTGGAAATGATGGGATCGAAGGTCGGAATGTAGAGCACGAACGGATTGATGCCTGCCGAAGAGCCAGAGATGGAGGCCCCGGGAGTGCCGAAACCTGTGCTGCCGGACTTGGCATTCAAGATGCCCGCGTCGGCTATCCAGGGGTTATAGCGCTGGACCGCGATATCCAGGCTGTTCTCGAGCGCAAGCTCGACCGCGTCTTGCAAGCTGATTTCCAGCTTGCCATCGTGAATGAGCTGATCGAGCCGAGGCGAATTGGTAAGCACCGGCCTTTCGATGTGAATCGATTCGTACGGCTTCAGAAAGTTGGGGAAAGCGCTCGGGCCGCGCGAGAAATCATGCGTTCCGAGACCCAGCGAAGAGACCGGCGCGATCGCGGCCCCATCCGGCGCGGCGGGTGCTGCTGGGGCGGGGCTGGGCGGCGGGTTTTGAGCAGGAGTCTGCGCAAAAACGGGGGTAAATGGTCCCCCTGCCAGAAGCCCCGCCAAACAGAGTGCAACAAGGGATCGGGCCCACTGCGAAGCTGCCCTCCGGAGACTCGCTCCCAAAATGGACCGCTTCAGAGTCCCCCTCAGCGTCTTGATAGTCATCTTTACTCCTCGAGATTCTGTCCCTTCGGGACGTTTTTGTTTTGACCTAACTCTGTAAAACGCTCGAACTATGGCTTTTGTTTCATTTGCGTGCTGGATTTGGGGTCACGCGGAGCACTAAACCCTGTGCTGTGAACCAGAAACACGACCGCATCAGGCGTAACGAGGATAATGGAGCTAAAGAGGCAAGACAAGGACGGGGAAGAGGTGAGCCATCGCGGCGCCGCGCTGGAGCGGACCTGAAGGGAATGGTCACCCGACTAAGACGACAAGGTACGGTGGATTGGAAGGTGACCGGACAAAAGACGGCCCCGCGATCGAGACGCTCGAGCGCGGGGCCGCAGTCGAATTAGCGCTGGCTGCGGTTGTCGCCGAAGAGGTCCTCGACTCCCACGACCTTTCCGTTGAGTGTTCCGGGAATCAACGTCGCGCGTTGGACTTCGCCCGATTTTGCATCGGCGATGGTGACGTGATTCACGTCCAAAGTGCGGCCGAGTGCGCGTTCGTAGTTGGCTTTGGCTTCTTCGAGATTAGCAAGCGCGCGGAGTTCCGTGCCTTGAGCGGTGATCAGGTCGCGCTGCATCAGAATCACGTTGTATACGGTGGACGCCCCAAGCCGGTATTTCTTTTGTTCGTCTTCGAAGGCCAATTGTTCCAATTCGCGGGCTTTGCTTGCGGCCTCAACTTGAGCACGATCCTGGGTCAGCGCGATGTACGTATTGCGGACGTCCAGAATCGCCGCATTTTTCAATTGGCGGATGGTGGCTTGCTCTTCACGCTCGGTCAGGATGGCACGCGCGCTATCGGCTTGTGCGGAACGGTTGCGCAAGGGAAGGTTCAAGGTCAACTGAGCCGTATAACTAGGAAAGCGATTATGAAAAAGCTGGCTCTCCGCGTTGGTGAAACCTTGTTGGTTCGTGCCGGTAACTGCGGTGGTCGGCGTCGGCTCAAAGAGTGGAGTCGCGACTCCGCCGATGTCCACAGTGATCGGATTTCCGTTGGCATCGACGATGGGCACTCCGCTGCTGGGATAGGTCGTCGCCCCGGCGATCGGTGAATTGCCGGCCAAACCTACGGAGCTGTATTCCGCGCTGAGGGTAAGCTCGGGAAGAAGGGCATTGCGAGTGGCCTTCATATCGATGTCGGCGTTCTTCAGGTTGTAGACTTGTTGTTGAAGCTCGGGCCGCTTGGCAAAAGCCTCCTTGATGGAGTCTTCGAACGTCGCCGCCTCAATGGCCGCCGGCTGCGTCGGGAGATCTGTAGGAATGATTTCCAGGTTGACCAGGTTCGCGGCCATAGGATCCTTCGAGATTTCATTCTTTAGAGTTTGTTCGTCTTGTAGCTGTACGGTCTGAGCCACGATGAGATTTTGCCGGTCAGTGGCGAGCTCCGATTCCGCCGTAATGACATCAAGAGGCGACATCGTGCCAGCCCCCAACTGTTTTTGGTTGTCACTGTAAAGTCGGCCGGAAACAGTCACCGCTTGTTCTTCGATCTTAACGTTGGCGCGCGCGTAGACGAGCTCCCAGTAGGCCGTGATGGTATTCGTGATGGTGGTGATGGCTTGTTGCGCGAAGGCCCAATCGGCGATTTTGCGGTTGTTTTGTGCGATCAGGATATTCCGCCGGTTCACGGAGAGGCCAAATCCACTGAGCAATTGCTGAGAAAATCCAATCGTCAGCGTGGACTGAACGGCGGGGTTGAAAAAGTTCTCGGTGGACGTCGAACTGCTGCGCGTGTTGTCCCAACTGGCGAAGAAGTTCGTTCCGGATTGGAATCCCTGCGTCACTTGTGTGTTGAATTCCGTGTTGTGAGTGAACAGATTGACGATGCCCGCCGCTCCCGTTCCGGAGATAAACGGGTTGTTGACTGGCGTCGCTGCGCTATTGATAAGCGTAGTGCCCGTGAGCAGAGGGTCAAACGAATAAACAGGAAGATTGGCGGAAGAGGAGCCGAGCAGGGCCCCCGCCGTCGACTGGCCCGCGCCACCGGCATTAGCTTTGAGAATTGAAGTGTCGGCAAGCCACGGGGCATAGCGTTCCACTGTGATGTCCATGCTGTTCTCGAGGGCCAGTTCGACGGCTTCCTGGAGAGATAGTTCCAGCTTGTTATCGTGGATCAATTGATCGAGCCGCGGCGAGTTCGTGACGGAAGGCTCCCCTACATGAATCGGCTGGTAAATCCCCAGGAAATGAGGGAACACCTTCGGGCCGTGCGTGTAATCGTGCTGCGACAGGCCAAGGGAACTGACCGGCGCGATAGAGGAACTTTGCGCATCGGCGGCGGCCGCCGGGACAGGATTCGACGGCGGATTTTGCGCGGGAGTTTGCGCGAAAACTGGCGAGAGAGGACCGACTATGAGCAGCGCGGTCAGCACAATGGCCAGTAAGGAGCGCGCGATCTGAACGCCGCGCGGCCGCTCCTTGGAAGACAAAAAAGACCGCTTCGTTCTGAGCAGCGTCAGGAAAGCCTCCGCGGTCTCAAATAGAATCGTCATGATAATTTTCCCCTCGAGATTCTGTCCCATTGGGACGCATTTATCTGCAACTGTCAGTGTGGAACGTGCTCTGAACAGGTGTTGTTACACTAATTTGGCCGGATTTGTGCCACGCGGGAGGAAAGACTCCGGGAGCGTGGCCGTAAGTTGGGCCATTCAGGGACATCTTTCGCGGTTTGGCTCAGAATGCAGCCAAAATTGCACAGCGCAGCCCGGAAACTTCGGGTGCATTTTATCAGGGGCCCGATTTCTTGACAACGCAGCGGACGGCGGCTAGGCTGCTGACGATTCAATGTTTAGGTCGGCTCGCGGCACGCAGAACCAGCTGGCGGAAGAAATGCTACCAAGAGAAGAACTGCTACGCATGTTTGAATCCGCCGGCGCGATCCGGCATGGCCACTTTGAGTTGTCCAGTGGCCTGCACAGCGGAATGTATGTGCAATGCGCGCTTGTTCTTCAGTATCCGAAGTTTGCGGAGAGACTGGGGCAGGCGCTGGCCGCGCTTTTTTCAGACGCCACGATCGGAGCGGTTGTTTCGCCCGCGCTGGGCGGAGTCGTCATCGGACAGGAAGTTGCGCGCGCTTTGCCGGAGCCGAAGGGTTCTTCGGGAGGAGGAGTGCCGGCTCTCTTTGTGGAACGCGATGCCAGCGGCATTCTAACGTTGCGCCGCGGCTTTTCATTGCAGCCCGATCAGCATGTTCTCGTAGTCGAGGATGTGTGGACGACCGGTGGCTCAACACTTGAGACAATACAGGTGGTTGAAGAAGCGGGCGGACGGGTTGTTGCCGCGGGAGCGTTGATAGACCGGAGCGGCGGCAAGATTGAGTTTCCGGTCGAGAGTCAGACTCTCCTCGATCTGCCTATCGCCAGCTACGAGGCCGAGGATTGTCCACTGTGCCGCGAGGGCGGCGTGGCCGTAAAGCCCGGCAGCCGGTTTGCACGCTCCGCGCGGTGACACCCGCTTCACATTTGTTGGACATCGCGCCTCTTCCGAAAATGGACCGCCGAGACTAGACCACGAATCCTGGAATCCTCACTTCTCATGCACCATTTCAAAATCACGATTGCCTACGACGGAACCGACTTTCACGGCTGGCAAATACAATCCGACAAGGCGACGATTCAAGGCGAGATTTCCGGCGTTTTGCGGCGGCTCACGCAGGAGAATGTGCAAGTGCAGGGGGCGGGACGCACTGATGCGGGGGTGCATGCACTCGGGCAGGTAGCCAGCTTTCACACGACGTCAGGGTTATCGGCCGGCGAGTTTCAACGTGCCATGAACGCACTACTGCCATCGGCGATTCGCATCGTCGGCGCGGAAGAGGTCGGCCCGGACTTTCATGCGCGGTGGTCGGCCCTCGGAAAAATTTATCGCTACCGTTTGTATCGCGGCAAAGTGGTGCCGCCGGCGGTTTGGCGATACGTGCTGCATTATCCTTTTCCTCTCGATGAAGACACTATGCGCATTGCCGCATCCCGCTTCGTAGGGCCGCACGACTTCGCGGCGTTCGCCGCGTCGACCGGCTCCGAGGACGACGACAAAGAGCGCTCGACGGTCCGGGAGATCTATGCAAGCGATCTGGCGCGCAGCGAAGACGGCGCGGAACTTGTTTACACGGTGCGCGGCCGGTCGTTTCTTCGCTACATGGTTCGCAAGATGGTCGGCACTTTGCTTGAGGTCGGCCGACGTAAACTGATGCCGGATGATATTTTGCGACTCTACCAATCACGGGACCGCGCGAAGTCCGGTCCAACGGTAGCTCCGCAAGGGCTCTGCATGGTGCAGGTGATGTATGACGAACCCTGGCACATTGGCGAGCCGTAGCGGCGTGCCTGAATCGGCGTAGTCAGGCGCGCACCACAAGCCAGTTATGCCGGATTAGGCTAGAATCGCGATATGGCGGCCACGGCCATTCCCGTCGATACGATTCCGTCGATCGATCCTGCTACCGGAAAAATTCTTGCGCAGTTTGAGAAGACGTTGCCGGCGACCTTGCCGGCGATTTTGGCGCGCGCGCGTGCGGCGCAAACCGCCTGGGCCGCCGTGTCCACTGAGAAGCGTTGTGCGCAATTGCGCGTGCTGCGCAAGAGCTTGATGGCTTCGCGAGACGAATTGGCGAACGCGGTCGTTGCAGAATCCGGCAAGCCACGTGTCGAAGCGCTATTCGCGGATCTTTTCGTCGCCCTCGACACCGCGGAATATTATTCGAGCCACGGCGAGAAGTTGTTGCGCGCAGAACGTGTGCGGCATCACAGCACGGCCGCAAAGGCGAAATCTGGCCGCGTCGTTTACGATTCCGTTGGCGTCATCGGCATCATCAGCTCGTGGAACTATCCGTTGGCCATTCCCATGAGCCAGATTATTCCAGCGGTAGCCGCGGGTAACGCGGTCGTGTGCAAGACGAGCGATTTCACGCCGCATTGCGGCGCGCTAATTGAAGAACTTTTTGCGGACTCGCGTTTTCCGAAAGACCTGGTGACTGTGATTCAAGGTGGCGGCGAAATTGGCCAGGCGTTGATCGATGCTGCTCCCGATAAGATTCTGTTTACAGGAAGCGTGGCGACAGGCCGCCGTGTCGCGGAAGCTTGCGCCAGTAACCTGATTCCGAGTGTGCTTGAACTTGGCGGGAAGGACGCGATGATCGTCCTCGCCGACGCAAATCTGAACGTTGCGTCGAGCGCGGCTGTTTGGGGCAGTTATACGAATTGTGGACAAGTTTGTCTTTCCGTCGAACGTCTTTTTGTCGAGCAGGCCATCGAGGAGAAGTTCCTCGCGCTGTGCGTCGAGAAAACAAAGAAGCTGCGCCTCGGTCCAGGGAGCGATCCTGCGACCGACGTTGGCCCGTTGATCCGTCCCCAACACGTGCAGCGAATGAGCGACATAATAGAAGATGCTGTCGCGCGTGGCGCACGCGTGCTGTGCGGAGGCAAACGCCGCAGCGATCTTGGCCCCAACTTTTTTGAACCGACGGTGATTGCGGACGTCAACTCTTCGATGAGGCTTTTTCAGGAAGAGACTTTCGGTCCGATTCTCGCCGTTCAATCCGTAAAGGACTTTGAAGAAGCGATTGCCAGAGCAAATGATTCAACTTTTGCGCTTGCGGCGAGCGTGTGGACGAGCGACGCCGCGCGAGGCCAAGCCGTCGCTGCACGTTTACGCGCCGGCGCGGTCATGGTGAACGACGCGATCAGTTATTTTGGAATCGCGGAAGCGCCCCATGGTGGTTGCGGCGCAAGCGGATGGGGCCGCACGCACGGTAAGTTGGGATTGCACGAGATGGTGAACGCCAAATATATAGACGTGGACCGTTTACCGGGGCGCGAAAAACCGTGGTGGTATCGTTATGGTGCGGGCCTCGATGGTGCCGCCGACGCGTTTCTGAGGTTTGAATTTGACGGAGGCTTCGCGGCAAAATTGCGAAACGTTCGCGGCGCTCTGAAGACGATGTTTCGCAATCACGGTTTCTAGCGCGACGGCGCCCGCCCATTCAGGCGAGTTCGCACGCAAGCAACGAAAGAGGACGAGCCGATGCAGCAAAGCGAATGGATTTACGACTGGAATGTCGCCGGCGCGCCTTTGATCGCGCCGGGCACGCGCGTTCTTCTTAACGACGAGACTCTTCGCGACGGCCTGCAGAATCCGAGCGTTCACGATCCAAGAATCGAAGAAAAAGTAGAGATTCTTCACCTGATGGAATCACTCGGAATCGATTCCTTGAACATTGGGCTGCCTGGAGCGGGCCCGCGAGCAGCCGAGCACACCGAAGCCCTCGCACGCGAGATCGTCAGCAAGCGTATGAAGATCAAACCCAATTGCGCAGCGCGAACCATCGAAGCCGACATTCGGCCGATCGCCGAAATCTCCGAACGCGTTGGCATGGCGATTGAGGCCGCAACATTTCTCGGATCAAGTCCTATCCGACGACTCGTGGAGGATTGGACCGTCGATCATCTCGAACGCACGACGGAGAAGGCGGTGAAGTTCGCTGTAGACCATGGCTTGCCGTCGATGTACGTCACGGAAGACACGATTCGCACCGACCCAGAAACTGTCAAACGCTTGTACTCGACCGCGATTCGCAGCGGCGCGCGGGCTATAGTGCTCTGCGACACCGTCGGCCATGCGATCCCCAAGGGCGCGTACAACCTCGTGAAATTTGTGATCGAAGAAGTTGTAAAACCTAGCGGTGAAAAAATCCGGGTGGACTGGCATGGCCACAACGATCGTGGCCTGGCGATTGCAAATTCTCTGGCAGCGATCGCCGCCGGCGCGGATCAAGTTCACGCCGCGGCCAATTCGCTCGGCGAGCGAGTCGGCAATACACCGATGGAGTTGATGCTTGTGAATCTCCGCCTGATGGGCATCATCCACCAGGATCTTTCGCGGCTTCGTGAGTACTGCGAAAAGGTCGCCCAGGCGACGCACACGGTCATCCCGCCGAACTATCCTGTCATTGGCCGCGATGCGTTCCGCACTGCCACGGGCGTCCATGCCGCTGCGATCATCAAAGCGTTTCATAGAGGCAACGAATCGCTTGCAGATTCCGTCTATAGCGGTGTGCCGTCGCACCTCTTTGGACTCGAGCAAATCATCGAGATAGGACCCTTGAGCGGCAAGTCCAATGTACTTTACTGGCTCGAACGCCACAAAATCCCCGCTGACGACGCTCTGGTGGGTCGCATCTTCGATGCCGCCAAACAGTCTGCTCGTATTCTAACCGACGCGGAAATTTCGGCTCTCTGTGCCGAGGCCACACGCCATTGAGCTTTGCGAGCACGCGGGGCAGGGCAGTGAAACGCGCCTTCATTTGCGTTATCCTTTTTGCCATGCCGGTCCGCTACTCCGTCGCTCGACAAGCCTTTCGTTCGGCAGCAACACCCCAACTCGGAGAAAACGCTCAGGTCCGCGCCGCAATGGCCTGGTTCGAGCCGAATCTGAATTGGATTAATGACCAGCAAATCCGTTTAACGGAGATTCCCGCGCCGGCCTTTCAAGAAGCCCAGCGCGCCGCGGCCGTCAAAGACCTGTTGTCCGCGACCGGGCTGCGCGTACACATCGACGACACTGGAAATGTTATCGGTGAATTGCCCGGCACGGACGAAAATGAAATCGTCGTGCTTTCCGCGCATCTCGACACGGTGTTTCCCGAAGGAACGGACGTAAAGGTTCGACGCGATGGCGCCCGCCTTCTCGCGCCGGGAATTTCGGACAACGGAACTGGCCTCGCCGCGCTTGTGGCCATAGCCCGTGCCATCCAAGACGCCAAGCTCAGGCCGCAACGCACAATCCTTTTTGTCGCGGATGTGGGCGAAGAAGGCGAAGGCAATCTCCGTGGGGTGCGTGCGCTCGTCGACGAATACCGGAACAAGCTCAAAGCCATGGTCGTGCTCGATGGCGCCGGTACCGACTATGTAACGACGATTGCTCTCGCCTCGCGACGTCTCGAAATCGTGATCAGTGGTCCGGGCGGTCACAGCTGGTCGGACTTCGGCATGCCAAACCCGATCAACGCCCTGGTGCGCGGGTCGGTGCGCTTCATAAATACGAAGGTCCCCACTTCGCCCCGCACTACCTTTAATCTCGGTCAAATCGAGGGCGGTACTTCCGTTAACTCGATCCCCTATGAAGCGCACCTCAAAGTCGATGTGCGCTCCGAGAGCGAAGACGAACTCGGCAAGTTAGAATCCGCGTTCCGCGAGTGCATGGCCGCCGGGGTTCGCGATGAGATGGAATCGTCCCGCGATCGTTCTCGCGGGAAACTCGAATGGAAGGTGGAAGTTATCGGGAGTAGACCCGGTGGCGAATTGGCGGCACAGTCGCCACTTCTCGCGTCTCTCCGCGCAGCGGATGGTATCTTGGGAAACGAATCAAGGATCGAGCGTTCTTCCACCGACGCGAATATCCCGCTTTCCATGGGTATCGACGCAATTGCGATCGGCGCCGGAGGTAACGGCGGGGGCGCGCACTCGCTCCTGGAGTGGTATGACCCAGCAGGCCGCGAATTAGGATTGAAGCGGGCCTTGCTTACGCTGCTCGGAGTAGCAGGCGTGGTGCCGGAGAAACCTAAATGAAGATTCGCGCGGTTAGCGTTTTGTACTTGGCTGGAGTTGTTCTTCTCAGTTGTTGCGCTGGAGTCGTAGTACTTAGAGCAAAGGGCCAATCGAGCCGCTCTTACCTGCCTGAAGTTCACACCACGGTTTATCTCCAGGGCCACATTTATACGAATGACCCGGCCCAACCATGGGCCGAAGCCATGGCCATCCGCAACGGGACGGTCCGTTGCGCCGGCAAACTCGACTACGTCCTGCTTGAATGCGGGGGGAGTGACCCAAGCGCGGAGACCATCCACCTTCACGGAAAATTTGTCATGCCGGGCTTCAACGATGCCCACGTGCACCTGGGCAGCGCCGCAGCCGACATGCTCTCTTTGCGGTTGAACGGAGTCGCAAGCATCGAAGAATTGCAGAAACGCGTTGCCGATGCAGTGACGCAACACCAAGAGGGAGAGTGGATCACGGGCAGCGGGTGGGATCACACGCTCTGGCCGGACAAGAAATTTCCCACACGACAAGAGTTGGACGCCGTCTCGCCAAAGAATCCCGTATTTCTCACGCATGTTTCCGGGCATGTGGCCGTGGCCAATTCGCTTGCACTGAAGCACGGCGAAATCACGAAGGATACCCAGAATCCGCCAGGTGGCGTGATCGAACGCGACGCCGATGGCGAGCCCACGGGCATGCTCGAAGAAGATTCAGCGATGAGCCTTGTCTCCGACAGGATTCCTGACCTGAAAGAGGATCAGCGTCGTCGCGGCATACTGATGGTGCTTGCCGATGCCGCCAAGAATGGCGTGACATCCGCCCAGGATTTTTCCGATTGGTCCAATTTTCAGGTGTACACACAACTGAAGCAGGAAGGGAAGCTGACTCTTCGCATTACGGAGTGGCTGCCTTTCATCGATACGATGAATCAACTGGAAGATATGCGCGCGCAGGGGGGCACTACAGACCCGTGGCTCCGAACCGGCGCGGTTAAGGGATTCCTCGATGGCGCACTTGGCTCCCGCACCGCTGCTATGCTTGCGCCATATTCTGATGACCCGTCGACAAGCGGCATACTGACCAACGACCCCGACAAGTTTCGTGCGATGGCCATCGAGCGGGACAAAGCGGGCTTCCAGATCAATTTCCATGCCATAGGCGACAAGGCAAACCGCGAAGCCCTGGACATCTTTGAAGCCGTCGCCAAAACCAACGGTCCGCGCGACCGCCGCGACCGCGTGGAGCACGCACAGATTCTTTCTCCGGACGATTTGCCTCGCTTTGCGAAGCTCAACGTGATTGCTTCCATGCAGCCGTCTCATGAAACCACTGACATGCGCTGGGCTGAACAACGCATCGGGCCGGACCGTTCAAAGGGCGCGTATGCATGGGCATCCCTTTTGAAAAGCGGCGCGCATCTTGCGTTCGGTACCGACTATGATGTAGAGCCCATCAATCCTATGCGAGGTCTCTACGCTTGCGTAACGCGTGAGCTGCCCGAGGGCGGTCCTGCCGGCGGTTGGCAGCCCCAGGAAAAAATCTCGCTTGCCGATTGCATTCGCGCTTACACCGACGGTTCTGCCTATGCGCAATTCGAGGAAGGGAAGAAGGGCGAGTTAAAAGCAGGAGAATACGCCGATTTCATCATTCTCTCTGACGACCTGACTAAAATACCTCCGAAGCAGTTTTCCAAGGTGACTGTGTTGCGCACGGTCGTGGGCGGCCGCACGGTCTATTCGCAGGACGACAGTCAGCTGCCTTAAGTTGTCTTCCCGCTCAGGGCTTTCTGCGAGATTTCACGCACGCTCAAGGCTCGCGAACGTCTACTACCCGATCGCCGAGTATTTTGTGAAGCTCCTGCACCTGCCCGCTCGGCCAACGAATCTCAATGAGCTCGGCGACCGATTCCTTGCCTAAGCCAAAGCGTACCAGCGGCTCACTTGAAGAGGCGTAGCCCACGCTCGTTGTGCAGTGATTGTATAGTTTGCGCCCGCTCGGTAGGGTTACGGCTATGCGAGATCCAATTCCTTCGCGATTGCTACGCGTGCCAGTCAGTTTCAGCGCCAACCAGTGCCCAGGATCTGCAGTAACATTGTGGAAGAGTCGTGCCACTCCATTTACATTGGATACAACCGCGTCCAGACGGCCATCGTTATCGAAATCGGCAAAAGCCACTCCACGATATTCGCCCGCGATCTGAAAGTCGGCTCCAGCCATCTTAGAGACATCTTCAAAGTGTCCATTTCCTAGATTGCGGAACACGGAATTCGGCAGTTCCGCTGCAGTGCCGAGGGATTCCTCGATCCCCGGAAAATGAGCATTCGCCGTGAAGATATCCTTAAATCCATCGTTGTCGAAATCATACAAGCCAATGCCCCAGCCGGTCAGCGCTCGGGTTGCCACGGCGAGCCCTGCGTGCGCCGTGTCATCTTCGAATACTGGGCTCTTGCCGGTATTTCGAAAGAGCGGGAACGTGTCGTTGATCATGGCCGTTAAGATCAGATCAGGGCGTCCGTCATTATCAAAGTCGCGAAAATCCGCCCCCATGCCGGCGACGGGGCGGCCGTTGTCGTCGAGGGCCGCGCCCGCAAGCATCGCGACCTCCTCGAATTTTCCGTGCCCTAAATTATGAAATAAAAAATTTGGCACACTATCGTTGGCCACGAAAATGTCCATCAATCCATCGCCGTCATAGTCTGCAATCGCCACGCCCATGCCCTTGCCGAATCGCGCGCCAAGGCCGGAAGACTGGGTGATATCCGTAAACGTTCCATCATGATTGTTTCGGAAGATCTGGTTGTGCGTGTCATGGTAGGCGTCGGGATGACAATAGAGAGGCTTATTAGGCGTTCCGCACTTGGGTTCGAGTTTCGGGTCCCATTGGACGTAATTGCTGACGACTAGGTCAAGCCATCCGTCGTTGTCCACGTCAACCCACGCCGCAGCAACCGACCACATCTTGCCGTACTGCGGATCAACTCCGCCGAGGTGCGCCTTCTCTGTGACATCCTCAAATGTCCCATCGCCACGGTTGTGGTACAAGATGTTTCGATTGACGCCGGCTACAAAAATGTCCGGATAACCGTCGTTGTCATAATCGGCGACCGCCACTCCAATGGAGTAGCCTTCCCCTGCCACGCCTGCTTTTTCAGTAACATCGGTAAACGTCCCGTCGCAATTGTTGCGGAATAGCCTGTTGAAATACTGTGGTCCGCTTTTCTTGAGCGAAGGCATCGCTGCGCCGTTGGTAAAGAAGACGTCCATGCAGCCGTCATTGTTATAGTCAAGTACGGCCACGCCTCCGACCATCAGCTCTGGCTGGTGGAACTCGCCAGTGGCCCCATTGCGCAACTCGAACTTTAGCCCAGATTTTCCAGCCGCGTCTTCGAATCGGATTTGCCCGCGCACGCCAGGGATGGCCGTGGCGAGCAGCACCATCAGTGTGATTCCTTGTGCCGTTCGTATTCTTGTAGCCATTCCGCTTGCTGCTTCGCCTCCTTGGCACGGCCCTGCATCAGGTAAATCTTGAGCAGAAGGTTGTGAGCTTCGGGAAATTGCGGAAGAAGACCAATGGCTTCCTCCGCCGCGGTCGCCGCTTCGGCTGTCCGTTCGAGTTGGAGCAGTACCCTGGCGCGCCAATAATAGGCCATCGCGGCCTTCGGATCGGCCTCAATAAGACCATCAACTTTCTTCAAAGCTTCCGGCGTCCGCCCCGTTTCAAACAGCAATTCAATGAACGCTAACTGCAATTCTACATCCTGACGAGCCTCCGGCTGCTCGAGAAGAGCTTGCATGGCCGCCTCAGCTTCGCTTGTGCGTGCCAATTTTTCCAAGCAGATTGCGCGATAGATTTGCGCTTTTGTTGCCCACTCCGCCTGCGGTGCGACGCGAAGTGCCTGCTCGAAATCCTTCATCGCCGCCCCATACTGTTGGCTCTGATATAAGACTTGGCCGTTCAGAAACTGCGCTTGGGCAGAAGTGGCTTCCGGGCTGGACATACTTCCCGGCTGAGTCTCAGTATTCTTCGCGTCTTTCGCTTCAATCTCAGCAAGCAACCGCTGCGCAGAATCGTATTGCCTATCATCATGCGGAATAGCATTCAGAATCTGACGCGCGGATTGATAATCTCCTTTTTCCGCCAACGAGCGGGCGAGGTAGTACTGCGCCAGCACAGACGGATCGAGCTTTAACGCCGCGCCAAAGGCGGTCACAGCTCCCGCCATGTCACCCGACAGAAAGGAAAATTTCCCCGCCGCGAGCTGCTGTTGAGCATCGTCGGAGTCAAGTTCGGCACGCGCATGATAAAGCTCCTTGGCACGTTCGTAACGCTCGCCGTCTTCGCCCTCGAAAGGGCGCACTCCCATCGCAACCATCGCAATAGCTGCGTTCATGCGCACCGTGAGTATTGGATCTTTGAGGAGACTAACCAATTCTGTGGCCAGCGCCTCACGCTGAGCCGCGCTAGGCCTTATAGCAGTAGCCGCCGTGGCGCGTACCAGCGGCTCGGGATCGGCGAAGGAACGGAGCAGCGAATCGTACGCCGAAGGAGCCTCCGAAAAGTTGCCCAGGTAACCGGCTGCGTTCGCACGGATCAAGGGTCCTCCGGACGAATCGGAAAGGATGTCCTCTAGAGCAGGAATGGCGGCCGCTTCGCCCTGTCGCGCCTGCGCGAAGGCATCAGCGCGGCGAATGAACTTCTGGCGTGATTTATCTCCATACCAGGCGTTCATCTGTCGCAATGTCCATTCCGCGTCCTTGTCTCGGTGGCAAACATTGCACGCATTGGGGATGCCATGCCGGATCGTGTTCTCCGGCACCGGGATGCTTATCGAGTGATCGCGCATCCGTGTTTTGAGGCTTGTCACAACCGCAGGCATGTGGCACTCGATACAGAAACTCCCCGAACTCTTCGAAGGATGATGAGTGTGTGCGGAAACATTGGCTGCAATCGTGCCGTGGCAGCCAGTGCATAGAGCATTGCTATTCGTTGGCCGCAGCAACGGATTCCGACCAACGTCAGGATCGTGCGGATGCGAATGGCAAGTGCTGCACGTAGCCCCTCCCTTCAGAAAACACTGGCTCTGCCATAAGCCAAAGGCCTCATTCGCCAGTTGCCGCGGCCGGCCGTCGGGCCAATAGGGCGAGTCCTCTGAGTTCGGCAAGCGGTATTGCATTACTGGCGTAAAGTAATCGTAGTAGTTTGCGCCTGCATGGAAGTTGTCCGCGTAAATGTCGCGAAGCGAGTGGCACTGCGCGCAAATCATGGTGCTTCTTACAGGATCCAGCCGTGCAGGGTCGACGATTGCCGCTCTTATCCGGGCCCGCGTGGCCGGGTCCAAAACTTTCACATCCGTCGCTCTGGCGATGTGCTGTTTTCCCGGGCCATGACAGCTTTCGCAATTGATCCCAAGATTCTGCCATGTCGTTTGATAACGAAGCTTCTCTACGTCAAAATTTTTCTGTCCTTGGCTTACATGGCACGAGTAGCAGGTTTTGTTCCAGACTTGGATCGGATCCCCCGAACCCTCTTCCGGATTGCCAGTATCAAGATCGAACTCCCATTTCTTTCGAGTGATATCCCATGCTGGGGGGAGCACGACGATGCGCCCATCGGGCAATGTCGTCAGGTACTCCTGAAACCGCCTCGTCCCCAGGGTGTATTCAATTCTGTGTTCCCAGAGCTTCCCCGATAGATCCGGTTCAGCGATGTAATAGTGGTGATCGCGGTATTGCAAAACATAGGTCGTGCCCCGCAGGATCACTTTTCCTTTTTGCGCAAAATCTCCTTTGACGCTCGCATCCGTTGCCGGCTGCATGATCCTGCTGTGGCTCGATTCCTGCCACTCATGATGGATACCCGCGTGGCACTTGGCACACGCTTCCGCGCCGGCGTAACCTTCTTCGGATTGTCCCCGCGCTGGCTGTGAGGCGGCAAGCGCTAGCAGAAGTCCCAGAATTCCGTGTAGAAAAGCTCGGCTCAAAGCGACCCTCAATCGGAATCTATCACATCTCGCCTTCGCCGAATTCCTCACAACGGAACTAGTGGTACTAGAACTTCTCAGCGGCCGGATACATTATTCCTGAGTCATTTCCATCCGCCGAATCTAAAGTTTAAATCGCTCATCTCTCAGATTCTTATTGACAAAGCTCTTCAGCGGCAATATAAAACGCGCCCATATCCCTGTGGTGAGGTTGCTGTTGTCTGTTTTCCGATCCAAGTTGAATCGTGGCGTCAGCGCGTCGGGGGCGGGTATTTGCTTTCGACGCTGTTTTGCACCTTCGGGCTTTGTGAATTCGCTATGAAAGCCTGTAGCAAAATATGGCGCGACGTATATCGCTCTCGGGTCGATTGACATCAGCTTTAGATAATTCATAGAGATTATTCGATTTAATTTTGGCAAACGCATTGGTAGCTGGCTTGCAAGCGTCTGTATCATACGATTTTTTTGTGGTGGTTGCCCGTTTCACGAAAACAAGTTGAAGTCGCTCAGGGCCGTCGGCTCTGTGTGATCTGTTTTAAGTGTTCGAGATGTTTAGGGCTTATAAGGCCCATCCAGGAGGTAGTTGAATGTCTAGTAAGCGAGTGGCTCTTCTCCTAGCTGCGTTGTTCTGTTTGTTCGCTGTGACTCCTTCGTCTCTGTTTGCTCAGGCTGCAAGCACCGGCACGGTAGCTGGAACGGTTACAGACCCGTCCGGCGGGGCCGTTGTCGGCGCGGCAATCACGTTGACGGATACCGCCACGAACATCGCACGCACTGAGACAACGAACGATACCGGGAGGTATTTCTTTGCCAACGTTGTTCCCGGCACGTACAACCTCTCTATCAGCAAGACGGGATTTCGAGTTTCCAAGCTCGCCAATCAGGTAGTGACCGTCGGCGCGACTCTGACCCTGAACATCACTATGGAGCTCGGTTCTGTTGCCGAAACGGTGGAAGTCACCGTCAGTACCGGCGCTGAACTTCAGACTTTGAACGCGACGGTAGGGAACACGGTCAGCGGCGCGACTCTACAGAGCCTGCCTGCGATTGGCCGCGACACAGGCAGTTTCATGACCCTGCAGCCTGGCGTCTCTCCTGATGGCAGCGTCGCTGGCGCGGTTGTTGACCAGAGCACATTCCTCCTCGATGGCGGTCAGAACACGAATGACATGGACGGCAGCATGCAGGTTTATACGCCTTCCTTCGCGGATGACCCGACTGGGGGGATCGTCAAGAACAGTATGGGTGGCGCGCCCACGGGCGTCATGCCGACCCCGATCGACAGCGTCGAGGAGTTCAAGGTCGACACGGCTAACCAGACCGCCGACTTTAATAGCTCAGCCGGCGCCGAGGTGCAGGTTGTTACCAAGCGCGGCACCAATGCTTGGCACGGCACGGCCTATGATTATTATTTGGATAACAATTTTGATGCGAACTCGTGGGATAACAACGCTAACGGTGTAGCTCGTCCCAGTTACCATTACAGCCGCTTTGGCGGTGCCGTTGGCGGCCCCATCGTTCCCAAGACTATTTTGGGCGGCAAAACTTATTTCTTTGCCAATTTCGAGCGCTTCGTTTGGCCCAACTCAGCTACCTACAGCACGGTCGTCCCCTCCGCTTCTTTGCGCCAGGGCATCGTCACCGCGCTGATATGCGACGCCGCCTGCGCGGCTGGCGGGAGCGGTGCTCCAGCCCCAGTGCCCGTCCAATACAACCTTGCGACCGGGATGAATTGTGGAGCAACCGGTAACGTCGCTTGTGATCCCCGCGGCATCGGTCTCAATCCTGACGTCTCTGCGATGTGGACCAAGTACGAACCGATGCCCAACGTGACCGGCGCAGGCACCCCCGGCTCGGGTTGCGGCACTTTTACTGGTTCTAACATTTGCGACGGCTACAACGAGCAGGCCTTTAGCGCCAACTTGTCAGAACCCCAGAGTTCCAATTTCGGAGTCGCCCGCATCGACCACGATTTTGGATCCAAGTGGCACTTCAACTCCAGCTATCGCTATTATAGATTAAATAACATCACCGACAGCGAAGTAGATATCGGCGGCTACTTTCCTGGCGATACTCTCGGCACGCCTTCGTCCGTTTCCAACCGGCCGCAGCAGCCTTGGTACTATGTAGCCGGTTTGACCACCAACGTCACTTCCAACACCACCAACGACTTGCATTTCAGCTATCTTCGCAACTATTGGTCGTGGAACGCCTCTGGTGGCCCGCCGCAACTCAGCGGGATCGGAGGAGCTCTTGAGCCATTTGGCGAGAGTGCCAACATTCTCGCTCCTTACAACGTGAACACGCAGGCCGTCCGCACTCGCTTCTGGGATGGCCAGGACAAATTCCTCCGCGACGACTGGACCATGCTCAAGGGAAATCACCTAATGACCTTCGGCGGAGCCTATCAGCGCAATTACGATTGGCACCAGCGTTCCGACAACGGTGGCGGCATCAACTATTCGCCTACTTACCAGCTCGGTTTGGATTCTGGCGGCGTTATATCGGGTGGGCAAGTGGACTTTTCCAGCACCCTCCCTGTCGGCGAGGATCCCAATCAATGGGGCGCACTGAATGCCGTCGCTCTGGGCATCGTTACCCAGTCGCAAGTTGCGTACACCCGCCAAGGGGCTGATCTAGCTCTGAATCCTCCGCTCACCCATGCGGAAGACCAAAGCACCATTCCCTATTACAACGTGTATTGGAGTGATTCCTGGCACCTGAAGCCTTCCTTTACTTTGACCTACGGTCTGGGCTGGACTCTCGAGATGCCACCGACGGAAGCCGATGGCAGACAGATCGAACTCGTCGATGCAAACGGACAGGATGTTAGCGGCCTGACCTACCTCAAGCAGCGCGAAACTGCCGCGTTGGACGGCCAGGTTTACAACCCAGAGCTTGGTTTTGATCTCGTCGGCAACACCGGCAATGGCCAGAAGTATCCCTACAACCCTTTCTATGGTTCCTTCAGCCCGCGCGTTGCGGCAGCTTGGAATCCGAACTACACCGACGGAGTACTTGGCAAACTTTTCGGTGCCGGCAAAAGCGTCGTACGCGGCGGATATAGCCGTGTCTATGGACGTCTCAATGGTGTCGACCTCGTCCTCGTGCCGTTGTTGGGCGACGGCCTTATCCAGGCGGTTCAGTGCACGAACAACATGATGCCGACGACCCCGGGCGGCACGCCGTTCTGCGGCTCAACTAGCCCCACCATTGCTAATGCCTTCCGGATTGGCGTGGACGGCAACGATGCTCCAATTCCAGCGGCCGCCCCGACGCTTCCTCAGCCGACTTTCCCGGGCTACAACGCTGTTGCGGCAGGCGCGGCTGAAGCCTTGGATCCGAATTTCCGGCCTAACGTCGTGGATTCGTTCGACTTGACCATTCAGCGCCAGGTAACCAGCAAGATCCTCCTCGAAGTGGGTTATATTGGTCGCAGAATCACTCACGAATATCAGCCCATTAACCTCAACGCCGTCCCATACATGATGACTTTGGGTGGACAGCAATTCGCCAAAGCCTACGCGGCCGTTGAAACTCAGCTAGGCTGCGCGACGTCTTACGCTGCCTGCGGTGCCGCGATACCCCGTGGGACTTCGGTTACTCCGGCCCAGCAGATGGCGTATGCGAACACCTTTGCTCCTCAGCCCTTCTTCGAGACTGCGTTAGCAGGTACCGGCTATTGCAACGGGTTCTCCAGTTGCACAGCAGCCGTCGTCTATAACGAGGGAGTTAACAAGGGGAATTTGCTTACGCAGAGCGTCTGGAACTTGTGGAGCGATCTCGACAACGGCAACTTCAATTTTCCGCGCAGCATGATGAACACCCCAATTACTGGGTCCGCATTCGGCTCCGGCGGGCAGGCAACCTCCGGCATCGCCGACAATATGAGCATCGGCTATGGAAACTACAACGCAGGTTTCGTTTCCCTCAAGGTGAACAATTGGCACAATGTGACCCTTGGGGAGAACTTTACCTACAGCAAAGCCTTGGGTACCGGCGCTGTTGTTCAAGCCTCCAGCGAGTACACTGCGAACGATCCCTTCAACCTCCAGAACATGTATGGCGTGCAGGGCTTCGATCGTAAGTTCGTCTTCAACATGTATGCCCTGATTGATGATCCATACTACAAGTCGCAGCAGGGCTTCCTTGGCCACATCGCGGGTGGCTGGTCGATAGCGCCCATCTTCGCGGCTGGCAGCGGATCGCCGGTCTATTGCAACACCAATACCGACGCCCAGTCCTTCGGCTCGGGGGATGGTAATAGCTACTTCGACAACGAGCAGTGCATTTTCACCGGAGCCCATCCGTATGGCTCCGGCCTCTACAACAACACCGGTGTTGCCGGGTCGCTCAACATCTTCTCCAATCCGTCCGCCCTCCTCGCGACGGTTCGTAACCCGATCCTGGGCTTGGATGCCGGGACTGGCGGCAACGGCTCTGTAATCCGCGGGTT
Source organism: Candidatus Acidiferrum sp. (assembly GCA_049641765.1). Classification (GTDB taxonomy): domain Bacteria; phylum Acidobacteriota; class Terriglobia; order Acidiferrales; family UBA7541; genus Acidiferrum. Next base: position 29,834 of record JBAQJX010000073.1, read on the forward strand.
GCCATATTGGAACATGGACGTGAGAGTGACGAAGAACATCAAGATCTGGGAACGGGTTAACACCGAGTTCCAGTTCGTTGCTCATAACATGTTCAATCATCCTGTATTCTTCAATCCGAGTCTCAATCCCTCAGGAGGCGTGACCGAATTCGGCGTGGTCAACCAGCAGGGCAATGACCCCCGGCAGCTGCAGTTCGGGTTGAGGGTCAACTTCTAACCTCTTCCGGCGAGACATTCTCGTCGCAAGAACGGGGAAGGCCACATCGGCCTTCCCCGTTTTCTTTTTCTCATTCCAAGATTTTTCCACGGGCCGAAAGTGAGGAAGTCTCACGCAAATTTCGTGCTAAGTAATTCTCGCGCCGTGCGGTCTCGCTTCTGATTACCGGTCCCGCGCAAACAACTTTTCCGCTCGCTTCCTCGAAGCGGCTCGTGCCATGACCAAACGCATCCGTGCCGACCTCGCTCTCGCCTTTTGCAGCCTTCTTTGGGGAGCGACCTTTGTCGTCGTCAAGGACTCCCTCAGCTACTCTTCCGTCTTCATTTTCTTGGCGGCTCGTTTTACTCTTGCCGCAGTCTTGATGGCCGTCTTTCGTCCGCACATTTTTCGAACGCTCAAAAGGGAAGAGGTCCTTGCTGGTTTGGCACTTGGCTTCTTTATGTTCGGTGGCTACGCATTTCAAACTGCCGGTCTGCAATACACCACTCCCGCCAAGTCCGGCTTCGTCACCGGCTCCAGTGTTGTCATGGTCCCTTTGCTTCTCGGCATCTTCTGGGGCCGGCGTCTTACTCCGTGGGTTTATGCGGGCGTCTCCGCCGCGGTTTTCGGCCTTTATTTTCTTACCGTTCCTTCAGAAGGCCTTTCAAATCTCAATCGTGGCGATCTACTCACTTTCGTCGCTGCGGGCCTGTACGCGATGCATATCATCTTGGTGGGAGATTACACTCGCCAGCACTCGGTTGCTGCGCTCAGCGTGCTCCAGGTCGCCGCCTGTGCCGTTCTAGCGTCGTTTGCCGCCGGTTTCGCGTCGGTGTCAGGCTTGCAGCCCGCTCACTTTGGCTTGCAGGCCGAATCGGTCCTCGGCATTGCCATCTGCGCGGTTCTGGCCACCGCCGTAGCCTTTTCGGTCCAGCTTTGGGCGCAGCAGTTCACCACTTCGAGCCACGCGGCCATTCTCTTCACGCTCGAGCCCGTCTTCGCCGCCGTTACCTCTTATGTCTTGCTGAAGGAAAGAATGGGAGGCCGCGCCCTGTTTGGCGCCACCTTCGTGCTTGCGGGCATCCTCATCGCGGAACTACTCGGCCCGCCAGCCGCCCCGGAGTCGCCGGAGCCGACTGCCACTCC
>JBAQJX010000094.1:0-50978 GCA_049641765.1 Candidatus Acidiferrum sp.
ATAGCGAATAATCTTCGTGGTTGCCCCATCCGGAATTGTCGCGCCGAACGTTTTCCTCATTTTGTTCACTTCCGCTTCCCAGGTAGCTCGTGGCAAGGGCGGCTGCATGGTGATGTAGCGCGTGCTGTGGCACATGCTGCAGTAGCCTTCGGTTTCCGCCTTTCCGTCACCGGCTTCCATCTCCGGGGGATACAGCGGATAAGATCTGCCAACGTATTCCGAGTCAGGAGCCAGATCGTTCGCCGCTGCTTGCTGCGATTGACCGAGAGTCGCCTCTTTGTACTGCCCCTTCTGCAACTCCGCGTAAACCCCCACGGCTGCCAGCGCGGTGAACCCACAACAAAAAAGAACGACGAGGAGCATTTTTCTGTTCATGTTCATCTCTCCCATCACTCCGCGATGCCCGCTACATACTCTTGTTTCTCAATCCTGTTCCACAAGTACCCGCCCGGATTCCACACCGGCTCATCCATTTGTGTGTTGCCCTTTTCATCCGTCGCTCGCACGGCCAACGTATATTTTCCAGCCGCCTTCGGTGTCCACGGTGCTTCCCATGTTCGAAACGAATACGCTCCGTGGTCGTCTCCCATACGCGCCGCCGACCAATTCTTCCCGTCGTCCTCCGATATCTCCACGCGCGTCACTCGTCCGTACCCGCTGAACGCAATCCCACGCAGCGTCACGCTCATTCCGGCTGGAATCTTTGACCCGCCATCCGGCGACACGATAAAGGACCTAACCGGCATCCGCGTGATCGGCACCATGTTCACTTTTCCGGCTTTCACCTCCTCCGCCGACGTATTTCCCCGCGGTGTGTCCGGAACGCGGTACCCCGGTTTCATCCAGAAATTCTCGTCCGCCTTCTCCAGCACACGTATCCACGTCAGGCATTTCATCCAATACGTTGCGAAATATCCTGGCACTACCAGGCGCACAGGAAACCCGTTCAGCATCGGCAACGGCTCGCCATTCATCAGGTATGCCACCACGCATTCGTCGAGCACTGGGTTCGTCAAATCCAACGACTTCAGAAACCGTCCCGACGCCATATCTTTTGGCCCCGAACCTGTCTCCAACCCCTGAAATTGCGCCTGTACAGATCCCGTTTTCACTCCCGCCGCCTCCAGCAACTCGCGCAGCCGCACTCCCGTCCACATCGCGTTTCCCATTGCACCGTTGCCCCACTGTCCGCCCGGCAAGCGTGGCTGAAATCGGCTTCGGCTGTTGCCCGAACACTGATTCACCGCCGCCACCGAAGTCGCCCTGAACTTCTGCATCAACTCCGGAAGGCTATAGGCCAGCGGCCGGTTGACGTTCCCTTCGATCCGCAGCCTCCATTCCTTCAGATCCACGGTGTTCGGAATTCCGTCCAGGTGCCAGCGCACATAAAACGCCTCGTTCGGCGTAAACGCCGTCGCAAAGTAATGTCGCGGCGTTTCCAGTTGCACCGGCCGGTCCGTCAGCATCAGCAGCGGCGCTTTCTGCGGCTCCGAAATGTACGTCCCAACTGAATTCCAGTGCGCGTTTGCTCCCGGCCCCGTAAAGCTTTCCATCTGCCCGCCGAGCCCTGGCTCCGTTTCTGGCGTTTTGCCCCAGCCCCTTTCAAACCATCCGCCTATCGCCGTCGCGGCTCCCACCGCGCCAATCGCCCGCATCATCTCCCGACGGCTAAGACATCGCCCTGGCTCTCGCATCTCGCACACCTCCAACCGCGGACTATTAGCCACGTGCCACGTCCTGTCAACGCACTTTTTTCTTTTTCTGAATGTCGATGCACTACGAATCAATTTGGAATTCTTCGTTAGTCTAATCGGCGGCGCTGCTACGCTGGCGCGTGAACCCGCTCAATCTCCGCGCCGACGGCGCGCAATTTCTCCACAATCCCCTCATACCCGCGGTCGATGTGGTACACGCGTTCGATCACCGTCTCTCCCTGCGCCACCAGCCCCGCCAGGACCAACCCCGCGCTCGCGCGCAAATCCGAAGCTTGCACGGTCGTCCCGGACAACTGCGCCGGCCCGCGTACCACCGCCCTGCGCCCTTCAATCGAAATGTTTGCGCCCATGCGGATCATTTCGCTCGCATGCAGAAATCGGTTCTCGAAAATCGTTTCGCTGATCGCGGACGTTCCCTCGGCCTGCGTGGCCAGCGCCATGTACTGCGCCTGCATGTCCGTCGCAAACCCCGGATATTCTTCCGTCGTCATGTCCGCGGCCAGCAGTTTGTGGCCGCCGCGAACGCGCAACGTTGTTTTGTTTATCCTCTCGATGCACGCGCCCACCGCTTGCAACTCCGCGATCACTGCGCCTTGATGCTCCGGGTCGCAATTCGTAATCGTCAAATCGCCGCCCGTGATCGCTCCCGCTACGAGAAACGTTCCTGTTTCGATCCGGTCCGCAATGACGGTGTGCTCTGTTCCGTGCAGCTCCCCAACTCCGCGAACCCGCAGCGTTCCCGTTCCGTCGCCTTGGATCTGCGCGCCCATCTTCCGCAGCATGGCGACGAGATCTGTCACCTCCGGCTCCCGCGCGCAGTTTTCCAGTACCGTCTCTCCTTCCGCCAGCGTCGCCGCCATCAGGATATTTTCCGTCCCCGTCACGGTGATTTTCTCAAACACGATATGCGCGCCCTTCAGCCGCCGCCTTTTCGACCCATTCTGCGGCACCTTTGCTTCGATGTATCCGTGCGACGTCGCAATCTCCGCGCCCATTTTCTCCAGCGCCTTCAAGTGCAAATCCACCGGCCGTGCCCCAATCGCGCAGCCTCCCGGCAGCGACACGCGCGCCATGCCTTTTCGCGCCATCAATGGGCCCAGCGTCAAAATCGAGGCCCGCATGGTCTTCACCAATTCGTAAGGCGCCTCCGCATGATTCAATTTCGGCGCCTCGATCACGTAGTCGCTCGCGGGCAATTCCGTAACGGAAACTTTTGCGTCCATGAACGCCAGCAATTTGCTCATCGTTACGAGGTCGCGCACTTTCGGAATGTTGTGTACGGCCACTTTCTCGGCTGTCAGCAATGCTGCAGCCATCACCGGCAGCGCGGAGTTCTTCGCCCCGCTGATCGCGACCGTCCCCCGCAGCGCCTTCCCGCCCCGAATTAAAAATTTATCCATTCGCTCTGCTCTGCGTTCTCCACATCAAATTCTTATTCGCCCAGCGCCGCCCGCAAATCTCCGTGCGCCATTTTCAATCGTCTCGTTGCCTCTTTCGCATCCACACCCAACTTCAACATCACCAGTCCCACGCGCATATCGTGTCCCCCCGCCCGCAAAGCGTGTTCCGCCGTGGACACACTTTTCCCGCTCCCCGCCGCCAAAAGACGCAGCGCCCGGTCCGCAAGCTTGTCATTCGTCAGCAGCATGTCGATCATCAAGTTTTCATACGCATGCCCGAGCCTCACCATCACTCCGGTACTCAGCATGTTCAGCACCATCTTTTGCGACGTTCCTGCTTTCAATCTCGTCGATCCCGTCAGCACTTCCGGCCCTACCTCTGGCGCAATCACGATCTTTGCGATTCGCCCCACGGGCACGCGCAAATTCGACGTCAATGCCACCGTCGCCGCCCTCAATCGTCGCGCATACTTCAGCGCTCCCACCACGTACGGTGTCGTTCCGCTCGCCGCGATTCCTACGACGACGTCCCGCTTCGTCAATCGCAGCCGCCGCAAATCCCGCTCCCCATTGCCGGCCAAATCTTCCGCGCCTTCCACTGCTTGCGTAATCGCACGCTTTCCTCCCGCAATCACCGCCTGCACCAGTTTCGGCGAAACGCCAAACGTCGGCGGGCATTCCGCTGCATCGAGCACGCCCATGCGCCCGCTCGTTCCCGCGCCCACATAGAAAAGCCGCCCGCCCTTCCGAATCGCCGCAACAATCGCATCCACTGCCGCCGCAATCGCCGGCAACTTGCGCCCCACAGCCAGCGCAACTTTCCGGTCTTCGCGGTTCATCAGCCGCACAATCTCGAGCGCGCTCATCCGGTCCAGCTTTTTCGAAGCCGCCAGTCGCTGCTCCGTTCCTCTTTCATCCTTCTTGTTCTTTGGCATCCGTCAATTATATCCGCGCAATACGGAATCCAGTGGCACAGCCAATCTTGGCTGTGCACACTTCGCATCAATAAGTTTCGCTTTCGTCACCAGGCAGTTTCCTGGCAGACGCCCTTTGGGCACACTGGCAAGCAGTCAGCCAGATTTCCCTTCCCGAAATCGGCTATGTTAGAAGTCGTATGTCCATTGACGTCCTAAAATCCCTCTTCGAACAGCACTTCCACGCCCCTGTCGAGCGCATCATTCCACTTCAAGGCGAGCTCGGCGGCTCGGGGCGCAAGATCATTCGTCTCAGTGCGGGCGCCCGCAGCGCCATCGGCATTCTCTACAACGTTCGCGAAGAAAACGCAGCGTTCCTCTCCTTCTCCAAACATTTTCGCCGCCACGGCCTTCCCGTTCCGGAAATCTACGCCGAAGATCTCGATCACGGTGCTTATCTCGAGGAGGATCTCGGCGACACCACGCTCTTTGAATTTCTCTCGAAGAATCGCACTGGCGCCACGATCGCTCCTTCCGTTGTTGACGCCTACCGAAAAGTCGTCGCCGTGCTCCCGCGCTTTCAAGTCGAAGCTGCTCGCGACCTCGACTATAGCGTCTGTTATCCCATCTCCAGCTTCGATCGCCAGTCCATCGCCTGGGACCTCAACTATTTCAAATACTATTTTCTCCGTCTCGCCGGCATCCCCTTCAACGAGCAGTCTCTCGAAGACGATTTCAGCCGCCTCACCGATCTTCTTCTGAGCGCCCCGCGCGACTATTTTCTCTATCGCGATTTTCAGTCGCGCAACGTCATGCTCCGCGACGGCCAGCCTTATTTCCTCGACTATCAGGGCGGCCGCAAGGGCGCGCTGCAATACGATGTCGCTTCTCTCCTCTACGACGCCAAGGCCGATCTTCCTCCCGAGCTTCGCCAACAGTTTCTTTACGACTATCTTCGCGCGCTTGCCAACTACATTCCCGTCGATCGCGAAGCGTTTCTACGCTATTACTACGCTTACGTTTACGTCCGCATCATGCAGGCGCTTGGCGCCTACGGTTTCCGCGGCTTCTACGAACGCAAAGCCCATTTCCTCCAAAGCGTTCCTTACGCTCTCAAAAACCTTCGCTGGCTCTTGCATCACGCCGAGCTGCCCATCGCGCTCCCCTCATTGATGGCCGCGTTTCAAGGCATGCTCGCCTCCGAAAAATTGCAAAGTCTTGCCAGCGACGCCGACAATCTCGTCGTCCGCGTTTTCAGTTTTTCTTTTCACCAGGGTTTGCCGCAAGACGAAACCGGCAACGGCGGCGGCTTCGTTTTCGACGGCCGCAGCCTTCCCAATCCCGGCCGCGAAGAACGCTTCAAATCCCTTACCGGCCAGGACGCTCCCGTCATCGACTATCTCAACCAGCAGGAAAGCGTCCACCAGTTTCTCGCCAGCGTCCTTTCGCTGGTCGACGCCAGCATTGCCAGCTACCAATCCCGCGGCTTCAAGAATCTGATGGTCTCCTTCGGCTGCACTGGCGGCCAGCACCGCTCCGTTTATCTCGCTGAACAATTAGCCAAGCGGCTTCGCAACCGCCCCGGCATCGATGTGCGCCTCCGCCACATCGGCCTCGAAAACCTCCGCAAATGAAAGCGATGATTCTGGCTGCGGGTTTGGGCACGCGTCTGCGCCCTCTCACGAACGACCGCCCCAAAGCGCTCGTCGAGCTGAACGGCCGCACGCTCCTCGAAATCACCATCGCCCGACTCGCCTCTTTCGGCGTCGACGAATTTATCGTCAACGTTCACCACTTTGCCGATCAAGTCGCCGACTATCTCAAATCCAAAAACAATTTCGGTTTCCGCATCGAATTATCCCGCGAAGACGATCTGCTTCTCGACACCGGCGGCGGCCTGAAAAAAGCCTCTTGGTTTTTCCTCAAAGACGCCTCCCATCTCGACGAAGCGTTTGTCCTCCACAACGTCGACGTCATCAGCAACATCGACCTTAATGCCATGCTGCAATTTCACAAAGATCATCAAGCCCTCGCTACCCTCGCCGTCCAATCCCGCGAATCCTCCCGCCAACTCCTCTTCAACAACGCTCTCCAACTCTCCGGCCGCCGCATTCACAACACGGATACCGTCATTTCGAGCTCGCACCCCACCGTCATTTCGAGCGAAGCGAGAAATCTCTCTTCTGCCTCATCGAATGCCCAGAATCCTCACTCGCCTCTAGCCACTAGCGACTCGCCACTTCCTCCGTCCCAAAATCCCTCTCCACTCCTCCCCCTCGCCTTCACCGGCATCCACGTCCTCTCCCCCCGCCTCCTCCCCATGCTCACCGAATCCGCTCCCGTGTTCTCTATCATCGACTCCTACCTCCGCCTCTCCTCCCAATCCCAAAGAATCCTCGCCTTCCGCGCCGACACATCCTACTGGCGCGACCTCGGCAAGCCCGCCGACCTAGCCCAAGCCGCCCTAGATTTGCGACAAAATACTTCCTTGTCGTAGATTCCTTCGCAATGGTTCCACATGCCTCGCCCCACAAGACCAAGGAGCTATCCCAAAAAACCTCGCCCGAGCCCCTGAAGCTCTTCTCGCAAGGCAACGGCTGGAAGCAACTGCAGTCGAGAGATCAATAGCGCTCATTCCCCATTGGACACTTCCGGAAGACGAACGATTCCGGAGGACCAGCGGGCCGGAAGTTACGCTGGGGGTTTTGGACTAGATGGGCTGGCACCCCCCTGTTTTTTGTAAGTGTTGCATCTGCGAGATTTAGGGTTTTTGTAAGTCGTTTGGGTGCAACAGTTGCCGACGGCGGGGTAAGTGTTGATTCTAAAGGGGATGAAAGCGACCAGAGTCCCGACCGGGTCGGGATGTGCTCCGCCTGTACCATTGACCCCATCCCTGGGGTGTCCGCAAGTTATGAAGTAAACGATTGGCAGCATGGGAGTTGCGGGATTTCCTGCGTGTTGCGAAGAGTGCACATACCGGACCGACTTGCGCAGCCGCTCCCCCTGTTTTCCTGTAAGTGTTGATTCTAAAGATAGTTAAAGTTGCTATCTTTTCTATCAAATCTTTAAGTGTTCATTCTAAAGGTGTTTAGCGTCTTGCGACTCGCAGGCCAGAGCGGGGGCGCGATGGTGGTGCGATTGTTCAATTTCTGGGGGCACAAAAGAAAAAAGCGGCCTGAGGCCGCTCCGGGCGATTCCGCACTTTTACCTGAAAGACATCATAGCATAAGTTACTAGAATGTTCAGCGGAAAATGCGGCGGGCAGTTGGGCAGTGTGCGGCGCTTTCAATCCACAGACAGCGGAGGTCCAAGCAATTCCATGCCGCACGCTCGATACAGCTTTTCGTCTTTCGCGTGGTCGGGCATCCTCGCAATCTCGTGAAAGAAATGCTCCATCTCGCCGGCGGGTTGGAAGCCGATGAGCAATCGTCCATCGCTTTCTCCGACGCGTGCGAACGCATGGGGAACTCTTCGTGGAGCGAACAGCGAATCGCCTGGCTCCAGCCGGAATTTCTCGGTGCCTACCTCGGCGATGAATTCGCCCTCGAGAACGTAGAACCATTCGTCCTGGCTGTGATGCACGTGCCGTGGCGGTCCGCCTTTTCGCAGATTCTTCTCCTCCAGGAGGAAGAGCGCGCCGTTCGTATCTTTCGTTGAAACCTTGCAGGCGTACGTGTTGGCGCCGCCAAGTGTCAGCGCCTCGTTAAACCGGTCCGTGCCATGCTTCACGCAGATGGCTTTGGCGGGCGTCGGAGCCTCGGCTTCCTGCGCCAGCGCGGCCATCGGAAACGCCGTAATGGCCGCTTGCAAAAACGAGATCTGCAGAAAGGATCGTCGTCCAGGCAGTTCAATCATGTTGCACTCCTGCATTTTGGAAGTTCTGAATGCCAGTGGGAACAGCGGGAATCGCGGCTACGCATACGGTGGCCGCAAAGAGTGGATTACAGATCACGGTTCATTTCTGGGTTGCCGCCGCGCCGAATCCCAGCGCTTGCATCACCGCGTCGTGCAGAGCCGGCCGCACTTCGGCAATCTTGTGATTGTCCCGCGTTGGATTGACTCGATTCGTCAGGAACACCACAAAGACTTGCCGGTCCGGGTCGATCCAGATCGAAGTTCCCGTAAAGCCCGTGTGTCCAAAGCTGTGTGGCGAAAAGTAATGCCCGCTTGAGCTGCCTTCGGTGGGCACGACCCATCCAAGCGTTCGCGTGCCTTTCGCAAGCTCCTCAGGAGCTGTGAACTGCTCGATCGTTGCTCGTTTCAAAATCCGCTGATGCCCGTACACTCCGCCGTTGAGCAGCATCTGGCAAAACGCCGCCAGATCCGGCACCGTGCTGAAAACGCCTGCGTGTCCCGAAACGCCGCCCATGGCAAACGCGTTTTCGTCATGCACTTCGCCTTGAATCAGCCGGTGGCGGAATCGCGCATCAAACTCGGTTGGCGCAATCGAAGGCCAAAGCCGTTTTGGCGGCTTGTACATGGAATCCTTCATTCCCAACGGCCCGAAAATATATTCTTTCGCGAGTTCGTCCAGCGTTTGTCCCGTCAAACGCTCGATAATTTCGCCCATCAAGATAATTCCGAGGTCGGAATAAACCATCTTGGTCCCCGGCTCGGATTCGAGCGGTTCGGCGAAGATCATCCGCAGCGTGTCGTCTTTGCCTTTGGAATTGCGCCAGTACTCCTTGAACGGCGGCAATCCCGAGGTGTGCGTGAGCAAATGCCGCACCGTCACGCGATGCCGCCACTCCGGTTGCGGACCCGTCGCCCATTCCGGCAAGTAGCGCTCGACCGGCGCGTCCAGTTGCAGCGGAGAAGGGAAGTCTCCTTCGACGAGCTTCTCGGCCAGCGTCGTCGTCACAATCACTTTCGTCAACGATGCGACGTCGTACATCGTACGCAAATTCACTTGCGGCGATTTCGCGTCGTAGCTCAGCGTGCCGAACGCGTGCAGCGCCACCTTGTCTTTATACCCCACGGCGAGCGTGGCGCCGGGAAACGCTTTGTCGGCAATCGCTTTTTCGATCACGTCGTAAGCCGGCTGCAACTTCGCTTCGGCGCGCACTTCCATTGGCTCGACCGTCATCGGATCGGCGGGCACTTCGATCCCAAATCCCGCGTTCATGTCCATTCCGGGCACGGTCACGGGCAAGTGTCCGCGAACGGGAATTTCGCCGAAGAGAGCGCGTGCCGCGGAAATCTGCGCCACGTCGCTGATGCCGAACGCGGCGAGCCATGTTTCGGCTTGCGGAAAACGCTCGACCACATACGGGCTGCCAAATCCAATGGTGATCACCGGCTTTCCGTTTTTGTAGATCTTGTCAGCGAACGCAGCCTGCTCCGCGGGAACATCCACGTTGCCTTTGCGGTCGCTCGCGCGCACGAACAGCGCGAGAATCGCGACGTCGTAGGTATCCGGCGCGGGCAGTTTCAACGTGTCCGCTTTGACAAATCGAGTATCCGCTCGCAGCGCCACGAGACTGTCCACGCGCGAACGCAACTCTCGCTCCAGGTCTTCGCCCGGATACGGCTCCGGGTCTGCGTAGAGCGAAACCAGCAGCGCCCGCGTCGGCTTCGTGCCGTCGAGCGGCAACCGGTGCGGCGTGTCGCGCAACAGAGTGACGCCGCGATCTGAAATCTCCTGCGCTTCTTTCTGCCACTCCACCTTGCCGAAGTTTTTGTTCAGCGCGTTCACGTCCACGAGCCGCTCTTTGTAGAGACCCAGCCGCGCCTTCGCCTGCAAAATGCGCCGCACCGATGCGTCGAGACGCTCGCGCGAGATTCGTCCGGACTTCACGGCGTCCTTCAACGCATCGAACGCTGCATCCGGCACCGGCGGCATCAGCAGCGCGTCCGCTCCCGCCGTGAACGCGCGCACCGCTGCGTCGCCCGGCGCGAAGCGCACAGTGATTCCGCCCATGTCCATCGCATCGGTAATCACCAGCCCTTGGTAACCGAGCTCGTCGCGCAAAAGTCCGGTCAGGATGCTGGGAGAAAGCGTGGCCGGCGTGTTCGGATCGGACTCCAGCGCGGGAATCGAGAGGTGTCCGGTCATGATGCTGTCCGCGCCGGCGGCGATGGCAGCGCGGAAGGGAACAAGCTCGAGACTTTCGAGGCGAGCGCGATCCGCATGAATCACGGGCAGGTTGATATGTGAATCCGCGGCGGTATCGCCGTGACCCGGAAAATGTTTCGCCGTCGCGAGCGCGCCGTTTTCCTGCGCGCCGCGCACAAATTCAGAAACGTACTCGGCGACTTTTTGCGGGTCCTCTCCAAACGAGCGCGTGTTGATGATGGGATTGTTCGGATTGTTGTTCACGTCGGAATCCGGCGCGTAAATCCACTGAATACCGACGGCACGCGCTTCGAGTGCCGTGATTTTCCCCATCGTGTACGCATCTTTCGGATTGCCGGCGGCGGCTAACGCCATGGCCGTCGGGAAAGACGTTCCTTCGTCAAGACGCATGGCCGTGCCGCGTTCGAAATCCGCGCCAAACAGCAGCGGCAACTTGGATTTCGATTGCAGCTGATTGGTCAGCACCGCCGTCGGATACGCCTGGCTTTTCACGATGCCAAGCGGCGAAGGCTCCGTGATGTTGATGAAGCCGCCGACGTGCAACGTTTCCACGTCGCGCATCATCTCTGCATAAGCGGGTGAGTCGCTGGGCGTGAAGCTTCCGTGATACGTCGTAAAAAGCAGCTGCCCGACTTTTTCGTCGAGCGTCATTTTGCGAAGCGTCGTTTCCACCCATTGCGCGGCCGCGGGAGATAGTTTCCGCGCGGGCTTCTGCGCCGCCGGGCTTTTCGTGGCGCCGGCCGTTTCTTTCGCGGAAGTTTTCGAGGAATCCTTGCTCTGACTGCGCGTCGTGTGGGCCATAAGAAGAAGGAACAAACCAAAAGGAATGAGCAGCAGAACGCCTTTCGCGCGTCCTTTCATCAGTTGTGGGTCTCCCGGCTCTCGTCCGGATCCTGCGCCTGTATATAACACACGCACTTCACGCTCACAACGAAGCGCCGAACGAAGCGTTCCAGAATATCATTGGTGACGCACAACGGAGGAAATGCTTTGCCAAAATCTCGCGGCGGTCTCTGCAACAAGCTGGCAATTACACTCTGCTTCTTTCTCGTTCCCATCGTTTCCGCACACGCCACCGTAAAAAAACACTCGCACCGCGTCGCTCGCGTGCAGACAGGAATCGATGTATTGGAGTCGGAGAAATTTGCGCCGCTGCGGGGCAAGCACGTCGGGTTGATCACAAATCACACGGGGCTCGATGCGGAAGGCCGCACGACCATTGAACGCTTGTATCACGCCCCCGGCGTCGAACTGGTTGCGCTGTTCAGCCCCGAGCACGGCATTTCCGGACGCGCCGACGAGAAAGTCTCGTCATCTAAGGATCCGACAACGGGCTTGCCGACGTACAGCTTGTATGGCGAATCGCTTCGTCCCACCGACGAAATGCTTTCGGGAATCGACACGCTTGTTTTCGACATTCAGGATGCGGGCGTGCGCTTTTACACGTACACGGTGACGATGGCCTACGCGATGGAAGAAGCAGCCAAGCATCACATTGCGTTTTACGTGCTGGACCGGCCGAATTTGCTCGGCGGAGACATCATCGAAGGGCCGATGCTGGATCCGGACAAAACGAATTTTGTCGGCTACTACCCGATTCCAATTCGCTACGCGCTGACGATCGGAGAGCTCGCGCAGTTCTTCAACGGAGAGAATCACATCGGCTGCGATTTGCACGTCATCTCGATGAAAAACTGGCACCGCAATTATTTTTTCGAGAGCACGGGGATTCGCTGGGTTCCTCCTTCGCCGAATCTCTTGACGATCAAGGGCTCGATTCTTTACCCGGGCATCGAGATTCTGCAAAGCGCGGGCGTTTCGGTCGGCCGAGGAACGGAAACGCCGTTCGAAGAATTCGGCGCGCCGTGGATGGATGGAACGGCAGTGGCCGTGGAATTGAATGCGCGTCGGCTGCCGGGATTGCACTTTGCCGATCAGCCGTTCATTCCGGTTTCTGGATTGGACGCGGGCCAGCGCTGCGGCGGTGTGAGCATTCGCATTACGGACCGTGCGGCGGTGCGCTCGGTGCGAACGGGCCTGGAAATCGCGACCGTTCTACGCAAGCTGTATCCCACGAACTTTGATCCCGCCAAGTTGATTACGCTGATTGGCAATGCCGACACCATCAAGCAACTCGAAGATGGCGTTCCACCGGAGCAAATTGTGGCGAGCTGGTCGGACGCGCTCGCGAAATACGACGAAACGCGCCGGAAATATTTTCTTTACCAATAATTTCGCGTCAGCTTCCTTACAGCCGAGTTGTGCCACGCAACACCTATCTCTCTTGTGGTAGAGTCAGCCGATGCGAATTGTGTCGTTACTGCCGTCGGCGACGGAAATCCTGTTTGCGCTGGGATTCGACAAGGAAGTGGTCGGCGTCAGCCACGAATGCGATTTTCCGCCGCAAGCGCGAACGAAACGCGTGGTTATTCACTCGCGTTTGCCGCACGACGCGCCCCCTCTCGAGATTGACCGTATGGTGCGCGAATACGTTTCGCGCGGGGAAAGCCTGTATTCCGTGGATGCAGACGCCCTCATGGAACTGCGGCCAGACTTGATCATCACACAGGATTTGTGCCAGGTTTGCGCAGCTTCTCCGGATGACCTGGCGGGAATGCTGGCGCGGATGGACGAGCGGCCGGAAGTGCTGTGCCTCAATCCGCTCGATTTGGGCGATGTGTGGCGCGATGTCTTGTGGGTTGGCGAAGCGACTTGCCGTGGATATGAAGCCGAAGATCTGCTGACGAAGATCGGAACGCGGCTAGGGGAACTTGAATCGCAAGTGGAAGCGATCGAACATCGCCCGCGTGTCGCGATTCTGGAATGGCTCCAGCCGTTTTACGTGGCCGGGCACTGGGTTCCGGAAATGATCGAAATGGCGGGTGGCAAGGACGCGCTGGGCCGGAAGCGCACGCCATCGTTTCGCGTGACGGCCGAGGACGTGATGCGCGCTGCGCCGGAGATTTTGTTGATTGCACAGTGCGGCTACAGCGCGAAGCAAGCGCGCGAAGAATATCTGGCCATGAGTTTTCCGGAAGAGTGGAACGAAATCCCCGCAGTGCGTAACTCTCGCGTGTATGCAATGGACGCAAGTGGATATTTTTCGCGGCCAGGACCGCGGCTTATCAGCGGGATTGAAGCGCTGGCAAAAATTATGCAACCGGAGATTGCAGTGAACCCGGAAGCGGAGCGCGTCACATTGCCGATCGCTCCTGTGCGCGCCGGCGTCCTTCCATCGTCCTTGCGAGCTTCGGCCTAATTCCTCGAAATCACCCAGCAAGAACACCTGTACCTACGTACTGTTGACATGGCACGGCTTCATATATAGTATTCCTATACATCGGAAGGATGCTTATGATCACTCCAGGGATAAAACGCGGGACAGCGGAACTGGTGGTGTTAAGCGTGCTTGAAGAAGGCCCGCTGCATGGGTACGAGATGGCCCGGCGCATCGAAGAGCAGACGCATGGTTCGCTGCGATTCACGCTGGCTTCGCTTTACCCGTTGCTGTACCGGCTGGAGGAACGCGGCTGGATTCGCGGCGCCTGGGAGACCAGCCAAACAGGGCGTAGGCGGCGCTGCTACCGGCTCACTCCTCAAGGGAAGAAGAAGCTCTCGCCGATTCGCAAAGAATGGGACGAACTTTTTCGCGCATTGAAGCGGCTGGCGAAGGTGTCCCATGCATGATTGGGAAGCGCTCGTGCGCGAACGGCTTGCTGGTCTTTTTCTTGAGCAGGATGAGAGGGGCGAAGTCATCGCGGAGCTCGCCGCCCATCTAGAGGAAAACTTTGAGGAGCTACGGCGGCAAGGATTGAAGGAAGAGGCCGCCGTCGCTTGCACTCTGTTGCAAGTGAAGGATTGGCAAGACCTCCGGCGGAAAATTCAGATTGCCCGAAGGAAGGAGAACATCATGTCGAATCGCGTCAGGCAGTTTTGGCTTCCAGGGTTCGCGACCTTGTTCTTGTCGACGATTTTTCTCGTGTTGACTGAGATTTACGGCCCCAAGCCCTGGGTTATCTCGTGGGGCCATCCTCCTGTCGAATTGATTTCTATTCCCTGGTTGCTTTCCTTGCCGTTTGTCGGAGCGGTGGGCGCCTATCTTTCCTATCGCGCGGGCGGCTCCGGGCGTGCGATCTTTCTCTCGACGATTTTTTCTGCTCTGCCGTTTCTCGCATCGATCGTGGTGGTCCTCCCGGTCAGCCTCATCTTTGACCACTACATTGCGCACAGCATTGCGCCGATGGCTCTCGTATTGGCTTTGCTCGGCTGGGTCTTGATTCCGATAGCGGCTCTTCTTGCGGGTGGCCTGCCTGCGCAACTCCTGCTTGTGCGCGGTCTAGGCTCTCGACGTGTCGTCAGCCGCTGAAATCTTTCGGCTCCAATAGCGGTAGAAGGGAAGGCCGGCGAGGATGAGGAGGATGCCGATGGAGGAGCGGCCGGGGCGCTCGAGCCAGATATTGAACGTAAGGGCGAGCGCGCCGATGACGAAAAGGCCGGGAACCCACGGATAGCCCCAGCAGCGATAAGGGCGCGGCATATCGGGCTCGGTGTAGCGAAGCCGGAAGAGCGCGACGACGGCGAGACCGTAGAAAATCCATCCGGCGAAGATGAAAAGATTGGTGAGTTCTTCGAACGTGCCGGTGAGCGCCATGAGACTGGTGAGTACGCCTTGAAAAATCAGCGCGCGAGCGGGCGTGCGGTACTTGGGATGAACACCGTCGGCGATTTTGAAGAAGATGCCGTCGCGGGCCATCGCGTAATAGGGCCGCGCGCCGCTGAGGACGGAAGAGTTCATCGAACCGAGCGCGCTGATGACCATGGCGACGGTGATCCAAGCGGCCGCGCCTGAGCCGGCCACGTGCTGCACGACGTCGGACGCGATGTGCGGCGAAGAGGCGACGAACGAGAACGGAAGGACCTTCAAGCAAGCCGCGCTGAACAGAAAATAAACAATCGCGACAAAGGCCACGCCTCCGACGAGCGCGCGCGGAAAATTGCGCTGCGGATTTTCGATTTCGGAACCAACGAGATTTAAATCTTCCCAGCCGTCATAGGCCCAGAGCGCCGCGGCGAGCGCCGCGAAAAAAGCGCCCAGCGTAGCGCCGTTAAAGGACGAAGGCCAGAGCGGGTCGGGAGCATGAGGAGCGCCTGCGGGTGCGAAGAAAGCGACGCCGATGACGATTGCCACGGAGATGATCTTGATCGCCGTGAGAAAAACCTGGACGGCGCCGCCGAGCTTTACGCCGAGATAGTTGATGACGGTCATCAAGATGAGCCAGCAGACGGCGAGGGGCTGCGCCCACGTGAAAACGAAATCGTAGGGTTTGATCCAGCCGGTCAGGCCCGGCACGGCAAGGTGGACCGTGAAAATGGGGGCGGCGACGGCGGGAATGAGAAAGCTCATGAAGCGCATAAGCCCGGCGGCGATGGAAGCGAGCGAGCTGGGACGGCCCACGATGGAATGCGTCCAGCCGAAAAGAAATCCCCAGGCAGGGCCGAAACCGCGGCGGAGATAGGCGTATTCGGCGCCGGCTTCGGGAATGGCCGCGCCTAGTTCGGCGAAGGAGAGAGCGCCGAAGAGAGAAAGAATCGCGCCGACGATCCACGCCGCGAAAACAATGGAAACAGTGCGGCCTTCGCGGGCCATTTCGGCGGGCTTCAGGAAAATTCCGGTGCCGATCATCGTGCCGACGACGATGGCGGCGGAAGCCCAGGCACCGAGGCCGCGAACGAGTTCTAGACGCTTTTCAGGCATGAGCCCCCGCTCGAAGTTTAGTACGACGAATGCCGCATCAGCCGTAGGGGCACGATATATTGTTCCCCCACAGTGCGCGCACAAAAATTTCAGGCCGGTGCGAGTTTATCTTTTCGCACGCGGCTTATGGCGCTCCCGACCACGAACGTTATCGCCGCGCCAATCAAGACGTACCACGTAAAGGCCACAGTGGTATAGCGCCAGACGCAGAGGATAACAGCGAGGCCAAAAAACATTCCGGCGAGTGCGCCGAAGGCGTTGGCTTTCCTGTCGAGCGTGCCGAGCAGAAAAAGTCCGAGCAAGCTGCCGAAGGGAAGAGAAGCGACCGTGAGGCCGGCTTCAAGCAGCGGACCCCAGCTTATGAATCCGAAGCCCATCAAAATAAGACCCCAGACGAGCGTCATGCGGCGCGAGAGGCGCAGGAATTGCGTGGAACCGGCATGGCGGCCGCGGAGCTTTGAGAAATCGAGAACGCTGGAGGCGGCGAGCGAGTTGAGGGAGCCGCTGGCGTTGGACATGGCGACGGCGACGATGGAAGCCAGAAGAAGCCCGGCGAGGCCCGTTGGCATTTCGCGGACGAGGAACATCGGAAGAATGCTGTCGGTGCGGGCGCCGGGAGCGAGGAGAGGAGTGTGCTGCGAGAAGACGTAGAGCAAAACGCCGACGAGAAGAAAAAGCGTGAACTGGACTAGGACGATGACGCCGCTGGCGAGCAGCGCCCAGCGGCTGTCCTTTTCATTGCGCGCGGCGAGAAGCCTTTGCACGATGGTTTGGTCCGTGCCGTGGCTGGCCATGGTGAGGAACGCGCCGCCGATGAGGCCGGACCAGAAAGTGTATTTGGTGGCGAGACGGAAGGAGAAATCGAGCCACTGGAGTTTGTTGCCGGCGGCAGCGGCAACGTGGGTCACTTCGGGCCAGCCGCCGGGAATGCGGTGCAGCAAAATCCAAAACGTGAACGCGCTGCCGGAAAGATAGAGCAGGAGTTGCGCGACGTCGGTCCAAATGACGGCTTTCATACCGCCTTCGAAGGTGTAGAGGATGGTGAGCGCGATGACGATGACGACGGCGAGGTGTTCGGACGTGCCGAGGACGACGCTCACAACGAGAGCGATGGCGGAAACGCGGACGCCTTCGGCGATGGCGCGCGTGACGAGAAAGGTGCTGGCAGCGACGGCGCGCATTTTTTCGCCGAAGCGATTTTCGATGAGTGCGTAAGCTGTCAAAAACTGGCCGCGAAAATAACCTGGGAGGAGAAGCAGGACGATAAGGATGCGGCCGATCAAATAGCCGATGACCAGCTGAATGAAGGTCATGTTGCCGCTATAGGCGATGGCGGGCGTGCCGATGATAGTGAGCGTGGAGGTTTCCGTGGCGACGATGGAAAGCGCGAGGGCCCACCAGGGCGCCGTTTTGCCGCCAAGAAAATAATCGAGGCTGACGGATTCGCGGTCGCTGGAGGCGATCTCTTTTTTGCTGCGGCGAAAGCGCATGCCCAGCGCGGTGACAGCGAGAAGATAGGCGATGACGATGGCCAGATCGAGCGGATGGATGCGCATTAGCGATGTGCGACGCTGTTGCGGGCGGAGTTCAGGCTGCCCGGCTGCAATCTCCCGGCGCTAAGAAATTGGAACGCGCGTTTTCCGCGCGTTCGAGAAGAGCACCGAGAATAGTGGCAGGTACGACGGAGGTCAAGAAATGAGTGCGTAGTGCGGAAGGGCGCGTGCGAGCGGTGAAGTTGTGTCGGCATTGACCGGAGTGGCGCACGATTGCACACTTGTTTTGCCGTGGGCAATGCAATGAGCGCAGTTCTCGCTTATTCTTTTTGCATGCGCTTTGTTCTGGGGTTCGATGGCGGGGGCACGAAGACCGACTGCGTCCTGATGGACGAGTCCCGGAAAATCCTGGCTCGATCGCAAGGCGGGCCATCGAATCCGCTGCGCGTGGGATTCGGCGCGGCGATCTCTTCGATTCGCGAAGCGGCGCGGCAGGCGATCACGCAAGCCGTCCTACCGGCAGACGCAGCGGCGAGCGCTATTTGCGCGGGGCTGGCGGGCGCGGGACCGGCGGAGTCCGCTGAAAAAATTCGCGCTCTCTTCGCGGGAGAGTTTTCACAATCAAAGGTGCTGATTTGCACGGACCTCGACCTTGCGCTGGCGGCCGCCGGCGATGGACCAGCGATTGTTTTGTTGGCGGGGACTGGTTCGTTCGCAGTTGGGCGGAATGCGGCGGGCGAAACGGCGCGTGCGGGAGGCTATGGTTCGCAAATCGGGGACGAGGGTAGCGCGTACGACATTGGACGGCGCGCGGTGTTGGCGGCGATGCACGAAAACGACCGCACGGGCGCGGATTCGGTGCTCGGGCAGCGGCTCTTGCGCGAGGTTGGTTGCGCGGATTGGTCCGGAGTGAAGGCGCGAGCGCAAGCCGCTTCGGACGAAGTTTTTCCGCGGCTGTTTTCGGTGGTGGCAGCTTTGGCGGATTCGTACGAGTCTTCCGTGGGAGCGGCCGCCAAGTCTTCGGCGCAAGGCATTTTGCGAGCGGCTGCGTTCGATCTCGCGATGCTGGCTGACAATCTTGCGGAACGTCTGAAGCTGCGCGAAACGAAATTGTTTCTGGCGAAGATGGGCGGAGTGATGGGACGATGCAAGTTTTTGGATGCGCAGATCGACGAACGGCTGCGCAATCTGTTTCCGCTGGCGGAACTTGGAGAGCTGCGCATGTCTCCGGCGGAAGCGGCGGCGCGGCTGGCGTTGAATCTGGTATCGCCGGGCGGTGCGACGGACGAAGATGCTGCTGGCGGAAATTCATTAGGGCGTTGAGATGGCTGGGGCTGAAAAAAATCTGGAGTACGCGCTCGCAGCGACGGGCGACGAGTTAGCCGCGCTGCTCCATCATCCGAGTACGGATGTCTTGCTGGCGCTGCTCGATAATCCCGCGCTCGACGAATCGCAGCTTTGCATCCTCCTCGAGCGAAAAAACCTGCCAGCGGAGATTCTGGAGGAAGTGGCGCGGCGAAAGCCGATGCTGAAGGCGTATCGCGTGAAGCGGGCGCTGGCGTTTCATCCGCGAACGCCGAGGCTCGTTACGCTGAGGCTGTTGCGCGATCTTTACCTCATGGACCTCGTGCAGCTGACGCTCTTGCCGGGGATTCCCACGGAATTGAAGCTGAACGCGGAAGATCAGTTGATTGCGCGGGTGCCGCAACTTCCGCTGGGACAAAAGATCACTCTGGCTCGACGCGGACCCGGGCGGCTCGCGGGAGCGTTGCTGGCGGAAGGGCACGCGCAAATTGTCGCCATCGTGCTGGACAATGGGCATTTGACCGAAGCGCAGGTGCTGCGCGTGCTGTCGCGCGAAAAGCTGCCGCCGGTCGTTTTGTCGGCCATCGCCCAGCATCGCAAATGGTCGATCAGTTACAACGTGCGGCTCGCGCTCGTGCGGCATCCTTTGTCGCCGCTGAGCGCCGTGCTTGCGTATTTGCCGGAGCTAACCGTTTCCGATTTGCGAGAGCTAGCCTCACCGGGAATCGTTTCGGAGAGTCTGCGCAAGTATTTGCAAGCGGAAGTGCAGCGGCGAATTCGAGCTGGAGAGAAATTCGGCGAGAAGGAAAACGTCCCCGAACCGCCAGCTGCGACTAACGAGGAATAAATCTTGCGTTTCGCCGCAGACCCTGGCGCGAAGCTTCAACACGCGCGCTGAATGACGATCGCCGCGATGGCCCGGATTGCCAGGAACAAAACATCGGCAAGCGGCGTCGTAGGAGAGTGCGTTTAACAGGCGTATGCTCAAAATAGTCGCGCGGCGGGCTGGCTCTTGCGCCGCACCTTGGGATCCTTGGCAGGGGGGAACCAGGTCAATGGGCAGTGGGGACCACGTGTCACGGCGTGCCGAACGCAGGTGGGCGCAGAGGTATGCGTTTCGGGCCACTCTTGAGATCGAGTGGGGATCCGCAATCTTGCGCGCGAGCACGCGCGATATCAGCTCGAATGGAATGTTCATCGAGTCGCCTGATCCCTTGTGGCTCGGAGCGGGGTTTACGGCGCGCCTGGTGTTGGACCGGCCGGTGAAGTTGGATTGTTCCGTGAAGCGCATCGAACCCGGACGGGGAATGGGCGTTTCGGTCAAGCTTTCCGAAGAACAGAACGAACAGCAGTACAAAGATCTTCTCGCTTCACTTTCCAAGACAGGTTCCTGAGCTCGTCTTATACTATGCTTGCGGCGGCACGGACTTGTCAGAACTCCGCGTTTCGCACGAACTGGAGCATGGTTCCTTTTACTGGCATGGCTTTTGTGATCGCATGACAAGATGCGTTGATTGCGGTTCACCGCGCACGGCGGACCAATGTCCCGCCTGCGGATTGACATCGATGGCCGCGGAGCTTGTGTTCCGGCGGCGGCTGGTAACGAAAACCGCGATTTTTCTCGTGGGCTCGCTGGCGTTTCCCTACGTGAGCCAAATCTATCCTCCGCTAGATCTGGATTGGATGCTGGTGTTCTTCGGAATCCTATTTTTTCTGGCGCTGGCCATCGCTGTGATTCTGGAAAACCGGGCGCGGCAGCACAAAGAGATCGAAGTGCTCAAACGCATTTACGCGGGATTCATCCCGCTGCCATGGATCCTGGCGGCGACGCTCTTCGTGAATGGCCGGCTGGACTCGCAGAAAGACCTGGCGTACTACCCGACCGTCGTGGTGAGCAAGTTCAATATGAAGGGCATCGTGCGAGGCAGCCGGCGATTGGTCGTGCGTTCGTGGCGAACCGGCCAGCAACAGCAAGTCGAGCGGCTGGCCGTGGACTTGGATGACTTTGACCGGTTTCAGCTTGGCGATACGGTTGTTGTGGCTGTCGAGCCGGGTGCGCTCGGCGTGCCCTGGTATTACGGCGTGTACCGGCGGTGAGAGCAGCGCAAGGTCAGTAAGCGATCTTGCCGTCTGGCTTTAGCGGCAGCTCGATCTCAAGAAAGTGACCATTCTTGCCGAAACGAAATCGGATGGTTTCGACAAGGCCGGCGTCACGCGCTTTCCATTCGGAAGTTTCAATCGGGTCGCTGGGCAAATCGGAGAGCGACCATTCGACGCCCTCGCCTTGCGCCTTCACCGTTTGCGGATCGATTTCGTAGACTTCCTGCTCCTTGATGTCCAGCAGCAAATAACGCCTCCAAAGTTTCATCAGGAGCACGCTGTGTTTTTCAGCGTGATAGATGTTCCACGACTGCGGAGCTTGGTCGTTGAAACGCACAATCGCGAACTGCAACGGCTTCCAATAGAGCTTTTTTTCGGGAGCTGGAGCCTGCGGAAGCGCCGAGAAGAAAATCAGCATTGAAACGAGAACGGCTTGCAGGCTTGCCATCAACTCGGGACTTCGCTGAACGACTTATCGAGAATGCGAATGGCTTCATCGACGTCGGGCTTGGTGGTGTTGAGCATGGGCGCGAGGCGGAGGACGTTGCCGAGAAGGCCGCCTTTGCCGATGAGCAGACCGTGTTCGCGAGCACGCTCCATGACCTGCGTTGTGGCCGCGGGAGCCGGCTCTTTGGTCTTGCGGTCCTTCACAAGTTCGAGAGCTTGCATGAGACCCATGCCGCGGACATCGCCGATGAGCGGATGTTTGGACTGCAACTCTTCCAGCTTCGCGCGGAAGTAAGCGCCGACGGTGTGCGCGTTTTCGCGCAGGTCCTCTTCCTCGATGACTTCGATTGTGGCGCGCGCCGCGGCGCAGGTCACGGGATTGCCGCCGAACGTCGAGATGTTCATGCCCTGGAAGCCCGCGGCGATTTCCGGCGTGGTGACGGTAAGTCCAACGGGAGCGCCATTGGCCATGCCTTTTGCGCTCGTAATCATGTCCGGAATCACTTCCCACTGCTCGATGCCAAACCATTTCTTGCCGGTGCGGCCCCAAGCGGTTTGTACTTCATCGGAAATAAATAGGCCGCCGTATTTTTTGACGATGTTGAAGACGATTTTGAAATACTCCTTTGGCGGCGTGATGAAGCCGCCGACGCCCTGAATCGGCTCGGCGATGAAGGCAGCGATGTGGCCGCTGGTGCCAGTCTGAATGAGGTTTTCGACGTCGCCCGCGCAAGCGACTTCGCACTCGGGATATTTCAGGTGCAGCGGGCAGCGATAACAATAGGGATTGACGGCGTGCGAAATGCCAACGCTGATGACGCCTGCCCTGCGGTACGGCGAATGGGCGGTGACGGAGCGCGCGAGAGCGGAACCGCCGGAATACGCATGGCGCAACGCGACAACATCAAAGCTGCCGGTGGCCATGCGGGACAAAATAATCGCGGCCTCGTCCGCTTCGCTGCCGGAACTCGTAAAAAAGCTCGATTGCAAATTGCCGGGCGTGATCTGAGCGATTTTTTCGGCGAGCGCGACGATTTGTTCATTGGGATAAAGTGTCGATAGGTGCTGCAGGCGGTTCACTTGCGCTGCCACTTTGCTGGTGACCTTTGGATTGCAGTGGCCCACGGAGACGGTGAGGATGCCGCCGAAAAAGTCCAGGTACTTGCTGCCCTCGATGTCCCATACATGCTGCATTTCGGCGTGGTCGGCGACGAGCGGGTGTTGATAATAGTTCGTGACTGAAGGCCAGATGTATTTCTTATGCTTGGCGACAATTTCGTCGCTGCGGGATGTCGCGGATGGAGCGGGTTTTGCAGGGGTGGTCATCAGAGTTCCTCGAAAGCATGTTGTTGGCAGTTCGAGTTTACGACGCGGAGCGACGTGCGGCAAGCAGGGAGCTGTGTTCAAGGGTTCTTGCAATTTAACTAACTCGGAGTGTTCCGCGTGCATCAAAGGCGGTGGCGTGTTACACCAGAACTCGCGAAAAAACACGGAAAACAGGAGATAAGCCATGCCGAAAATGAAGGTAGCGATCGTGCCGAAACCGGGCGCCGACTTTGAGATTGTGGAGAGAGAAATACCCCAGCCCGGCGCCGGACAGGTGCGGATTCGAGTGCATGCGTGCGGAATCTGTTTCAGCGATCACATGGTGAAGGACGGTGTATGGCCAGGAGTGACCTACCCGCGCTCGCCGGGGCATGAAATTGCTGGAACCATCGATGAAGTGGGCGCAGGTGTGACGACGTGGAAGAAGGGGCAGCGCGTGGGAGTGGGCTGGCACGGAGGCCAGGATGGGACGTGTCTGGCGTGTCGGCGAGGCGATTTTGGGAATTGCGTGGCCGGGAAAATCACAGGATTCACGTACGACGGCGGCTACGCGGAATACATGGTGGCACCGGTCGAGGCGGTGGCGAGCATGCCGGAGTCGCTGGATCCGGCCGAGGCGGCCCCGCTGCTTTGTGCCGGAATCACAACGTTCAATGCGCTTCGCCATAGCGGCGCCATGCCCGGAGAC
The DNA here is from genome assembly GCA_049641765.1 of Candidatus Acidiferrum sp. Lineage (GTDB taxonomy): Bacteria > Acidobacteriota > Terriglobia > Acidiferrales > UBA7541 > Acidiferrum. Next base: position 23,220 of record JBAQJX010000094.1, read on the forward strand.
TTGGTGGCAATCCAGGGAATCGGCGGGCTCGGGCATTTGGGAGTGCAGTTCGCAAACAAGTTTGGCTATCGCGTCGCGGCCATCAGCCGTGGCAAAGACTCGGAAGCATTGGCGAAGAAACTCGGCGCGCACGTTTTCATCGATAGCGGAGCGGCCGATGCCGTCGCCGAATTGCAGAAGCTGGGCGGTGCGAAGGTGATTCTGACCACGGTGCCAAGCGCAAAGCCGATGACCGCCATTTTCAATGGGCTGGCTCCCGGCGGGAAACTGCTTGTTGTGGGAGCTTCGACAGACCCGATCGAGTTGTCGCCCGTGCAATTCATCATGGGCGCCAAGAGTATCCAAGGATGGGCGTCGGGAATACCGACGGACTCCGAGGATACGCTGCGGTTCGCGGCGCTGACCGGCGTGAAGGCGATGATCGAAAGCTACCCGCTTGAGAAAGTCAAAGAAGCTTACGCGCGAATGATGAGCGGAAAATCGCAATTCCGTGTCGTACTGACCATGTAAGAATTGTGCTCACGCTCCTGTTGCGTGGCGCTCCGGCTTCTCGTCCAATGCGGGGCCTCAACGAGCAGCCGGCCGCGGATTCTCCGCGCGCAAAGACTTTCCAACTCCACACGGCATTGTATGGACGCCATGCGTATAATGTCGCGGCATGAATCCGAAGGCATCCTACCTGAAGCGTTCTTTTAGGACGCTGTTGCGCGTATTTCCTCGCTGCAGCATGATTTCGCAAGCCATCGCGTTTAATTTGTTTCTGGCATTTTTTCCGACTCTGCTGATCGCCGTTGGCTTCGCAACTACCCGCATCGGCGGACAGACCAGCCTGCTCGATCTCATCCGGGACTTGACCGAATTCTTGCCGCCGGGAAGCAAAGGCATTGTGTCCGAATTTCTGGTGAAACGCGGGCCGGAAGCATGGAAGGTTGCTCTGGTGGGATGGGGCGGGACTCTGCTTGCCGGGTCGCAAGTGATGCGGCTTCTGATGGAAGGAATTCATCGAATCTATGGAGACAAAGAAACGCCGGGGTTTCTGAACCGGCAGCTCAGAGGACTGGTGTTGCTGCTGGTGACAATTGCTCCGCTGCTCGCTGCGGCGATACTCGGAGTGCTGGGTCGCCCTCTGCGGCACTGGCTGGCTTCCGAATTGGGCGCGCATCATCGGCTGCAGGGATGGTGGGCCATCTTCTTTCCCGCAGCGGCGATCGTGCTGGCGATGCTCGCGCTGACGGTAATTTATCGCTTGGCACGGCCCGAAGAAGAAAGCCTGAGGGGCGTATTGCCGGGAGCGATGGTCGCGACCTCGCTTTGGTGGCTGGTAAACGTGCTTTTCGGTTTTTATGTGCGGCGCGTGCCATACAGTGTCGTCTATGGCGGGCTGGCTGCGGTCATCGGATTGATGATCTGGATGCAGCTTTCGGCGGTGATTATATTTCTAGGGGCGGCGTGGAACGCGGAGCTGGCGGAGAACCGCGGCGGCGCGCCCCTATCAGAAAATCTTGGTCCATGGACATGAACGAGTTCCTGGTTCACGTCGAGTGTTATTCGGGCCGCCAGGCGGAGGAGCGGCCCACGCGAATCGTGTTCGAGGCGAAGACGCTGGAGATTGCGATGGTCGAGGATTGCTGGTACTCGCCGGGAGCCACCTACTTTCGCGTGCTTGCGGAAGACGGCGACCGTTACGTTTTGCGGCGCGATGATGCACAGGATGTCTGGAGCCTGACGGCGTATCGGGCGGCAGGCAAACGCGTTGACATAAAAATTAACCACAGCGTATAGTCGTCTCACGCGAAACGTCTTAAGGTTCCCCGTGGAGCCGGCTGCCCACCGAGCCGGCGGTGCCTGCGGATACGGATCAGAGAAGGAACGGTGATGTTCTACCCACCGAAGTTCTCGTTGGCGCTAATTTCTATGTGTGCCTGCGCGTTGTTGCTAGCTGCATTTGCGAGCAGCCCGGTTCAGGCACAAACGCCGCCGTCCGCCCCCGCTGCCAGTCCCAGCGCGCAAGCTCCCGCGCAACCTGCCAAATCGGAAACAGCTAGTTCGAAAGACGCCGCGGAGGTTTCCAGCCACGACACGGCGCCGACGTTTAAAGTGCGCGTAAACCTTGTGTTGGTGCGCGTGGTGGTGCGCGACCAAAAGGGAAATGTTGTGCCAAACCTGCACAAGGAAGATTTCCAGCTCACCGACAACCGCAGGCCGCAGATCATCTCCACGTTCAGCGTCGAGACGCCGGAATCGCATCTAATTGCCGCCACGACAAGCGCGGGTGCAAACGCTCCCGCCGATTCAGACGCAGCGAAGGCCGCCGCGGCTGCGCTCCCCCAGCGGTTTGTTGCTCTGGTGTTCGACGATCAGCACCTCAATATCACGGATGCTATGTTTGTGCGGAATGCGGCAAGCAAGTTTTTTAACGCGCTGGCGGCTTCCGATCGAATAGGCATCTATTCGACCTCGGGCCAATTCACCGTGGAATTTACCAGTGACCGCGAGCAATTGCGCAAGGCTCTGCTCGAGATACAGCCTCGCTCCGCCACCCAGGGCATGCACGATTGTCCGGATATCAGTTATTACCAGGCCGACTTGATCCAGAACCAAAGCGATCAACAAGCGCTAGCTATAGGCACGGAAGACGCGGTGCAGTGCGCGTTTCAAGGCGACGAAACACAGAAGGCCGCCGCGCAAGCCATGGCCCAATCAACCGCGATTATGGTGCTGGGGCGGGAGGATTCCTCGACGGAGTACGCCTACCGGCACATGGAAGATGTGATGCGGCGTCTGGCGACCATGCCAGGACAGCGCATTATGGTTTTCGTTTCGCCAGGCTTCATACCTTCGACGTTGGAGCTCGAGACCAGTGGATTGATGGACCGCGCTAACAAAGCGAATATTGTGATCAACACGATCGATGCGCGGGGATTGTATACGCCTGATATGGGAGACATCGGCGATCCGTACCGGGATCCTCCCCAGATCACGGCATATAAGGATACATACCGGTTGGCTGCTCAATCGGCGCAGTATCTCGTTATGGAGGAATTAGCGGATGGCACGGGCGGGACATTTTTTCATAACCGGAACGACGTCGACGTGGGCTTGCGCCAGGCAGGCGCCGCGCCGGGAATCACCTATCTACTTGGCTTTTCGCCGCAGAACCTGAAGCTCGACGGAAGCTTGCATACCTTGAAAGTCTCGTTCGTGCACAAGACCAACTATACGATTCAGGCGCGGCATGGTTACTTCGCTCCACGGCATGTTACCAACCCGGTCGAGGAGGCCAAGCAAGAGATTCAGGAAGCTCTATTTTCGCAGGACGAAATTCGCGATTTGCCAGTCGATCTGCACACGCAGTTTTTCAAAACGGCCAACGACGAGGCGCGCCTCGCGGTGCTTACCCATGTGGACATCAAGGGCGTGCATTTCCGCAAGGCGGATGGTCGCACGCGCGACGACTTGACCGTGGCGACGGCGATTTTCGACGAGAACGGCAATTACGTGACGGGTGGAGAAAAAATTATAGAGATGAAGCTCTTGGATCCGACGTATGACAAGTTGATGCAGTCGGGCCTGAATCTAAAGACAAGTTTCGAAGTGAAACCGGGTAGCTATCTTGTGAGGCAGGTGGTTCGTGATTCGGAGGGAGCGCAACTAGCGGCGCGCAACGGCGCAGTAGTGATACCGAATTGATGGGGGAACAAATGAATACGCGAGAAAATCGAAGCGGGAAATCCTGGGGAACCTGGGGATGGATTGCGGGAGTCGTCGCAGCAGCATCGTGCGTCTTTTGGGTGCAAGTGGCGGGGCAAACGCCTGCGCAACAGACGCCCGCTCAAGCACCATCTGCGGAAGCTGTTCCGGCGCCCGGCGCCGTGATCAAAACGGAATCTAGGTTGGTGCTGGTGGACGCAGTCGTGACGGACAAAAAGGGCGATTACGTCCATGACCTGACGCAGAACGACTTCAAGGTATACGAAGACAACAAGGAACAGCCCGTCGCGAGTTTTTCGTTCGGTGCTGACCCAACGCTTCAAGAGGTTCAAGAGAAGGGACAAAAACGATATTTGATCCTCTTCTTCGACGACTCGACCATGGCCGCGCCGGACCAGATTCAAGCCAGAGCGGCGGCGAAAAAATTCATCGACAACAACGCCGGGCCCGAGCGGCTGATGGCCGTGGTGGATTTCGGTGGGACTTTGCAGATTCTCCAGAATTTTACGGCGAACGCGGCCTTGCTGCAGGCGGCCGTGGGCGGAGCAAAAGGCTCCGCCGTCAATCCAAACGCGCAGCCTCCTGTCCAAGTGGCATCCGCCGGGCTTTCTCCATCCTCCGGTCCCGGCGGCTTTTCCTCGCCGTTTTCTTCCATGAACAACGCGGAAGCGGATTTTGGGGCACGCAGCATGTTGCTCTCGCTGCGCAGCCTCGCCAAGAATCTGCGTGGCGTCCCTGGCCGCAAGATGGTCGTGCTCTTTTCTTCGGGCTTTCCGTTGACGAATGAGAGCGAATCCGAGTTAACGGCCACGATTGATGCCTGCAACAAGGCGAATGTGGCGATTTATGCCTTGGACGTGCGTGGACTCATGGCCACAGCGCCCGGGCCCGGGGGAAGCTCGCTTTTGCAAACGCCCGACAAGCCACAACGCGAAGTTGCAAAGGGCGGCGCCCAAGAGCACAAGTTCGGCGGCGGCCGCTTGGTTTTGGCTTCCTATGGTGTTGAGTTGCTTGAACCCCAACGTCCCGGTGGCGGTGGAGGAGTTGGAGGCGGAGGAGGCGGGGTCGGAGGTGGTGGAGCGGGTGGTGGACATCCGGGCGGAGGCACAGGAACGGGCGGTACGGGAAGTGGTGGCACCGGAGGTACGGGAGGGACAGGCGGCAAGGGAGGAACTGGCACCACCGGTGGAACCGGCGGAGGAACTACTGGCCGCCCAGCCGGCGGTGGCGCCATAAATCCAAATACCAACAACCCCAATTCGATCTACACGCAGCCGAGGACCATCGTTCCGCCATTTCCGCCTTCGGCCTCGACGAATCAACAGATTCTTGCCGCCCTCGCGGAAGGAACCGGCGGCTTCACGATCTTCAACACGAATGACTTGCTGGGAGGCCTGGAAAAAATCGGCCGCGAACAGAATGAGTTTTATCTGCTGGGCTATGTGCCGCCGGAATCCACGGAAGGAAGCTGCCATACGCTGAAGGTAAAGATGAATCGCGGCGGCTTGCACGTCAGGTCGCGCAGCGGCTACTGCAATACGAAGTCGACAAACGTGCTGGAGGGCACGCCAGTCGAGAAGCAACTCGAGGCGCGCGCAACGGGAAACCAGACCGGAAGCATCAAGGGGCCGTTTGAGGTGCCGTATTTTTACACGGCACCGAACGTGGCCCGCGTGAACCTTTCGATGGAGATTCCTTCGAACACAGTGCAATTTGAAAAAGACAAAGGTAAGTACCATGCCAGCTTGAATGTACTTGGCATCGCGTACAAGCCTGACGGTTCGATTGGGGCCAAGTTCAGCGATACCGTCAATCTCGATCTCGAAAAGGATGAGCTCAAGGAATTCACGCAGAAGCCCTATTCCTATGCGAACCAGTTCGACGCCGGACCGGGAACGTACAGACTGACGGTGGTGGTTAGCTCCGGCAAGGACGCCTTCGGCAAGTACGAGTCGCCGCTCCAAATCGATCCGTACGACGGCAAGGAGTTCAGCTTGGGAGGAGTGGCGCTGTCAGATTCAATGCAGCGCCTCTCGGATATTCCGACGGATCTCGATTCGGTCTTGCTCGAGGATCGCACTCCCCTAGTGGTGAAGGGAATGCAGATTACGCCGTCGGCGAGCAATCAGTTCAAGAAGACGGACAAAGTTGTGATGTACACGGAGGTTTACGAGCCTCTGCTCACCTCCGCGAATCCTCCTGAGGTTGAGGCAGGCTACGCAATCGTTGACCGGTCCAGTGGAAAGGTGCTGGGCAAAAGCGGCGGCGTTAAATTGGACAGTTATATTCAAAAGGGCAGCCCGATCATCCCAGTCGGATTTGATGTCCCTGTAAAAAACCTGGCTCCGGGGCAATATCAACTTGTGGTGATGGCGGTCGATACCGCCGGACATCATGCCAAGAATCGCGTCGCCGATTTCGAAGTTTCACAGTGACGCTCTTAAGAATGGCAGACGCTCGGCCTATGCGAGCTGGATCAAGCCGCGGGCTGACGTGACGTGCTGCCCGATTCCGCCATGAGGCTGCGCAAGACGAACCAGCAATTTGCCGGGCGCTCCGAAAGACGCCGCATAAAATAAGGACACCAGTCCGTTCCGAAAGGGACGTAAACCTGTAGCGTATCTCCATTGGCGCGCACGCGATCCTGCAGGTCGCGGCGGATTCCGTAGATCATCTGAAACTCGTATTGGTTTTTCTGCAATTTGAGCCGGACGGCCTCTGCCTGGCCGTGAGCTACCATGTTCCAGTCATGCGAAGCGATCGCAGGCAGGAATGTGCCTTGCGCTGCGCCCTCGAGCAGCAAAGTCGTCAACTTCATGTAGTTGGCATCCACTTCGCTCTTTTTTTGGAAGGCGAGTTTCTTCGGCTCGCGATAGGCGCCTTTGACGAGCCGAATCTTCGGCTTGATGGCCGCCAGCCTTTGCAGATCCTTTTCCGTGCGATAAAGGTATGCCTGCACGGCGAGGCCGCAATTCCCGAGTTCCCGCTGTACGTTTTCGAAAATGTCGAGCGTGACGTCCGTATAGACGCTGCCTTCCATGTCCATCTCGATCGTTCGGCCAAGAGCCGCGGCGCGCGCGGCGATGTCGCGTGCCATGGATTGGCAAAGCTTCTTGTCGATGTCCAGCCCGAGCTGCGTCAATTTAATGGAAATGTTGCCGCCGAGATTCTTGGCGTGCACTTCCTCGATCATGCGCAAGTAGCTTGCGCATACTTCGCGCGCGGCTGCTTCGCTCGTTACATTTTCTCCAAGATGGTTGAGGCTGATGTTGCGGCCCTGAGAGCAAAGCTCCTGGCTGGCTGTAATCGCCTCGTCCAGTGTTTCCCCAGCGACAAAACGCCGCGCGAATCCGTGTTTCATGCCGCCGCGCGCAATGCGATCCGTGACCCCGCGTTTTGTCGACAACCAGAAAATAAAATTCCGAACCAGCACTTGGCCCTCGCAGTTTTCTGCCCTCGTAGTTTTCCGAATGAAGCAGACCGAGGATAAGGGCAGAGTTCGAGCGCGTCAATACCGGCATGGGAGGCAAGAGATCGAGCTTGTCGTTGGCCGCAAAGTCCCCTTCGCGCGGCCTGTACGGTCGGGCAAAGTAGGGTTTCGACACTGGGCTTCCTGACGCGCAACTTCCGCCCGGTGGCGGGGTTATGCTAAGGAGTGCCAAGTGTTTTCGGACCCGTCCGTCCGGCAGGAGAGTGTCATGAGCATGAAGCATCGCTCCAGCCACCCGGCAATTTTACGAGTAGCCATCCCGAGGGCTGTTCTGGCCGCCATCCTTTCCGTCGCTTGTGTTTTCTCGATGGGAATCGATGTACCTCTGGTCTCTGCAACGCCCGCCGCGACGCCCGCCGCAACGAAGGTTAAGAAGCAGAAAAAAGATCCCGCCCTAAAAGACCTGCCGATTACGGAGTTGACGCCGGATGAAGCGATTCTGCACGCATTGAACCGCCTGGCGTATGGCCCGCGTCCCGGCGACATCGAACATATCCGCCAGATGGGCCTTGCGAAATGGATCGATCAGCAACTCAACCCGAGCACTATCGATGACAGTCTTCTGGAGGCACGCCTCGGTGATTATCCGACGCTGAAAATGTCTTCAGCGAAGCTGATCGAAGAGTATCCGCGGCCCAAGCAGGAGCAAAAGCAAGCTTCCAAGCGGGCCGAGGCACAACTGCAGCAAGATGACCAGCGGCGCTCTGACGCGGCTGCGGCCGTCATTTCGCGCGACATGATCCCGTCCTCTTCTTCCGCGCAATCCACCCCAGCCGAAGCAAATCCGAATCCCGCGTCGGCGCAAGCCGATGCTGCGGATACGAGCGGAAACGCAATCGCGAATGCCGATGCGAACGCGCCCTCTCCGATGAAAGAAGATTCGCCGCAAGAGGCTCCCGTTGTGAAAGCCAAAGGCAAACGCCAACTGGCTGGCGACGACCCGAACAATCCGGGACGCGGACAGGGCGAAAACAGCCGGCGGCCGCAGCGCGTAGTCGCGGAACTCTCGATGGCTAAGGTCACGCGCGCGATTTACAGCCAGCGGCAACTTCAGCAGGTCATGGATGATTTCTGGTTCAACCACTTCAACGTGTACGCCGGAAAGGGCGAAGACCGTTACTACCTGACGTCCTACGAACGCGACGTGATCCAGCCGCACGCTCTCGGAAAATTCAAGGATCTGCTGGAGGCTTCGGCGAAAAGTCCCGCGATGCTTTTTTATCTCGATAACTTCTTGAGCGTCGATCCGAACGCGGCGCAGAGGCTTGCTGCGGAGCGCGCTTTCCGCCAGCAGATGCGCTACGAGCGGCTCGGACAGTTGCCCCCGCCGCAAACGCAGCAGAAAAAAGGAAATGAACGCGGCCTCAATGAAAACTACGGGCGCGAGCTCATGGAACTGCAAACGCTGGGAGTCGATGGCGGCTACACGCAAAAAGACGTGACCGAGGTCGCGCGGTGTTTCACCGGCTGGACCATTGATAAGCCGCGGGAAAATCCGCAATTCAAGTTCGACGACCGGCTGCACGATCCCGATCCAAAGATCGTTCTGGGCAAGAAGATTCATGCCGGCGGAATGAAAGACGGCGAGGAAGTCATCGAACTGTTGGCGCAGAACCCCAACAGCGCGAAATTCATTTCCACGAAATTGGCGCGGCGATTTGTTTCGGACAATCCGCCGCCCGCTCTCGTGGCGCGCATGGCGCAGACGTTTGAGGACAGCGACGGCGACATCAAATCTGTGCTGCACACCATGATTTATTCGCCGGAGTTCTGGTCTCGCGAAGCGTATCGAGCAAAAATAAAGACGCCATTCGAACTGGTGGTTTCCGCGGCGCGCGCGCTTGGAACGGATGTAGACACGGCTCAACCGCTCGTCGGGTGGGTTGCGCGTATTGGCGAGCCGCTGTACCAGTGCCAGCCGCCGACCGGTTACTCGGACAAGGCGGATGCGTGGGTAAACACGGGCGCGCTGCTCAACCGATTGAATTTCTCGCTGGCGCTGGCCGGAAACAGGATGCGCGGATCGCGCACGGATATTGGATCGCTGCTGGGCGGCGAATCGACGACGGATCCGAAGTCCGCGCTGGAGCGCGCCGTTCAGGTTTTTCTGGACGGACAAGCAGCGTCAACCACCGTCGCGACGCTGGAAAAACAACTTGAGAATCCGGAAGTGCTCCAAGCGCGGCTGGACGATCCCGTCAAGCAAGTGGACCTGGGAGTCGTTGCCGGACTGGTGTTGGGCGCGCCGGAATTTCAGCGCAGATAAGCCAGAGAAAATAATTGCGGTGCGGAAGCGTCGAAGAAAAACACAGTTAGAAGTGCGAGGTTGCCATGAGCCATGAATGTTGCGAAGGCGTGCGAGGACTGAAGTTTTCGCGGCGGTATTTCTTGAAGCAGGGTGGCGTGGCCATGATCGGCTTGAGCGCGATGCCCGCGTTTTTGCAGCGCGCAGTGGCGGCTACTCCCATGCCGAACAAGAAACAGCTCGTCGTGCTTTTTCAACGCGGCGCTGCCGACGGTTTGAATATCGTGGTCCCCTTTGGCGAACCGAACTATTACCGCATGCGGCCCAGCATTGCTATTCCACAGCCCAAGAACGGCGGAAACGATGCGGCCATCGATCTCGACGGATTTTTCGGTTTGCATCCGAGCCTTGCGCCTCTTGAGCCTCTTTTCCATCAGAACCAACTTGCGATCGTTCACGCGGCGGGATCTCCGGACCCCACGCGCTCGCATTTCGATGCGCAGGATTTCATGGAGTCCGGCACGCCGGGGTTGCGCGCGACCGATGACGGCTGGCTGAATCGCGCTCTCGGAACTGTGCCGGAAGAAAACGCTTCGCCCTTTCGCGCGGTCGCGATGGGTCCGAATCTGCCGCTGATGTTGCGTGGAAGCGCTGCGGCAATTGCATTGCCGGATTTGAAGCAATTCAAAGTGCTGGCTCAATCCCCTAAAGCGGGGGAAGTGGTCGAAGGCGGCTTCGAGGCCATGTACGCGCAAACGGTTGATCAAGCGCTGCACGGCACGGGGACGGAAACGTTTGAGGCCATCGATCTTCTGCGAAACGCCGATCCCGCAAAGTACCAGCCCGAAAACGGCGCGGAATATCCGAAGAACAAACTGGGGCAGAGCGTGCAACAAATCAGCCAGTTGTTGAAGGCCAACATCGGCGCGGAGGTGCTCTTCGTCGATTGCGGTGGGTGGGACAACCATGTGAATGAAGGCGGCTCACAGGGGCAGCTCTCCAATTTGCTCCGGGACTTGGGCCAGAGCCTGGCGGCGTTTCATCAGGATATGGGCGACCGCATGCAGGATATTGTTTTTGTGACCATGAGCGAGTTCGGCCGAACCGCGCACGAAAACGGCAATCGCGGCACCGACCACGGCCACGCCAATTGCATGTTCGTTATGGGCGGCGATGTGAAGGGCGGACACGTTTACGGCAAATGGCCCGGACTGGACGATCACCAGCTCAACGAAGGACGCGATCTTGCGCTCACGACCGATTTCCGAAGCGTCGTCGGAGAAGTTCTGACGAAGCACATTGGCGTAAAGGATCTCGCGCCCGTGTTTCCCGGCTTCGATAATGATCCACGGAAGTTCCCAGGGCTGATCAGAGCATAGGGGCGTTTCAGAGCTAAACAAAAGCCTGCTGCGCCTTGAACCGCCAAGGCCTACTTGATCTGCTCGATGGTGAACATGCCCTGCGGCGCCCGCCGCAGACCGTCTTGGCCGCCGGCCCGTCAGGCGTGGGCCAGCTGGCTAACGCGCTTGACGTGAATCTGCTTCTCGCGCTTGCGAGTTTGGGCGATATCGTAAGAAGCTTGCATGCGCATAAGCGTGTCCATCTTCACGCCAAACGCCTTTTCGATGCGGAGGGCCATATCTCCCGAAAGATCGGCCTTCGCGTTCAGCAAGCTGGATAGGGCCGGCCGGGAAACGTTAAGAGCGGCCGCCGCGGCGGTCACCGAGAGGCCAGCAGGCGTGATGATCTCCGTGCGGATAAAATCGCCGGGATGCGGCGGATTCTTCATGGGCATGGCGTCTACACCTCGCTTCTAGTGATAATCTTCGAAATTCAGATCGCAGATTTCCTGCTCTGCGGCGTCGATGCGGAATGTTAAGCGCCGGTTGCGCGTAACGCTGAGGCTCCACGTTCCTCGGCGGTCTCCCGTCAGCGTATGCACTTTCCAGGAGGGCAGGGCACGCAGTTCCTCAGGGTCCTGCATGTCGTCGAGAAACGCCAACATCTTGCGGAGCTTGTCCACGGTGTCGGACGGTACGCCTTTAGCGTTGTCTTCCGCGTAGAGCCGTTTCAGGCCCTTATGGACGATGTTCCGTATTTTCACGCCAAGCCGACTGTAGCCTGTAACCTAACACTTGTCAAGTTTGCCGTTTTTTTGTGGAAGCTCTCGCCAACGTGGAAATCATCCTTCAGGAATGGATCGAAGCCGGCCAAAAACTGGACCGCCCCATCCCGCCCCGCGAGGCCGGCTCGCCTTCACTTGAAAGTCAAAGACCGCCCCCTTTGCAATAGCAAATGCCAAAGGGTGCGCCATCCTCGCGCACCGACTCGTGCAGATACTGCAAGCTCCGGTAGAACGCTTGAGCTTTGCCGCTTGTGTGGTCCAATCGCCGCTCGACCAACAACTCGCTGGTCTCCTTTCTGGCCATGGCAATCTGCTGATAGCCTGTATGAAAATCGCAACCTATAAAAAGCATCGCTCGGCTCCTTTCCTCCGAGCCCTGGTCGTTCAGCGCAACCAAGTTTACTCGGAGCTAGGAACCGACGGCTTCATCTAATCAGGCAACTTATCGCTAAGCGGCCCCAAGGATCACTTCCGGGTATTCGACCATTGGCCCTGAACTATTAATGGACATCTTTCTTGCGATACGATTGGTCAACTCTACACCTTAGCCAAAGGACGGGAGGTAGTATGGGAACGCTGATTCAGGACTTGCGTTTCGGTCTGCGTATTTTACTGAAGAACTGGAAGCTGGCCTCGATTGCGGGATTCTCGCTGTCTGTCGCAATGGCCGTCAGTGTCTCGGGGCTCAGTGTCTTCAACGGGATCATGCTTCGTCCGCCAGTTGCGACAGCGCCGGATCGCCTGGTCAGCATCTATACGGCCTCGCCAACGAGCGAGTTCGAGGGCGTTTCGTATCCGGATTACAAATACTATCACGACGGCAATCATTCGTTTTCCGCTGTGGCGGCTTTCCCCAACTTAGTATCGTTGCGCCACATAACTCACGGCGACCGCGACGAAACAGGAACGGTAGAAGCAGCCTCCGACAATTATTTTTCGGTGATGGGTATTCGGCCAATTCTCGGCCAACTCTTCGCTCCTAGCGACGATGAAAAGAAAACGCCGGCGGCGGTTTTGAGTTACTCCTGTTGGAAACGATGGGGTGCGGACCCGGAAATCGTTGGCAAAACGGTGGTCGTGAACGGGCAAGCCCTCGTGATCGAGGGCGTCACGCCCAAAGACTTCAATGGCGTTGTTTTTGGATTCGGGGCAGACGTTTTCACCACGCTGGATTCGCAAGCTTTGACCAACCGCGATGTTCGGTTACTTACCTTGATCGGTCGCCTGAGACCTGGCGTGACACGGCAACGCGCCAGCGCAGACGTGCGGGCGTTATCGGGACAACTTGCGGAAGCCTATCCCCAAGCGGACAAAGACCGCGTCGCTGTTTTAGCTCCTACGACCGCTCTGCCAGCAGATTGGCGGTCGACAGCAGAACTTATATCCGGCGTGCTGATTGCTATCGTCTTGATGGTTTTGCTCATTGCTTGCGCTAATGTTGCCAACCTTCTCTTAGGTCTTGCGACCGGTCGAAGGCAGGAGATTCTGATCCGCGCGGCCCTCGGGGCGGCGCGCGGAAGACTGATTCGGCAGCTTCTTACGGAAAGTGCCATTCTTTGTGCCGTGGGTGGAATGGGCGGTTTTCTCTTCGCCTCCGTTGCGCTCGCCGAATTTTCACAATTCAAAGTCCCAAATTCAATTTTTGGGACATTCACTCTCGCCGCTAATTTCCAAACGAATGGAGCCGTTCTGGCTATGACGTTGATTTTGATTCTTATCGCCACCCTAGTGACAGGGTTGACGCCTGCTATCTACGCATCCTCGGCGAACATCGCCGGCGCATTGAGCGGCGAGGCGGTGGTCGGCGGGACGCGAAAAAACGTCATTCGAAATACGCTCGTGGTGATTCAGGTCGCCGTCTGCACTCTGGTGGTAGTCGGCTTTGGACTATGCCTGCGTAGCTTGCACAATCTACGGGATGTCAACCTGGGCTTTTCGCCGCGAAACCTTGTTGCCGTGATGGTTGACCCGCAATCCAACGGCCTCTCAGAAGCGCAGAGTGTAAACCTATACGGCGAGCTAAAGCGGTCAACTTCCCAGCTCTATGGCGTGCAATCAAGCTCTCTCGCGTTGGAATTTCCATTGATTGACGACCAATGGTCGACCGACGACGTGAACATCGAGGGTGCACGTGACGGCTCGCACCAGCAGGTTCAAAGTGCCGTTAATATTGTCGACGGTAACTATTTTGCGACTCTCGGAATTCCAATCCTTGCCGGACGCGCGTTCGATTCTTCCGATTCGAAAAACACTCCTGAAGTCGTGGTCATCAATCACAACTTGGCGGTGAGGTATTGGCCCCGCGAAAATCCAATCGGCAGGCAGATGCGCATCCAGAACGGCAATCGTGTGGTCACAGTTGTGGGTGTTGCGGGCGACGGCAAGTACGGCTCTTTGGATGAGCCGATGCATCCGGTCATCTACTATGCGCTGAGCCAACATTACCTGCCACAATTACTACTGATTGTCCGCACCCAAGGTGATTCGCGTCTCTGGGCGCAGCCAGTATCTCAGATGGTTCGGAACCTTAGCATAAGAGTCGATGCTCCACCGTTCACATCCGATGATGTGATGCGTTTCACGCTCTTGGTCCCAGTTCTCACGCTGCGCGTCGTAAGCAGTCTTGGTGCGCTCGCCCTGATGCTCGCGATTTTCGGACTCTATGGAGCTATCTTCTATTCCGTAAATGAACGCAAGAAGGAGATTGGCATCCGCGTCGCATTGGGTGCTCAGCCATTTCGTTTGGTCAAGCTGTTTTTGCGACAAACCGCGATCATTTCCGCCGTGGGCGTGTCGATTGGATTGCTGCTGGGAATCGCCGCAACGATTCTCTTTAGGTCTCAGTTCTACGAAATCCACGCTGTCGAGCTGCATGTTCTCATACCGGTTGCGCTTGCGATGACGCTGGTCTCGACTGCCATTGCTTTCCTTGCGGCTTGGCCGTGGATAAAAGTAAGTCCCCTCGAAGCGATACGTCATACATGAGACGCCGGAACGCCGGGGACGGCACGGGGACTTGCGGATATACCCGGCAGTTGCGACCGGATGACGGGCCATTCGGAAGTTATCGATCCGATCCAATTTCTGGATTGCTGACGGAGCATTCAAAAGAAGGAAAAGTCCAGGCAGCCGGCGCGCTACATGGAGATACCACCCTCTCCTGAATAACGCGGGACCGAGAAGTCATTGCCGGTATGCAGTATGGTTTCGGAACGTTTCAATTCGTCGCTGATTCTTGCTTTCAAGCTCTTTCACCTCCGGCTCGCTTAGAAAAAGCAGCTCCCGCCAGAAGATTTTTTCTCACTTTTGCTGCTTCCATGTTCACTTGGAATATGAGCGGAGTTCTCGCGCCAAACATTCTTCGTAAGCGGATTCGAGCAAGCCGGGTCCGAGAAGACGATGGACTTCTATCGCTGCCCCGATGATTTCGTGAGTGATTTGATTATCGAGCATCGAGCGAAGAATTTAACACAGAGTTCCGAGAGGAAGGAGAGCACAGAGTTCACGGAGAGGATTTGATTATCGAGCATCGAGCGAAGAATTTAACACAGAGTTCACAGAGGGAGGAAAGCACAGAGTTCACAGAGACGAATGGTGTGCGACAACGTGGTGTCTAACCCCAAAAGATGAAGATTTTGGCGGAGCAACAGTCGCGGACATCTAGAAAGGAGATTAAACCTCTGAGGCTGCCGACGCCTCAATGTCGCGGGAGAGTTCGACAATCTCGATGTGCCTCGGGCAGTCGGGCCAATTGTGGCGCCAGCATACAATTACATCGCAACCGCGTTCAGGGTGGCCGTGCTCGCGGAAATTGCGGCTCTCGAATTCAAATTCGATGGAGACGCGCTGCCAGCGGCCGGGAGCGATCAGGTGCATGGCTTCGCAATCGGGGAAGCCCGTTTGCACGTTTTCGACCAGATAGCCTAGCTTTTTCGCCAACATGCCAAACAAGAGGACCACGCCTTGTTCGTTGACAGGTTCGTGGGGCAACCCGGGGAATCGAGTGGGATTGCCGTAGGTTGGCCTGCCTTTTCGATGGGCATGCCACTTTTCGCGGGGAGGTGCGGAGAAAGAGGGGCTGTTCTGCGGATGCCAGCGGCTTCCTCCCGGCGGGCGACCCGGCGACGCGGGACTTGGAAGAAGTGACACGACGTCAGTCCATTCGCGCTTGCGCCGGGCGAAATTGCGAAACGTTTCGGGTAATCTTGACCACGGCCCGAATCGCTTTTCGAGAGTGCGAGGGTTGAATTTTCCCTCGCGCGAATAGACGCGGCGTGGGGGAATGCCACGGTGCCGGCGGACGGCTCTGCCCCAGTCTTCGAGAAGTGCATGGTCTTTCGGCTTAATGTTCAGCGTATAAGGACGGACGCGGGAAGCGCGGACGGCGTCGTTCCAACTGCGGAAATGTTGCAGGACGTGGTAGATGGAAATCTCCGAGAGGGAATTGAATTCCTTTTGGGAAGGAGCGCGACCGAGTTTTCTGGCGATTTTTTCGATGGAACTTACGATTTGCTATTTGTCTGGCATGGGATGTGACCATCAAAAAATAAGTTAAAACAGAAGCCACAGAGGGAAGAGCACAGAGTTCACGGAGAAGCGAGGATCCTGAGCGAACGGCGAGGCCGACGTGCCGAATCCGAAGCTCGTAGCAAGATAGAACGGGGCCACAAGCGCCCTAAAATAAAAAAAGCGGGAGAGGAATCTCCCGCTGACGAAACATAGTTTTCTACAGAAGTAAGTGTAAACGAAGCGCTGGTGCCCCGTCAAGAAAGATTTTTCACGCGATAGGGGCTCACTTCCGGTTAGCCCGCAATCCGCCCATAACCCCGAGGCGAGCTACAGACCCCGCAACTGCCATGCATTCGTTTATTGGCGGGTCTGGCGAATCGTTCTCGTTAGAGGCGGCTACTCATACCGCAAAGCCACCATGGGGTCCATCAGAGAGGCCCTTCGCGCCGGCAGGTAGCCGGCGATCGCCGCGACGATTAGCAATGTCACGGTAGCGCTGACGAGCGTGGCCGGGTCGCTCGGCCTGAGTCCGAACAGCATTTTGGAGACGAGTCGATCGCCGGCCAACGTGACGGGTACACCGATCACAACACCGATCGAGACCAGTATCAGAATCTCGCGCAGCACCATCCAGAGCATATTGGAACGTCTCGCCCCCAGCGCCATGCGGATGCCGATTTCATTAGTCCTTCTAACTACAACATAGGACATTACGCCATAGATGCCGATGCAGGAGAGAAAAACTGCGAGCAGTCCGAAGAAGGCGGAGAGCTGGGCGACGAGACGCTGGTTGGTGATCGAGCGCGCCACCTGCTCGTCGAGCGTTGTTACGCGGGTGATCGGCAGGTTGCGGTCAATCGAGTGGATGGTTTGTTGGACGGCAGCGGCGGCAGGAGCGAAGCTGCCAGTGTAGCGGACTTCGAAGTCACCGAAGTCCCAAGGGTGCTGAATGTACAGGAAGTAGTCGAGATTTACGGGTTCTTCCGCAAGATCATAAAACTTAACGTCCTTCACTACGCCGATGACGGTGACATCGTTTTCGGGCTTGTAATCGTCCAAGCCATAGTGACGCCCAATCGGATCGCCGCGAGGAAAGAGCATCTTAGCTGTGTGCTCGCTGATGATTGCAACAGTTCGTGAGGTACTCGTGTCATAGGATGAGAAGTTACGGCCCGCGAGCAGAGGGATTTGCATTGTCGCAAAATAGCCAGCGCCGACAACATTGTGGTTGACGATGATGTTTTCGTCGATATTCGTCCCTGGCACGACGACTTTCGAGTTCCAGCTGCCTTCGTGGAAGGTGAATGCCGAGAAGCTGGCGGCCTTCACGTTTGGCAGCGCACTGACACGCTCTTCAATCTGCTGATTGAGTGCGACTTCTCGCGGCTCGCCAGGCGTGTATCCCGCGGAGCTTGAGTCGATTTCGAGACGCAAGACGTTCTCCTTATTGAAGCCAACGTCGACTTTGTTCAGATTGACGAGACTGCGAAGAAAGAGTCCGGCTCCTACCATGAGGACGAGTGAGAGCGCGACCTGTGAAATGACGAGGGCTTTGGCGAGCGAATTCTTCCCGCTTGTGCCCTGTGGAGCGCGGCCGGCCTTCAATGTGTCCGTGAGTTGGAGCCGCGTACCGCGAAAGGCGGGGATAGTGCCAAAGATCAACGCGGTAGCGATAGTCACTGCCAACGTGAACAGCAGCAGCCGGGTATCAATAGAGACGTCAAGAGGTATCGTGTCGAGGCCGCCCGAGACCATCCGCAAGAGAAGGCGATTGGCGACTGACGCCAATGCGACGCCGAGCACACCGCCTGCGAGAGCAAGGACCAAGCTTTCAGTAATGAGCTGACGGATGATGCGTGAACGCCGGGCTCCGAGAGCCTGGCGGACGGCCAGTTCCCGAGAGCGCGCGGTCGATCGGGCCAGGAGCAGATTAGCGATGTTGGCGCAGGCGATGAGCAGGACAAGGGCTACGACGGCCATCAGGATCTGGAGTGGCTCTGAAAATTGTCGTCGAAGCGAAGAAAGACCCGTGGCCATTGGCGTCAACGGGACCTTAGTCCTATCTAATTTTTGCAGATTTTCCTGACTGAGCTTGGCGTCGGGAAATCCGAGCAGGATTTGCCGGAAGAGCAGATTTACATTGGATGTGGCTTCATTGATTGAGATTCCGGGCTTGAGACGGGCCATGATAAGGAGGGATTCCGAGAAATTGTCTTTATATCCGCCGTAGTTTGGAGGGACCTCTTTGACCATGGAGAGCGGAACCCACATATCCGGGGCTTCGCCGACCTTGGTCCCGAAAAATTCGGGCGGAGCAACTCCGATAATGTTGTAGGTCGTGGCACCGAGTTTGAGCTTGCGGTTCAGGACGTTGGGATCCCCTGCAAGGCTGCGCTTCCACCAGGCGTAGCTGATGATGGCTACAGGGTGATCGCCTTCCGAGTTATCGTCTGCATCATTCAAAGTGCGACCCACAAATGCGTTTACGCCGAGGGTGGTGAAGTACGTGCCGGAGACAAGTTGGACGCTCATCGGTTCTGATTCGATTCTTCCCTCGACGAAGCCGTGGACGTCGTTCGTCAAGCTGAAGATGGCGGCGGTATCGGAAAAGACTTGGTTCTCTTCCTGCATTTGGCGGTAGAAGGGGTAAGAGTAGAGTTGGTTTCTGGCGAAGTCGTCCGTGATGCCGGAAATGTTTCCTTTCCCCAGCAAAATGAGCTGACCGGGATCTCTTACGGGTAAGGAGCGCAGCATGACGGCGTCGAGGAGGCTGAAGATGGCGGTATTGGCGCCGATGCCTAAAGCGAGCGAGAGCAGCGCGACGATGGTGAGGGCTGGGCTGCGCAACATGGCGCGGCTGCCGTAATCGATGTCCTGGACAAAGCTTTCCAACCAGTCCCATCCCCACGCCATATGACTTTTCTCCTTCAACACCATCGCATTTCCGAATCGGCGTGACACTGCCTGGCGAGCCTCCCTTGGCGATAGCCCTGCCTGGATCTGTTCCTGCTCTCTGAGTTCCACGTGCAGACGCATCTCTTCTTTGAGGTCCGCATCAAATTGGTGGCGGCGTATTAGCATCCAAAGCCGCCTTAGGAGTTCGCTCAGCCAATCCATGGAGATCGCCCTTTCAAGCTGTCTGAATCACGCGAGTGATGGCTCCGATCACACGCTCAAACTGGGACAATTCCGCTTCTAATTGTTTACGACCTGCTGCTGTAAGCTGGTAATACCGCGCCCGGCGGTTCCCAGCCGTAGTTCCCCACTTCGCCTTCACCCAGCCCTTGATTAGCATCCGCTGAAGAGCGGGGTATAGCGACCCTTCTTCCACTTGAAGAACATCATCGGAGATCCTCTGGATAGAGTTTGCGATCTCATAACCGTGCATTTCACCGGCACGTGTAAGCGTCTTCAAAATCAGAAGATAAAGAGTTCCGGGCGGAATCTCGTCTCGATGCAAACCACGCCTCCTGTCCGAGTACTTTCTGCCATAGTTAGACTATGGCAGCATCTAACAGTTAGCACTTGCGGTCAAGAAAAATAGGGAAGTTTCTCGCTTGGGAAGACACGAATTGCCGACGGGAAACGATCCAGCTGTGCTCGCGCGGCGCGGAGTGTTTAACGACGGTTATGGGGGTTTGTCGGCATCTCGAAAGTAATCCTTGCATCTGCTTCGTTCGGTGCTCAGGTTGTCAGTGCCCTTGATATTCCGCCGGATTACGCGAAACTGATTTGGCACTTTCCAGACAAATCCTAAGCAGCAGCCCGCGTACACAGAACGCACGTCGGCCGCGAAATTGGGACTATGCCCTCAAGCCTTCGGCTGCGATGGAGATTACTCGCCGGGCTTCAGCTCGCGAATCCAGATATTCCGGAAGCGCACGGGATTGCCGTGATCTTGCAGACCCAAAGGGAGCTTGTCCGGCCCCGCTTTGTACGGCGCGCGTACCCCGTGCGCCGTCGGACCTGCAATGAATCGCCAATTTCCAATGGCCCGTTACGATAACCGAGAGCGTCACAAACATGGCTGCAGATGGTAAGATGAATCGACCGAATTTGAGGGAAGCACCATGGGCGGCGCGACTGGCAGTCTCAAAAACTACGGAGAACGCATCGTCCGGGACAAGGGAGTCTGCGGCGGGGACCCTGTGTTCAAGGGGACCCGCGTCACCTTGCGCACCGTACTCGCAAGCTTGGCTGATGGCGACGCCCCCGAAGAAATCCTTGCCGATTTTCCCAGCCTGAAAGCTGAGGATGTTCAAGCAGCCATTGCGTTTGCCGCCGCTTCTGCTGAAGAGGACTTGCCTGTCCCAGAAGTTCCACACATTCGATGAAAATCAAGTTGGACGAGAATCTGCCTCTCGGGCTTGCGAGCCTCCTGGAAGAGCTTGGCCACGATGTTCATACAGTCGGTGAGGAGCGTCTAACGGGCCATGCGGACGCCGAGATCTGGGAGGCGGCGCAGAAAGAATCGAGGCTCCTGATTACGCAGGATTTGGATTTCTCGGACTTGCGAAAGTTCGCTCCGGGTTCGCACTGTGGCATTTTGCTTGCACGTCTTCACTCACCAACCAGAAGAAACTTGATCGAGCGCATCACCGAATTATTTCAGAAGGAGGACGTCGAGCGCTGGGCAGGGCGCTTTGTTGTCGCCACGGAACGCAAAATTCGCGTCCGCGAGCCGCAGAGCAAGCAAGATTCTTAGAGTCCGCATCACTCCCCAGTCTTTAGCTCGCGAATCCAGATATTCCGGAAGCGCACGGGATTGCCGTGATCCTGCAGACCCAGAGGGAGCTTGTCCGGCCCCGCTTTGTAAGGCGGCCGACTGCCGTTGGCCGTCGGACCGGTGAGTTCGACGTTGTCTTGCACTAGCACGCCGTTGTCAAAAACCGTCACGAACGCCGGCTTTAGCAGCTTGCCCGCGGCATTGAAGTGCGGCCGATGGAAAACGATGTCGTACCACTGCCATTCGCCCGGCGGCCGCGCGGCGTTCACCTGCGGCGGATACTGGCCGTACATCGCGGCAGCTTGGCCATCGGCGTAGGTTTTGTTCTCGTAGGAATCCAGAACTTGCACTTCGTAAAGTCCCATCAGAAAAACGCCGCTGTTGCCGCGCTCCTGGCTCTCACCGTGCGCCGGCGTGGGCTCTCGAAACTCGACGTGCAGTTGGCAATCGCCGAAGCCTTCCTTGGTATGGATGTCTCCCGTCTTGGCGACGACCTCGGCGTAGCCGTTTTCAACTTTCCATTTCGCGGGACTGCCATCCTCCTGTTGCCACTTCGAGAGATCTTTTCCGTCAAAGAGCACGACGGCGTCTGATGGCGGACGCCCCGGTTCGGCTTGAGTGCTTGATGTTCCCGGTTTGATGACCGGCGGCACGGGACGGTTCATATCGTGTTGTTTCCATCGCGTGTCGATTTGTCCCAGCAAAATGCTCGCGCTTGCGACAGTCACGACAGTTGCCAACAACGAGAGATGAAGCGTTTTCATAATTTGTCCTCGACTCGGATGCGCGAGGATTCTAACGCGGATTTCTTTCGGAGAACACATTCTGTTCAAAAAAAGGACCGCGCTTAGGAGGGACTTAAAACACGCTGTTTGTTCGATGATAAAGCCAGAGGAGAAAGCCGACGATAACGCCCAGCCCAAGGGAAATCACAAAAAAGCCACGCGCTTCCGGCAATCCGACAAGCGCCATCGCAATCAACCCAATCACGATAACCAGCCCAATAGGATGGCTGGTGTACTGGCCGCCGCCGTAAGGACCGAATGGCACAACGCGGATCTGTGCGGTCTCGGGTTCACGCGGACATGCCCTGCGGTTTGATCCCAATTCCGGGTACAACCACTTGTCCATAACCAACACTATACCCCCAACCATAGGCAAGGCTGATAGGCCAAACGAAAGGGGCAGCCGCCGGCTGCCCCTTTCGTTGTCTTGTGATTTAGCGGCGATGCAACTACGCGGTAGCCCCGCGAATGCGCATGCCGTAGAACGATCTGTAAACGAAGAAGAAGGAAGCGGCGAAAAAGACCGCGGCCAAAATGTGCGTCAAGCCGTTGCCGCCCTGGCTGGCCGTGAGTTGCACGGCAAGCTCGACGGCAAGCAGCCCGAAGAGCGTCGTGAACTTGATGACCGGGTTGAGCGCCACGGAAGAGGTGTCCTTGAACGGATCGCCGACCGTATCGCCAACGACCGTCGCGTCATGCAGCGGCGTACCTTTTTGTTTGAGTTCGACCTCGACAATCTTCTTCGCGTTGTCCCATGCGCCGCCCGCATTGGCCATGAAAATGGCCTGATACAGGCCGAAAATCGCGATCGAGAACAGGTAGCCGATGAAGAAGAACGGCTCAAGGAACGCGAAGGCCAGCGTGGCGAAGAACACCGCAATGAAAATGTTGAGCATGCCCTTCTGCGCATATAGAGTGCAGATTTCGACGACTTTCTTGCTGTCCTCGATGCTGGCTTTTTCCACGCCTTCCAGCTTGATATTGGCCTTGATGAATTCGACCGCGCGGTAAGCGCCGGTGGTCACGGCTTGCGTGCTCGCGCCCGTGAACCAGTAAATCATCGCGCCGCCGGTGATGAGGCCGAGAACAAATGGAGCGTGCAGCAGGGAGAGTTTGTTGACGTCCTGCGAGAGGCCGTTCGTGAGCGCCATGATGATCGAGAAAATCATCGTGGTGGCGCCAACGACTGCCGTGCCGATGAGCACGGGCTTGGCCGTGGCCTTGAACGTGTTGCCCGCGCCGTCGTTGGCTTCGAGCATTTCCTTGGCGCGCTCGAAGTTCACGTCGATTTTGTAGTCCTTCTTCAATTCCTGCGCGATGCCGGGGACATGTTCGATCAACGAAAGTTCATAGACGGACTGCGCGTTGTCTGTCACCGGTCCATACGAATCGACGGCAATCGTCACAGGCCCCATGCCGAGGAACCCGAACGCCACCAGGCCGAAGGCAAACACGGGCGCGGCGATCATGTGTCCGCCGAGCCCGAGATTGCTGATGAGGTAGCCGAGACTCATCAGAATCACCATGGCCAGGCCGATGTAGTAGGCCGAAAAATTGCCCGCGACGAAGCCGGAGAGAATGCCCAGCGAAGCGCCACCCTCTTCCGCGGAGGAAACTACTTCCTTCACGTGGCGCGATTCGGTCGACGTAAAAGCCTTCACCAGTTCGGGAATGATGGCGCCCGCAAGCGTGCCGCACGAAATGATCGTTGCCAGCTTCCACCACTGCGACGGATCGCCCGTTCCTGGATCGCCCAGCGTCGGGATGATCAAACGCGAAACGATGTAGGTCAGGCCGATGGAAACGAACGAAGTAATCCAAACCAGCCAGGTGAGCGGCGTTTCGTAATTCATTTTGTCGGCATTGCCAAAACGCGCCTTTGCGATGGCGCCGTTGATGAAATACGCTGCGGCCGCGGCGATCAGCATCATGATGCGCATCACGAAGATCCACACCAGCAGCTGCACCTGGACCACGGGGTCCTTCACGCCGAGCAAAATAAACGTAATCAGCGCGACGCCCGTCACGCCATACGTCTCAAAACCGTCCGCGCTCGGGCCAACCGAGTCTCCCGCGTTGTCGCCGGTGCAATCCGCAATCACGCCTGGGTTGCGCGCATCGTCTTCCTTAATTTTGAAAACGATCTTCATCAGGTCGGAACCGATATCGGCGATCTTCGTGAAGATGCCGCCGGCGATGCGCAACACCGCAGCACCCAGCGATTCTCCAATGGCGAAGCCGATGAAGCACGGCCCGGCGTAATCGCCGGGAATAAAGAGCAGGATGAAGAGCATCATCAGCAGTTCCACGCTGATGAGCATCATGCCGATGCTCATGCCAGCCTCGAGCGGCGTGTGGTAAATCGGATAGGGCTTCCCGCCTAGCGCAGCAAACGCCGTCCGCGAGTTCGCAAACGTGTTCACGCGAATGCCGAACCACGCCACGCCGTAGCTGCCCGCCATGCCGATAACGCTGAATACCAGAATGATCGGCAGCGTCACCGCTGTGGGATGCACGGGTGCGAGCACGCCAAAGTACAAAATGATGACCACGGCGATGAAGAGCCAAAGCAGCAGCAGAAATTTGCCCTGCGTGAAGAGATAGGTCTTGCAGGTCTCGTAGATCAGCTCGGAAATGTCGCGCATCGACTTATGCACCGGCATGCCTTTGAGCCGGCTATAGATTGCCAGCCCGAAAACCAGCCCGAACACACAAAATACGATGCCGAACAGCAGCAGCTTGTGGCCATCCATCCCGAGAAAATTCACTTGCGAAAGATCCGGGACCTTGAGGCTGGCTTCGCCGCCGGATTCCGCGGCCGGTGTAGCAAAAGCCGCGAACAGCGTCAGCAAAGACGCCACGGTGCTCCACTTTGCGAACTTACGTCCCAGGGACCGGGCATTTGTTAGCCAGGTACGCATCAAAAATCCTCCATGAAGAAAGTCTCGGATTCAGGGCAACCGCCGCCCTGCACACTCGTTTCCAGCACACTAATTCCACCGAACGCCCTACGATTCGCGTCGCGGGAGTACCTTGCCGGACTTCAAAAGGCTCCCACGTCAAGACAGGACAGGAATTTGGTTTTTCTCTGCGACCCCGGCCGGACCAGGGCTGCCTCGGCGCATGCCCAACCTATCTGCCGCCGCAACTTCGCGAGGCAGCTCCCTGTGGGGCCAACGCACGGGCTAATACAAAGCGTTGATTTATAACATTTAGCGCACGGGCAGGTCAAACCGCGAGAAACCTCTTCAGTGCCGCGAAACCGACGCCGGAACTGCCCCTATTTCGGGCCTGACTCAGACAGTTAGTAGCACGGTACCGCCGCAAATTCCGTGCACCAATACAATTGCAAACCGATGGTAACATGCCTGCATTGCCAGAGCAGAAACCATCCCGGGTAGGACGGGGGTTCATGAACCAGGATTTTTCCCAGTTGGCTGCTAAGCGCGCAGCGGCCGTCGTCGCAGTTCGTTACAATGGAATTCGTATTGAGGCCCGATTGGCCCGCCTGGTGCTCCCGGCGCTGCGGAATATTTCTGCGCAACGGCGCCGCGATCCATCTGCGAGACACGCGTGAGGAATCATTTCTTCATCACCGGCACGGACGCCGGCGTTGGCAAGACGACGCTGTCGGCGCTACTTTGCGCCGCGTTGGACGCCGTTTATTGGAAGCCAATCCAGACCGGCACGCTCGAAGGCTCGGACCGCGTCACCGTCATGCGCCTCGCCGGCATCGGCACAGACCGCACCCTGGACGAAGTCTACAAGTTCGTGCCGCCCGTCTCGCCGGACCTCGCTGCGCGTTGGGCCGGTGTAGAGATCGATCTTGGCCGCATCAATCTCCCCACAAGTCTCCTGAACGATTGGCTGGTCGTCGAAGGCATGGGCGGAGTGCTGGTTCCCATCAATCAGAAACAGTTCATGCTGGACCTGATGGTCAAATTCAAGCTTCCCGTGATTCTCGCGGCCCGCAGCGGCGCCGGCACGATCAATCACACGCTTCTGACGCTTGCGGCCTTGCACGCGGCGGAGCTTCCCGTACACGGTGTCGTCTTGATCGGCGACCAGAACCGCGAGAACCGCGAGACCATCGAACGGTTCGGCCACGTCCGCGTGATTGGCGAAATCCCGCGTCTACCGAATCTTCATCGAACAGCCTTAATGCAAATCTTCATGAACCATTTCGACCGCGCTGCCTTTGCGCAATAGCCGCGCGTGATGGCCCTTCCGTTGCTCTTCACGACGTCAGTTGTCTGCTAGACTGCTCGTCCGTTCTCTAGCGCTAGGACGCACATTTTCGATTGCTGAAATGAAGTCGCAGTTTTGCCGCAAAACAATAATGGACGGCTGGAGCCGCATTTGCCTTCGAAGCTGAGCGCCTGGAAGCAAAAGGTCGTCGCCTTCGCCACCGGGCTCGGAGCGCCCGGCTTGTTCCTCATCTCTTTCCTGGACTCCTCGGTACTTTCGTTTCCGATCATCAATGACTTATTGTTGATCGAGCTCTCTATCCAGCACCCCCATCGCATGCCGCTCTATGCTCTGATGGCCTCGGCTGGTTCGGTGCTCGGATGCGTCGTGCTCTATTACATTGCCCGCATGGGCGGCGAAGCCTATTTTCACCGCAAGGCCGGCGCTCGCGCGCATGCCATCCGCCATTGGGTAGAACGCAACGGCTTCGGGGGAATGCTTGTCGCCGCGCTCCTGCCGCCGCCCACTCCTTTCAAAATATTTGTATTTGCCGCTGGAGTCCTTGAAGCGCCTATCCTCGGCTTCACATCGGCGATCGCTCTCGCAAGGCTCTTCCGTTATTTTGGCATGGGCTATCTTGCCGTGCGCTACGGCGCGAACGCCTTGCCCTATCTCGCCGCGCACAAACTGCAAGTAACCGTGCTCGTGATCATTCTGGTCGCCGTAAGCTACGGACTTTCGCGGTGGATTCTGCGCTCGGAGCCGCAGCAGGGTCAGGAGAGAAATCCGCGCGGTTAGCGCGGCGGAAAAAATCTACTTTCGCAGCTCGCGAGCCCACACCAATTCCTGCGTCGTCAGCCGGTTCGCCCGGTCGAACTCGAAATACGCGGCAACTTCGTGCTTGCGCTCTCCCGCCGCGGCGTAACGCAAGTCGCGCAAGACGACCACGTAACCCGCTTCCGTTTTTTCCACGCTCGCCTTGGGAATCTGCGCCGCGGCCAAAAATCGCTTGGCCACTTCCGTATTCCGCGCGGCGCTCAAGGCTGGCGAAGCCTCCGGCTTGAAGTTGCGCACGCTCGAATCCGGGTCGAAATCCCGCGCGTCCGTCGCATTCACGTCCATCTCGTCCAGCGAGCTTTCCGTTTCCGCGACGCCATACCAAGTGAAAAGCGATAGCGGCTCCGGGTACGCCCAAACGCGGTGCGCGGTCTCGCCGTGAATATTTCGCGACGACATCATCGCCAGCACGTCCGAATGCAGCGTCGCGCGCGCCCCCACATAAACAAACAGCAGCACGAGACCAATGATCGCGCCGGTTTGCCCGTGCGGCTTCTTGGACTTCGCGCCAATCTCGGAGCCAACCAGGCGGAGCAATTCGGGAATCGCAATCGCGCCGATGAGGATGGTAAGAATCCACGGATCGATTCCCGGCAGCCAGTCCGCCGCAAATCGCCGCAAATCAAACGGCCGAAGAAGCATCACCCCGCCGGATTGGCAAGCGTCCATCGCGATGTGAAGAAGCGCCGCAAGCAAAGACGCAAAAAACAATGGCAAGACAAGCTTGCGCAATGCTCGATTTCGCACAAGCCGTGGATCATCGACGAGCACCTCCGCCGGCTGCACTTCCAGCTCGATGCCGAGCCCTCCCCAAAGTACGCTTGCCACGAGAATCGCCGGGAGTGCTCCCGCGATAAGAATGGCTGCGAGAATGGAGTGGAGATACGTGCCGTGCCAGGCGAGAAAGGGGGACGGACCGAAGTAGCTGCTCAACCAATCGACATCCGCAATCGTGCCCGCCACAACTGCGAACGCCAAACCTGCTTTTTTCGTCCGGGGAAAAAATCCTCGCGCCAATGCGATCGATGCAAGCCCATGTGTGAAGATGTCCACGCTAAGACTTCGCGGTTGCTTTCGATTCCGAGGACGCCCCATTGGCAGGCACAAGCAATTTCAGCGCGCGCGGCACAATCCGGAACTCCA
>JBAQJX010000097.1:0-10760 GCA_049641765.1 Candidatus Acidiferrum sp.
GTAGATTGATTGGTTCGTCTGTATTAGAATAGCACCAACGTCTTTTCACTGTTCCCCGGTAGCTCAATGGTAGAGCATTCGGCTGTTAACCGAAGGGTTGCTAGTTCGAATCTAGCCCGGGGAGCCAATCTTCTCCCGATTTTCCAACTGCGTCTGGTTAAGTCTGATTCTTGAAAGTCGAAGAGAATTAGGCGACGTTCCGCGCGAATATGTTTGATCTATCCGCTTCGGACCCACCAGAACGCTAGAACATAATGCTGTCGAAGTGCGTAGTCCGGGCTAAACCCCAATTCCACGGTCTCAACGTCTTCGTTTGCTGAGAACGGACTTTTCGATCCCACGTGCGCTCGATTCGAGCTGACTGTTTTTTGAGGGTTCGCAGCGTTTTTTTCGGTCAGCCTAAGGTGAACTACTTGGGATCGGGGATTCTCGCACGAGATAAAATCAATTCGTCATACCACGTGTAGGCCGTTGGGTGGTCCTGGGACTGGTCCTTATCCGTGTCGTACGGCAGGAGCCATATCTTCCCGTACTTAGCCGCCGGGTCTACATTCACGAGATCGTATCCCGTGCCCCTTTCGGGATTCATATCGATCACAAGCTTTGACGGTTTTCCTTCCTGGGCCACCCAAAGTTGGATGGTGCTGTCGTGACGGTATTTTTTGTCGTTCCTATACCAGGATCCGATCTTCACATGCACTTGAAAGGTCATCCACTGATTGGGGACGTATCTGAAGCAGGGCGGCGAAGTAACTTTGTAGTTCGTGCAGCTCAAAGCGTTCTGAATGAACCAGGATTGCTGCGCCTGGCTGAAAACCTGAAGCGGGTCGAATTGACCGTCTTTTCGGCCACAACTGTGATACATCCGCGGAGCGCCGACCTGGTAAGTGTCCTCGACAACAATCTGAATGTCCGTACAAGTGTATGCCGTATGTCCGGGACGGTCGCCCTCGCCAATGACGATTTGTTTCCAACCATTGCCGCCCTTATAGGCCGTTTCCAGCATCTCCGGGGAAAAACGCTGGCGCCATTGCACGTAAAACTCTTCCCCCGCTCCAAACTGCACCGAATCATCATCGGCGAAGTCCAACCAAAAACTGCCAGAAGTATTCGCCGGAGATTTGGTCGGAATCGTAAACCTAAGCGACCCCGCTCCAGAGGCTTTCACATCGGTGTCCACTTCGGCGCGATAAACGCCATCCCAAGCTGGAGTGAGATGAGGCTTAACCACGTCCTCGGAATCAAAGCCAATGCAGCGAATCACACCTGCGGCGTTGCACCTCGATTTGTAATCCTCGTTCGGATCGGGTCGGTTTTGCGCCGGACAAGCGGGAATGCGAAGTATGAACAGAAGGAGCGCTATACAACATAGACTACCAGAGAGGCGCATGCGAAAAAGTATACGTCGCGGCGGCTAAAAGAAGGTAGGCAGAAAGCGCCAGACCGCTCGAGTGGCCTGAATGGATCCAGTCTGAATTTGCTGCCGCAGCGGATTCCGAAGGCCCGTAGGCCGACGGAGATTAATTCAATCTCTCACTGGGGCGTAACCGTGCTGCACGTCGTGCCGTTGTTGAAGCAGATGGCTAGCGCATACGCTGAGTCACCTGAAGCATTCATGGCGCGCACACGGTATGTGTACATTGTTCCCGACGTGACCGACGTGTCGGTATAGGTCGTTGAGTGCGCGGCAATGGACGCAACCTGTGCGAACCCGGATTGCGGAGCCGCCAGACAGTTGGGAGCCGTCCCGGTGCAGCGTTCGATGAGGATTGCCGTGTCATCCTGCGCTGTGCCGTTGCTGGAATTCACCCGCCAGTTCAAGGTTACTTGTTTGGTGCCTGCGGAAGCGGACAGATTATCAGGCGCATTTGGTACGCTCACTTCGGGGTCCGGTATTCTGCGGTTTGATACGATCAAATCGTCATACCAAACGTGGGTCGTCGTATTCCAAGTTGCGCTCGTGGCATAGGGCAGTAATACGATCTTGCCGAACTTGTCGGTTACGCTGGGCCCGTCGTCCACAATCGCGGCGTCCGCGGCGTTAACGATGAGGCGCGAAGGTTGTCCCTGGTGCGCCACCCAAACGTCAATTGAGGAGCTTGCAGTCCCATAGGCGCCGATTTTTATGTGCTCCTGCACAGTAAACCACTCGTTGCCGACGAAGTTCCAGCACGACGGGTCTGTGCTCGGTGTGCCTTGTCCAGCGTAGTGCGGGCAGCCCGTCGCCGGCTGGTCGAGGTAATTTCCCCCGCCTGGCAGGCTAGGACCATAGAGTTGAATGGGTTGATAGGCGCTGGCCATAAAATTGAGAGTGCTTCCGTCATTGCCGCAATTCTCATAGATCCAGGGAAATGTTGTGCCATCGCTGATCAGCACGAAATCGGCGGGAGTATTGCTGCAGTTTCCCGCCTGCACGGTTGGTGAGTCACCTTCGGAAAGAATATTTATTTTCCATCCTTCAAAGTTCGTGAAGGTCGAGCCCAACAACATCGCGGGGTCCAGTCGTTCTTTGAACTGCACGTAGAACTCCTGCCCGGGGCCATAGAGGGCCGTCAAGCTGGAGTTGAAGTTGTAGTCGAACCATCCCGGCTCACCTTGGAAATAACCGGGGAGCATGGTGAACTCCAGAGAACATCCATCCGCAGCATTCGTGCAGTCGGTCGTGATGCTTGATGGATCGTAGAGCTCAAAGTATTCCTGTTGGTTCGTGGCGGGAAAGGTATCAAAGCTCTGCGAGCTGACGATGGAGGAAGCCCCACCAGGCACATTCACTCCGGCAATGCGATTTGTCCAGCCGTTCACTGCACCGGAAGGAGGTGTCGAGGAATTTGAAACGGTCACTGTAACCGACGTAGCCGTCCCAACGTTCCCAGCGGCGTCCTTTGCCGTGGCACCGATCGTATGCGATCCATTGCTCGCGGAAGTAGTGTCCCACGACATCGAGTAGGGAGTTTGGGTTATCGGCGAGCCGAGACTGCTTCCATCCAAAAGAAACTGCACGCTTGCAACGCCGACATTGTCCGATGCCGTCGCGGAAACAGTTACCGTACCGCTCGCCGTGGCGCCATTGGCAGGCGCGGTGAGCGAGATTGTCGGAGGAGTTGTGTCCACCGCAGCTGATGTTGTGAAGGTGTTATCGCCGCTGGTGGACTGTACCCCCGAGGAATTCGTCGAGAGCACTCGATAGTGATAAGTCGTCGACGCGGTTAGGCCGGTGATCGCCACAACATGGGCCGTCACAAGAGACACGTTTAACGTTGTGGTCGATCCATAGGATGTCGTTGTACCGTAGTTAACTTGCGAAGTGGATGCCACGTCGGTTGTCCAGGCGATGGTGGCCGTGGTGCCTGTGATGGCCGTCGTACCCACATTGCTGATGGCGGGTCCACTGGAGCCGCCGCCTCCGCTCGATGCATCAAGTCGCAGCGTGAAGCAGTTTTCCGTCCACTCGTTGCAAACCGCAAAGACGCCGAGCGCAGGGAAGAATTGGAATCGTCCGTACGTTCCGTTCTGCCCAACCGTGGTCGGACCGCCGGAATACGTGGTCGTGGTACAGGCATTCGTGCTCGGGTTGTAAATGTAGGCAGAATTGCCGCCTTGCCAGATCACGATCGTGTTGCTGATGCTGTCAAACGCGACGCCAGGATAGGCTCCGCCAATAGCGGTTGAGCATCCGGAGGCGCTGCCGGACATGTCGGTAACGGCGTAGCTTGAGCCGCTCGCGATGCTAGTCTCCAGCAGCTTTCCGTTGCCAATCGCGAAAAACAGCTTGCGCGAAGTATCAATCGCACCGGATTGATAGCCATCCATGTAAGCCGTTCCGCTGGTGCCGTACGTGGCGAGCAGTTTGTACGAGTTCGTCGAGACCGTGTACTGCCAGAGGTGCCCCGACTGAGCCTGCCACGGATCCCACAAGAACACCGTGCTCGTGTTGCTGTCGTAAGCTGCCAGTTCGCCAAACTGAGAGTCCGGCGTTCCACCGCTAGGACTCTTGTTCGTCCAGCAGCAAGTTCCCGTGCTGCCAGTGGAAAGCCCAGAAAAGCTGAGCGTCCAGGTGGCATTTGAGAACGTCCCAAAGCCACTGACGCCCCCGCCGTACACATACATCAAGTCGTTGCCCGGGATGTAGGTCAGGCCACCATACGTGTGGCGCGCGGAAGGGGTGCCGTCTGGATAGGTTTCGTACGTATCGTCCGTGAAATCCAAACCGGTTACGGCGGAAGGAGTGTCAAGCCGGTTGATGGTCAGGGCATTCAGATCGAGCGCGTAGACTTCGTTGCCCCAATAATCGTGGTGGCCACCGCCCCAGAAAACCAGGCGGTTTCGTGACGTATCCGCCATGCCTCCGGACCAGGCATCCACAACGGCACTGCAGCCGGTCTGACCCTGGATACTTGCAAAGGCGCTCGCCGACGGGCACACGCTCTGATAAGCCGTGTTCGGGATCGAGAACCAACCCAGTGAGCTAGGTATGGATCCCCCGCCCCCACCTCCGCCTGCAGCTTGCGTTGTTGCCGAAGCTCCTGCGGATTGCGCAGAAGTGTTTCCGGCAGCGTCGTAAGCGGACACCGTATAAGTGTAAGAAGTCGATGCGGTGAGGCCGCTATCCGAGTAAGACGTCGTTGTGCTCGTGCCGATCTTCGAGCCGTTCCGATAGACGTTATAGCCTGTGACTCCCACATTGTCCGTGGAAGCGGTCCATGAAAGATTGATTTGCGATGAAGACACCGCTGTCGCTGTCAGGCCCGTCGGCACGCTTGGTGGAGTCGTATCCGTTGTATTGCTGACGGTAACAGAAATGCTTACGCTCGTCGTCGAATTGTTCGACGTATCCGTCGCAATCGCCCGCAGCGTGTGTGTTCCGTTTGTCGATTTCGTTGTGTCCCACGAGTACGTATACGGCGTCGCCGTATCTGCGGCGCCGACATTTACGTTGTCCAGCTGGAATTGCACGCTGGCTACGGCCACGTTGTCGCTGGCCGTCGCCGAAACCGCAACTGTTCCAGAAACCGTCGCGCCGTTTGCCGGCGCCGTCATCGACACCGTCGGAGGCGTCGTGTCCGGCGTCGAGTTGTTGACCTTCACGGAAACCGCCGCACTCGTCGCGGAGTTGCCGGATGTGTCCGTGGCCACTGCCGTCAGTGTGTGATTTCCATTCGAGAGCGATGTTGTGTTCAACGTGAATCGGTACGGGGCTGTCGTCACCGGCGATCCAACGCTGGCGCTATCCACTTTGAACTGAACGCTTGCAACTGCGACGTTATCCGAAGCCGTAGCGCTGATGATCACAGCTGTGCCCGAAATCGTGGCTCCTGCTGCTGGCGAACTGATGGAAACCGTGGGGTCCGTCGTATCCCGCAGGGTAGTGACAGTCATATCGCCACTGGAAGCCGTGTTTCCGCTTGCATCCGTGGAGGCGATCTGAAAGTGGTATGTCGTTCCCGGTAGGAGATTCGCAACCGGGATCTGGTGAGCGCTCACCATCGAGGAATCCACCCCGGTAGTGGAACCGTAAGACGTGGTCTTGCCGTAATTTACCTGTGAAGTCGCCGGCTGACTTGTTGTCCAATCCGCTTGGAAGCCGCTCAGAGTTGCTCCGGTCGCTGAGGCGTTACTGATAGTCAGGGAAGTGGGGGGTGTATCGCCTTTGCCTGGACTCGCACTGGTCACCAAGCCCGCGCAGCCGCTCAAACCTAAAGTGATTACACTGAAGGATATCGCTGCGAGCAGGCCCAGGAACTTGTTTTTCGTATTCGTTGTTGAACGAATCGTCGTAAACATTCGCTTTCCCCCGTTGTCGGCTGCCTGCACCCAAGAAGCTGGCGCGCGTTCCCCCACGCGTAGTCAGGCTATCGAGGGACTAAAGCTGATGTAACTGGACATAGGGCGAAAAAGAGGGCAGGAAGGTCGAACGGGGTGCTTACTGTCCTTCTGGGCAGTGTTTATAGGAAAGCCTAGTGCGGGGTTTCTTTGGCGAATAAGATCTTTATTTTCAATCTGTTAAATGAGCCCAAAAAATCCGCAGTGAGTAGAAGCTCAAATTCCAGAAGCGAAGCCCAGGTTGCCTCTTTGCACACCACGTTTTGACGCCGACAAAGTCGGGATTTCTTCGGAAGACCTAATAACACGTTTGCGGCTGTCTTTGTTTGGTTTCAAACGGCGATTCGCTCACAATTTGCCGAAACTTCGCCGACGATTGCCTAGCTTGGAAAACTCTTATGCGGAATCGAATCTTCGAGTTGGTCCAGGCTATTTTGCACCAATTGGCTAATCACGATGTTCGACATTTATCAATCTGTGGAAGACTGAGCAGATGCCGCACTCGCCGCGGCCTCACCAGCTCGCTTCTGAGCACGTTTTGAGGGCAGACCTACCTCTCGAATTTCATACAAAAGCGTTCGATAGCTGATCTTCAAGTCCTTCGCGGCTTTCCTGCGATTCCAGCGGTTGGCATGAAGAGCACCCAAAATCAGTTCGCGGCTCATGGCTTTTCCGGCTTGTCTAACGATGCGCTTCAGCGAAATACTTCCCTCTTCGCCTTCCACTGCGGGAGCCAGAGCCTTGCTCGCGGAACTCTGTCGAAGCAGCTCTTCTTCGCCCAGGAGTATATAACGCGATATCCAATTCTCCATCTCGCGAATGTTTCCCGGCCAATCGCGGTTCTGCAAAATGCGAAGCTTATTTTCTTCCAACTTCGCGGTTTCGCGCTGGAAACGCGAACTAAGTTGATTCAGCAGGTAATTCGCAATCGCAGGAATGTCTTCTCTTCGCTCGCAAAGCGCGGGCATGTCGACTTCGAAAACATTGACCCGGTAATAGAGATCCTGGCGAAACTGACCCGCCTTTACCGCGTCTTCAAGCCTCTGGCAGCTTGCGCAGATGATTCGAGTTTCAACTTTTCGTTCTTCCTGATCTCCGAGCCTCGTAAATCGTCCATCCTGAAGTAGCTGCAATAGCTTGGCCTGAAAGGAAGAATCGAGGTCCGTGATTTGATCCAGGAAAAGGGTCCCGCCTTGCGCCATCTCAACGCGGCCGATTCGCGAAGAGTTCGCGCCGGTGAATGCTCCTGCCTCATACCCGAATAATTCGCTCTCGAGCAAGCTGCCAGGGATTGCGGCGAAGTTTACCTTGATGAAGGGACCTGCTCCCCACGGTGACCGGCAATGTATCCAACGAGCGAGGATTTCTTTA
The DNA here is from genome assembly GCA_049641765.1 of Candidatus Acidiferrum sp. Lineage (GTDB taxonomy): Bacteria > Acidobacteriota > Terriglobia > Acidiferrales > UBA7541 > Acidiferrum. Next base: position 7,192 of record JBAQJX010000097.1, read on the forward strand.
CCGCTGCCAGGGCTGCCTTGAATGAGAACCGGTATGTTCGTGCCGCAGATTTTTTCGAGATGGTGCCGGATAGCCGCCATGGCGGGTGTTCCGCCAAAAATCACCTCTTCGGGTGGGAGAGCATTTTGGTCCACGGCGGGTCGGCCGTGGAGTGTACTTTTACCTGCCATCAGCTTTTCCAAAGATTCTTAACTGAAGGCAAGTGAAGCATCCGAATCGCCAAAGGTGGGCTTCTCCGAAGTCCTGAATCGGCAAGAAGCCGCCAGCGCAGGAATTTGGCAACTTCCTTTTTTTTAATAGTTTACAAGCCAGGGAGTCTCCCTAGGCGCTCCACTTTGGCGTCGCACGCACGAGATGGTTGTGGAGGTTATATGAGCAGTTCTGAGCGAAAACGGAGCACAGCATGAGAAAAGAATTGCCTTAGTTTGCCCAGCCGCCGAATCAATAAATTATTTCAAGGAATGGCTTTGTACACGCAGACCCACTCTTTGGTAGACAGCCAACTGGAAACTTCCTTCCTTTTACCGTGCCAAGCGCTTGTGGGCCGACTATGGAGAACCGCCACGCTGAGATAGCCGTCCAACGCGTGTACAGCACTTTCGCCCTAACAGGACCTGAGTATCGAACTAGAAAGTGCGCTTATTCAGGTGCGTTGATTTTCTTCAGATCTTCAAACGAGAACGATGCAACGATGCGTTTCGTATCCTAGAACTCCAAGCTGCTTACCTTCCCCATTTTCTTCTGTTTATCTTTACGTCCTTTCGTCTGGACAAATCTATTTCGAATGCTACTCTTGTAATCGCGTATCGAGTGGATCTCCTGCGAGTTCTTGGGTTTCAGCTCCCAGAAGGTTTTCTTAGACGCATGCTTCACTAGCGCCTTTCTTGCAGTTTTGGATTTCGCAAGGCTACAAGGCGTATCCAGAAAGCGAAGCAGGTTTTCTCAACCCCTCCCGGGAAAACCTCTAAACGTAGTTTTTGGCGACGTAGCTGTTCGTTCATTTAAATCTCGAAGACTTCAAACCAGGCCCCTAGCCCTCCTTGGTCGAAGCAGAACTTCTCATGGAAGTTCTGGGACTCGCTCAATTCATTCGCAGGGAGGCTTTTCTATGCGCTCGCATTGGAATACCTACGGAAAATCACGTTGCGAAATTTCGAGTCTGTTCCTGATACCCTTTCTTCTGGTTTCTTGCTTTGCGGTCTTGCTCCTCGTCGCATCCCGCCCCTCCCATGTTCACGCCGCCTCCACTGGCCTTGTCGCGGCCTACAGTTTTAATGAAGGATCGGGATCCACGGTCAACGATTCTTCAGGAAACGGCAACAACGGAACGGTCTCTGGGGCCACCTGGACAACAACGGGCAAATACGGCGGTGCACTCTCCTTCAATGGAAAATCCTCTCGAGTCGTCGTGAACGACTCGGCTTCCTTGCATCTTTCTTCGGGCATGACGCTCGAAGCATGGGTCTCTCCAACGAACGTGCCCAATTCGTGGGAGGACGTCATCTATAAGCAGAACGATATCTATTTTCTCGAGGCAGGTTCGGGCGTTTCGAAAAACCCGCCCGCTATCGGAGCAACATTTGCTTCCCATGGCGATCAGTACATCGCAGGATTAACAGCGCTTTCCGCCAACACTTGGACTCACCTGGCTGCAACGTACGACGGTTCCACGCTCTTGCTCTACGTCAATGGCGTTCAAGTTGTAAGCCGGTCCATCTCCTCCGATTCCGTTTCCATCTCTACAAACGCGCTTCAGATCGGCGGCGATGCATTGTACGGGCAGTATTTCAAAGGGATCATCGACGAAGTCAGGATTTATAACCGCGCTCTTGCTCCATCCGAAATTCAGAACGATATGGTCACGCCAATCTCTCAAACCGTTGATACCCAACCTCCGACCGCTCCATCAAACCTTTCCGGAACATCGGCTGGGCCAACCTCGATCAATCTCAGCTGGACAGCGTCTACCGATAACGTCGGCGTCACCAATTACCTTCTTGAACGCTGCGCCGGCTCCGGCTGCTCCTCTTTCTCGCAGATCGCAACGCCTACGGGAACCTCCTACAGCGACTCCGGCCTGGCAGCTTCTACCTCCTACAGCTATCGTGTTCGCGCTACGGACGCCGCCGGTAACCTCAGTGGTTATTCCAACGTCGCAACGGTCGTCACCGCCTCCGCCCCGGACACAGCTCCTCCAACAGCACCGACCAACCTAACGGCCACGCCGATCAGCACCAGCCAGATCAACCTTTCGTGGACGGCTTCGACGGACAACGTCGGTGTTACAAACTACCTTGTCGAGCGTTGCCTCGGCTCCGGTTGCATTTCGTTCTCGCAGGTCGCCACTCCCGCGGGAACCACATTCAGCGACACCGGGCTTGCGGCTTCCACTTCTTATAGTTATCGCGTACGAGCTACGGACGCGGCGGGTAATTTGAGTGCTTATTCCAATGTATCGACAGCGGTCACTATGGCAGCAGCAACCGCGGCCTACGCTCCGATAAGTTTCGTCCAAGCAAGTTACGCCACGCCACAAACCAGTCAAACCTCCGTGTCTGTTCTCTATTCCGCTGCGCAGATTGCCGGTGACCTCAACGTCGTCGTTGTCGGCTGGAACAACACTTCGGCCACTGTAGCTTCCGTAACCGATTCCTCTGGAAATGCATATTCGCTTGCGATTGGCCCCACAAAGATTTCCGGCTCGATCACTCAATCCATCTACTACGCTAAAAATGTTGCCGCTGCAGCTGCCAAAGCCAATACAGTCACTATTGCGTTCAGCGGTTCGGCCGCAGCTCCCGATATTCGCATTCTCGAGTACAGCGGCCTCGACCCCGTAAGTCCTTTCGATGTCGCAGCTGGTGGCACCGGCTCCAGCAACTCTAGCGCCTCGCCATCCGCAACCACGACCAATTCGAATGACCTTATTTTCGGGGCCAACATTGTCGTCAGCATGACGACTGGCCCTGGGAGTGGTTTCACACAGCGAGTCTTGACGAGTCCCGATGGCGACATCGCGGAAGACAAAGCCATATCGGCAACCGGCACTTATTCCGCGAGCGCGCCGCTTGGATCGTCCGCTGCGTGGATTATGCAGATGGTGGCCTTCAAAGCTGCGCAATTGGGTTCGTCGTCAGGAACAGAGAGTGTCCCACCGCCGCCTGCGCTTGTCTCGATTGCCCTTTCACCTTCCAGCGCCACCATCACTACAGGCGCCACCGAATCGTTCACTGCGACGGGAACGCTTAGCAACAACACGACCGAAAATCTCACATCTCTCGTAACCTGGAGTTCGTCGAATATTTCCGTCGCCACGATTGGAGCAAATACGGGGCTGGCCACTGGTCTCAGCGCGGGCACCTCTCAGGTCAGCGCTTCCTTTGGTGGTCTTGTAAGCACAACGGTGACGTTGACGGTGAACGCGGCGGGAGGAGGAGGCGGCGGGTCGGCTGTAGCGGCTTTGGTGCAGCATGTCAGTAGCTCGAACACGCGCAACAACAGCTTCTCGAGCCCCTACTGCTATCACTTCCAGCTTCCCAATTTCACCACTGCCGGTAACGCCGTTGTCG
>JBAQJX010000110.1:0-96586 GCA_049641765.1 Candidatus Acidiferrum sp.
CGAGCCTTGGTCGAAATGAAGCAAGAAGAAAAAGAAAGAGAAAAGATTCTTACAGGTGAAGAGAAAAACGAACCCTCGCGGATCGTGAAATCGAGGTGTCTCTTGACAGAGCCGACGCCTTCATAGATGGCCGTACTCGGATTGTTCCGTATTGTTTTCCTGCTACAGCCGATTCAGAAGCGGTCATGGGAACAGCCTCCATACGGCGAGTGGCTCGAACGTGTTTTCATGATCTGTTTTTTCGGGTGGGTTGAGATTATCGCGGCGAATATACCATGTTCGTGCTTGAGAAGAGGGTCAGGATGTTGATGTTGGCGTGCCCTATTTTCCTCTCCATGTCGCGTCCAGACCGCCCGCCAGGATTTGAACTTGTTGAATTTCTATTGAGACGTGCCATGCTTTAGAGTCGCGCTGTTAGAACATACCTTGAGGAGAATCAGCATGAGCAATCTCGACCAATTGTTAGAACGTAACAAAAAATTTGCTGCTCAACAGTCTGCTGAGGGCACACTTATGCCTTCGCTTCCGCGGGCGCTGCCGAATGTAAGGGCAGTCATCATCGGCTGCGCTGACATGCGTGTCGATCCAGCTCATGTCCTTGGAATTAAACCGGGCGAGGCCGTCGTGTTGCGCAATATCGGCGGTCGAGTCACACCGGGGTTGTTGGAGCAGTCAGGTCTACTCGGGCGAATCGGTGAGGTTGCCGGAGAGATTCCCGGAGGCGGCGGGGAGTTTCACCTCGTCGTGCTCCAGCACACCGACTGCGGCATCACTCGCCTCCCCGGCGACCCCGCCAAGCTGGCGCACTATTTTCAAATACAGGAAGGCGAAGTCAGGGCTAAAGCGGTCACCGATCCTCGGGCGGCGGTCGCCGTTGACGTCGCTGCACTCCGGGCGATTCCCGCGTTGCCGAGCGCTTGGCTGATATCGGGCCTCGTGTACGATGTGGCGACCGGACTTGTTGAGATCGTCGTACCGCCGGCGCCGATTCGTACTGCGTAAGACTGTTGATTAGGCGGATGGCCGGAACACGTTTTCATCATCAGTTTTTTCGCGAGGGCTGAGATTATCACGGCGAATATGCCATGTTCGTATTTGAGGGAGGGTTAGGATGTTGATGTTGGGGGTGGCCCTCGATAAAAGCGAAAGCTACCCAGGTTCGTTCCAGAGTCTTATGCCGGGGCTACTCGCGTGTGGCAACGCCATTGATTTTCGGCTGGCGAGAGGAATAGACAATAGGTAGGCAGGAACGGGCTACCGTTTCATGGTCATTTGGTCTTAGTGTCGGAATGGTGAAACAAGCAGGCGGGAGAACCTTATGAAGACGCGCGCACTGGGAAAAAGCGGGCTGGATGTCTCGGCGGTGGGATTCGGTTGCATGGGGTTGAGCTACGGCTACGGTCCGGCGATCGAAAAGCAGCAAGGCATAGCGGTGATCCAAACGGCGGTCGAACGCGGCGTGACATTTTTCGATACGGCGGAAGTCTACGGCCCCTTCGCGAACGAAGAACTTGTGGGCGAGGCGCTCGCGCCCTATCGCGACCGCGTAGTGATCGCCACGAAGTTCGGTTTCGATATCGCTCCCGACGGGCAGCGGCGAGGCGGGCTCAACAGCAAGCCCGCGCACATCAGGCAGGTTGCCGAAGCGTCCCTGAAGCGCCTCAAGACCGATGTGATCGATCTCTTGTACCAGCACCGAGTCGATCCGGACGTGCCGATCGAGGAGGTCGCAGGCACGGTGAAAGATTTGATTCAGGCCGGGAAGGTCAAACACTTCGGCCTTTCCGAGGCCGCGGGAAACACGATTCGCCGCGCACACGCGGTCCAGCCGGTCGCCGCAGTGCAAAGCGAGTACTCGATTTGGACGAGAGAGCCTGAACCAGAAGTGCTTCCCATCTGTGAGGAATTGGGGATCGGTTTTGTTCCCTGGAGCCCGCTTGGACAAGGATTCCTGACGGGAAAGATTGACGCGTCAACGAAGTTCGAGAGCACGGACTTCCGAGCAGCATTTCCCCGATTCACAGAGGAGGCTCGCAAGGCTAACATGGCGGTGGTGGATCTTCTGAAGCAGATCGCCGGACGTAAGAATGCAACTCCCGCGCAAATCGCACTGGCGTGGCTGCTCGCGCAGAAACCCTGGATCGTGCCGATTCCAGGAACGACGAAGATCCATCGGTTGGAGGAAAATAACGGTTCCGCTTCGGTCGAGCTGACGCCGGAGGATCTCAAGGAGATCGATACGGCAGCTTCCAAGATCCCCATTCAGGGCGAGCGCCTTCCGGAATCGATTCTGCGAATGTCTTATCGCTAAGGCGCATGCCCAAAGAACTGCAATCGGGCAGGTACGACTCGTTGGCTGGGCCTGAGGTGCAGGGTAGATTGCCAGGATGAATGAGAGGATGATGCTGAACCGCAGGACGCGGGTTTAGCGCAGCCGGGCGACGCAACCATGCTCAAGTTCACGAAACTCAGTGGCCCCGGAGTGGGCGTCTCGGGATTCCTGTTGATCGCATCTTTGCTTCTTTGTGCTGGAAACGTCTTCGCCCAGTCGACCGAGAAGGAAGTCGCGGTCGTTGAGGTTGGAGGAGATGCTGAGCGGAGTCTGACAGAGGGTAACCCGAGCTTCGGCCCGACGGTGGCGGTTGAGGTTACGCCGATTGAGAATTGGCTGGAACTTGAGGCGGGCGTTACGCCGCTGTTTAGACGGCACTCGACGGAATGGAGCACCGACCTTCTCTTCAAAAAGCCTTGGACTCTTTCGCGCAAAGTTGAGTTCATGATTGGCGTTGGCCCCGAGTGGATTCACACAAATGCCTACGGCACGAAGATGAACTCGGCTGGCGCCGAAGCCGCGGCAGACTTCATGTTTTGGCCGGCAAAAAAACACAGATTCGGCTGGTATCTCGAACCGGGTTACGACTATAAGTTCGGACCGGAGCATGAACATTCGCTTGGCGTCAGCGGCGGCCTGCTGATAGCGATCCCCTAAGTTGGCGCGCTCCATACTTACTCAGTGGTGTGAGCGGCTTCTTTCGCCTTTGTTGCCTGACAAGTCCTGCAGGGACGATGCGGACGAAGATGTCTCCGGTGACGGAACCAGAGCCCGATGCCGTGTCCGGACCGCGCGCCTGTGCCAGAAACAAAAAGCACAGCCAGGATTCAACGCGTACACACCGCGCGATGGAAAAGCGTTGGCTGTGCCACTACTCCCGCCACTGGCAGTCGACAGGTGGGCACAGTGCGGGAAAAAAGAGCTCTTGACTCTGGACTATGCTCCAGGGTGTAGCGTTTTGGAGAGGAGCCAAGGTAATGCAAATTGGCATCGTCGCAAAGAAGATCGGGCTCAGCGTCGACGCGATCCGTTTCTACGAGCGTAACGGCCTGGTGCCGAGCCCGCCGCGAACGGAGGGAGGGTTCCGCCGATACGGAGACAACGAGGTAGAGACGCTGGCCTTTGTTCGCCGCGTGCAGGGCCTGGGCTTCAAACTCAGCGAGATTCGAGGGCTCTTGCGGCTGCGAGGGGATCGGATGCAGCCATGTGCGCCGGTGCAACGGCGCTTGCAAGAAAAGCTAGCCGACGTGCGGCGGAAACTTCGTGACCTGCACAGGTTGGAGCACGAACTCCGGCTAGCACTCCGCGGTTGCAATAGGGAGCTGCGCAAGCGAAACGCTCATTGCCCGATTTTGAGGGAGAATCCAGGCAAGCTGGAGAGTGAAAGGTGATCGTGGAGGTTTTGTATGTGGCGGAATGCCCGTCTCATCCCGCGGCAGTAAAGCTGGCTAAAGACGTTTTGGCCGCGGAAGGCATCACGACGGAAGTTAATGAGGTGCTCGTCAGAGACGAACAAATGGCCAGCGAACTGAAATTTCCCGGCTCTCCGACGATTCGAATTGATGGACGCGATGTCGCGGGAGAACCAAAGACGGCAAAGAATTTCGCTCTTAGCTGCCGTATATACCCTGGGTCAAAGCAGATCGGCCTCCCACCCGCAGAAATCGTTCATCGCGCGGTTTCAGAGGCCCGCCAGGGAGAATTACAGTGAAACAAGGTTCGGGCATATCGGCATCGCTTGGAGCAATTCTGAGCTCCGCCGCAACGATTAGTTGTTGTCTGCCGCTCGGTTTCGCCGCGGCTTTAGGAGTTGGCGCGGCGAGTGCTTTCTTCACAACGCTCCGTCCCTGGCTTTTGGGAGTCTCGATTGGTTTGATCGCGCTCGGATTTTGGCAACAGCACCGTGCCAAACAGTGTGCGGTACGGGGAAGACGGCTTGGCAGCGTTTTGTTGTGGGCTGCCGTGGCGATGGTCTTGACGATGATTTTGTTTCCTCAAGAAATCGCTGGGTTCCTTGCGGATCATCTTGGCGGAGCATGGAAACAATGAAGAGAAGAGCGATCCTGGTCGCGGTGGCAGCGGTCGTTCTGCTGTTCGCGATCGTGTATCTGTGGGGTCCCTCGTCCGTGCCTGCAGGCCAAGAGCCTCTTGTTACACTCTCGAATACAAATTTGAACGAGTTTGCGGCCGCCTTCGATGCCGACTCGAATGTGGCCCGAATGGTGTTGCTGCTGTCCCCGACATGACCGGGTTGTCTGCGGGGGTCTTCCGCAGCGGAGAAACTTCTTGCGCATTACCCTGACAAGAGGGTGCGCGTACTCGTTGTTTGGGAGCCTATTCTTCCGACCGACTGGAAAGCGCCAAGCCGGAGCACGTTGGCGCGGATTCCTGATCGTCGTGCCCGGCAGTTTTGGGATCCGCAGCATCTTGTGGCAGCGGAGATCGCTCGGATCGCAGAGCAGAAAACGGTCCAGCCAGAACCGGATTGCTGTGTGGAGAAGGGTTTCCATTGGGATGAGGCCGCCCTGTATGGGCCACACGTGCGCTGGGGTGATGGACCGACGCCGGTGTACTGGAATGGTCCTGTCTATCGAATTGCTTCGGCGCTGGAGAATGCATTAAACGAGCAGCCCTGAGGTGGAGGATTCACCGCAACTTTTGTGCCGATTTGGAGTTAAACTAGATAGGTGCTTCGGAATGAGTGAAATAGCCGAAAGCACTTAGATCCGGGGCGGTTTGGAGAAGCAGTTCGGATCTAGCGAGGAAAAGACCATGCGTTACCTTAAATATGTTGCGATGTTGGCATTACTCGGATTTGTGGCGGTTGCGCCCTCCCAGGCACAGGTCGGGGTAGGGGTGGGAGTCGGCGTTGGAGTCGGGCCGGGCTACGGCGGCTACTATGACTATGGCGCTGCACCGGTTTGCGCCTACGGCTACTACGGATATTATCCATACGCTTGCGCTCCTTACGGCTACTACGGACCTGACTGGTTCGCCGGCGGCATCTTCATCGGCGCGGGCCCGTGGTTCCACGGCTTCCGCGGTGGTTATTGGGGCCGAGGCGGCTTCTACGGACGCGGCGGATTCAATGGCCGCGGCTTTGCCGGACGTGGATTTGCAGGACGAGGTTTTGCGGCCCGGGGCGGCTTAGGCGCCCGAGGACCGGTTGGCGGATTCCACGGCGCGGTTCGCGGCGGCGGATTTGCGCGCGGCGGTGGCGGCTTCCACGGAGCAGTTCGCGGTGGTGGCGGCTTTCACGGTGGAGGCGGATTCCACGGTGGCGGCGGATTCCACGGCGGCGGCCATGGCGGCGGACACCGGTAATTGAGCCGAAGCTCACTACCTAAAGTTCGGAAAAACTTACGGCTGGCAGCAAACGCTGCCAGCCGTTTTCTTTTGCGCGCAAGTGTTTTTTCATTCCGGCGTTTGCGCGAGGCATCGGCGTTGTTGCCGCAGAGCTTGAGTCGAGCAACTCCCTGTCGTAAGGTACAGCGCGTGAATCGAAGCGCGCGTGGCTCGAAAACCCGGATGGTTCGCCGGCATATTTTTCATGTTTTCCATGTTCGAGGGAACCGCTAGATGCCGAGCGTGGAGCTGGATCAATCTCCGCATGCGCCCGGCGTCAGTCCGGTCAGGATTTTCTACCGCGAGTTCGGCCGCGGAAGGCCGCTGCTTTTTCTGCATGGGGGATGGGGATACGAAGTCTATCCCTTCGATCACCAAATTGCGGAGTTTGCGAAAGATTGGCGGATCCTGATTCCAGACCGCTCCGGGTACGGGCACTCGACACGCATGGATGGAGAGATGCCGCTCGATTTTCACAAGCGAGCGGCGGCGGAAAGCTTTGCGTTTCTGGATGAGCTGGGAATCGAGCGAGCCGTGTTGTGGGGCCACAGCGACGGAGCGGTGATCGCGGCGATGATGGGAATGGCGGCGCCGGAACGCTGCGGGGCCGTGATTTTGGAGGCGTTTCATTTCTTGCGGAGGAAGCCCGGGTCGCGATCGTTTTTCGAGCGGTTCACCGCGCGTCCGGAAGACCTGGGCGAGCAGACACGGAAGTTGCTCGCGAAAAATCACGGAGAAGCGGACTGGATGCGCGTGCCGCGCCGCAATTGCGGGGCGTGGATTCGAATTGCAGACGAGGCGCAGAGGGCGGATGAGGACTTGTATGGCGGCCACCTGGGAGAACTGGGAGCGCCAACGTTGTTTCTACACGGGAGCCTGGATCCGCGGACGGAGCCGGGAGAGATGGAGAGCGTCCGAGCGGCGTTGCCCGGCGCCGCCATGAAGTTCATCGAGAACGGAGAGCATAGCCCGCATAGCGAAGAGGGTGCGTCGAAAGAGTGCAACGAGGCAGTGCGAAGTTTTCTGGAGAACGTGCAAGGCTAGAGAAAGGTTCGGTGGCGGAGCTTGCGTTTTTTTCGGATGAAGAAATCAGGGAGAAGGACTTTCACAGCCCGGGATGCGAGCTAGGACTAGGACTACGGGAACCGCCTTTCGGCCAGGGGATCGTTTCCGCCGACATAACGAATTGCTCTCCGGCCCTTCATGTGGTAGTAACGTAAAACAGAGAATTTAGGAAAAGCAGGGTGGGACTGGAATGGGCGAAAGACTTGCCACCAGTTTCCGTCGACGTGGGACCGAGTCGAGGAGAACGGAGCGTCCCGAGGACGTTGTAGGGCGCCGGCAGAAGTGAACAACGCCAGGCGAAACGCATCCCCATAGAGCAGTTGGATCCAGGCGCGATGAGAAACCGAGAAGTGCGGAGCATTGGTTTTGCTTCGCGGAGGTGGAGCGGAATTTTGCGTTGTTCTCGAGAGATCTTCTTGGGCCACAGCAGTGAACAGAACAGGGAACGAAGCGGAACGGATGGGAGAGGGGATATGAAAATACATTCGATCGAAGCTGGAAAATGGATTCGCGGAATGTTCGTGGTGTTGGCGCTGCTAGCCAGCAGCACAATTCTAGCAGTGATTGGAGCGGCTCAATCGCAGGTGTACGGCGCATTGGGAGGCGCGATCACCGATCCGCAGGGGGGAGCCGTTGTGGGGGCCACGGTGAACGCCAGGAGTTTGGCGACGGATGCGGTTTCGACGGCAAAGTCGGACGGCACCGGGAGATATCTCATCACCAATTTGCAGCCGGGAAATTACGAGTTGACGACGGCGGTTACGGGCTTTGCGCCGATCAAACAAACGGTGGTGGTTGAAGTGGGGATCGTGACGAACGCCGACATCAATCTGGGGCTTGCGGGACAAACGCAGTCGGTTACGGTGAGCGGAGAAGCGCCGACGGTCAACACGGAGCAGAGCACTTTTGGAGAGAACTTCAATACGGCGGCGCTGGAGAATTTGCCGATCAACGCGCGGCGGTGGTCGTACTTCGCGCTGAACACGCCAGGAGCGGTGCCAGACGGCACGTTCGGGGACATCGCGTTTCGCGGCGTGGGCTATGTGTTCGACAACAACACGGTGGACGGCACGGCCAATACGCAGGCCTTTTTCGCGGAAGAGGTCGGCCGGACGCGAATGGCGTATTCGACAAGCTTGAATTCCGTTCAGGAATTTCAGGTGACGACTTCCGCTTATTCGGCGGAGTTCGGCCGCGCGGTGGGAGGCGTAGTGAACGCCATTACGAAGAGCGGATCGAATGAGATTCATGGCGATCTGTTTTACTTCAACCGAGACAATACGATCGGCGGAGCGTTCACGCCGTTTGCAACGGGAGCGGTGCTTCAGCCGAGCGGCCTGTACTCCACGGTGCCGATCAAGCCGCTGGACATCCGGCAACAGATGGGCGGCGACGCGGGCGGAAGAATCATCAAGGACAAATTGTTCTGGTATTTCAACTTCGACGACCAGATTCACCATTTCCCGGCGACAAACATCCCGACGTCGCCGGGCAATTTCTTTGCACCGATAACGGTTGAAGCCCCGCTTGCATCGGTAGGAACTTGCGCAAGCCTGAAAGCGACTTTGAGCGGATCAGGGGCTTCTAAGAATTTGAGCCCGGGCAACGTGCTCTATTGCCGAGGATTTACGCAGGACCAAGTCAACTCCGCGCTGACGTTCCTCGACTCGACCACAGGGACTTCGCCCCGTACGGGCGATCAGACGTTGTTCTTCCCCAAGATCGACTGGAAGCCGACGGACCACGACACGGTTACGCTTTCCTACAACCGGGCGCGTTGGACTTCGCCCTACGGCGTACAGACGGGCAGCGTGGTCGCGCGCAGCATCGACAGCAACGGCAACGACTACGTTCACGACGACCGCGCCATCGCCAGCTGGAACACGACGATTGGCTCTGCCCTGACAAACTCAGTGCGGCTCTCCTATAGCCGGGACTACGAGTTTGAGTTCACGACGCCATCGCTTTCGACCGAGCCGGTCAGCCCACTGACAGGACTTTCACCGCAGGTGGACATCAACTCTTGCGGATTCACGGGGATTACCGCCACGCAAACGACAACCGAATCGCAGCCGTGTGGTTGGACGCTGGGCGCGCCCTATTATTTGGAAAGGCCGGCGTATCCGAACGAGCAGCGGTACCAGGTCACCGAAACGTTTGGCGCCACGAAGGGACGGCACCTGATCAAGGCGGGCATCGACGTGACGCACGTGAGCGACGATCTCAACAGCTACGCTTCTGGTGATCAGCTCGGCGAATACAGCTACACGTACTTGCAGGACTTCATCAGCGACTACATCACGCAGGCGAACAGCCTTCCGGGCGCGTGCCAGACTACAAGCGCAGGAACTACGTATCAGATCCCCTGCTACAACGACTACTTCCAAACGTTCGGACCGCTGGCCTTTAACGTTTCGACGCTGGAGACCGCGTTCTTCGTGCAGGACGATTGGCATGCCACACGGCGGCTGACGATCAACGCGGGCTTGCGCTACGACCATGAGGAATTTCCCGCGACGGCGGTGCCCAACCCGGCGATTCCGCAGACCATAGCGTTCCCCTCGGAACACAAAGAATGGCAGCCCCGGTTCGGGTTCGCGTGGGACGTATTTGGAAACGGCCGGACGGCGCTGCGCGGCGGCTACGGCATGTACTACGGGCGAATCACCAACGAGCAGATCTACGAGGAGTTGACACTGACCGGCTCGCTGGAAGGACAGATCAGCCCGACGATTTTTCCGACGACGGGATCATCGAACTCAACGGGCGTTCCGACGCCAGGAGAGCCGATCTATCCGAACATCCTGCCTCCCGCGCAGTTCGGCGTTGGCAAGCCAAACATCGTTTATTTCCCGAACGATTTGCGGCTGCCCGGAGCCGAGGAATTTGACCTCGTGCTTGAGCACCAAATTGCGCGAAACACGCTGGTGTCCGTGTCGTATATCGGAAGCATCGGACGCTTTTTGCCGATCGGCATCGATACGAACTTGCCTGCGGCGACATCGATCAATTACACGGTCTCCGGAGGACCGCTGAACGGGCAAACGGTCACCGAGCCGTTTTTCTCCGGAGCACATCCAAACCCCAACTACACGCACATCGTGATGTACTGCTCCTGCGTGACGTCGCACTACAACGGACTCGTGGGCCAGTTCAACCGGCGGTTGACGGACGGCCTGCAGTTCAACCTGAGCTACACGTACGCAAGCGCGACGGACGATGGAGCATCGTCGTCGGCCGCGCTGACGAGCAACGGCCCCGTAAATCCGGGCGATCTGGCGCTTGAAGAAGGCCGATCTTACCTGGAAGTGCGGAACCGGTTCGTTGGCTCCATCGTTTGGGAGCCGCCATACTTTGCACATAGCGACAATATGTTGGCGCGGGGCGCGCTCTCTGGCTGGACGATATCGTTGAACCAGATTGCGCAGTCGGGTCTGCCTTACGGAGCGACCATCTCGGGTAACGAACCCTCCGGGCTGGGGGCCACGATCAGTTCGGGCGGGCCAACCGGAGGCGCAACATCTACACGCGCGCTCTTCGTGCCGAAGAATGGCTTTACGCTGCCGGCGACTTACAACACGGATATGCGAATTGGACGCAGCTTCCACATCTACGAGAAGGCCAGGCTAGAGTTCACGGTGGAGGCTTTCAACCTTTTGAACCACGTCAACTACACGTCGGCATCTACTTCGGCGTACACCATCGGCGGCACGGCAGCCGCCCCGACACTAACCTACAACGCCACTGGGTTTGGCACCTTGCTCACCGCGAACAACTCGGTGTTTCTGGGAGCGCGGCAGATTCAGTTTGGAGCGAAGTTCTCGTTCTAAGCGGAAACGGCTGACACGAAAAAAGCAACTAACTTTCCGGCCTCTCGAAGAAATTCGAGGGGCCGGATTTTTTTATGCGTGGGGATGCGACTTGTCGTAGATGTCCATCAGCTGGCGAATGGAAGCGTGCGTGTACTTCTGCGTGGTGGAAAGAGACTGGTGACCGAGAAGCTCCTGAATGGCACGAAGGTCCGCGCCATCAGCGAGAAGATGCGTGGCGAAAGCGTGGCGCAGGGAGTGCGGGTGCAAGTCCCAATTGACATTGACGAGGCGCACGTATTTCTTGACGATGCGGCCGACGGAGCGCTGCGTCAGGCGGCGGCCAGCATAGTTGAGGAAGACAGCCTCGGGGTGCGGCGCTTCGCGATGACGGCCCCGGATAGAGGAAGCTTGCAGCAGCAGCTGCTCACGCAACGGCCAATAGTTGTCGAGCGCGGCCTGGGCTTTTGTGCCGTAGGGGACGATGCGCTCCTTGTTACCCTTGCCGCGCACGCGCAGCATGCGTTCCTTTTGTTCGACGTCGGAAAGGTTAAGACCAGTAAGCTCGCTGACGCGAAGGCCGGCGGCGTAGAGCAGCTCGAGCAAAGCGCGATCGCGGCGAAGGAGCAAGGCTTCCTCTTCCAGCTTAACAAGGCCGACTTGAGCAGATTGTTTCTTGCGGCGCGTATTTTTCTGCGCGATCTCGCCGCCGTTGCCGACAGCCGTGCCCATCTCCGCAAGCTGATTGAGAAAACTGTTCATCTCTTCCGCGGAGAGAACGGAGGGAATGCGCTTGGGCAATTTGGGGCTCGGAACCAGGCGCGCGGGATTTTCCGGCAAGCGGCCCTCGCGAACGCAATACTTGAAGAACGAGCGCAAGGCCGCGAGTTTGCGGGCGATGGAGCTTTTTTGGAGGCCGTGGTCGTGCAAGTGGCCGACAAATTCGCGAATCGTATTGTGAGTGACGGCGCTTAGGGCAGGCGGTTCGAGGCCTGGCGGAGAGAGATAGTCAAGGAACTGGCCGAGGTCCTTGGAGTAGTTGAGGATGGTGTGAGGAGAGGAATTATTCACCGCGCGGAGATATTCGAGATATTTGGCAATGGCTGTTTTCATTTTGTGCCGGCGGCTCCGCAGGCTCTCTATTGATTATAGGCCAGCGGCCAGCGACGAGCGCGCTCTATCGGAGCGAGTGCCAGTCGTGGCGCGCCGGCCCGAAGAGACAGACCGTTTACCATTCGTTGGAGTGTTTGACGGCTGGTCACCGCTCGAACAGCCAGCGGTGTTACTCTCGGAATACCGACGGACGCTCACCGCCCTGGTGAGGCGCGAGAAAGAGGAGAATTCTATGCGACTCAGTTCCTTTGCGGGATGTGCCTTCCTATTCTTTTCTTTTGGTGGAGTCATCGCGGCGCAAGATGCGCAGCAACAACCGCCTGCCGATGCTGCGAAACCAGCGGCGCCTCCCGCGACGGCGCCTGTTCCAGTTGCGCCCGCTCCGGCGGCCGTAGCGCCTCCCGAAAAGCTCATCCTCAAGGAGGGCGCCGACGTGAGTTTGAAATTCGCGCAGGACTTGAGCTCGAAGACGGCTACCGACGACGACCCGGTGAATCTGCTGCTGGATCAAGACATCAAAGTTGGCGATGTGGTGGTCGTGAAGGCTGGAGCAAAGGCAGTTGGAACCATCACGCACGCGAAAAAAGCCGGAATGATGGGAAAAGCCGGAGAGCTGAACATGCGCTGGACTACTTGATTACGGACCAGGGCCGGCTGAGGCTGCGCGGGACCAAAGGCAAAGAGGGCGAAGGAAAAGTCGGCGAGACTGTCGCGCTAACTGTTCTGTTTGGGCCGATTGGTTTAATCAAGCACGGAAAAAATGTAGACATCAAAGCAGGGACTGCTCTGCCCGCCTACACCGACGAGAACTACGAGTTTCCCGCGACCGCACCGGCGGCCACACCGCAGTAAATCCAAATTGCTCGTGAAAAAGTGATTGAGGGAACAGGCCTTCGGGTGAAAGCCGGAAGACGGCTATAACTTTGCGCCGACGGGAGTGGCTTCTTCGGGCTGCGCTTGCGGTGCGGCAGGTTCAGGCGCGAGCTGTTCCCAGTCGCAACCTTCCTTCAGACATGTGTGGAGCGTGCCGATTTTGGATTTCTTCTCGACGATGAAGGGCGCGCCGCACTTCGGACACGGCTCCGCGATGGGCATATAGGGCGTCGTGAAATCGCAATCGGGATAGCGCGAGCAGCCATAGAAGATGCGCGGGCGCCCGCGGCCGCCTTTGCCGGCGCTGCCGCGGCGCACGAATTCGCCTTCGTTGCACTTTGGACATTTGATGCCCATGGTGATCGGGCGCGTGTACTTGCACTTCGGATAGCCGGAGCAGCCGATGAATTCGCCGAAGCGGCCGTGCTTTTTGATCAGACCGTTGCCGCAAAGCGCGCACTTTTCGTCGAGCGGCTCATCGGGCTGGCGCGCAATGCGCGTACCCTCGACGAGGCGGCGCGTGGTTTTGCAATCGGGATAACCCTTGCACGCCAGAAAAACGCCGAAGCGGCCGCGCTTGATGACCATCTCTTTGCCGCAGTTGTCGCAGTATTCGACCTTCGGCTCGGCACCCGTGTCTTCGGGAAGCTCGGGCGAAAGGTCCTGAATGAAATCGCAATCGGGATAACGCGAGCAGCCGAGGAAAAAGCCGTGGCGGCTGATGCGTTCGAGCAGCTCGCCCTCGCCACACTTCTCGCACTTCCTGCCCGTGGGAATGCCCGCTTTGTAGGAGAGCATTTCGTCGTCAGCGCGATCGAGATCGACAACGAACTTTTCCCAAAACTCCTTTACAGCCTCGCGCCACGGAAGTTTGCCTTCCTCAATTTCATCGAGCTCTTCTTCGAGGCGCGCGGTGAACGTGACGTCGAAAATATCCTCGAAGCTTTTTACCAGGAGCACGCTGACGCGCTCGCCGAGCATCGTGGGCGAGAAGCGGCCCTGATCCTTGGTGACGTATTCTCGTTCGACGAGCGTGGAAATGATCGAGGCGTACGTCGACGGCCGGCCAATGCCCTTTTCTTCCAACTCTTTGACAAGAGTCGCGTCGTTGTAGCGCGGCGGCGGCTCCGTAAAGTGCTGGTCGGGGCGAATCTTGTCCAGGCGCAACATCTGGCCTTCGGCGACGCGCGGGAGAGACCGGCCTTCGCCTTCGTCGTCCTTCTCGTCGTCATCGCGATCGGCGTTCGCGGCGGGCATCTGGTAGACGCGAAGATAGCCGTCGAATTTCTGCACCGAACCCGTGGCGCGAAATGTGTAGTCGCCGACGGTGATGTCGATCGTCGTCTGATCGAAAATAGCGGGAAGCATCTGCGAAGCCACAAAGCGCTGCCAAATCAGTTGATATAGCTTGAAAAGATCGTCGTCCAAATACTTGCGCACATCTTCCGGCGCGCGCATCACGTCCGTCGGACGCACGGCTTCGTGCGCTTCCTGGGCATCCTTCTTGGACTTGTAAAAGTTGGGCTTCTCCGGAAGATAGTTCGCGCCGAAACGGGCCGGGATCATCTCGCGCACCTGCGCCAACGCGTCGTTCGAAACGTTCACGGAATCCGTGCGCATGTAGGTGATGAGCGCGACGGAGCCTTCATCGCCCAGTTCGACGCCTTCATACAACTTTTGCGCGAGAGACATGGTGCGCTTAGCCGTATAGCGGAGCCGGTTGTAAGCGGCCTGCTGCAGTTTGGAGGTGGTGAAGGGTGGCGGCGGATTGCGCTTTTTTTCCTTCTGCGTGACGCTTGCAACGTGCCACTTGGCTTTGGTCACCGCGGCAACAATCTTGTCCGCGGATTCCTGGTTCTTGACTTCGATATCTTCGCCTTTGTATTTGAAGAGTTTCGCTTCGAAGAGCGGCGGCTGGCCGGCATCGAGCATGGCGTGGATCGTCCAATACTCCTGCGGGACAAATGCGCGAATTTCCTGTTCGCGCTCGACGATCAAACGGAGCGCCACCGTCTGAACTCGCCCGGCGGAAAGGCCTCGGCGGACTTTGTTCCAGAGGAGCGGCGAAACCTTGTAGCCGACGATGCGGTCGAGAACGCGGCGCGCCTGCTGAGCGTCGACGAGGTTCGCGTCCACTTCTCTCGGGTGTTCAAAGGCCGCGCGAATCGCCTTGGGCGTAATTTCGTTGAAGGTGACGCGGAAAATCTTTTTGGGGTCCGTCGGCGGAATCTCTTTTTTCGGCTCTTGCTTTACGGGTTCTTCCGGCTCTTCGGCTTTGGCATTCTTTTTCTTGAATCGCGGCGCGCTGGGTTCCTGCTCGGGGAACTTCGAAGGCTTTGCCAGCACCATAGCGAGGTGCGCGGAAATCGCTTCTCCCTCTCGGTCCGGGTCGCCCGCCAGATAAACGGCGTCAGCGGAGTTCGCCGCCCTGCGCAAATCGTTGATGATTTTGCCCTTGCCGGCGATGATCTGCAGCGTGGGCTCGAAGATTTTTTCGTCGTCCAGCGAAATCGGCGCGCGCGCGGGCTTTTCCTTGGTTTTCTTACCCTTCTTGACGCGCCTTTTTTTCTTTCCGTTGGTCTCTTCTTCTCCGGGCAGACGAATGCCGATCGTTTTCTTGGGGAGATCCATCACGTGGCCAATGGAGGCCTTGACGGTGTAATTCCGCCCCAAATACTTATTAATTGTCTTCGCCTTCGCGGGCGACTCAACGATCACAAGCGAACGTGCCATCTTGCCTTTGTAACCCCGTAATGACTTGCTGGAGGGGCTGAGCTTACGGCGTGTGTCCTTCTCGCTAACTTACACGTAGATGCTGCCGACTGCCTCTGGGATACTTCAACGGTTTAGATGCGGGAGCAGCGGCGCGCGATTCGCTCAATAAATGCCGCTAAAGCAATACCTTACTGAACTGCTTGCCCGGCGACTGCCGCACAATGCCTTTCATTTCCAGATCAAAAAGCGTAGCGAGAACTTCGGAAGAGTTCAAGCCGGATCGCTCCACGATGTCATCAATGTGTTTGGATTCTTCCGCGCTGAGCAGCTCGTAGATTTTTTTCTCCGAGGGATTCAAGGACGCAGCCAGAAGAAGATTTCTTTGTTCCGCTTCGGGTTGCTCGGCTTTGACGAGGGCGGCGCGCACGGGCGTGGGCAGTTCCTCGATCACGTCTTCCGCATTGGTAACCAGCTTCGCACCCTGTTTGATCAACTGATTGGGCGCAAAACTGACGGGCTGCGTGACATTGCCTGGCACCCCGAAGACCTCCCGGCCAAACTCCATCGCCAACCGCGCCGTAATCAACGAGCCGCTGTACTGCGCTCCTTCGATGACGATCACGCCGAGCGGCATGCCCGCCACAATGCGATTGCGAATCGGAAAATTTTCTGGCGCTGGATGCGTGCGCAAAGGAAATTCGCTGATGATGGCGCCGCGCTCCAGGACTTTTTCGTAGAGTTTTTTGTTCTCTTTCGGATAGCAGACGTCGATTCCCGTGCCGAGCACTCCAATCGCCCTGCCGCTGACGGCGATGACTCCCTGATGGCCGATGGCGTCGATGCCGCGCGCCATGCCGCTGACAATCACGAGTCCCCGCGCGGCCAGATCGCGGCCAAGCCGCTCCGCCATTTGCGTGCCGTAAAGAGTCGGCTTTCGCGTGCCGACAATGCTGAGGCATGGAAGATTCAGGACTTCGGCATCGCCGCGAACATAAAGCAAGACGGGAGGATCATAGATTTGCAGCAACGTCTGCGGATACTCGGGCTCGGTCCAATTGATGAGACGGCAGCGGTCGATGTTGCGGGTGGCGGTTAATTCCTTCTCGGCGCGCTTGAAGGCTTCTTTCTTGAAGACGGCTTGAGCGACCGGAGCGGGAAGGCTGCATCCTTCGAGTTCGGTCAGCGGCGCGCGGAACACCTCATCGGGCGAGCCAAAGCGCTTGAGCAAGCGAGCAGATAAACGTGAAGCGAGGCCGGGCGTGAGCGCCAGCGCGAGCCAGGAGAGGGATGCGTCGGGCTCCATCGCATGCAGAGACTATGCGCAGGATAACCGTATTGTCAAGTACAGTAGCGTGTAAAGTTAAAGCGGCAGAGTGCGTGGCTTCGCAAGACAGGGCTTTTTGCCTTGTTTGGATGGTGTTGCGCGCTCCACTCGCCAAGGCACAAGGAAACGAAGCTGGTGGTCATCCGGAAGAGGAATCCGCTAAAATAGTGTCGGTCCCGCTGTGGGCGTGTAGCTCAGATGGGAGAGCACCTGCTTTGCAAGCAGGGGGTCGCAGGTTCGAACCCTGTCACGTCCACCAAATTTTCATTTTTCACTTGTGATGAATCAGCAAAGTCCGAGAGGCTGCACCGCGGTTGCGAATGCTCGCGTGTTTGTCTTCTCGTTTAAACCTCGACGTTCGCTGCGTATTCGCGCAATCGCCAGCTCACTGAGGCTGGATCACCACGAATCGAGTCGTATCGCCTCGTCTTAGAAGGAGCAACACGGA
Organism: Candidatus Acidiferrum sp.; assembly: GCA_049641765.1. Lineage (GTDB taxonomy): Bacteria > Acidobacteriota > Terriglobia > Acidiferrales > UBA7541 > Acidiferrum. Next base: position 17,025 of record JBAQJX010000110.1, read on the forward strand.
CTGGCCGCGCGTTCCGGCGAGCGCGGCGTTATATTCCGCGACGTTTCGGACCGGCTTGCGATTGACTTCCTGAATCACGTCGCCTCGTTCGATGTCTGCCGCCGCTGCGGCGCTCGAAGAATCGACCGACGTGACCACGACGCCCGGCGTGCTCGTCGAGATTCCTAGGTCGCGTGCGATGGACGGCGTGAGGTTTTGCACTGCGACGCCTTGCAGGGCTTTCGTAGCGGTCTCGGGGCTGTTCGACGCGGAAGCCGTCTCGGAGAGTTCGTCCAGCGTAACGTCGACGTTGCGCGTCTGGCCGTTGCGCGAGACTTTGAGGTGAACTACGTCGCCCGGCGCGATCTGCGCGACGTGCACGCTCAAATCCTCGGGCGTGTTCACGGGCTGGCCGTCCAACTCGAGAATAATATCGCCGCGCTCGATTCCCGCTTTCGCCGCGGGACTTCCTGGAGTCACTTCAGCCACCAATGCGCCGCCGCCCTGGCCCAGGCCAAACGCCTTCGCCATATCCGCGTCGACACCCTGAACGGCAACGCCCAAATGCCCGCGCACAACCTTTCCGTGATTTACGATCTGTTCCATCACGTTGCGAGCCATGTCGATGGGAATGGCGAAGCCAACGCCTTCATTTCCTCCGCTCCCGCCCGTGAGAATCGCTGTGTTAATGCCGATCAAATCTCCGTGGATATCAAGCAGCGCGCCTCCGGAATTTCCGGGATTGATGGCAGCGTCCGTTTGAATGAAGTCTTCATAGTGCTCGATATTGCCGCCGAGCCCGCGCCGAGTGGCGCTGACGATCCCCATCGTGGCCGTTTCTCCAACGCTGAACGGGTCGCCGATGGCAAACACGACGTCACCAACCTTTAAATTCGACGAATCACCGAGTGTGAGCGATGGCAGTTGCGTGGCGTCGATCTTGAGGACGGCGATGTCCGTGCGCGAATCGGTGCCGACGACCTTCGCTTTGAATTTTTTGTTGTCCTGCGTGAACACCTCGATGTCCGACGCACCGGAGACGACGTGGTTGTTCGTCAAGAGATACCCATTCGGATTTACGATCACGCCCGAACCGAGACTGTATTCGCGTTCGGTCTGCGGCTGGGTGGGCTGATTGCCGAATTGCTGCCCAAAAAAGTGTTGAAAGAATGGATCATCGAAAGAAAAGCCGGGAAAATTGTTTTGCTGCTTGACCAGCTTGGTGGACGAGATATTCACTACAGCGGGCAACGCCGGGTCGATGATCGAGGAGTAGCCGTTCTTGAGCTCTGCAAGGCTTACCGGTGCCGGGTCTTTGTCGATCCTCAGCGGTACTTTGCTGGCAATCGGAAAACCTCTGCCGATCTCCGGGAGCAGCATTACGATGAAGAGCGCCGCTACAAACACGATCAAGACTGTGATCACGAAGATGCCCAGCCGCCCCAAGCTGCGTTTGGGACCAGGATTGACGGGAATGAGATGCCAGGGATGAGAATCTGAGTGGGTGCTTCGCATGTTGCTTCTCCTCGTTTAATTTCTCCGATTGCATATCCGTCGTCGCGCGGCTTCCTCGCAAGAGGTGTCGCTCAATCGTTTTGTTTTTCTCTGGAGAGAGATGAGATGAGGAAAGAGGCATCTTTCGCGCAAATCCGCTCCCGTAAATAAGGGACATTCTGCGAATGCGCATAAACCTCCTTGCACAAGCCGGGGAACGAAGCTCGGGGTCTGCTGTCGCGCTTGGGAAGGCTCGGGGAAAGAGGGGCGACAACAAGGCTCCTCAATCTGAGGAATGCCACCCGTACACCGAGCCGGAAACCCCGGTTCCACGCGCCTACTCTGTCAGATGTATCGTACTACGATATGGTTGTCCAGTGGCATGTATTTTATATCGCGCCGCAATATAACCATATGCCGCGGGTTCCATGTACAAGCCTCTGCCTGACAATCGCATCGCTTCTTAAAAGATCGCAATGCGGGTGAACGATCCCTTCACAGATACGCCCAATGGAGCCGCCCCGTATCTCACGCGTTTTCCAATAACCGTTGTCAAACGCGCTGGCGCTTAGTTCCGCACCTTCGCGGCAGTGCTTCCCGCACTTACTTCTTGCCGCTGAGAAGCATCCAGCTTCGCTAGATTGCAATCGTCCGAGCCTTCCAGGCACGAGCTCAGATTGTGATCGCGCATGGCGCTGGCCACCGCCTTCCGTTCCTCGGTCCCCAACTGGACAGAGTTGCACTCCCCAAGCGTTTCCAAACAATTCTGCAGATTACGGTCGCGGCTGGCGTCCGCGACTTTCTGCTTTTCGTCCGCATTGAGAAGGCTTTTATCGCAATCGCCCGTCCCGTCGAGGCAGGTCTGCAGGTTGTGGATGCGCGCGGCCTGGCTCACTTGTTCGCGTTCCTGCGCGTTCAGCTGCGACAGATCGCATTCGCTCATGCTGTCCATGCAGTTCTGCAGATTCCGGTCGCGGTTTGCGCGAGCAATGTCCTGCCGCTGTTCGACGTCGAGTTGTTTGTTATCGCAATCGGAAAATCCGTAGAGGCACTCCAGAAAATTGTGGTCGCGGGCGGCGGCCCGGACGGCCTGCTTTTCCTGCGCCGTCAGCGTCGTTTGGTCACACGTCGAATACACATCCAGGCAATTCGACAGCGCTTGCATGTGTTCCGCCCTGGCGCTCTGCGCCGTCGCGCGTAGAGGCGCGACACTGGAAATCAGTAAGGCCGCTAAAATCCAACCGATCCATTTCATAAACTCCTCCAAGGAATGACGCGGAGATAACTCTGGTCCGGCACTTCCACACGGAGACGCATGGCTGCCTGTAGGCATAGACGCTTGCGCGGCGCTAAACGTTGTGTCGCCGCGATGAATATATCGCACTGCGATACACTTTGCGAGCAACGCACTCCCCCACTTTTCGCATCACGATAGATATGGCCGCCCAGCCGTTTCAAGAATACAAAGGAGACTGAAATGACGGAACACGAACCGATCAGACAACAAACGAGCGAACCGCCCATTGCCATCAAAACGAGTGGCCTGAGCGCCGATGCCAGGGAAATGTTTGACATGATTGCCCGCAGAGCTTATGAAATCTTCGAATCGAAGGGCAGCGTCCGTGGCCGAGACATGGAACACTGGCTGGCCGCGGAAGCGGAATTATTTGATCGTACTCCCATCAATTTCAAGGAGTCGCGCGACGGCCTCACCGTTCTCGCCGACGTGCGCGGATTTACGCCACAGGAGCTGGAGGTCGACCTCGAACCCAAACGCGTGACCATCATTGGCCGCCATCAAAGTGAATCCGGACAAAAAATAAACGGAGGACGCAGCTCGGAGATGCGTTCGAGCCGATTGCTCCGCAGCATGCAGCTGCCGATCGAAATTGATACGCACCGCGCGGTCGCGCGGCTCCAGCGCGGCGTGCTCGAGCTGGACGTCAAGAAAGCGCAAACATCCAAAGGGAATGCCGCTTTGGCGGCTTCGGGAGGCAGGCCCGCCTGAAGCGCGCGCTTGAGAAAAAACCGATGGCGCCGCTCGAACTCCTCCGCAACGCGGCGCCCTAAGCGGCGGACCGTCTGCTCAAACGTTCCTCGAGCACAAACCGTTTCTTCTTGTTGTGCTCCGATCCGCCGGATGTTTTCTGGCGCAAACGCGCGGATTCCGCATGCTTCAGGATCGCGCTCAACGCCAGGATCAACGCGTGGCCGCTCTCGCGTAACTCATGCAAGCGTTCCTTCACCACGCGCTCCAGCGCGCGCTGCCCTCGCGGCAGCAACACGACACACAATTGTCTTCGATCTCGATCGCTCGCTTTTCGCCTCACATAACCCCGCGCTTCCAGGCGATCGATCAGGCCTACTGCGCTGTGATGCCTCAAGAGCAGCCGTTCCGCCAGCCTCCGGATGCTGGCCCCGTCGCGATCCGGCAATCCTCGAATTGCTAGCAGCATCTGATATTGTTGGGGCTCAACCCCGGCGGCCTCCGCGGCTCGGTCGCTGCCCTGGAGATACTGCCGTATTAGGTAGCGTACTTCCGCGAGTGCAGCGTATTCGTGCTCGTGTATCGTTCGTCCCACGTGCCAATTATATCGTAATACGATATAAACGCAACCGCGAGCGCGGTCCCCGCCTTTTCAGCATCTTGCCAATTTGCCTTCGCATCTAATCAAGTGAGGGCCCGAAAATGCTGGAAAACGATCACAATGCATCTTCCCCCGGAAACAGCAAGCCAAGCCTCGCGTTTTCCGGAACCGGCAAAATAGCCCAACCCGCACGCACCCCGCAGCCTACAGTCTCCGCCGATCTTTCCGCCGGCATGCTCGAAAATAACCGGCTGAAACGCCCGAAGAGCGTCCTGGATATTTTTGTTTCCGTTTTTCTGCACTGCCTGGTGCTCGCCGCTGCGATTCTGATTCCGTTGTATTACAGCAGCGCCTTGAATTTTCACCCCATGGAAGCGACTTACTTGGTCGCGCCGCCTCCGCCGCCTCCTCCGCCTCCTCCACCCGCTCCGGCAAAAGCGATCGTTCCGCCGCGGCATTTCTTTACGAGCAAAACTCTCTACCAGCCTCGCGTCATTCCAAAGCAAGTCGCCCAAGTGAAAGATGCTCCTCCGCCGCAGTCCGCCGCTGCCGTTCCTGGCGGCGTCATCGGCGGAGTTCCCGGCGGGCAAGTTGGCGGAGTGTTGGGCGGCATTCTTGGCGGCTTGGGCCACGCGGCTCCTCCGCCGCCTCCCAAAGCGGTCGCGCAGCACGGGCCGTACCGCGTGGGCGGCCGAGTGCAACCGCCCAAACTCGTCGACGAAGTTCAGCCCACCTACCCGCCGCTTGCGCGTGACGCGCGCGTCCAGGGCGACGTCATGATCGACAGCGTCATCGATACGCAGGGCGACGTCACGAAAATGAACCTGGTCAGCGGGAATCCGCTTCTCATCTCAGCGGCCTTCGATGCCGTCAAGCAATGGAAGTATCAGCCCACCCTGCTGAATGGTGTTCCCGTCTCCGTTGAAATGCAGGTGACCGTTCATTTTAATCTCGCGAGCTGAACGCCTGTCGATCGCTGTTCGCAGCTCACGCTTTCATCGCCGGGCCGGGAAGCCCTCATTCCTGGCCCAATTCCTGCGTGTTGACGGGGCCACTCCTCCGCCGGCACAACAGGTTCTTGTTCAATTTGAATTTTGCTACGCTTGAATCATGCTGCTCGAACACCTCGGCCTCATCGGTAACTGCCAGCTATCCGCGCTCATCGATCGCACGGGTGAAATTGTGTGGTGTTGTTTGCCGCGTTTCGATTCCGAGCCTGTTTTTTCCACGCTGCTCGATGAAAAAGACGGCGGCAAATTCCTCGTGGGCCCGGCGGACGGCGAAGACGGCGAGCAATCCTATCTCGAGAACACCAACATTCTGGAAACGCGCTTCAACACGCCCTCCGGTTCCTTTCGAATTTTGGATTTCGCCCCGCGCTTCTCTCAATACGACCGCACCTTCCGCCCGACGCAACTCTTTCGCATCGTCGAGCCCATTGAGGGCACGCCGCGCATCCGCATCGTTTGTGCTCCCCGCCTCGGCTGGTCCAAGCGTGTCCCGACGCGCATCAACGGCTCGAACCACATTCGTTTCGAAGGTTACGAAAGCCAGCTCCGTCTCACGACCGACATTCCCATTTCGTATCTCACGGAGCAATCCTTCACGCTCACCGGCCGCCGCCACCTCGTTCTTAGTTGGGGCGCTCCGGTGGAAGAATCGTTGCGTCCGCTGTCTGATCGCTTCCTCGTTGAGACGCAGCGCTATTGGCAGCATTGGGTCAAGCAGTGCAATGTCCCTCCCCTTTATCAAGACGCCGTGATTCGCTCGGCTCTCGCTCTGAAGCTCCATTGTTTCGAAGATACCGGCGCGATCATCGCCGCGATGACCACTTCCATTCCCGAAGCGCCCGGTAGCGGTCGCACCTGGGACTATCGCTACTGTTGGCTGCGCGATGCCTACTACTCTCTCGGCGCTTTTCGCCTTCTCGGCCAGTTCGAAGAGCGCGAAAACTTCATCCACTATCTCTTGAATATCGCCGGCGGCGCTCCCGACCTCAATCTCCCTCCGCTTTATCGCGTCGACGCCACCTCCGGCCTTGACGAATCCGTTCTCGATGCCTGGCCCGGATTCAACGGCGATGGCCCCGTGCGCGTTGGCAACGGCGCCGCCAAGCACACTCAAAACGACGTCTTCGGCGAAATGGTTCTCGCGCTCGTGCCGATTTTTCTCGACGAACGCTTCAGCGCCGAGCGCTCCAAGGCCGCACTCCAGCTTCTCGAGCGCCTCGCCCGCAAAGCCGTTTCCGTCGCCGGCCTGCCCGATGCGGGCATCTGGGAATACCGCACCGAATGGAAGCCGCAAACATTTTCGAATCTCATGTGCTGGGCGGGAGCGGATCGCATGGCTCGAGTCGCCGCTCTTCATGCTCCGAATCTCGAATACGAGTTTCGCTCCGCCAGCGACCGCATTCGGGAAGAAATCCTTGAAAAGGCCTGGTGCCCGCAAATCAACAGCTTCGCCGCCACTTACGGCGGCCAGGATCTCGATGCCTCGCTGCTCCAGATGGCCTACCTTCGATTTCTTCCTTTCGAAGACGTGCGCCTTTCCGGAACGATTCAATCTGTCCAAAAGGGTCTCTCTCACGACGGCTGGCTCTTTCGCTATCGACTGGATGACGGTTTCGGCTCGCCCACCGTCGCTTTCACCATCTGCACGTTTTGGCTCGTCGAAGCTCTTGCCGACACCGGACGAATGGCGGAAGCAAAAGCCATCATGGACCGCGTCCACTCCACGCTTCCTCCGCTCGGCCTCATCTCCGAAGACTACGAAACGGCCAGCATGCGTATGTGGGGCAACTTTCCGCAGGCTTACTCGCACGTTGGCCTCATCCACGCCGCCTTCGCCGCTTCCCCCCAGTGGGCCGACGTGATCTAGTCGAAGCCTCCGCCTTTCCAGCCACGGGCCACCAACCTCCGCGCACGGATTTCCACAATGCCAAAACCAATGCCCTCAATCACTTCCGCCTCGATTCGAATCGTAACTGATAATTGACTTGACATAAGATGTATATTCGTAGTAAAATCTTCCATGTTCTCGTCGCTAATCCCGCTTCCGAAGTCGGTTCTCCCAGTCCCGCATCCTCCGACCTCACTTCGTGCCATCCAGAACCCGTCCCTCTCAGCCAGACGCAGCAAACGATCCGTTTTCTCGCCCTTCTCTTCGCACTCCTCGCACTCTTTTTCACTCTTTTGCAAAATTCACCAAAAGTTAACTCCTTCTGTTTCTATCCCTTGCGCACTCTTCCAAAATGAGTATTTGCGTAACTCGTTCCAAATCAATTCGTTCCGCACTCTTTTGCAAAACACCGGGGGTGGCACCCTCCTGCCCCTCATCCCACCCACTCTCTTCCCTTGTTTTCCACAGCCGAACGGCTTCGCATTAGTGGGCGATGACTTCAATACCGAAGGGAAACTCTCTGAAGACTTACGACAACGCGCTCTGAAGCACTTCTCGCAGCAATTCCTGTTTGGGTGGGCCGAGTTTCTTTCCGCGTTCCGTGAGGTAGAAAACGTCGATCGCTTTCTGCCCTTCCGTGTCGATCAGGGCGACGTCGATGTTGCAGCTGAGGCGTGCAAGAGCGGACCCCACGTCGTAGAGCAGTCCCGGCCGGTCCTGTCCCACGATTTCCAGCAACGTGCTCTGTGCCGAGGACGCATCGTCGTAGTTGATGCGCATCTCCACGGTCACTTTCGGCGGCCGCGCTTTGCTCGCGATTTCGCGGCCCTTCAGCAGCGGCTCGAGCGGCGCATTTCCGTTCACCACGTCCACGAGGCTTTTCTGGAACCGCGCTTTTTCGCTCGGATTCAGCTCCAGCGTGTGATGCAGATCGACGAACTGAAACGTGTCCAGCACAACCCCCGCGGCGTTCGCGAACGCGTCCGCTTTCACGATATTCATTCCCCAGCCCGCGAGCACGCCGGAGATCGTCGCAAAAAGCGCGGGCCGGTCAGCGGTCAGAAGCGTCAGCGAAAACGAATGGTGGCGCGCTTTCAATTCCGTCTGCACGGGCACCGCGCCCAATTTTTGGTACAGAGCGAAGTGAGCGGCAATCTCTTCCGCGGAGTGCACTGCGCGGTAGCGCCGCGGGAATCCTTCGAGGAAACGCTCAACCTCGGCTTTGTTCGCGCCGGCCTGGCTGCTCACTCGCTCGAGCAGTGGCACTTCGTCCGAAGCATGCAAGCGGTCGCGGTCCAGCGTGCGGCTGAAATAATTCGACGTCGCGACAAAAAGCTGCCACAACATTTCCGCTTTCCAGGGAGTGAGCGCTTCCGGATTCACCGCGTGAATATCGGCGTAGGTCAGCAGGCACAATCGTTGCAGACGTTCGAGCGTTCCGACCGTGCCCGCAAAAGAAGAAACGGTTGCCGGATCGAAAATATCGCGGCGTTGCATCGTCGCGGACATGTCCAGGTGATGCTCGATCAGGAACTGCACTTCCCCGGTTTCGTATTCGGAAAGTCTCAGCCGCGCCGCCGCGCTCTCCAACGCTTCGAGGCTCCCCGTGACGTGATTCTCCACCGGCATGCCTTTGCCCACGTCGTGCAGCAGCAGTGCGAGAACCAGCAAATCGCGCCGCTCCGCCGTCTTCCAAAGCTGTTGGAAATGAGCCGCGCGCTCATCCGGCGGATCAGAAAGTTCTTCGAGGTGCTCAATCGTGCGCAGCGAATGCTCATCCACCGTGTAGCGGTGATAGAAATCGCGCACCACCAGCGAGTCAATGGCTCGGAATTCCGGCAAGACTTCCATCAACAGGGAAAGCCGCTGCATGGGCCGGAGCGCCATGCTCGGATAACGGGAACCGAGAATTTCGCGCAGCGTGGGCCATTCCACTTGCGTGTTTTTCTGCGTGAGCTCGGGGTGCTTGAGGATGTAGTAGATGGCCCGTTCCGCTTCGCGGCTCAGCGGCACACCGGTCCTTGCGGCCTCCGTGAACAGGGCGAAGGTCACTTGCCGGTCGGAAAGCGCGGGCTCGTCCACCACTTCGAGCAAACCGTCGCGAACGACGAACGGCTTTCCTTTGCCGGCTTCGCTGCGTGCGCCGCGCGCCGCGCTCATCAATCGTTCGCGGAACGAAGGTTGCACCGCCGGTTTTTGTTCGACATAGCGCAGCAGAAGCCGGTTCAGAATTCGCGCCTGGCGGAAGTAGAGCCGCATCCACTCTTCCGGGCTGCGTGTCTCCTGGCGTCCTTCTTCGCTGCTGACACCGAGAGCACGTTCCGCCGCCGCGCTTTGCAGTTCGTAAGTCAGCGTGTTGTCGTTCCGCCCGTTGTTGTAGTGCAGGAAGCAGCGGATTGCGCTCAGAAAGTCGACGGCGGTCGAAGCCAACTCCTCTTCGCCCGCGCTGTTCCTCAAGCCTTCTTTCTGTCCATTTGCAATTTGGCGCAGCCAGGCGGCCGCCTGGTAGTCGCGCAATCCGCCCGGAGCGTCTTTGACGTTTGGCTCGAGGTGATAGATCGTGTTGCCGTAGCGGGCGTGTCGTTCTTTGGTGAGCTTGGTCAGCTCCGCAAGCATGAATGGCCGCGCCTGCTTTTCGGGCCCGGCAAGAATCCTCTTGGTGAGCCGGTCGAAGAGTTCTTCGTCTCCCGCAAGAAAGCGGCGGTCGAGCAGCGCGAGATGAAACTCCGCGTTGTCCTCTTCGATGCGCTTGCATTCCTCGAGCGTGCGACCCGCCGAGCTCACGCGAAAGCCAAGGTCCCACAGTGTTCTGGAGAAATCCGCAATCAACGGACGAAATTCCTCTTCGGCTTTTTCGCTGCCGAACAAGAAAAGAATGTCGAGATCGGAGTACGGAAAAAGAAGCCGCCGGCCATAGCCGCCCAACGCGACGAGGCTAAGTCCTTGCGGCTCCGTGCCGTGCACGCGAAGAACTTCCCCGAAGATTTGGCGCGCGGTCCGGTCGGCCAGTTCGCAAAGCGCGTGCAGCGTTTCGCGCGCGCTGCCGCCCGCTTCGAATTGTTGCCGGATGCGTTGTCGTTCGTTCTCGGCTTGCGGCCCGAGCACGGACAGAGGAGTCAAAGAACCTGGCATTTTTTTGTCGGGTCGGTCGGCCGGGCCAAGACCTGGGCGAGCAGCAGTCGTCACTGGAATCAGAGGGCGTTCTCGCCGCGCTCCTCGTTACGGATCCGGATGGCTTCCTCAACCCTCGATAGAAATATCTTACCGTCGCCAATCTTTCCTGTCTTGGCGGTTTTCAGGATTGTGTCCACAGCCCGCTGCACGAGCGGATCGGGCAGAACCATTTCGAGCTTGAGCTTCGGCAGCAGGTCCACGGTGTATTCGCGGCCGCGGTACACTTCCGTGTGGCCTTTTTGACGGCCATGCCCGCGCACTTCCGTAACGGTCATGCCCTCGATGCCGATTTCGCGCAAGGCGTCTTTCACGGAATCAAACCGCGAGGGCTGAATGATTGCCTCAATTTTCATCATGAAAGTTTCTGCTCCGCGCCATGCCTGAAACTGCCGTTCCGTACTTTCTCAGGACTCGAGGTTGTACGCCTCTTCGCCGTGCTGCGTGATGTCCAGCCCTTCGATCTCATCCGTCTCGCTCACGCGTATGCCGGTAATCATATCCGTTATTTTCAAGAGAACAATGGAGCCGACCAGAGCGAAGCCCCAAGCAATCAAAACGCCGACAAGCTGGTTGCCGATTTGTCCCCAGTGTCCGTCGAGACCGCCCACGGGTTTGCCCGCGCCATAAATTGGATTGATCACTTGCTGCGCGAAAACTCCCGTGAGAAGCGCGCCGATCGTTCCGCCTACGCCATGCACGCCGAATGCGTCGAGCGCGTCATCGTATCCAAAGATCGATTTCACTTTTGTGACCATAGCGTAACAAACGATGCCCGCGATGAAGCCAATCGCAAGAGCGGACATCGGCCCGACAAATCCCGCGGCCGGGGTAATTGCCACGAGTCCGGCGACGGCGCCGGAGATGGCACCGAGCGCGCTCGCGCGTCCGTTCTTGATCCACTCGGCGACGCTCCAACTCACGGCGGCAGCGGCGGTGGCGAAATGCGTCGCGACAAACGCGCTGGTTGCGAGTGCTCCCGCGGAGAGAGCGCTTCCTGCGTTAAAACCGAACCATCCAACCCACAAGAGACAAGCGCCAATGAAGCTGAGGACCATCGAGTGCGGCGGCATCGGCTGTTTCGGGTAGCCGGTGCGTTTGCCGAGGTAAAGCGCGCACACCAGTGCCGAGACTCCCGAGCTGATGTGCACAACCGTCCCGCCGGCAAAATCGAGCGTGGGAAATTTTCCGCCGAGAGCTGCGTTGAGAAAACCGCCCTTGCCCCAAACCATGTGCGCGAGCGGAGCGTAGACCACCAGGAACCACAGCGCGAGAAACAGAACCGTGCCGCTGAACTTCATGCGTTCGGCGGTCGCGCCGGTGATCAGCGCGGGCGTGATGATGGCGAACATCAGCTGGTAAATCATGAAGGTAGATTGCGGAATGGTTCCAGCGTAGTCGGGGTTGGCATCGGCGCCAACGCCGCGCAGAAATGCATGCTCAAATCCGCCAATGACAGGACCGTTGCCGCCGAAGCAAAGGCTGTAGCCGACGAGGGCCCACATCACGCTGATGAGAGCCATTAGCAAGAAGCTCTGCATCATGATGGCGAGCGTGTTCTTTCGCCGCACGAGACCACCGTAAAAGAGGGCGAGGCCCGGCCCGGTCATCAGAAGAACGAGCGCGGCGCTTACAAGCATCCAGGCGTTGTCGGCGTGCGATTCGGCTTCGGCAGCATGCTGTTCGAGCTGCGCGAGTTTTTCGTTAACGGCTTTGGGAATCTCGGGAGTCGCGGGAGTCGCGGGAGAAGCGGCGGTGTTGGAGGTTGCGGCGGACACGGCAGCAGCGGGGGCAGGAGTTTGTTGCGCGACGAGGGGAACGGCGGCGAGCACCATGGAGACGAGCAAACAACACTTCCAAACCAGGTGCTTCATAAATTGGTTCGCTCCGCTGCGCTTGGATTGATCCCGGCTTGGCCGGGCCACGCTACAAAGGACACTGGCTTGCCCCACCACTTTTTCGCAGTGGATTATACGTGCTTCCGACTGGAGCCCTATTTAGAAATTTGCATCGGGCCGATTCGTTTTTCAGATGCAGCTGACGGCAAGTCGAGAAGAACGCGGTGCAAGCCTTCGCAGGTTCAAACCGAGGAACAGCGATTCTTTCCGAGGGCATCCTTGCCTCGCGGCGCGGCCATCGTATAATGCCAACGGGCCGCGAAGCCGCCATACGATTCGCTTCGGCCTGGCGGCACAGTCTTGCCAGGCGAGCGACGCCGCAATACATTGATGAGGTTTTCGAGCAAAGCGCTTATGACCGAGCATCCCCCGATGGAAATAACAGTGAGAGAGTCCGGGGCCGTGCCGATTCTGGATGTGCGCGGACGCCTGACAATCGGCGAGCCGAGCGAGCAGCTCCATCAAGCGCTGGAGAGCGTGGTGAAGGGCGGAGCGAAGAAGGTGGTTGTCGACTTGAACGGAGTTCCGCAGATCGACAGTTCGGGGATCTCTTCTCTTGTGCGCATGTCGATCAAATTGACGCGGGAAGGCGGCGCGCTGCGCCTGATTTGTGGGCCGGGCCGCGTGCGGGATGCGCTGACGGTCACGCGGCTTGTCGAGGCAATTCCCACGTTCGAGAACGAATCCGCGGCGCTCGCCAACTTCAGTTAGTCCAGAGTTGGTTCGGGCAACGATCCTCAGTTCAGCAAGCAACGTTTGGGGCGTACTGTGCGTCTCTTAGCTTGGGTGGGGGTGTACGCAAATCCATTGAAAAGACGTCGATGTGACGTCGAAGCATGTGGGCCTCTTTGCTGAAGAAGACCTTCTTTGCAGTCTGTCCCAGCGGCTTTCTGTTTAGTTTGTGCCGGGCAAGCGTTTTAGCGACGATGGTGGCGGCCGGATTTCTTTCGAGCGCTTCGGCAGCGCCGCAGGACTCCGCGCCGACGTTGCCGCAAGCGGCCAAAGCGAAGCTCGATGCCATGGCCTCGCGCATGGCCGACCAAATCCGGCAATCCAAGATCGATCCGGCGCTGCCGAAAATCTTCGTGATTGATTTTTCCAACGCCAACGACAACCAGTTCACGAAACTTGGAAGCATGCTTGCCGACGATTTTGCGGAATCGCTTTCGAGTTTTGCTTCCGGATTCCAGGTGGAGGACCGCAAGGAGTTCAGCGAATACCTGAAAGAAAACTGGATGGGCCTGGACGATCTGCAAAGCGAAGCGGTGTGCCTGACGCTGGCGCGGTCGATGGGAGGCGCGGGAGTGGTGCGCGGAACGATCGAGAAGGACGTCAACCAACAATTGCGAGTCAGCCTGCGCACCGATGGGCTGGGAGCAGCGTGGACGGACGCAGTGCAATTGCCACTGACGGCAGCGCTGGAACAACTCTCGAAGCAACCGGCCGCATCTTTCGCGCGTTCCGCCGATGCGGTCCAAGCCGAGCCCGGTGTGATGCAACCGGGCGTGGATGGAGTGTCGCTGCCGGTTTGCGTTTATTGTCCAAGCCCGGACTACACGGACCTGGCGCGCACGGCAAAGTACCGCGGTACGGTGGAGCTGTCGCTGTTGGTCACGAAAGAGGGGACGGTCGAGTCCGCGGTGGTGTTGAAGGGCGCACCGTTTTCCCTGGCGGAGCAAGCGGTCGAAGCGGTGAAGAAATGGAAATTCAAGCCGGCGAAAATGGCCGGAAGGTCGGTGCCGGTGAGGGTACCGGTGGACATCGAGTTTCAGCTGTACTGAACAAAGTTGGCGCGGACGGCGGATCGCGGGATGGCGATTCGCCTGGAAATTCTCGGATGCTTCCGATATGCTCCCGCCTCAAGTGCCGTTGTGCTTACCTCCCACCAAATGATGCGATGCTGCCGCGTTTTCCATTGCAGTGTTCTTGCGATAAGTCTCGCATCGGTTTTCGCCTGCGCGGCCTTCGCCCAGAGCGAGCAAGGGGCTCCGGCGGCGAATCCGTCATATAGCGCAGAGGTTAAGGACCTGACGGGGCGCATCTTGAAAAAGGCGGGTAAGGTGAAGTGCCACCCGGACAATTGCACGGTGCTGGTGGCGGATGTGATTACACCGTGGGGCTCGACCTCTCGACTCGGGATGCAACTGGCCGATACACTTTCGGCGGAAATAGTGGCGCAGGGAAATGGGATCCGGGTGGTAGACCGGAAACAAGCCGAGGACTATTTGGCGCGGGAACACCTCGAGTCCCAACTCTTCAAAGATCGAAAGGCTCTCAACTGGCTTGGCAAAGAACTCAAAGCGGAGGAAGTGCTCTTTGGAACCATCGAAAAGCTTGGCGAGCAGTATAGTTTGAAGATTGAACTGATGAATGTCTCGAATGAAAAACAGGGGCCGCAGGAAGCGGTCTACCTCTCGATTTCCGATCCGACGAGCGGCTTCGCGAAGTTCGAACCTTACGACGCCGAGCGCCAAATCACGTCGGCGACTTTGGCGCAGAGTCATGTAATTGTCAGCGCTGGAGTGAAGGGCGTCGGTCTGCCGATGTGCATTTACTGCCCGCCGCCGCTCTACACAAACGAAGGGCGAGGAGCAAAAATAGATGGCGCTGTCGTGTTGCTGGCGACGGTAACAGAAGATGGCCGAGCGGCTGATATCCGCGTGCTGAAAGGCATGCCATTCGGAATGAATGAACAGGCGGTCAAATCAGTGAGCGAATGGAAGTTTAAGCCATCAACGGATGGAGATGGAAAACCAATAGCGGTGCGTGTCCCGATTCAAATAACCTTCCGACTCTACTGACGGGGCTCAACCGCCTTTTTTGAGTTCGGCGAGGACGAGTTTGGCGACTTCCCTCAGCGTTTCGAAAACGCCTACGCCTTGAATGGCGACACCTTCTAGAACGGGCTCGCCTTTTTTCTGCAACTGCTTTTTCAATTCGGGCACGGGCATGGCATTAGGAAGATCTCGCTTGTTCAATTGCAGGACGTAGGGAATGGTGTCGAAATTCAGGTTGTGCTCTTTCAGGTGTTCCTGCAGGTTTTCCATGGTCTCGAAATTGGCATCGAGACGCTCTTCTTGCGAATCGGCAACGAAGACGACGCCATCGGCGCCCTTCAAAATGAGCTTACGGCTGGCTTCGTAGAAGACCTGGCCGGGAACCGTATATAGATGAAAGCGAGTCTTGAAGCCGCGGACGGTGCCGAGGTCGAGAGGAAGAAAATCGAAAAACAGGGTGCGGTCCGTTTCGGTGGCCAAGGAGACCATCTTGCCCTTCTGGTTCTGGCCGGTGTGGTCATAGACCCACTGGAGGTTGGCAGTCTTTCCGCCCAGACCTGGACCGTAGTAAACGAGCTTGCAGTTAATTTCGCGCGCAGGAAAATTGATGAAAGGCACTTGTTCGTAACCAGAGTCCGGCCAAAGATTTATAGCATACGCGGTGCTGGCAGGCCAGCATTCCAGCCGGGCCTGTCACTATTTTGGCAACTTGCTAACAGTTTCCGTGAGAACTCGCGTATTTCGATGCCCTTTTTTCCGGATTGCAACGGAGAGGTAACACGCAAAGGGATTTGGGAGCGAAATTGAGGCAAATTTCCGCTCGTTGACGACTTGAGTTTGCTCTGCTACGATTTGCACCATGGCAAAGGCGCGCAAAGCCTCTTCGGGCTCAGCAGGGCACGGCAAAAGCACGGCGCATAGCCTCTCCAACTCAAAGAAAAAGAAGAACTTACCTCCTCCTCCACCTCCCCAACGCGGCGGGGTTGAACTGGTCGATCCGCGGGTTCAGGCACAGCTGAAGATATATGATGAAGCGCTTGCCCTGTTTCACCAGCAGAAATTCGCGCGCGCGAAGCAAGAGCTGGAAAAAGTGCTGGAAGGACCAAGCCAGGGCCTGGCGGACCGCGCCCGGATGCACCTGCGTATCGCCGAGCAGCGAATGAAGCCATCGACGGAACAGAATCCGAAAACGGCGGACGAGCATTACCAGCGCGGCGTCGCGATGATGAACATCGGACGCTGGGACGATGCGCGGGAGAGTTTGTTGAAAGCGCGGAAAGCATCGCCGAAATCGGATTACATCCACTACGCGCTTGCCGCGCTCGATTGCCTGACGGGCGAAGCGGATTCCGCGCTGGCGAACCTCAAAGTGGCGATCGAACTGCGCGGCGAGAACCGCTTCCATGCGCGGAACGACGAGGATTTTGCTTTCCTCCAGGAAGATCCTCGCTTCACGGAACTTCTCTATCCGGAAAAAGACGGCACCGCCGGCTGAGTTTTCCTGACGCGTTCTTAGCCGAGGACCAAAACATTCCCAGCGAATGACGAGTTCCGCCATTCCCGCTGCGCGGGAACTCGACAGGAAAAAAGCTTCCTTCGGAGAAACACGTTTCGAATGAAACGATTCACTGCGCGGTTTCACTACCACATCCGGTGAAGAAAAAAGCGCCCAAACCGAAAACACTCTCCCGCGGATTCCGCGTCGTGGCTCTTGGCGGAGGGACGGGGCTTTCCACAATTTTGCGCGGACTCAAAGAGTACGTGGTGCGGCGCAGCGACGAACATCCAAATTCCACGCGCCCCATTTCGGACTTGACGGCGATTGTGACGGTGACCGACGACGGAGGCAGTTCGGGGCGGCTGCGGCGCGAAAACCGCGTACTTCCTCCCGGCGACATCCGCAACTGCATGGTGGCTCTCTCGAAGGATGAAGCGCTGCTCGGGCGGCTGTTTCAATACCGCTTTCATGCCGGGCGCGGGCTGGTGGGCCATAATTTCGGCAATCTTTTTTTGGCGGCGCTGACGCACGTGACCGGAGATTTCGCGGAAGCGGTGCGCGTGAGCAGCAAAGTGCTGGCGATTCGCGGACGGATTTTCCCTTCGACGCTTTCGAATGTGCACCTCGCCGCGAGGCTGACCAACGGGCGCGCGGTGCGGGGAGAAACAAACATCACGGCAAGCCGAACGCCGATTGACCGGCTGCACCTCTCGCCGCGACGCGTCTCACCGTTCCCCTCGGTGATCGAAGCCATTCAAGAAGCGGACTTGATTTTGCTTGGGCCGGGATCTCTCTATACGAGCGTATTGCCGAATCTGCTGATACCTGAGATTGCCGCCGCGATTGCAAAGTCCGCGGCACCGCGCGTCTACATCGCCAACCTGATGACGCAGCCGGGAGAAACCGCGGCGTACTCGCTGGCGGATCATCTGCGCGCCATCCGGAAACACACGCCACGGAGCGTCGTGGACTGGGTGGTGGCAAATCGCCGACCAGTTTCGCCGGAAGTGGCAAAGAGATACCGGAGGCAAGGCGCGGAGCAAGTGGTTATCGACTTGCCGGAACTGCAAAAGCTGGGCTATCGCGTGATTCTCGACAACCTGCTGGAAGAACACGGCGTGATCCGGCACAACCCGCGGCGGCTTGCGCGGCTGCTGCTGGAAGAATTTCTTTCGTCTGGGCATTCGTTGCGGCGCTGACAGAATTTCAGATTCGGCTGCGTGAGAAATTTACTCCTGCGTTTGGCAGCCGACGCTTGCAGCCGTTCGGCTTACTCGATCTTTCCTCTCAAAATAGTGATGGAAGCACGCGGCAGAGTGAATGACCCGCCGGGTTCAGCGTTTAGTGTAGATGTAGCCGGAGGGCCGTCGGGGTCGGCGTGGCTTTTCGCGCCCTCCGGATGCCAGACATATTGATCCGCGCCGAAGGTGACGCGCGTGACCTGGCCGGAGAATTGTTGCGCGCGATTTGTTGTGGCGTCCGCAAATTCAATTTTCACAGTGTGGGCATTCGAAGGGTCTTTGTTCACGAGCATGAGCGACCAATCGCCGTCAGGCTTCTTCACGGCGTAGGCTGTCACAAGCGTGTGGCGCGCGTCGTCTTTGACGTCCGATTCGGCAGGAAAGAGCTGATGAACGCCCGCGCCATGCTTGACCCACTCGAGATTGATCATCTGGCTGGCGAAGTACTGCGCAGTGTGCTGCGAGACGTCGAGCTTGTCGTCCGCCACGAAGTTGCCAAAGGTGCTGAAGCCGCGGCAGCCGGAACGAAGCGGCTCGGGTTGAATCGGCGAGTGGTAAAAGGCTGAACCGCCGTTGGCGAGAAACGAGCCGGCGTTGTCGGCGAGCCAGAGGCCGCCGAAAAGATCGGCCATGGGTTCCGTGAGCGCCCAGGAGAGATTGCTCTCCGTAATCATGAGAGGAACGCCCGCGGGAACGCCGTCGTTGCGCCAAACTTCCAAGATGCGGCGAACGAGATCGGATTCTAGATAGAGATCAGACCAATTGATGGTGCACGGCGCGAAGGGATAGTGCTCGAAGGAAACGAAAGCGAGATCCTTCAGGCGGCCGTGGGACTTGAAATAGTCGATGAAGCGGCCGAGCCACGAGGTTCTACCCTGCGCGTCGGGCCAGACGCGAATGTCGTTGTTGACGCCCTCGAAAACGGGGCCGCCAAGTTTCAGGTTTGGATCGACACGATGAATGGCCGTGGCCCACTGCAAATATAAGGCGGCGTCATCCTCAGGACTGGTGAACTTGCCGTCGGGCTCTTCGCCCATTTCGATGTAGGAGATCGGGTAGCCACGCTTCTCGACGTAGGCGATTTCTGCGGCCGCGTCTTCGGGCGTGGCGTAAATCATGGCGACGGGAATCATCGCGGGCAAATGGTTGGTGATGCCGCTGGTATAGAAGAGATCGAAACCGGTCTGGCTGCGATTTGGTTCGATGTCGGCGGCGGTGTGCCAGGGATCAGTCGAGGAGACGAGCGTTTGCGTTTGATTCTGGCCAGGAGCGTGCGTGACCATGTCAATGAATGCGCTGTCGGAAGTGAAGTTGCCCGCGTAGATTTCGTTTACGGCGTAGCCGACGCAATTGCGAGGATCTTCGCTGCCGTGCGTGTCGCAGGTGTTGGAGGATTCGGTCATCCAGATGCGCAGGAAGCGCGTCTTCACGGGGACATCGGAAAGCTTCAGCGTGACGGTTCCACCTTTTCCGCTCTCGACTACGCCCGCGGGAAAGGAAGTCCAGACGCCCTTGGTCGGTTTTTTCATGGCGTCTTTGCCGATCCAATACTGGACGACGTATTTTCGCGCGTATGGATTTGCCCAGGCGATGCGAATGGCGTCGATTTGCTGTTTGGCGCGTTCGCCGAAATCCAGGATGACCCATTGAGGATGGAGCGAGTCGTCTTCGCCGGTGAATTTTTTCGTGAGATAGGGATTGCTTTTCCAGTAGGTTGCTTCGTCGCCGTCGGTGAGACGCGAAAACTTGCCGAAGGAGGCGTCGCTTTCGGTCGAGCCGCGATGCGGAAGCGCGTAGCCGTAGGAGTTGCGCAGAAATTCCGTGGGGGTGGCGCTGCCGGTGAAGTATCCGCTCTGGTGAGCCGAATCGCTCCAAGCGCCAGTGGGATTCCAGTGCCATGCTTGGATCGTGAGCTCGGTGTTCTGGCGGTAGGTGATGGGACCCCAGCCGGCAGAGAGAGATTCTTTCAGGACTTGCGGGCCGTAGATCGTGTCCATAAGGCGCGAAGGCAAGATGTCGACGGAAGTGCCGAGGGCTTTGTCGGGATCGAAGGGAATGGCGTGCGATGGAGTCGCGTCTATGCGGATGGTTTGCGCGACTGTGTTCGGCGTTGCGGCAATGACTCCGAGAAACGCAAGAATCGCGAATGGCTTTCGAGTCCATCCGACGGACCGTCTGATTGAACTGTGTTGCATGGAAATTCTCCCGCGCGGAGAAGAATGTAATTTGAAGCGCCGACGAAAAAACTGCGGAACGACACGAAACTACCTTATTGTAACGATTTAATAAAGGCAAAATGCAACGCGGAACTGATAGAGGCGAAGCCGGAATGGGAGTTGGACTATATGGGGGAAGCGTAGCCCTTGCCGTTCTTCTGGCGAAGACGGCTGCTTCTTGTTAACGTTTTCAGGAACATCGATTTTGGAATTGCGAGACTCCAGGGAGAAGCCATGGCGACATTTGGACTCATCGAATACAAAGACGCGAGCCCGGAAGTTCGAGCCGTGTATGACGACATCATGGCCACGCGCAAGACGGATTGGATCAATAACTTCTGGAAGGCAATTGCGCACGACCCCGTGATGCTGAAACGCACCTGGGAAGACATCAAGCAGATCATGGCGCCCGGTGCGCTCGATCCTCTGACGAAGGAGCTGATTTACGTCGCGGTAAGCGTGACGAACAATTGCCATTACTGCATCGCCTCGCACACGGCCTCGGCGTTCAAAAAAGGGATGACGGACGCGATGTTCAAGGAGTTGCAAGCCATCATCGGCATGGCCAACGAGACAAACAAGGTCGTCACGGGATACCAGGTTGACATCGATGAGCAGTTTCGCCCACCACTGAAGCGCTAGAGCAGTTTCCATCCTCAACACGGCTGTCCTTTAGGACAGGTGTTTCCCTGCCGGTACGCCCGTACTATGGCTGGAGAAGACGCGCGAATAAGAAGATGAACGTATTCGGGGTAGGTCCGATTCCACGCGGTCTACACAAACTCTTGCGTAAGAAGTGAGCAATTTATGGCGCCATTGAGCAAAGAAAATGAAGTCCTAACTATCCCTCCGGACACCAAGCCAGCAGGTTCCACTACATCAGAAACGCGGCACGAGGATACATCGACGAGCAGACCGCAGCCGGTGGCGCTCGAAGTCCCGGTAACGGTGAACGGCGCGCGCACCGTCGAAGGAAGCGACAAGCGCGAACCATTTTCCGAGACAACAAAGACCGTCCTCATTTTTGGAACCGGCGCCGTCATCCGGCTGGGCTCACCCGTTGCAGCGGGCCAACTGCTTTTCCTGACGAACGAAAAAACGAAAAAGGAAGTCGTTTGCCAGGTCGTCAAATCGAAGAATTACAGAAATGTTAGCGGTTACGTGGAGCTGGAATTCACGGAGTCCGTCGTCGGCTTCTGGGGGATGCGATTTCCAACGGATCGCATCGGGACGGCGGCGCCTGCAATCTCCACAACCACGCCACCCAAGGGGATTCCAGCTGCTCCGAGCCCCACGCCTCCAGCACCCGCGGTTGCGAGTACTGCCACCCGTGCGAATCCGAAAGCTCCCGAAATACACGTTGGGCAAGTTCCGGCAGCCGCAAAGCCCGAAATCCAATCGCGACCTGCTGCGGTCACGCCTATAACTCCCTCCGGTTCGAATTTGGGAGCGCAAGCTGGTCAACCGACGATAGTTCCCGCAACGCTCGTCGTAAACAAATCGGAAGCTCCTGCGTCTTCGCTCTCTGCTTCCCTGACGTCGTCCGGTTCGAGCCTGCTCACGGGACAGGAAGCAGCATCGGTCGTGCCTCCACCCAAACCTGCAACGACACCGATCGCGCCGGAAAGCAAGCCCGCGCTGACAACTCACGCTGCGGAAAACTCCACGGGAGAGCTGAGGCAGCAAGCCGCCCGGCTCCAGGAGCAACTCTCTTCTTTACTGTTTGAAGCAGCGCCTTCGTCCAAGCCTGCACCCCCAACACCGGCCATCGACCCAAGGGCGAACACAGGAGTGGCGTCCAAAGTTCTCGAAATGGCCAAGCCGGAGCTTGCGCCGGTGAAAGTCACGCCGCCGGTCAAGATGCCGCCGCCGATCAAGTCTTCGCTCGATACGGAAGAGGTAAAGATTCCGTCGTGGCTGGAGCCTTTGGCGCGAAACGCGGCGGTTTCCACGCCTGCGCACGAGCACGCAGAACGCGAAAAGTCGAAGCACGTGCCCGAAACAGTTGCGCATGAAGAACACGCGAGCGAGCACGCACCCGCAGCCGAAGCGGAAAGCTCGCACGAAATTCAAATGCCCCTGGTTGGAAGCATGTTCCAACTGGAGGAAGGCACGAGTTCGAAACAGCACTCCTCCGATAGCTCTAGAAAAGGGCTGTGGATTGGAGTGGCAGTCGCAGCGGTTGTGTTGGTCGCGGGCGGAGCGTGGTACGAGTTCAATCCTGCGAATGCGCCGAAGAGTACTTCCGCGCCGGTCTCCTCGAAAGCGATCGTGCCGACAGCGCCAACGAACGCAGAGACGAGGCCGGATGAGCACCTCGCTCAGCGAAATCAATCACTCGAGCACGAAGCGGCATCGGAAGCGACCGCCACGCCGCGCTCTAACGCGCCGGCGAACGGCGAGCCGGTCACAAAATCTCCGAGCAGCTCGCAGCCGATCCCTGTGACTCGGGACAATTCGAGGGAGACGGCAACCACCGTTCCGGCTGCGGTGAAAGAACGCATTTCGCGGCCAGTTCCGGCGCCCGAGCCTGAACCGAAGAAACCTGCGCTCGGTGAAGTTCACCTGGAGAGCCCGACGGTAAATCGCGCGGAGGCGTCACAAGGGGATCAGGTGGTTGCTCCAACGCTCGCGACAGGGACCTCGAACGCCAGCCCCGAAGGAATCGGTTCTGGACTTGCGGCGGGAGATTCGAAACAGCCGGCGATACCGG
The DNA here is from genome assembly GCA_049641765.1 of Candidatus Acidiferrum sp. Lineage (GTDB taxonomy): Bacteria > Acidobacteriota > Terriglobia > Acidiferrales > UBA7541 > Acidiferrum. The sequence continues at coordinate 39,498 of JBAQJX010000110.1, forward strand.
CGCCGATTGGCGGTGACGTGAAGCCGGCCGTGATGATCAGCCATGTAGCCCCGAGGTATCCGGCGCTGGCTCTGAGCCAGCACGTGACAGGCGACGTGGTCATCGATGCGCTTATCGACGCCACGGGACGTGTCACCGCGATGACGGTGATTTCCGGGCCAACGCTTCTGCACCAGGCCGCGAAAGACGCATTGCGGCAATGGAAGTATCAACCGGCATCGCTCGACGGCAAGGCTGTCTCGATGCACCTGACGGTAACGTTGCAGTTTCGGATGTAGCGATTCGTCGCGATTCATTCTTCAACGCTGGCGAAGCGCAGCCATCTTTGAAGCGGTCAACTCCACTTTATTTTTGGGCTTCGGACGCGGGCAAGACCCGTGGTATGCGCATTTCGACGCCCGGCAGCGCCGGATATTCCGCGTGGGGCTCGGTCTGATACCAATAGGCAACGGAATAGTAGTTGTCACCACGGTCGTTCGCATGTCCATGCTCGATGGTCGCGCGAAGGGATTTCGTGAAGGGAATCGGCGAATCCAGGTGGAAGCGATAAACCGACCATCGCGCGCCCTGGAGTTCCGCGCCCACGACGGGCGCTCCGAATAAACCGTACGCGAAGGGCTTGCCGCCAAAATCCCAAGCACCGAGAAAATAGTCTTCGGACCCGGTTCCGTTGATGGACGGCAGTTTTTCGCCGTCCACGAAAAACATGTCGTCCCCTTCACCCCACCATCCATCCTTGTTTTCGATCACGGACATGGTGACACCCGCGAAGTGGCCGCGCCCGACGGCGTCCATCCAAACGTAATTGTCTTTTCCATCCAGATTGGTTTTGTTTTCCGGGAATGCTTTGTTGGGCGTCGCCTGGCGATATTGCGCGTGAAAATAGAGCGTATCTGCGGGCAGCGGCGATTTGTAAGCGCGCATGTCAATATTCCAATACACGGCTTCGGCACGTTGGCGGCCTTCGTTGGTTAGTGTGATGCGCGCGTGTTTTTGAAAAGGCATTGGGAAAAAGCAGTTCAAAGCCTTGTCCCCGCCTACCGAGAGCGGATCGGATTGATACAGAAAATATTCTCCCAACCCCAACCCAAAAAAATCTCCAACCGGAGCTTCAACACTTGGCGAGCTTTCGCCGTCCCAATACATCCGCAGAACCATTTTCTTCAGGTGAAACCTCTCGTCGCTGGCGATGGTGATCCACACGTGAGAGATTTCGCCCGGCCCCGCTTCGTCAAGCAGGGTGAGCGTTTCGCCGGCAGCTAGAGGGCGGTAATCGTCGTTGCCGCCTGTCCGGTCGTAGCTCGAGATCCGCTTTAGCACGTAGTCATGGGGCCTCGTCAGAGGGGACAGCAAATCGGAAGAGCCCTGCGCGCAAGCGGGCTGAGGCGTAAAGAACAAGAAAATTCCAAGCAAGAGCAGCAGAATGCGATTCATGGTGTGTCTCCGCAAAATGCGCGTTTCTCAAGCGCGAAAATTGAGCGGATTATAGCAGAGCTGCGCACGGGCACGTCTCAAGCGATGGACCTCCGAAGCGTTGCCGTTTGGCTACGCTGAAAACAGCCTCTCCCTTGCGGCGCGCGGAGCAGGTTCGTATACTGGCGGCCCGGCCAAAAGTAAGTCTGGCGGTTTGGTTGATTCGAAGTTTCGTGCAAGGGGTAGCCCGCCAGCCACAACTCTTGGCCTGCAAATGCAAGTCGGTCCTGTGCTCCCTTTCCAGGCCGAAGTGCGATTTCTTGGTTAATTTCACTGTCGTCGCCGCCTCAAAGGAGAGTTCCGCATGCCGCAAGCCCCAGTACCGGAAGAAATGAATGTCTACCAGAATGCTGAAGCGCGCTTCGAAGTAGCCGCGCAAAAACTCGGACTCGAGCAAGGCCTTTACCGCTATCTAAAATATCCCAAGAAAGAAATCACGCTTTACATTCCTGTGGGCATGGACAACGGGCAACTCGAAGTCTTTACCGGATATCGCGTGCTTCATTCCACGGTGCGCGGGCCCGGTAAAGGAGGCATTCGTTTTGCTCCCGACGTTTCGATTGACGAAGTGCGGGCGCTGGCTACGTGGATGACGTGGAAGTGCGGCGTGGTCAATATTCCCTTCGGCGGAGCCAAGGGGGGAATCATCTGCGATCCAGGCAAACTTTCACGAGGAGAGCTGGAACGCCTGACGCGGCGTTACACAGCGGAACTCGCCGACTGGCTGGGCCCGGAGCGCGACGTTCCCGCGCCGGACATCGGTTCGAATGCGCAAACGATGGCTTGGGTGATGGACACGTACTCCATGCACGTCGGCGAGGCTACGACGGCGGTGGTCACCGGCAAGCCGATCGAGCTTGGCGGCTCTCGCGGAAGGCGCGAAGCTACGGGCCGCGGCGTTATGATTTGCTGCGATAAAGCCCTCGCCAAACTGGGCATGAAGAAGGAAGGCTGCCGCGTGGTCGTGCAAGGATTCGGCAATGTCGGGTCGCTGGCGGCGCAGCTCATGCAGGAAGCCGGCTACAAAATTGTGGGCCTGGCCGACATCGGCGGTGGCCTCTACAACGAGAAAGGCTTCGACGTCGCGAAGATGATCGAGTGGGTCTACACACAGAAGAAGCCGCTGCAGGATTTTCCGGGTGGTGGCACAAAAATGGCGGCGCGCGACGTTCTCTTCCAGCCTTGCGAAATTGCGATCCCCGCTGCCATTGAAAATCAGATCACCGAGCAGAACGCTCATCAGGTCCAGGCCAAGATTCTTTGCGAAGGCGCGAATGGGCCAACCACATGGCAGGCCGACGCCATCGTCGACGCCAAAGGCATCTTCACCGTGCCCGATATCCTCGGCAACGCGGGCGGCGTGACCGTCAGTTACTTCGAATGGGTGCAGGACCGGCAGGGCTTTTTCTGGCGCGAGAGCGAGGTTAACGAACGGCTCCTCGATGTCATGGAAAGCGCGTTCGACAACGTGGTCCGGTATGCCGAATCACACAAAGTCAACAATCGAATCGCCGCGTATATGCTGGCCATCGACCGGGTGGCTGGCGCGCTAAAGTTGCGCGGAATCTACGCCTAATGTGATAGAGTGCGCCCCGGGTCTCCATAGACTTGGGGCCAAGAATGCAGTTCGGTGGGGGAAGCGAATGTCCCGGATGAGATATCGGGCATGGAAGGAGTGTCTGCGGTGAACCCCAACTCGCTTTTGCCGATGCAACAGAAAAATGAGGAGCAGCACCGCCTCGACATTTGTACGGCCGGCAAATGGATGTATGACCGGCGCTTTATCGTGGCTTGTGAAGGAAATATTTCCGTCCGCCTGGACGAAGACCGCGTCCTGACCACGCCGACCTGCATGAACAAAGGAATGCTCGAACCGCAGGATCTGGTGATCGCGAATCTCGCGGGGCGCCAGCTCGCTGGAGAGCGCAGGTTTTCATCCGAAATCGCCATGCATCTGTTGTTCTACCGGATGCGCCCGGATGTGAATGCCATCTGCCATGCTCACCCGCCTACGGCCACGGGTTTCGCGGCCGCGGGCCGATCCTTGAATCAGGCACTGTTGCCGGAAGTGATCATTGGACTTGGACAGATTCCGCTGGTGCGTTATGCGACTCCTGGCACGCCCGAACTGAGCGATGCGATGGAGCCGTTCGTGCCGCATTATGATGCTTTGCTTTTGGCGAACCATGGCGCGGTTACGTGTGGCCCGGATCTACTGACGGCGTTCTTCCGCATGGAGACCATCGAGCATTTTGCAAAGATAGTTCTGTCGGCAGAACTGGCCGGCGATCCCGTGCTGCTTTCGAGCCGCGAAGTGGCGAAGTTGATGGCCGCGCGCGCGCGATATTCCGTCGTGTCTCCGCCGGGTGGCGGCGCGGAGCTGCCGGAAACGAGCGACGGCGGCGAATCGGCCGGCACTCATGTTTCTCTGACTCGCGGCGAACTTGATGCCCTGATCGATGAAGCCGTACGCAAGGATCGCGCGCGCCGCTGAAGCATGCCAATTTGGCCTTTAGCAGTGAATATTTTTCACGCAAAGGCACACCTCTTTCCCATTTCTAATCATCCATTTAAGAGTGAGAGCCTGGCGAAGCATGCCGAGGGTTGGCAAGACTCGGCCACTGTGACTGGCTTCGCTCGATAGGAAGGAGAATCATCATGGAACCTAGAATTGATGCCCGGAAGTACGCTCCGGAGGCGCAGAAAGCGTTGTTGGCACTGGAACAATACATTGCGGGATGTGGACTTGAGCACAGCCTCGTTCACTTGCTGAAAATGCGCGCATCCCAGATCAACGGATGTGCCTACTGCCTCGACATGCACTCGAAGGATGCTCGCGCTCTTGGTGAAACGGAACAACGACTCTACGAACTGAACGCCTGGCGCGAAACGCCTTTCTACACCGATCGCGAGCGAGCGGCCTTGTCCTGGATCGAATCGATTACTTTAGTTTCCGAGACTCATGTGCCCGACAGCGTCTACGAGGAAGTGCGCAAGCAGTTCAACGAGAAAGAAATTGTGGACCTGACACTCGTCGCGACCGCGATAAACGCATGGAACCGGCTGGCCATCTCGCTTCGCGCCGTCCCCGGCCATTATCGGCCCGCAAGCACTTCCGCGGCGGCGAGCTAAGTCTCGCGGCTCGCTGCCAGCCAATTTTGGTCAAAATGACCCTAACGCGGCGGCGCCCGGTTTTTTCGGTCTCCTCTCCGGCGGAATCGCATACAATCGTTCTACTCGGCCCACGGCAGCTTCTGGGAACCACGTTTCAACAACAAAATCCGCAGAGGAGATACGAATCATGAATATCAAGAAATTGGCATTGGGAGGCGTAGCAGCTGGCGCCTTGTTTTTCGGAGGGTACGCCCTCGGACAGGGCCCGGTCATCAACATCGACGGCCACACGCATCCGAATCTGGCCGAAGCACAGCATCATCTCCAGCAGGCCTATGGCAAGATTGACGAAGCTCAAAGGGCAAATAAGGACGAACTGGGCGGTCACGCGCAGAAAGCAAAAGACCTCGTGGACGCCGCAGATCGCGAACTCAAAGCGGCCGCAGAGTGGGCCGATCACCACAGGTAAAGTCGGCTTACCAAGAAGTTTCAATTCAGGATTGTTTCACCTGGCACATTACAGGGAGAGCCTGGCGCTCTCCCTGAAGCGCGCTACCAGGATCGTTTAGGAACAAGAAATACTCGGCCGGCATTGCAGTTGGTATAAGTTGTCCGCTAGAAAGTCCTGCGCGGATTTCCCCAGAAAAACTCCCGGTTAACTCCTATTCGTGGCGCAAGGCGATTATAGGATCGACCCGCATGGCGCGCTGTGCGGGGATGTAGCACGCCGCGACGGCTACGGCCATCAATAGGATGGCGACTCCCATGAATGTCAGCGGATCATGAGAGCTGACGCCGAAGAGCTCGTTGGCCATGAGGCGCGTCAACGCGAGCGCGGCGCCGATGCCGATCGCGACACCAACCAGCGCCATCTTTAGGCCGTGTCCGACGACGAGTCGCAACACATCGCGGCCCTGCGCGCCCAAGGCCATCCGTACTCCGATCTCCTGAGTACGCTGGCCGACCAAATATGAAATCACGCCGTAGATTCCGACGCACGCCAACACCAGCGCCAGAGCCGCAAAAATACTGAGAAGAATCATTGAAAGCCTGCGCGCGGCAAATGAGCTGGAGACGACATCGTTCATCGTTTTGACGTTATAAATCACTTCGCGGGAATCGATTTCCGCGACGGCGCGGCGAACCGCTGCCATAACCAAAACGGGGTCGCCTTCCGTGCGCAAAACAACGGCTACCGAATCGGCGGCGAGCGGCATGAGCTTCTCGGGAAGCTGCATGAACGGGTAATCAAACTGTGCCTGGATGCGAGATGTTTCGTCGGCGTCCACGCCCCACTGCTTTACGTGGCCAACCACGCCAATAATTTCGGCGGTCACTTCAAAGCCTGCGAGATGAACTCGCTTGCCGACCGGATTCTCGTTTGGAAAATATTTGCTCGCAAAGACATCGTCGATATCGATGACAACGGGCGCATTCTCATTGTCCTGCGGCGTAACGAAGCGGCCACGCTCCAGAGTGATTCCCATGGCTTGCTCGAACCCCGCTTCCACGAGATAAAACATCGCTTGGGGCATTTCCTGGATGTTGACGGGCTTTGCCTGGCCATCAACCCAGAAGGGTTCCGCGGAGTTATGGATCATCGGCCGGGATCCCAGCGTAACGGAGACGGCCTGAACGCTGGGAATGCTGTGCATCTTGTCGTCGAATTGGCGCAAACGCGCGCGGGTTTCCGCCGAAGTCGTCGCCGAAGTTGCCGGCATGGACAAAGCGAAAGTGATGGCATGGCTGGGATTGAATCCGGGATTGACGCGCCAAAGCGCCGCGAGGCTTCGAACCATCAGTCCTGCACCGACCAGCAAAATGAGCGCCATCGCAACTTCGCCGGCCACGAAAATTCCTTGCAGCCGGTGGCGTGCGCCGCTTGACCCTCGGCCGCTTTCTTTCAGAATCTCCTGCAAGTTCACTCGCGAAGTCTTCAGCGCGGGAGCAAGCCCAAAAACAATTCCAGCTAAAAGGGACAACGCCAACGTAAAAAGCAAAACTCGGGAATCAAGAGAAACTTCTTCGGCGCGCGGCAGAGCACCGGGCAAACTTGCGAGGACAGCCTTCGTACCCCAGACGGCGAGGACGAGCCCCAGCGTTCCGCCCAAACCTGCGAGCAGGACGCTCTCCGTCAAGAGTTGGCGCACAACTCGCGTATGGCTCGCGCCCATCGCTGCGCGAATCGCAAACTCGTGCGAGCGGCCAAGCGAGCGCGCCAACAGAAGATTGGCAACGTTTGCGCACGCAATGAGGAGCAGAAAACCAACCGCGGCAAGAAGCACGATCAAGAGCGGCTGGACATTCCCCACGATGTCTTCCTTCACCGACACAAGCGTGGTGCTCACGGACTTGTCAGCCTCCGGATACGCGACGGCAAGATTCTGCGAGATGGCATCCATGTCGGCTTGAGCTTCCGCGAGCGTCACACCCGGTTTCAGACGGCCGATCCCGTGAGAGCTCACATCCACTCGCCGGTCGCGAAACGACTGGTCATTCCACTGCCCAATGGGAGTGTAAACATCGCGGTCTTGACCATAGAACGTGAAGCCTGCGGGAACCACTCCGATGACCGTGTAGGACGTACCGTTCAGCGTCAGGGTTTTACCCACAATATCGAGAGAGGAGCCGAATTTTCGCTTCCAAAATCCGCCACCCAGAATCACAACCGGCCCGGCCCCCGTGTGATCGTCTTCGGTGCGGAACGTCCGGCCTAGAACCGGTCTCACGCCAAGCGTCGAGAAAAAATCCGCGGAAATCATGTAGCCGGTGAGCCGTTCTCCTTCGCCCGTGCCCACGAAGGTGTAATCCTGATTGCGGTACATCGCCAGCGAGGAAAGCGTTTGCGTCTCGCGCTGCCAGTCGAGAAAGTTCAGGTAATTGATCGCCGCATGATCGAATCCGGGAGTCTTGCCATAAATGGCGACCAACTGCCCGGGTTGCGGATAAGCAAGCGGGCTGAGCAGCACGCCGTTTACGACCGAAAAAAGTGCCGTGTTCGCGCCGATGCCGAGCGCCAACGTAAGAATGGCAATGCACGAAAAAGCGGGCGATTTCAGCAGCATTCGAATCGCGTAACGCAGGTCCTGCAGCAATATGGCCATGGTTCACTCCAAATCGACGGAAGCCGGTACCGCACCTTTCAAAGCCAAGAGTTAACCACAAAATCCGGACAACTGTATGCGGATTGGTGAGCGCAGTTCCGGAGCGCCGCAAGAGGCCTGCCCAATCGGATGAGCTCTGTCGTCCGAGCCATCCGCCAACAAATAGCCGCCAACGAAAAACAAAGGAGCACCAACCACAAGCTGGCCAAGCGGACGTTCGCAAGGCAAAGGAGTGTTCTTCCGGATTCCCAACATTTCAGGTGCGATGCCAGTATTCTGAGCCGCGTAGCGCGAGCCAGACAGGACCACGCAATCGATAAAACATTGCGTCTCGTCCCCGCAACACATCAGCAGAACACCTTTCGCCACTGGAATGCTCACGGGAGCGGGGCGCACCGCTAATCACGCGAGGACGCCTCGCTGAAATAACGCGGTTGTCATTCCTGTCGAAGGGCGCGCATGGGATCGGTGCGCGTTGCTCGCCAGGCCGGCAGGAGACAGGCGACAATCGCCGTCGCGAGCATTGTGCCAAGCGCCGCCACGTACGCCAGCGGATCGCGAGGGCTCACGTAATACAAGTAGGTGCCGAGAAAGCGGCTCAAAAGCAGAGCAGCGGCCACACCCAACAAAACGCCGCCCGCAGTCAGAGTCAAGCCTCGCGAGATGACCAATCGCAGGAGGTCGCCTGCGCGCGCGCCGAGTGCCATCCGTAAGCCCATCTCGCGTGTACTTTGCGAGACGGCATAGGACATGACCCCGTAAAGCCCGATGGCCGCAAGCGCTAAAGCCAAGCTGCCCAACACGACAAGCAGTGTGACCGCCACTTTTTGCGGCGATGTCGAACGGTCGACTTGCTCCTGCAGCGTGATCACTTCATAGAGCGCAAGGTTGCTGTCGAGCGACTGGATCTCCCGCGCGAGCGAGTTTGCAATCGCTTCGGGCGTGAGCGGAGTGCGAATGAATAGGCCTGCGCCAATCGCAAAATTCTGCCGGCGCGGAACATAAAAGAACGGCCTCGGCAGCTCGCGCATGCTTTCGTATTTCGAATCTTTCGCCACTCCGACGACCGTCATCCACTTTCCTTTAGCCTGCAAGCGCTGGCCGATGGGATCCTTGCCTTTCCAGAAATTCGCGGCCATGGTTTTGTTCACGATGGCCACCGGGGCGCCCGATTCGTCATCGGAGCGCAGGAACTCCCTTCCAGAGGTCAGCGGGATGCCCATCGTCGCAAAATAGGCGGGACCGACTTCGTTGTACTCCACGGTGGGCTCTTCTTCGGGCGGAACGTCGTATCCATCCACCGCGACCGGGCTGGAAGAATAAGCGCCGTAACCGAGCGGAGTCACCCGGGCAAAAACCGCGGACTCGACTCCCGGCAGTGACTGGACGCGGTCCAGCAATTCGTTTTGAAATGCTTTTGCCTTCGGGATGTCGTAGCCAGCGGATACGAGATCGACAGCGGTGCTAAGAACGCGATGTGTCGCGAAGCCGGGATTCGTCGTTCGCATCTTTTGCATGCTTTGAATCAGCAAGAACGTTCCCACCAGCAGAACGAAACTAAGCGAGACCTGCAGCACCACCAAACTTGAGCGCGCCCAGGAATGTCTGTATCCGCCGACGACGCCCACCATTTCGGACTTCAGCGCACCGGCGAGGTCCACCTTGCTGGCTTGCAATGCGGGGAAAAGTCCCAGTAATAATGTAGCGAGCGCACAAACACCCGTCGTCAGCGCGAGAACGCGCCAGTCCATATCGCCGGGGAGAAACATCGAGACACCGGCGCGCGCCGGAAACAGAAGCACCAGCGCATGACGGCACCAATGCGCGACGGTCAGTCCCCCGACCGTGCCCGCAAGCGAAAGAATCAAACCTTCTGTAAGCAGTTGCCTCAGCAGCCGAGCGCGTCCAGCTCCGATCGCGGCGCGCACGGTCATCTCGTGTCGGCGCGAGAAGGAACGCACCAGCAGCAGATTGCCGACATTGGCGCATGCAATCAGCAAGACGCAGAAAGCGACGACCAGCATGATCGACAGCGTGGGAAGGAGAGTCCCCGAGTTGTTAAACGGCGTGGCCCATAGCGGCCAAAGCTGCGCGCTGCGCCCCCGATTCGTCAAAGGATAGTCGGCTTCGAGGCGGCCTGCGACAGCCGACACCTCCTGTTGCGCTTGCTGTGCGGTCACTCCCGGTTTGAGGCGTGCGTACGCCTCGACCCAGCGGGCATTCCGATCTTCGAGTTTGTAGCCGCCGGCTTCAAAAAGTTCTTCCATGGAAGCGGGAACCCAAAACTGCATAGCCCAGCCGACAAACGTCCCGCGAAAACTTTCCGGCGCTACGCCAACGATGGTGTGAATGACCCCGTTCAAACGCTGCTTCTTGCCGACGATTTCCGGATCGCCCTTGAAGCGTTCTTGCCACAGTTGGTAGCTGATCACGGCGACGGCGTGCGCCGCGCTGCCTACATCCTCGCCGGGCAGAAACCCGCGGCCGAGAATGGGATGCACGCCAATGGCGTCGAAATAGTTCGCGGAGACAATGCTTCCGATCGTGCGCTCGGCGCGGTCGCCGATGCTGAGCGAGGTGCCCGTGATTTTGCTGACGAAAAATTCGTCGAAGAGCGTGCAGTTCTTTTTCAAATCCAGATAGTCGGGCCAGGACAACGATGTGGCGCCCGTTTCTCCTCGCGCGGTTCCGGCGAGCGCCATCAGCCGCTCTTGATGTGCAACAGCGGGATAAGGTCGAAAAAGAATTCCTTCCACCCAGCTGAAAACTGCTGCATTGGCCCCGATTCCCAGCGTCAAGCAGAGGATAGCCAGAACGGAGAATCCTGGCCTGCGCCAAAGCATTCGAAAACCTACCCGCAAGTCCATGACAAGCTGTTCGAGCCATTGGAATTGCCAGGCCTCGCGCGAGTCTTCTCGAACAAGTTGTGTTGAGCCAAATTCACTGCGGGCGCGGCGAAGGGCTTCGTCTTTCGATAAGCCCGCGTCTTCGAGTTCAGCGGCGCGGGCTTCGATGTGAAACTGCAATTCGTCGCTCAGTTGATCTTCGAACTCCGGGCGATGGTTAAAAAATCGCAAGCGATTGACCCATTGGCGAAATGTCGACATCGCGCGGCTCCTCAAGCGGTGCGCATCACCAGCCGAATGCTTTTGACGAGCTTCTCGAATTCCTTGGCTTCCGCCTGGAGTTGTTTGCGGCCTTCGGGGGTGAGGCGATAGAAGCGCGCTTTGCGATTATTTTCCGAGACGCCCCATTCCGCCCTCAGCCAGCCTTTGACGAGCATGCGGTTCAACGCGGGGTAGAGCGATCCGTCTTCAATTTCAAGGCCATGGTCGGAAGCGTTCTTGATGTGCTTGGCGATGGCGTAGCCGTGCAGCGGGCCGCGCGCCAGCGACTTGAGAATCAGCAAGAAAAGTGTGCCTGGCAGAAGCTGCGATGGATCGCTGTGCGCCATTTGCTGTTTCTTCGCTTTCTTCGCCTTCCCCTGTCTGGACTAGGTATAGTCCCGAAAGGGAAAGGTGTCAAGCGATCTCACATCTGGTCAATGCCTGTGTGGTTTTTCGTCCGGTAGCAGCCCGGAAAAATGAGGTGATCGATTCCTATCGGGCGCTCTTGAAATCTTCGGCGGCTAACGGTCGACTTATCGATGGCTGAGGCCAAACTGGTTGCCGGGTCGCTGGTAACGGTTGGAAGTCTTTTCGTCTCTTTCCGGGTTCGAACAGGCCATCGGACAGAGAGTAAACTAAAGGGACTGCCAAGGGAGGGAGATTCAGATGAACGGCTCCAAGTCCTTGTTCTGGTTCCTCGTGATCCTCGCTGAACTTCTAGCGCCTGGTTTGCATACCGATGCCAACAATTCGCAACCCCAGACGAATCCCGTTCTTATGAACACGTGTTTGATCACCACCAACGTTGGTCAACTCGCGAACTTCTATGAAGGAGTTCTCGGAATCAAGCCGCAGCGTTCGGGAGACGACTATGCGGAGTTTCGTACTGGCGTTGGTGTGTTGGCCATTTTTTCAGCGGCAGCGCAGGAGAAATACATCCCGGACTCAACGAATCCGGCCAGCAACCGGACCGCAATCCTGGAATTCAAGGTCGCGGATGTCGATCGCGAATATGGCAGACTCCAACCGCTCGTAAAGACTTGGGTCAAACAGCCGACCACCCAGCCGTGGGGCACGCGTTCAGTTTACTTCCGGGATCCGGATGGAAACTTGGTGGACTTCTATATGCCGGCGAAAACCCGCTGAGCCGAGGCTTCCCCCAACCTTGTCTTCCTTTTTCCTTCATATGGTTCCATGAGGGCAGTCTGATTCTTCCCCCCGCACTGAGGCTGACTTTTCTTTGTTCTCTTGTTCTTCATTTGCCCAAAATCCTCGTGGAGCACTCACTAGGACAGAGGAGTTCCGGCGTCGGGACCAAGAGTCAAGATAGAACGGTGAGTAGCCGAAACAAGGCAGATTCCTGCGGCGGCACCATTGTGAGGGTTCCTATCTCGAGGTGTCGCTTTCCGTCCGCACTCAGTCGGCCTGCTTAACGAGGGCCTGGACAAGCTGGAGAAGCTATTTCCGCGTCAATCGAAACTCGAGCATCAACCGCTCTTCGCCTTTTTCATCAATCATATAGTGGCGATGGAGCAGAACGCGGCCGTCCTCCTCAAGATGCGCGCGCGCCACAGTCTTGCGCCCGGGATGTTCGGTATCGAGAGGCGTGGTCCAAAGAACAATATTCTTGCCGTCGAACGTGCCGTCGCTCTGGCGAATCGACATTGTCGTCTGACGCGAGTCGAACCACACGGTCGTGAAGCGATTCGTTTTGGAATCGAAGCCGGAAATTCCCGTGCCCGTGCTTTTCGTTCCGTCAGCACTGATGAAGGTAAAATCCGATTGCAAAAATTTGCCGTCCTGGATCATGTACTGCTTGCACGTGCCTTTCGTCACGATCGGCTTCCCGTCTCTCGGGAAAAACGTCTTGACGACGTCCCAGTCGCCCGCAAATTGCGCGAGCAGTTTCTGACCGGCGCCCGGCACGTTTGCCGGCTCGTATTGATTGTGGGTTTGCTGCGCGACTGCCGCGGTGGCAATGAAAAACGCTGCGATAGTCCATCTTTTCATGCTTTTCATAGTTCGCCGATGATATGCGAAAATCGCAAGCGTTGCACGCCTTTTGGAGTGCCTCTCAACGAGCAACCTGGACAATTTAATCCAAGCCATAAAGGTTCGTGACATAAATCAAATCAAGAGAATCCTGGACGAAAACGGCAGTCTGGTAAACGCATACGATGAAACGGGCGCAACCGCTCTGCACTACGCCGCGTTCGATGGGCTTCGCGAAATCGTCCAACTGCTGCTCGACAGGGGCGCGGAAATCAACAGCCGAGACACCCAGTTCGGCGCTACGCCAGCCGGTTGGGCCATCGAGTATTTGCGGGAGAGGGGCGGCTTCCTTGGCATTGAGTTATCAGACTTTGCGTATGCCATTGAGCTTGGAGATGCCAGGTGGGTGGCGCGATTTCTAAGACGGTTCCCCAGACTTCGCGACGGCAAGGACATCAACGGAAAACCGTTTCGAGAACTCGCGAAAGAGTCTGGCAACCAAGAAGTTATGGCCCTCTTTCAATTGCCTGGCGAGCCTGAAAGTTGACCTGCCGCAAACGCCGAAACTTGTTTGCCGCGCTTCCGCGTGAATGCTATTTCTCAGCCCCGATCAACGCCGCGAGTTTAACGGGTCGGCGCATCACTTGCGCGAAGTTTACTCGCTGGTGCGTCAAGACCTAAGTTTTTTCTTCGGCGCGGCAGAATTTACGAGATGCTGCGTTTCAACAATGCCTTGGGACAGCAGGGTGGCGTCTGTTCTAGAGCAGGAAAATCGGGCCACGGCGGATCGGAAGGGTGGTATTGTCGTCGTACGGTCTGGCCGAAGGCTCCCTCGACAAGCTGAATGGAGGCTCCCTATGAAACGCTTTGTGCTTGCAGCGATTGTTCTTCTTTTTGCTTCCTCGCTCGGTTTTGCACAGCAGAACCTCGCAGATTCCCCGGCGACGAAGGAAGACATACAGGGATATTTCGAAGTTATGCATTCGCGGGAAATGATGACGAAAATGATGGATGCAATGACGAAACCGATGCACCAGATGATCCACGAGCAATACGAGAAGGATAAGGACAAGCTTCCCGCCGATTTCGAGGCGCGCATGAACAAGAGGATCGACGATTATCTTAAGGATTTTCCTTGGGATGAAGTACTTCAGTCCATGGTGCCGGTATACCAAAAGCACCTTACAAAGGGCGACGTAGACCACCTCGTGGCGTTTTATTCCAGTCCCACCGGACAAAAACTCTTGCGAGAGATGCCAGCCATTGCGGCAGAAGCAATGCAAGCCGCGATGCCGATTATGAAACAGTGGATCGATACCATGACGCAGAATGTGCAGCAGCAAGTCGCTGAGCTAATCAAGCAATCAGAAACCAAACCCGGGCAGAGCCCGCCATCCTCAAACAACTAATCTGCAGGACACTAAGCGTCCCTACGTGTGATACGTCTGCGTAGTCTGGGCAGAAATGCAATTCAATGATAGGTCCGGCGGAGAGTCACGCCTACAGTTTTGCTGATGATCGCGACTGGTCGGTGGGCGGACCGGCGGAGCCGGCAGTCAAAGCCAGAACGATATCGGACGCAAATCTGGAGAATCGCTTCTTCCCTAGTTGCGAGGGGAGAGCTGGAATATAACGTCAATCGTCGTATCCACTTCCACCGGATTTCCCTCAAGGAGCGTTGGCTGATAGACCCATTGTTTAACTGCGTCAAGCGCGGCTTGTACTAGCAACGGATGGCCCGACATCACCTCCAGTTGCCTCACCGAACCGTCTTTGCTGATGATGACATGCAGCCTAACCACTCCTTGAATTCCCGCTTGCCGTGCCGCTACCGGGTAAATCGGCTGCACTTTATTCACCAGTTTTGACGCCGTGACGTTTCCGCCCAACCGCACGCGTCTCAGATCGCCAGCCACCGAAGGCATCGTCAACGGCACTTCCTCATTCGACGCATTCGATGATGAGATCATCTGTAGATGGCAATCCGGCGAAGCGTGCGTGCACTCCAGCCTTCCTCGCCGCAAGAGCTTGAGTTCCGTCGCCTCCGGGAAGGTGTTGGGATAGGGAACCTGTTCCAGGTCCGTGGCGAACGGTGCAAGCTCCTCGTCGCCGCTGATGAATTTCACGCCACGCACCGTGGGTCCGGGCGAAAGTAGAATCCAGAACTCGGCGAATCCCTCCAGCTGGTGAGTATTCTTGACTTCAATAGTTCTCGATTCCTTCAGGAGTCCATGTCCCTCTTCAATCAATGTGTCGATTTTCGCATCTGCGCCGGCCAGCGCGGCGAGGCGCTCCCGAGTTTCGGCTGCGGACGAGTCCGCTGCCAGCGCCATCTGATACATCTTCAGAGCCTCCGCCTTGCGTCCTTGCTGTTCGTAAATCTGTCCCAGGTGGTCGCCATCGATCTCAAGCGAGTGGATCAACCACGCGCATCTTACATATTTTTCCGCTTCGGCCAGATCGTTCTCCCGAAATCGAATCCAGCCCCAGGTGTCCCAGTACGATGCGATTCGAGACGCAAGGCTGGCGTCCTCCCTTGTCACATGATCCAGCGAAGTGTCCAGCATTTGCAGTACCGTCGCCGCAATCGCCGATTGTGCATATTTCTCTGCTTGCTGGAGATCCAGTTTCTCCACGGCCATCTCGTAAGCAACCGCGTTAGAGCGGAATGGTACTGGCTGCAGTTGCTGCGACTTCTCCAACGCTTGGGCGGCCTTTTCCGGTTCATTTAACTTCGCGTACGCGCGCCCCAAGTTGAATGGAATGCTTGGGTCATCGGGCGAAATCGCCGCCGCCGTTTCGAGTTCGGGAATGGCTTTGTCGTACTGCTTCGTCAACGTATATACGCGGCCGAGATTTGCATGGGCCCACGAATCCCTGGGGTTAATCTCGATTTGTTTCAGATATTGCGGGATCGCCTCGTCGTATTTTTTTTGGCCCGTCAGCGACTGTCCCAGGTTGTTGTACGCCCTCGCATCTCGTGGATCGACAACGATGGCCTTTCGTAGGGCCACTTCGGCTTTCTCGTATTGTCCGAGCGCGTTATATGTCCACCCCAGATAGTTCCACGCGTTTTTGTAATTCGGGTCGATCGATACAACCTTCTCCAACAGTTGCGCGCACGTCGAATAGTCACGATTTCTGTCTGCCTGGTTCGCCGCCCGCATGAGGCCTTGGATCGGCGTCGCTGTAGTCGTCTCCGCAGGTCTAGGAGTTGCCTGGTCTGCGGAGCCGGTAGTGGGCTGCGCATTACTGGAGGTTTGCGGGTTCTCGTGAGCGAAGTTGAGAGCCAGGCGATACTCGTAATTCACCGGTACTGGCTTGTTGTCTGCATTGACCGCCGGCTTGAACTCCCAATCCTTCGCGGCCTTGGCGTACTGCTCATCAAATCCGAATCCGACAGGTCGGGGCACGGTGATATTCTGCGTGTGCCCATCCGCAGTAACCACGAAATTCAGATAAACAGTCGCCCCTTGCGGCTGTGCTCGGAGCATTCCCTGTATGTCGATATCCGGAACATGCATCGAAGGAGCGGAACACTGGATACAAGATGGGACGCTCACGCCTCCGTATCCTGACCGATAAACTCCGTCCTTTGGACGCAGTGAGTCGAGCGACACGCCACCTAGGTGATCGCTTACCTCTGGTGTGAACGGTATTTTCCCGAAGACCATCCCAATCACGAATTCCGTCGGTTGCGCGATTCCATATTCGGAAACACGGAACGCGGCTAAGGTCACACCGATTCCATTTTCGGCGGCTCCAAAGCTTCCGATGACCACTGTGGATGCACCAATCGACTGGCCCAGGGCGACCGCGTTCTTGGCATCCGATTCGTCGCCAGGAGAAAGGTGTTGTGCTTCAAGTGCTGCTCCGAGCCTTTGCCTGTCGATCAATTCAAACGTCACCCCTTGCCTCGCAAGCGACGACGAAACTTGCTCTGCAAGCCAAGCGCCGAAAGGTCCCGGTTCGCCGACAGTAGGGGCAAAATCCATGACAACGACGTTCTTCTTATCGGCCTCAGCGAACTTCTCTGCTAGCTGAATGACCAAATCATCGGTTCCATTCTTCTTGCTCTGGCTCGAGGGCAGGCTCGCGCCGAAGGCGACTACAGGAAGGAATGCGGAAACGAGGAGTCTCAATACAGCTTGTTTTCCGCCGGCTCTTTGACGCATATCGCACCTCATCTCCGCCAAAACGTGGCCAATGCTAGAGCCGCCATTAGCTTCGAGTCAACATAACTCTTGATAAACGCAATTGTCAGACGAGTCCCGGCCCGGGATTTTAGCGCGGGCGAGCTGTAGCTTATTTTTTCTGTGAGCGCGCTAACCCAAAGCGCGTTGACAGGCGAAGAAAAGGCGGCAATACTGACTTTCCATGATTGGCCAGCTTCGCGGACGCCTCGCCGAAAAACGCCCGAATCAGGTGCTTGTCGATGTGGGCGGCGTCGGTTATCTCGTACAGGTCCCGCTTTCCTCTTACGCCGCGCTCGGCGAGCTGCATACCGAAGTCACGCTTTTGATTCACACGCACGTGCGCGAGGACGCTCTGGCTCTTTACGGCTTCGTTTCCTCCCGCGAGAAACATCTTTTCGAGATGCTCCTGTCCGCTTCGGGAGTCGGGCCCACGCTCGCGCTTAAAATTCTTTCCGGCATGAGCGTGGAAGAGCTGGTTCCTGCCATTCGTGGAAGCGACCTGGGCCGCCTGACCAGAATTCCCGGAGTCGGCCGCAAGACGGCGGAGCGCATGGTCGTCGAGTTGAAAGACAAGCTTGAGGCAGTAGTACTGGAAACACAGAGGCCTGCGCCGTCCTCGCCCGCGGGCATCGAAGCCGATGTGATCTCCGCGCTCGTGAATCTTGGATACGATTCGCGTGCTGCGGAAGGCGCAGTCGCGGAAGCTAAGCACGAAGCCGGCACTACGCAATTTGAAAAGCTGCTGCGCGCCGCGTTGCAAGTTTTGAGCACCACGAAAAGCCGCGCCGCGCGAGGCGCGGCTTAGAACATTCAAGATGTAAGCGCGCGACGCTTCGCGCTAGCGATTGGAAATTGCCAGACCGATGCCTGACGGAATCGCAAAACGGATGATGTCGCAGCAACCCGAGGACAGGCGCGGGCGCATTGTTTCCGGCGCGCCGTTTGACGAAGACGCGCGCATCGAAGCCAGCGTCCGCCCCAAACGGCTGGACGAATACATCGGACAGAAGCGCGTCAAAGAAAATATCGCCATCGCGATTGAAGCGGCGCGCAGCCGGGGCGAAGCGCTCGATCACGTGCTTTTATACGGCCCGCCAGGCCTTGGAAAAACGACGCTGGCGCAGATCATCGCCAACGAACTTCAGGCGCCGATCAAAACGAGCGCGGGACCGCTCCTCGAACGCAAGGGCGATTTGACCGCGATCCTCACTTCGCTCGAAAGCAAAGAAGTTTTTTTTCTCGATGAGATTCACCGACTGCAACCGGCCGTCGAGGAAGTTCTCTATCCGGCGATGGAGGATTTCCGCGTCGACCTGATCATCGGGCAGGGCCCTGGCGCGCGCATTCACCCTTTTCAACTGGGTCAATTCACGTTGATTGGCGCGACGACTCGCGCCGGGTTGATCACGGCTCCGTTGCGCTCGCGTTTTGGCATCGTGCACCGGCTCGATTTTTACGAGCCGGCAGATCTGCTCATCATCCTTCACCGCTCCGCGAAGATTCTGCAGATCGAAATGGACGAAGGAGGCGCGGAGGAAATTGCCCGCCGTTGCCGTGGCACGCCGCGCATCGCGAACCGGCTTCTGCGCCGCTCCCGCGATTTTGCCGAAGTGCGCGCGGCGGGGCGCATCACGCGCGCCGTCGCTCAAGAAGCGCTGGCGATGCTTGGCGTCGATGAATCCGGGCTCGATGAAGTCGACCGCAATTTGATGCTGGCTCTGCTGGACAAATACGGCGGCGGGCCCGTTGGCCTGGGGACGTTGGCGGCCGCCCTATCCGAGGAAGAAGACGCCATCGAAGAGATGTACGAGCCGTACCTCATGCAGATCGGAATGATCGACCGCACGCCGCGCGGACGCGTCGCCACCGCGCGGGCGTACCAGTATTTCGGCAAAGAGCTTCCCAAGCGCCAGCCCCGCCTCTTCTGACCTCTCCTGAACCAAGCGCTTTATCTGGGCGTGTTGCCCTGCGCGCGACGTGCGAGCCCTTGTTCTGGGCGAGGCAAGTTGTCGAATTTAGGGCCGCCCCCCTTCCCCTATTTTTTGTAAGTGTTGATTATGAAGGACTTGCAATTCTTGTAAGTCTTTTAGAATCAATGTTTATGGACTTTCCTGCATGTGTTGATTCTAAAGCACTTAAGCTCACTGTGGGGGTAGGCTTTGCGTTGGGCGGGATTTGGTTTTCCCCTGAAGCGAGACGCTGGCGCCAATTGCTTGCAGCCTCGGGTGCGGGAGGTTTTATTCCGTGGCGCTTCTTTTGTTATGCTGGCTTCCCCATGAGCGTCATTGACGAAGTCTTGCAGTGCAACGAAGTCTATTCTCAGACTCACGAATTACGACCGTTAACCCCACGCCCGGCGCGACGACTTGCTGTCCTGACTTGCATGGACACGCGGTTTTCGATTCGCACGCTGGGCCTGAAAACCGGCGACGCGCACATCATCCGCAATGCCGGCGGGATCGTCACGGACGACAGCCTGCGTTCCCTGCTGGTCTCGCACTACCTGCTGGATACACAAGAGTTCATGGTCATCAACCACACGGATTGCGGGATGATGCATACGACCGAGCAGGACTTGCGAACGAGAATCCAAACGCAGGCCGGGACCGCAGCCGTGGCTCCCGCGTTCTTTTATGCTTTTCAAAACATCGAGGAAAACGTCCGCGACCAGATACAGAAGCTGCGAACCCATCCGTGGGTTCCGAAGAAGATCTCGGTACGGGGCTTCGTTTACGACGTGACCAGCGGAAGACTGCGCGAGGTCACGGGCGTCTAGCTAAAGGGTTTGAGCATCGCGCAGGTTGGGCAGAGCGCGGCGCAGTGGTCCAGTTACTCGTAACGCAAGGCTATAATCGGGTCCACGCGCGTTGCGCGCCGCGCGGGAATGTAGCACGCGAGCAAAGCGACTGCGGTCAAGAGAATCGCAACGCCAGCAAACGTGATCGGATCGTTGGCTCCCACGCCATAGATTATTTTGGTGATGAGCCGCGTCAAACCCAGGGCGGCAGCCAAACCAATGCCCACCCCTACGAGCGTGATCCGCAATCCTTCTCCGAGGACCAAACGCAGCACATCTTTGGCGGAAGCACCGAGCGCGATGCGCACGCCGATCTCGTGCGTGCGCTGCCCCGCGAGGTAGGAAATGACGCCATAAATCCCAATGGCGGAAAGGACCAGAGCCAGCGTGGAGAAGACGCTCAAAAGCATCATCGCCAACCGTTGCGTGGCGATCGAATTGGCGACGACGTCCTGCATGGAGCGCACTTCGTAAACCACGGAGCTAGGATCCGCTCGATCGGCCGCTTCGCGAATCGAGTTCAAAAGTCCAAGCGGCTGGCCCGCAGTGCGGGCGACGAGTTGGCCTCCGTTCGCGAGCAAGGTCCAAAACTTATCCGGTATTTGCCACAACGGAAGATAGATTTGCGCCTGAAGGTTCTGATGCTGCTTCGAGCCCAAGCCCCAGTGTTCCACGTGGCCGACCACACCAACGATTTCCGCCTGAAAACCCAGAAGGGTGAAGTTAATATGCTTTCCGATGGGATTTTCGTTGGGGAAGTAAGTGTGAGCGAAATCCGAATCTATCAGCATGACCATCGGAGCGTGCTCGTTGTCGAGATCTGTGAATTCACGCCCGCGCTCGAGAGGGATGCGCATGGCGTCCTGATACTGCGGCGTGACGATGTAAAAGAGCGCGAAGGGCATGTCTTGTTCGGAAGCGGGCTGCGGCCGGCCTTCGATCCAGAACGGAAGTTCCGAGTCGCCGGTCATGGGCAACGAGCCACCCGTCAGAGCGACGTCTTCGATTCCCGGCACATTTTTGATTTGCCGGAGGGTCTCCCGATACTTGGCGCGAAGCTGGTCGGCGGTGACATCCGGGGCAGCCGTCGAAGAGATGCTGAACTCCAAGACGTTGCGCGGATTGAAGCCGGGGTCGATGCTCCAGAGGGCGGCGAGGCTGCGAATCATCAATCCCGCGCCGATGAGCAGCACGACGGCCATGGCCATTTCGACAGCGACAAACACGCTTTGGGTGCGGTGGCGAGTGCCACTCCCGCCGCGGCCGCCCTCCTTCAAGGTTTCGTGCATGTCCGGACGAATTGCTTTCAAGGCCGGCAGGAGGCCGAACACAATTCCGGTGAGCACGGAAATCCCGAGGGTGAAAAAGAGGACGTGGCTATCCATGCCGATTTCATCGGTTCGCGGGAGCGTCTCCGGCAACGCGACGAGAATGGCTCGCGTGCCCCACTTCGCGAGTAACAATCCGATGGCGCCGCCGGCGATGCCGAGGATCACGCTCTCGGTCAGAAGCTGCCGAATGACACGCCCGGGACTTGCGCCAAGAGCAGTGCGTATCGCAAATTCACGCGAGCGGCCCGTCGAACGAGCCAGCAAGAGATTGGCGACGTTGGCGCAAGCGATCAGCAACACAAAGCTGACGGCGCCCAAGAGGACGAGCAAAATGCCGCGCACGCTGCCGACGACATCCGTTTTTAGGGGGACGAGGGTGATGCCCGTTCCTTTGTTCGCATCGGGATAGGCGGCGGCGAGATTGGCACCAACCGAATCCATATCGGCGCTGGCTTGTTCGAACGTCACCCCGGGCTTCAGCCTGCCGATCGCATTCATGCCCATGCCGATCTCGCGATTGAGAAACGTGGGGTCGGTCCACTGTCCGATGGGGACGTACACATCCGAAGGACTTAATTCCGTGATTTCCGATTGGGCAACGCCGATGACGGTGTAGGTCTTGCCGTTCAGCGTGATGCGCTTCCCCAGAACATCGGGCGACTTAGCAAACTTACGCTTCCAAATCCCATCGCCGAGAAGCGCGACCGGAGCAGCGCCCCCCCGATCCTCTTCTGGCAGGATGTTTCGCCCTAAAATAGGATTGATGCCCAGCGCCGGAAAGAAGCCCGCGGAAATCATGTGGCCGTGGAGGCGTTCGGGTTCGCCTTGTCCGGTCATGTTGTAGTCTTCGGAACGAAAGGCTCCCAGTTGCGCAAAGCTATGGTTGTCCCGGACCCAGTCCAGAAAATTCGGGTAGCTGATGGAGCTCTCATCAAACTGCCCAGTCTTCGTGTAAACAGCTACGAGGCGATCTGGATTGGGGAACGGCAGAGGATTGAGCAGGACGCCGTTCACTACGGAAAACAGGGCCGTGTTCGCGCCAATGCCCAGAGCCAACGTCAAGACGGCAATCGCGGTAAATCCGGGACTCTTCAATAGCACACGCAGACCGTAGCGCAGGTCTTGCCAGAAGTTCATGGTGACTCACCCCCGTGCCGCCGCAGGCGCGGCTTGCCGTTTCGCTTTTGTGGCGTCCTCACCGAGATACGCTGCCGGCTCGTGATTTGTTCCCGCCGGGCGGAGAGAGATTTCCATCCGGTGCGCTGGATCACCGACGTTGGAAGGCAACTCTTTCAGCCCTCTTTGAGAAAGACGGCGATTGGGCCGAATTCTTAACTCTGGCTCACGGCCCGGTTTGAGGAAGCAAGCTATTGAATCGGGAGGGAGGAGGAACTAAAGTTCGCTGAAGCGCGGCGGCAGCCGTTCGCGGCCGCACAGGGTTTTGATTAGCCAATGCCAATCGTCTACTTGTCGCTGGGTTCCAATCTAGGCGACCGCGAAGCCAATCTGCGGTCCGCCATTGAGGCGCTAGCGCCCGCCGACATTGACGTCAAGAAAGTGTCTTCGATTTACGAAACGGAGCCGGTCGACTATCTGGATCAGCCGTGGTTTTTGAACTGCGTAGTGGAAGCGGAAACGGAATTGGATGCGCACGCGCTTTTGCGCGCGCTGAACTCCATCGAATCACGGCTCGGGAGCAAAAAGGAGTTTTCCAAAGGGCCGCGCAAAATCGATCTGGACTTACTACTCTACGGATCGGAAACGATCGACACGTCCGATTTGCAGGTGCCACACGCGAGGATGGCGCAGAGACGCTTCGTCCTGGCGCCACTGGTTGAAATCGCGCCCCACGCCAGACATCCGTCGTGGCAGGGAACGGCGGAAGAGTTGCTGTCCGAATGCTCCGACAGGAGCAGCGTGCGGCTTCTCCACAAATATTAGTGGAGAGTCAGCCGCGTGCGTTTCTCATTTTTCCCGCAGGCCGAGTTTCAAGAAGTCCGATGCAGCAGCAGGCGGTGCAGCATCATTTGCCGAGGCTCGATGGATTCCAGCTCAATCAGGGAAAGCCTGCCTTCGGTGACTTCGCGCCAGCGGTAAACGCCGGGCTCACTTTCGACGATTTCGCGCCCGTTCAAATCCTGCAAGAATTCGCGCGCGTCGGAAATCGCCGCAACCTGACGGTAACCGGGCCGCGCGAGGGCTTCCACTGCGTAGCTTCGTAGAAGCTTGTTCCAGTAGTGGTCGAAGAGATCGCTGGAGGCAAAGATATCGCTCCAGGCGACGTCACCACCATAGGCGACCACGACGCCAACGACGCGTTCGCCTTTCAATCCTTGCGTGGCGCGGTTGAAGCGGCGCTGCAATTCCTCGACAAAGTCGTCGACCGAAGCACCGGCGCGGCTCTGCTCGTAGATTTTGGCGTAAGACTGCGTCGGAGCGGACGTGGAGATTGTCTCGTTGATGACGTCCGCGCTTAAAGCAGCCGGTGGCGGAGGTGGAGCAGTGGGCCGCCCTGGGGCTGCTCCCGCAGAGCCGGCGGCTTTGGAGAGAGTACCTGATTGAACGGCAACCCACACTTCCTCCTGATTCTGCGCGACCGCGGCCTGTTCGCGGACGCTGGGATGGACCATGGTTTTGGCGGCGCCAAACTGCGCGCTGGCTCCCGTCCACCGGCCATGCTCGACGCAGAACACGTCCAAAGGGAGCGGCTCCGAGCCGACCGGAACAATCCGGTCCTTTCCGATGATGCGATCCTGCTTGCCTCCGCTCACGAGCTCGCCCGCCAGCAATAGCAGAGGCCTTTTGCCCCGGTTGATGAGCACGAGCTGGTTCACGCTTGCGCCGCCGGAATACTGCGGCAGAGACACCGGCCGGCCATCGCGCGTTCGCGCCAGGCCTGCCGCGCCCTGCTCGCTGACGATGACCGCGCCGCTGGAGAGCCCCTCATCCAAAGTGAGAAATTCGGAAGTGTCCTGCGTCGAGGAACTTACGACGGGAAAGAGGGTGATGTTTTCGTAAGAGACCGGGTCCAGCAGACGCCAGTTGCCTTCCGCCTTGCCGGGAACCGGACGCGGCGCCGCCGCTGTAAGCGCCAGCCCTCCGAGCGCACTCGCGCCAAACAAACCCCCAAGAATCGCCTCCAAAATCGACCGTTGCATAAACCCTCCTTCGCGAACCCTCAAGGACGCGACTTGGGCTTAGAACGGGGAGAGAGGTATTTCTTGCAAGCCGGACGAGAAGAATTGATAGCTTGCAGAATGGCGCTTGGTAGCTACAAAGCGTCCAGCTTTGCTGCTCGCGGGGGCAGCGGTGTTCACGCAGCACAGGTTGCGATGCAGTCGAAGCTAGTGGCTCGACATGCGGAGTTCGTATTCGTGGGGCGGCTCAGCGCCGAGCAGATAGCGGACAAAATAGTCCCAACGGCGGCGTGTCATGTAAAGAGTCTCGCTGCCGTAGCCGTGATGCTGGTTGGGCAGAAGAAGGAGGTCGAAGTCCTTATTGGCCTTGATGAGCGCATCGACGACGAGAAGCGTGTTGTACGGCGGAACATTGTCGTCCATGGTGCCGTGCGCGAGGAGCAGGTGGCCCTTGAGATTTTTCGCGATGTTCTCGTTGGCCTGATCGTCGTAATTGCTGCTGCCGTCGGCGTTCTTCGCGAGCAAGCCCTGGCAGCGTTCGCCCCAGTCATCTTCATATTCGCGATTGTCGTGATTGCCGGATTCGGAGATGCCCACCTTGAAAAAGTCGGGGTAGCGGAACATGGCGTCCGCGGTGGCAAATCCTCCACCGGAGTGGCCGTAGATCCCGACGCGATCGATGTCAATCCAAGGATATTTCTGCGCGAGCTCTTTCATCCCGGCGATCTGGTCCGGGAGCGTGTTGTCGCCCATGTTTCCGTAATAGAAATCGTGGAATTTTTTCGAGCGCAGCGGATTTCCCATACCTTCGATCTCAACAACGATGAAGCCAAGCTCGGCGAGAGGCTGCGCGTCGCCGCGTCCGGCCGAGAATGCCCAACTGCCGACGCTGCCGCCCTGCGGACCAGGATAGATGCGATTGACGATCGGGTATTTCTTCGCGGGATCGAGATTCGTGGGCTTGTACATCAGTCCATAAAGATCGGTGACGCCATCGCGAGCTTTTACGGTGATGGGAATCGGGAGCGGCCAGCCTTCGGCGAGCAGTCGCGAAATGTCGGTCTTTGCAACCGAGCCAATGAGCTTGCCTGCGTCGTCGCGCACGACGGAAACGTCGGGAGCATCGGGCTTCGAATAGTTATCGAAGAAGTAGCGGCCAGAAGGCGAAAAGCTGATTTCATGAGTTCCGCTCTCTGGCGTAAGCAAAGTGAGATTCTTGCCGTCAAAACCGATGCGATAAAGATGCGCGAAGTAAGGGTTCTCGCCCTTCTCGCGGCCGTTGGCTAGAAAATAGAGCAAGCGGTTTTTTTCGTCGACGCGAAGCAATTGCGCTACGACCCAGTCGCCGGTCGTGATTTGGTTTTTCAAATGGCCGGTCGCGAGATCGTACAAATAAAGATGGCCCCAGTTGTCGCGCTCGGAAAACCAGATGATCTCGTTGGATTCTGGCAAATAGCGCCAGTTGACGCGGCCCCAGCCTGATTCGAACTGCGTGGCGACAGTTTCCTCGAAGACATCGCGCACCGCACCGGTTTCCGCGTCGGCAACGCGCAAATGCTCGTCCTTGTGGTCGCGTGAAGTGGAGACGAAGGCGAGATGTTTCGCGTCGGGGCTCCAGTCGACGTCGTCCCAGTCGCTGCCGCGGCATTCGACATCGTCGCATAGAGTCGAACGATGCTGGTCCGGCGGCATCTGGAGGCGAATTATTTTTGGCCCGTCGATATCGATGATGACGCGCTGAATCGTTGTGACGACGGGGTCACCGGGAAGGGGATACTTCCACGCCTGAAGGACCGGATGGCCGACTTTCGTTTCGACGAGATACATCTCGCCGACACCGCGCTGGTCTTGCTGGAATGTGGCGATTTTCTTCGAATCGGGCGACCACAAGAGAACGGGACGGTCGCTGTGAATCCATCCGGCGTTGTCGGTGGCGTAGCCAAAATCTTTCACCCCATCGGTCGTGAGTTGCGTCTCTTTTCCACGCGCGACGTCACGCGCCCAAAGGTTGTAGTCGCGGATGAATGCGGCAGTTTTGCCGTCAGGAGAAAGAGACTCC
The DNA here is from genome assembly GCA_049641765.1 of Candidatus Acidiferrum sp. Taxonomy (GTDB): domain Bacteria; phylum Acidobacteriota; class Terriglobia; order Acidiferrales; family UBA7541; genus Acidiferrum. Next base: position 65,808 of record JBAQJX010000110.1, read on the forward strand.
GGGGCGGCAGGCGTTTTGTCTCCGCTGCGTTTGGGTTCGGCGGTGCAGACATAATTTTGTAGATCGCATTTCCAATTGCTGGCTTTCACGGAAAACGAAATGGAAGTTCCTTCGGGAGAAAACTCGAGCAGCGAGAAGGGAAGGTGATGCGCATTGTAGGTGGCTCCGGCGGCGGAGGAGAGCGCTGCGGCGAGCCTGGCGTGATCAAAAGCTAACTGGCGTGTGCCGTGCGCGGCGTCGTAAATCCAAAACTCGGAGCCATCGGGTCCGGCATCGCGAAACCAGAAGCGATCGCCGGGCAGCCACTCGGCGCGGACTTCGTGATAGACGAGCGGGCGCGTGTTGTAGGCCATGAATTTTTCGGCGTGGGCGTAGTCGGCTGCGGTCAATGCGCGGGGAGTCGCGGAGCCGGCGGCGCCGTTTTGCGGCTGGGCAACAGACGGAAGCGCAGCGAAGGCCAACAGAGCCACGAGCAAAACGATTCGAAGCACACTGGAACAGAATGTCAGACAAAATCGCATTGAGATCCTCATGAATACAGACAAGAGTTCGCGCGTCCTCGACAAATGGGACGGGGTAGCATCGCGCCAGCAAGGCGTGCAAGTCAAGCAAACTGCAGGACAGAACGTGCGCGAACTGAGACTGAGGGTAAGGGAAAAAGAACTTTCGAGGAGATTTGTGCGGCTTAGCGGTCGGAGCCACCGAGATTCGTGCGTGGCTTGTTGCGCCTGCTCTGGGAAGCTTCGCCTTCCTGCTTCTCGTATTCGGCGAGCTCTTCGTCGCTGTAGGAATACGAATCGCGGGACGCAAACATGGAGGTGGTCCGGCCGGCTTGCTTTTTTTTCTTTCGCAGCGCGCCGAATTCGTGGCGCACCTGGCGAATGGGCCCTTCGATAGCTTTGACCTCGACAAGGAGATCGCTGACCTTTTCGAGGAAATCGTGAAGATGGAAGGGGCGCACGACATAAGGTGCTTTTGCGAGCTCGAGCGCGCCGACGAACTGGCCTCCCGCCATTTCCGGAACGAGATAGAGTGCGCGGATGCGACCGCCCTCGTCGTAGGAGACGCTGGCAAGTTCGCGAAGCGTGATGAAGGTAGGAGAGTTGAGACCGGTCAGTGCGATGTTGGCGATGACGAGAGACCATTCCCCGGACTTAAGCTCCGTGAGGAGCAACTTGGGGTCTTGGACCAGGCGGACGCGCCAGCCTTCGGAATCGAGGATTTGACGCAGCGTACCCTGGTTCTGGTCGTCGTCATCCAGGATGAGGATGCCGACCTGCTTCGCCTGCACAGGGGGAAGGGTCGCCATTAACCGAGTATAGCGCGGGGAGGAGGGGAGGGATGTTTGCAGGCAAGACCGTGCGGCGTATCGGCCAATACCGGACTAAATTGGTCCGGGAGAGGCGCTCGGGAGTAAGCAGAAGCGGTCGAGCAGTAGCGGGTCGGGGAAATTCTATTGGCTGATTACGAAATCGTACCCATCGTGGACTTTGACTAAGCTAGTGCCGTCCCAGAACACTCGATAGGTCGCCATTGCGCCCCCAGAGGTTTCGCGACCAGTGAAGAAAATCTGGAGCCCATCCTTGGACCATTCGGCGCTGCTGCAAGACAAGTTAAGCGGGCTGATCACGACGCGACGTTTTGACCGGATCTCATAGAGGAAGAATGCCTGCGCGGGCGGCCGAGCAGAGCCAACACTGGTGCCTGCCTTGCTGGCGGCCTCTTTCATCGCGGCCTGCGCAGCGGCCGGCAGCCACTCGGCGGACACCAGCAGCAAGTCCGGATTGAGCGGATGCAGGCGCACCGTGTTGCCGCTCGACAAACCGAATTGATCCTTCCCATACAGGTCGGCAGTGGATAGCGTTTGCTTTACGGTCCCGTCGTCGCCAATCCACGAGAGCGTTTGCAAGTCGCTCGCGACGAGCGTATGGTCGTCCGCCCATCCTTCGAGGCTCACCTCATCGCCGGAAAAGAAAAGCGCGGCTTTGTCAGGGGCGTCGGACGGCATCGTCCAGATTTGCCATTTGCCATCGGTGTATTGGAGATAAGCGATGCGGCTGTCATCCGGGGACCAAAATGGGGCGTTGACATTCGCCTTGACAAGCTCGGTCGTGCGGCGGGTCTCAAAGTCGTACTCATCGATGGCTCGCAACGAGGCGGGCTGCTCATCACGAACAAACAGAAGCTTCTTGCCGTCATGGGACAGGCTTAGCAAATTGCCTGCTATACCCAAGATGCTTCGCACGATCGAGCCGTGTTTCACAATCATTTTGTCGGAGGCAGCGACATACGCAAAGTCCACGGGGGACTTGAAGTTGGTTACCGTGGGAGGAACAGGCTTAGGCTTTGCGTCGTCGTCGTCATCGTCCTCGCTGGGTTGATTGTTGATCTTCGGAAAAAGCTCGGTCGCGACGCGGGCACAAGCCTGGAACGAACCGATTTGGGCGTGGTCGACGGAAGCGCTGAAGCCGTACTTCACCGTGGACGCATTGTCCGTGCAAGGTTCGCGTACGAGGTGCACGGCGACGATGGCCCCCGTCTGCGAGTCCTTAGCGTTGTAGGTCCAGGCATCTGTTGCGCCTTCTCGAGTGACTTCGCCGGGATCAAGGGGAATCGGAGGATAACCAACGCGGTCAAGCCGCTCAGGCCCTTTTAGGCCGATGCGGAGACTCCAAGTCTGGTCCTTGCCTTCTACTAGAAGCAGGATCGGATGATAAGAGGATTGAGGAGGCGCGGGGCCGATGATTGGCTTCTTAGCCTGAGTGGCTGCGCTTGGCGATCCTGAAGAAATTGGCGGAACGCTGGATTGCGGGGCAGGCGCCTGGGGATGAGGCGATTCCGAATGGCTCCAGCACATCGAGGCCGAGAAAAAGATAACGGAACCACAAAGAAGAAACCGTGCCGTTGGGGACTGTCGCACGCCGCTCCTCCCGAACAAGCAGAATAACCTGTCGAGGGCCGGGCAACAATGCGGCGGGAGAAGTTGTCTCAAGGGCTGTGGGGAATGGGATAAGGGGAAGGCCGACGGCGAATACAAAGCGAAAAAGACTTGACATGGCGAACAAAAAGCGAAATACTTGGCCGCGCTTCGAGGTGGGCTATGTCTCCAGTTCTTTCCTCCACGGCTCGGAAATTTGGTATCCCGCGCCGCCACGCTAGACAATCCACGGCAACACTCTTTCCTATAGGCCCTAACGCGACAAGCCCAAAACCAAGAGCCGAAGATTCGCAGGGTGCGATCGAAAGTGTCCGTCAATTCCAAGACATTGCCGGTTCCCCCGCGTCGCTCGGCTCAGGCGGCAGCACTTCGGGTTACTCCACGGCGGATTGCCCCCCGCCGACCTCGCGAGAGGCGGCTCCGCAGGACTGCAAAAGCCCGGCGGATCACCGGACCCAGGATGCAGCCGTACCGCTGGTGGGCATTGCCCGCCTCGCAGCATGCTCTCCGCCGGCGGAAACACAAAGAAGGTCAGGCGAGCGGCCGGAATACTTTCTGCTGCCCGTGAAGTCCATTTTGAATCGGTGCGACTCGGCGCGTGTGCCGTTCGATTGGACGATCAACCCCTATCGGGGATGCGAATTTGGCTGCCTCTACTGCTACGCCCGCTATACGCACGAGTATATGGAACTGGATGGAGGCGATTTCGAACGGAAGATCTTTGTGAAGAAAGACGCGGCGCCGCTGCTTTCCTACGACGTCGCGCACAAATATTCGTATGAATCGGAATGCTCGGGCGGCGAAAGGCCGGAGCACATCGCCATCGGGACGGCAACGGATCCGTATCAACCGGCGGAGCGCGAATATGGAGTGACGCGAGCTTGCCTGGAGGAATTGGCCAAGCGAGAAGGGATGAGTATTTCTCTGATCACGAAGTCGAATCAGATCGTGAGAGATATCGACGTCTTGAGGCGCATTTCGGAACGATCGGAACTTTCACTCAATATTACGATCACCACGCTACGCGCGAGAATGGCTCGATTGCTGGAGCCCCGAGCGCCGCGACCCGATCTGCGGCTTGCGGCTGTTCGGCAGTTGCGAGAGGCGGGCTTGCGAGTCGGGGTTTCCGTCTCGCCGTTGATACCTGGAATCACCGACGGCGAGGGGGAACTCGAGGGAGTGGCAGAAGCGGCGTACAAGGCTGGCGCATTGTGGTTCTGGTCCGGCGTGCTCTTCTTGATGCCTTCCTCCGCGAAGCAGTTCCTGCCGTTCATACGCGCGAAGTTTCCGCGGCTGACGAAGCAATACGAGGAGTGGTACGCCAAAGAAGCATACGCTCCCGAGAAGTACCGCAAGACAATTGCGGACCGCGTGGCTCGTCTCAAGCAAAAATACGGGTTTGACTCGCGTCCGCAGCGCGATACGCAACGGCGCTCTCGCCTCGTCCAGATGAAGTTGGGATGGGACGCGCCTGCGGCCTCCACGGAATTGCAGGGCATGCGCTCTTGTGCCGCTGGGTAGAGATCAAGCAGATGCGGTTGTATCGCCATTTTTGCGAACGACGAGGCCGACCCTGATCAGCGAGATGCGGCGGGCTGGGCATCCGGCGGCAGGTGGGCTTCAAAATAGCCCAGGATATTTGTGTAGACGTCTTGCGTCGTGCCTTTGCCTTCGAAGATGCCGTGAGTACGGCCTGGATAGACGCGCATGTCAAATTGCTTTCCCAACGAGATCAGCTTGTTGACCAGCAACTCGAAACCCTGGAAGTGCACGTTGTCATCGCCGGAACCGTGCATCACCATCAAATCTCCGTGGAGGCCTGAGGCAAAATTAATGGCGGAACTTTCTTCGTAGGCTTTCGCATTGTCCTGCGGCAATCCCATGTACCTCTCCTGGTAAATGCTGTCGTAAAGCCGCTGGTCAGGCACAGAAGCGACGGACACGCCTACGCTGTACACTTCGGGATAGCGAAACATGAGATTGAGCGTCTCGGTTCCTCCGCCGCTCCATCCCCAGACTCCGACGCGTTTCGCATCAATGTAGGAATGGATTTTTTCCAAGGATTGCAAGGCGGCAGCCTGCTCCTTCGAAGAAAGTGGGCCGACGTTTCCGTAAACGGCCTTGCGCCATTCGCGCCCCCGCGGGGCCGGCGTGCCTTCATTGTCAAAACTCGCGACAAGGTATCCAGCGCTCGTGAGCGTACGATCGAACATGGACGGCCAACGATCCTCGGTGGTTTGGCCGGCGGGCTCCGAATAAACATTCACGATCAGCGGATACTTCTTTGCTGGATCGAAATTCGGAGGCTTCATCAGCCATGCGTCCACGGATATGCCCCCCGCGTCCACTTTCACGAACTCCGCCGGCCCGTCCGACAAGCCCTTGACGCGCTCGGCCAGTGCGGAATTGTCCGCCGTGATCCTCATCACTCGATGGTCGGGCAGGTGTACGACTTCGAATTTCGGCGGCGCATCGAAGGAGGAGTAGCTATGAAACGCCCATTCGCCATTCGGCGAAATCGTGTAGGAGTGCACGCCGGGTTCGTTCGCGGGGGTGATGCGTTCCGGCGCCGCGGATCCGTCCAAGCGCATGCGATACAGGTACCGCTGGGTTGCGTTGCCGGGCGATGCGATGAAATACGCCCACTTCTCATCCGGGCTGACGCGATCCAGGCTCACTACATCGAAGTCACCCCGCGTGACGAGCTCCGCGTTGCCGGTATCGCGCGACACGCGATACAAGTGCCGCCAGCCGTCGCGTTCACTCAGCACCAAGAATTCGCGCCTTTGATTGATCCACAGGACAGATGCATTCACATCGACCCAGCGGCGATCTTCATCCGCAAAAACAACACGCGAGGCGCCCGTCGACACGTCGGCGAGGAGAAACTCATTTTTGTTTTGCAAACGGTTCATGTGCTGCAACAAGACGTGGCCGGCGTCAGCCCATCCCATCTGCGGGATATAGAAGTTGTGCGGGTCGCCCTCGGTTTGCATCCACACGACCTGTCCGCCCGCGGCGCGCGCGACTCCGACGCGAACCGCCGAATTTGGCGCTCCCGCGAGTGGATACTGATATTGCAGGGTTTGCGGATAGGGACCAACTTGCGGATAAGGAATTCCGGCGACAATTTCACCGCGTGGAGCGCCGAGATCGTAGATCAAAGTGTAGTTTGGCACGCCGGCGGTGTTAAATTGCCAGAACGCGATCGTCTTGCTGTCCGGGCTCCATTCGAATCCGTCGCGTATGCCGAACTCTTCCTCGTTCACCCAATCCGAGGTTCCATTGATGACCGTTTCCGAGCCATCGTTCGTAAGTTGCGTGATTTCTCCGCTGGCGAGGTCTTCCGCGTAAACATTGTTTCCACGGACATATCCAACTTTGTTGTAGTCGGGCGAACATTTCGCAAACATTAAACTGGATGCGGGCGCATTGCCGCCAAGTTTTCGGAGCGCTCCGCTCTTCACATTGAGAACCCAATAATCGCCCCGCGTGTTTTGGCGCCAGACGGTTTTTGAGTTCGTGAAGATCAGAACCTGTTGCGAGTCCGGAGAGACCGTGTAGCTCTCCACCGGCAAAGGCTTTGTCTCGCCGGCCGGAATCAGGAGATTGGCCGCCACCAGAATTTCGCGCGCTCCGCTTCCCGTCTCGTAGACGACAATGTCGCTGCCGTCAGGCGTGGTTGACGGTTCCAACGCAAGATAGCGGTCGCCGGTGCCCAACCATTCGCCGCCGCGAAACGTCTTCACGCGAAATTCGGGATTCATCATGGTTCGAACTACCAGCTTCGCCGCGGACTCCCGCTCGTCGCCATGGGTCAAGGACGGTACGGAAACTGACAGTACAGCTAACGCCGCAAGGCTAAGTGCAATCCGTTTGGCTCCTGGACGGACGCACTTCGACAAGAGCCCCTTATTCGGCGCACCCCACGCATGTTTCACATGAAACATTTCAGCCTCCCTACTCCCTGTGCTAAGAAATCTTTGCCGGACTTCGCTTGCCTGCTCCACGCATCGCGCTTCACGGGACGATGATGCGCGATTCTTCCCGCTGTAGCCCGGGTGCATCAGGAAACTGGGCTCGAAGGAACTCGATGTAGCGGCGTGCGCGAGGGCGGCCATTCGTGCGAAGCAAACCCATGCGATAGAGGAAAACGAGGAGGGGAAATACTTCCGAATCCTTGATTGGCGCAGCGCCCGCGAAGGGCGAAGCGCCTGGCTGTTCCGCGGCTTCTTGTTTAGCTTTGTTTAAGAATTGCGCGAGTTCCGCATAGAGTTCGTGAGGAAGTACGGCGCCCGGGGGCTTTTCGTAGTAGATGCCTGAGCCCAGCGTCTTGTAAGTTTCAGCAAGGGACTGAAGAGCGGCGAGAACATCCGGATCGGTTGTCGCTGGATGCGCGGCGCAAAATTTCGCGGCCGTGAACGACAATCCGGAGAGCACCGCTTGATGCGAATAAATGGCGTCTTGCGAAACTTTCACGTCGAGGAGCGGCGTGTCTTCCGGAAGCGAGCGCTGGTGCAGATCTTCGTATCGATGGGCGGCAACGAGATACGAGCAATCGGATGGGCAATCGATCATTACTTCGCGATCCGTGCCGCAGCACACCGCACAAATTTTCTCGCCTTTGGCCGGACAGAATCGTACGGCCTTGCGCTTTTCACAAATTGGACAGGACACTCCCGCTCCCCGGAACACAAAGACAAGTGAGCAGAGTACTCCGCGGCTCTCGAAAAAACAAAACAGCTAGCCCACCGAACGGCTAAAACACAAAACTGCGGCGAACCATCGTCTGATCGCCGGAGTGAATCGGCATGGAATCCGGTGGACGCGGCGGATAGTTTGCTCCGGGGATCGCGGGAAGCCCACTCGAGCGGTCGATCAAGATGAGAGTGACCGAGCCCAAACCCTCAACGCGAAGTTGCAGATCGATGCCATCTGCGGGCGGATTCGAATAGTCGAAGCTCCACTGGCCTTGCGTGCGCCAGCGCGCGTCCGAGGGCTTTCCCAAATCGTGGCCGTTGACGGATGCGCTCAAGACTTCCGCCTGCGCGACGCCTACGTGAATCTCGCGTGCATGGCGAGGCGTGGCAATGTGCAGATGGAGGGATCGCGTGTCGCCGTCGGAGGATTTATCGGCAAGTTCGGCTAGCGGCGGCGCAAGCGCGACAACGGGAGCATCGTGCGACAAGAATTCGCCGGGATACCATACGGGATAGAAGTCCGGGAGTTTGCCGCGCGTTGGGGAGGCGCCAGCATATTGGGCGATCCAGGAATCGACGCGTGACGATGAACTGGTCCAAAGGGCTTTGCCCGTATCTGCATCGAGAGCGTACGCGAGCATGCTGGGCTTAGGGTGCTCGGAGGAATAGCGAGTCGTGCTCGCGCCAGCGATGAAGAGCGCCACGGCGGCGACAACTGCCAACAACGCAATTACTTTGCCCGCAGATTCCAGAACCGGGTCGAGAAACGGCAAGATTACCAGGAAAAGCAAACCGAATGTGATGCTCAGAAGAGGTGCTCCAACCGTCGTGAAACCTAGCGCCGTAAAGAAACCTTTCAAAAGCGGAACGAAAAGAAGCAAAGCTGGCAAACTCACAATACAAAGAAGGATGGCTGAGAAGATAGACAGCTCGCCGGGGCGAAAGGCAAACGTGGCCGTTGCGAGCAATGCTACAAGGAGCGGCCAGACGAGGAGGTAGCTCCCTCCCGGAAGCAGCTTGGAGGTCGCAACAACGAGGATGAAGACCAAAATCGCGCCACCCAGAAAAAAAGCGGGAGGTTTGATTTTCTTGCAGAACCATCTGTAAAAGAGGGCGAGGACGGCGACGAGCAACGAAAAAAGTCCAAGGATGTAGTAAACGCTTTGATCGAGCGGTCCTTCCGACAGCACCGTCTGATGAAGGTGGTGCACGCCGAACACATAGCCGAAGCCGACGATTCCTAACACGATCACGACGCCGATATCAGCAAGAAAACTGACGAGAATCGCACTCAGTCGAGTTTGCCACGCTCCGTTCGCATAGAAAATCATTGCCAGCAGAAAAACTCCCGACCCTATCGCGAGAGGCCAAATCAAGCCGCCGGAATAGTGGACGAAGAAATTTCCGGGCAGCGAAAAGTAGACGGCATCGCGTTCCTGAAGCTGCGAGAGATCGCTGTTTCCGAGGCTCCGAGCCAGGGACAGCGCGTTCTCGCCGTGCTGCTGCAAGCTGCGGCGGTCGAGCGACGCGGCATTGTCGAGCGGCGTGTGGTACGCCTCCCAGTGCCCGATGAATGCGAAGTTGAGTCCGGCGATCCCGGACTTCTTGAACACGGTCATGTCCGTGTCGTTCGGCATGTGCTTGTAGACTTCGTAAGTGAGAGACGAACCGGAAGCGTGCGGCGCGGCAGCAGCAAAGATTCGCACCAGGCGTCCGTTGTCCACACTCGTTTCGAACATCTGCGATTCGCCGGAGTTTCCGCGCGCTTCGAAGTTGACGACCACGCGTACATCCTTGGCCGCGGGATTCTCCGCGGCGAAGGCCGAGACGCCGAGCAATCCATCCTCCTCGCCGTCCGTCAGCAGAAAAATAACGTCATTGCGCAGCGGCGGGCCTGCGCGCAAGGCGCGAAGCGTCTCGAGCAGTGCCGCGACTCCCGCTCCATCGTCGCCAGCACCCGGACCAGCTGGCACGGAATCGTAATGCGCGGTCAAAGCGACCGCATCCGTCGCGCCGCTTGTGCCCTTAAGCCGCGCAACAATGTTTTCGACCGTCCCGGCAACTTCGTAGCGCGGGGTGACGCCGGTGGTCCGCTGAATTTCGGGTGTGAGGCCAAGTGCGGTTAGTTGCGAGACAAGGTAATCGCGTACCCGATCGTGCTCGGCAGAACCCATGGGATGCGGTGCCGTTGCAAATGCTTGCACATGCACGAGCGCGCGATCCGCGGAAAACAGTTCCTGTGGCGCCGTTGCGGGCAATGGCACAGGCGTGTCTTCTCGTGCGGCGAAAACCGCCGAGGCAAGCAATACAAATACGAAGATGATCCAACCCGCAGAACGATTTTCCACTTCAAACGGCCTCAGTTGTGGACTGGAAGGAGGATAGTAGTGCCTGCCGTTTCGAAGGGCAAGCCGAGATTCGCATTAAGCCATGATGACTTTGTTTCGAAATCGCCGAGCGGCTACGAAAAGCAGGAAGGCTCCCATTCCGAAAAGAGCCAAGCCATCGAGCCAAAGGTGCTGTAGTGCGGCACCGCGCAGAATCACGCCGCGCGTGATGTTGATGAAATACGTGGCCGGAACGAAATAGCTCAAGACACGAAAAATATAGGGCATGGTTTCGCGCGGGAAAATATACCCGGAAAAGAAAATGCTGGGCAGGATCGTCAAGAACGCGAGTTGCATCGCTTCGCCCTGAGAGTTCGCTTTGCTGGAAATCAGGATGCCAAGGGAAAGCGCTGCAAACAGATAAGGCAGAGACAGGACGGCCAGCAACACGACGCTGCCATGCATCGGAATCTGAAAAACAAAACGCATCGAAGTTACGATGAGGCACAACTCGAAGAAACCAATCACAAAGTACGGCAGTATCTTACCCAGGAGCAATCCATAAGGGCGAACGGGCGTTACGAACAGCTGCTCGAGTGTACCCCGCTCTTTTTCTCGAACGATGGCGAAGGCCGTCAAGAACGTGGTCACATTGAGAAGCAAAATGGCCGTTAGCCCCGGCAGAAAAAAATTAGGCGAACGCGAATCCGGATTGAAGAGCAGTTGCGGCCGAATGTCGATCGCAAAAGTGGCGCCAGCGGGAAGCACTCGCCGCAGTGATTCATCCAGGCCGATAGACGTGGCAACCTGAATCGCAGGCCCGGCGACCGAAGAATCGGAACCGTCGATCAGCACGAGCACTTGCGCGCTCTGCCCATGCAAGAGGCGGTCGGAATAATTGACGGGGATTTTGATGCCCACGCGCGCGCTGCTTCCGATGATCGCTTCATTCATGTCATGGTCGTTCTCGACGTAGCGGGTAATGTGGAAGGTATCTGTATTTGTCAGGCGGTTCAGCAGCTCCCGACTTTCGCGTCTTCCGTCCGCGTTATAAACAACCGTATTGATTTGCCGAATGTTCGTATCGATTCCGAAACCCAACAGCACCATCTGTAGAAGCGGAATAATCAGCGAAAAGAAGAGGGTGGCAAAATCCCGCCGGACATGCAAAACCTCTTTATAGAAAACCGCGCCGAAACCGCGAAAGGAATCAAACACCCGGCGCCTCCGATAGGCCCTGGTGTTTGTAGGTAAGTTCAACGAAGACGTCTTCCAGGCTCGGCGCCAACGGCCGAATTTCCGTCACGGCGATCCCGCTCTTTAGGAGCCGTTCGCGAAGGTCATCAAGATTGAAACTTTCGTCGATCAACGCGTGAATGGATTGACCGAAGATCGTCGCACTGCGAATGCCTGGGAGTTTCCGGGCGACTCGCAAAGCGCGCGTGACCTCCGGCGTGGTGATTTCCACGCGTACCGTGCCGTGGGGTTGGACGTCCGGCAACTCGCGAAGTGAATCCGGCGTGCCGTCCGCGATCAGTTTGCCGTAATAAAGGTAGGCAACATGGTTGCAGCGTTCGGCTTCGTCCATGTAGTGCGTCGTGACAAAAAAAGTAATCCCGTGTCCGGAGAGCTCGAAGAGCAAATCCCAAAGCTGCCGACGCGCAACGGGATCGATTCCCGCGGTTGGCTCATCCAGAAAGAGAAGCTTCGGCTCATGCAACATCGCGCAGCCCAGCGCCAGCCGCTGTTTCCAGCCGCCGGAAAGCTGCGCGGACAATCGGTCCATGTAAGGCCCCAGTCCGTTGAGCTGGACAGTTTCGTCAATGCGGGCCTTCAATCGCGTGGAGTCGAGCCCGTAGATGCGGCCGTAAAACTGCAGATTCTCCGCAACCGTGAGATCGTAATAGAGGCTGTAGTTCTGCGACATGTAGCCGATGCGCTCGCGCACAGTTTCTGATTCCTTGCGAACATCGAGCCCTTCCACGAACGCGGACCCGCCGCTCAGAGGCAGTAATCCGGTGAGCATCTTGATGACCGTCGTCTTTCCGCTGCCGTTGGGACCCAGAAAACCGAAGATTTCGCCCTTCTCGACACGGAAGCTGACATCGTCCACAGCTGTTACGTGCCCAAATCGCCGAACGAGATGTTCCGCGGAAATCGAGGGTTCGCTGGAGTTTTGCGGAGCGGTGGCCACAGACTAGCTGCCCGCTTTCAGTTTCACGTCCGCGGCCATGCCGGCAAAAACCTTGCCCGCCGGATCGTTGATGCGAATCTTCACGCCAAACACCTGGTGCACGCGTTCTTCCCGTGTCTGCACGTTGCGCGGCAGAAATTCCGCCTGCTGATTAATCTGTTCGACGATTCCGTCAAAAACCGTGTTCGGAAACGAATCGACGCGAACGTCTGCCTTCTCGCCCACATGAACGCGCCCAATTTCCGTTTCCGGAATATAGATGCGCACATAAATCTGGTCTTTTTCGAGCAGCGTTGCTACCGGCGTGTTCGGCGCAATCAAATCGCCGGGGCGTACATCGAGAACTTCGACAGTAGCTTCCGAAGGGGCGATCACTTGCCGCTCGCGAAACTTTGCTTCGTCGTAGGAGTAAGCTGCTTTGGCCAGATCCACGTCCTCGTGCCGGTTGCCGCGCTCATATTTTTCGAGTGTCGCCAGCTTTTCCTCGTAATTCGCCTTGGCCGAAGCGATCTCCTCGGGACGATACCCGCGCTTCAGCTCATCGAGTTTGTGCTGGAAGTTTTGTTGTTGCGCGAGCGCCATCTTCCAACTCGCTTCCGCGGCATCGAGCTGCTGTTTCGAGACGAGATCCTTCTTCGCCAACGCGTCGTATCGCTGGTAGTCCAGCCGCGCGCGAACTTCATCGGCGGCGGCACGTTCAACGTCGGCCTGAGCCGCGGCAATATCCTCTTTCCGGTAGCCATTCGCCCGCATCTCGTAATCGGCTTTGGCTTGCGCGGCAGCCGCGCGCGCTTCCGCGATTTCCTCCGGGCGATATCCACGCACCGCTTTTTCCGCCGCCGCACGAGATTGATCGAGCGAAGCCAGCAATTCCTTGTCGTCGAAGGTAACCAACACTTGGCCCGGCTTCACCGTGTCGCCTTCGCGCACCAATACTTTGTCGATTCGTCCGCCAACTTCCGAGCCGACGCGAACGTCCCGCGCCTCCACTGTGCCGGAGCCGTGCAGCGCGCTGTCGCCGCGGAACCACGTTGCATAAACAGCCGTGCCACCCAAGATCAGGGCAGCCAAGACTAGGATAAACACACCTTTGCGGTTCATGAATCAATCTCCACATGTAATTAGGGGGACGCCGGCAAGAGGCACCTCCGCTGGGGCAGATTCCCCGTCGCGTGGCGCCAATCCCGACCACAGCACTCGGAACGCCGATTCAATCCGGTCATGCAAGGTGGCGTCGCCCAAAAGCGACCAAATCAAAAGAGTCCCGAAAATGGTCTGGCGAAAAACGTGGGCGATTTCTTCCGCGGGTAAGTCGTTGCGGATCTCGCCCCGATCCTGCCCAATACAAACAATCTCGGTATGCAGAGCGTGAACGCGCATCTGCAAATTCAACATGGCTTCTCGCACCGGTGTGCTCGAGAGATAGGCCAGCAGCAACGCCCGGATAATCCCTGGGTGGCGAGTCGGTTCCTGGGTCATGCGAACCCCCAGAGAGCGCAAAAACTGGGGCATGGGCTCGGATGTGCGTCTTGCCTCGTCAATAGCAGCCTGAAGTTTCGAAAGCTGCATCTCCCCAAACGCAAGAAGAATGTGGTCTTTGCTGGGGAAGTAGTTGAAAAAGGTCCCCTTGCCAACGTCCGCAGCTTCGGTAATGTCGCCGACGGTGGTCTCGTTAAACCCTTTTTTTGCAAAGAGATTCAGGGCTGCGCGGAAAAGCCGCTCGCGGGTCGCGGCCGATTTTCGCTCCCGGCGTCCGTGGGAAGAAAGGCTTGTCGGAGGAGGGGGTAGAGATGCTTTCTGGTTGGCCTTTTTGACCATAATTCATAGATGACCATAGGTCATTTATGGTTGCGCGTCAAGCCCTATTCCGTTTTTATTCCTCTTTAAAAGCAAAGGCCCCGGCAATTACCGGGGTCTTTGCTTCTTTCGGAATTGCGCTGATCTATTCCTTCAAAGAGTTGGGATCGGAAAGATTCTTCGGAGACTTTCGATTGAGATAGGCGATCATTTGTTGCGCGGCCGGAGGCACGGGCACCGCGCCCTTAAAAATGATGTCCTCCGCAGTCAGTCTTTTTCCGTAGACGCGTTCGTTGGCATCGTTGTCCGGACGAACCGTCGAGCCCTCAAGAGAAATACCGGCAAACAAACCACGCGAACGCGAATAGCTCAGCACTTCCGCCCGTAGGCTGGCATCCGTCGAAGCATCGGCCGCGCGTCCTTTGGGACCAGCCGCAACGGAAGCGTCCGCTCCAAGCTTGACTTTGTTCTTGAGAATCGAGTGTGCGCCGCGCGGGTTCATCACCAGGAGAACGAAATCCGTGGCTTGGCCGCCGATCTGAAAACCGATGCTGCCGCCCTCAAGAGCCATCATCGAAGGTGCGCTCCAGGGGCCTGTGTAGTGTTCGCCGGTGCGGCAAGTCATGGCGCCCCGGCCGTAGCTGCCCCCAATCACGAAGGCTGCTTTCAAAACGGAAGGATACACGATGATGCATTCCGCTTTGTCGATGAGATCTTGAGGAATGTCATCGGGAATATCCATCACTTCCTTGATTACCGTGCCGCTGTTTTGGAGACGATCCGCTTCCTTGCGGTCGTCTTGTGCCAGGAGAGCCGGAGCAATCATCGCCATGGCGATGAGGCAGGAACCGATCTGCTTAATCAAATTTCACCTCGCTGAAATTTACTGGGCTAATCAATCATAGGTCGCTGGTGGTTCAGGCGCAACCAACAGTTTGTGTGGGGCCGATTCCAATAGCGCGAGACTAATCCACCTAAGTAGATGCCGCGTGGGGCCCTAATGTTGCGTGGACTTTCGACTATACTTTCTCGTGCGGCTATTCGAGGGTAGAGGAAACATGGGCTCACGAAGAGTGTGGGGATGGCGCGCGGGTGCGTGCTTGGCGTTCGGTGCGTTGATTCTTTCCGCAGCGCGGGCGCAATCGAACACGGCTCAGGAACAAGTTTGCTGTGCAGCCAAACCAGAGGCGGGGCGTACCAAGCTTTCTTCCCAGGAAGCGGTCGCAGCGGCGCGATTTGGAACCCGCGCGGACGCGCTCTTGAGCACGGCGCCCGTGAACAAGGGGGACTGGGGGCTTCTTATTGTCGATGCTGAGACGGGGGAGCCGCTCTACGAGAAGAATGCCGACAGCTATTTCCTTCCTGCTTCGAATATGAAGCTGTTCACGACTGCGCTTGCGCTGGCCAAACTTGGGCCGGATTACAGGTTCCGCACTACGGTCGAAACGCGCGGAACGATTTCGAAGGATGGAAAGCTTGCCGGCGACCTCATTCTTGTGGGCCGCGGCGATCCGAACCTTTCGAACCGCAAATTCCCGTATGAATTGAAGGAAGAATTTGATGGACCGCCGGAGAAAGTGCTTGCCGAATTCGCCGACGGCGTTGCGGCACGCGGCGTGAAAGAAATTGCGGGCGACATCGTGGGCGACGACAGTTACTTTCCGCGCGAGCGCTATCCCAGCGGTTGGGAAATCAACGACATGGTCTGGGAATACGGCGCGGCCATTTCCGCGATCATAGTGGACGACAACACGGTGGCTGTCACGCTCACGCCGGGTGATCGAGCGGGCGATCCGGTGCAGGCAACGGTCTTGCCGCTGACTCCCGATTTCGTGTTGCAGAACGATGTAACCACTTCCGCCGCCGACGTGAAGCCGGATTTGACTTTGACAAGGGAGCCCGGCGCGAGTCTTATCGACATTCGCGGCACGCTTCCCGCAAGGAGCGCTCCGCGCAAGCTGGTACTGGCGATTCAAGAACCTGCGCAACATGCGGCGGTTTTGCTGGGCTCACTCCTCGCCGAGCGCGGCGTGAAGGTGGATGGAAAGGTTCGCGCCGTCCATGTCCCCGATACGGACCCGACGCCGCGCGAAGTCCTTGTGGAACATCTGTCCGTGCCGCTCAGCGATTCCGTGAAGCTGATTAACAAAATCAGCCAGAACCTCCACGCAGAAATGTTGCTGAGAACCGTCGCACGGCAAAACGGCCCGTGGAGCACTCCTGACGACCTGGTGAAAATCCCGCAGGACTTCTATGCCGCCGCGGGAATCGCACCTGACGATGTAATTCAGGAAGACGGTTCGGGACTTTCGCGTCACGACTTGGTGACGCCCCGCGCTCTTGTTAGTCTGCTGAAGTACGCTCAGGGCCAAACGTGGTTTGCTCCCTATTATTCTTCCCTGCCAATCGCGGGCGTCGACGGCTCGCTGCAGGACAGAATGAAAGGTACGGTCGCTGCCGGAAGGATTCACGCGAAGACCGGCTCCGTCGAGCACGTGCGTACGCTTTCCGGCTTCGTGGAATTGCCGAACGGGCGCCGCCTTATTTTTTCCTTTTTGAGCAACAACCAAGGCGGAAAGAGCCACGAAGCGGCTGACGCGCTGAACGGGCTGTGCGTGGCAATGATCGAAGAGTTTGACAAGGCGGGCGCCGCAACCTCGCCGGTTCACGACGCGGTGAAGCAGTGAAAGACCGTCGAGATAAATCATCGAGCTAGCAGAGAAAAATGCCTCGGACAGCAGAAGACATCCTGGAATTTGACAAGCTGCGAGAGTTGCTGCGGCTGCGCACGACGTGCTTGCCCGGTCGCCGCGCCGTGGGTGGGCTCGAGTTTGGAACAGGCCGCGACGCGCTCGAATTAACGTTCGCGCTAATTCGTGAAGCTAGAGAGTGGCTGCGCGGAGGCGGCGAGCTGGGTTTCGGCGGATTGGCCGACCCGAAAGGATGGCTTGAAAAGATCGAAGGGGCGGGCGTCGTTCTGGAAGCGAAAGAGCTTCTGGACGCGGCCTCGTTGCTCGAGACCTCGGGATGGCTCCGCGGCCAATTCAAGGAGGACGCGGCGAAATTTCCGTTACTGGCGGGCCATGCCGCCAAGCTCGCCGATTTTCGAGAGACGCTGACAGCGATTCGCCGCTGCGTTCTCCCGAATGGCGAAATGAGTGACGACGCGTCTTCCGCGCTGCGCCGCATTCGCGCAAACATCACGCAGACGCGCGAATCCATTCAAAAAGCGTTAAAGCAAATCCTGCGTTCGCGAAACGCGGAAGCCGGCGAAGATTATGTCACTTTGCGCAACGAACGATTTGTGATCCCCGTGCGCGCGGAAAATCGCCGCAGCGTTCCGGGCATCGTCCATGGCGCGAGCGGAACGGGTCAGACCGTGTTTCTGGAACCGCTTGAAACCATCGAATCTAATAACCAGCTCGTCCAGCTCGCCGAAGACGAAGTCTCCGAAATCTTGCGAATCTTGCGTGAACTCACTGAGCGGCTGCAAATCGTCCGCGACGATTTGCTCGCTGCGGCAAACACGATCGCGGAACTCGACGGTATCTTCGCTCGCGGACGTTTCGCGAGAGACTTTGACGCCGCGACGCCGGAGTTTTCAACCGTCGCGGAATTGCGCCTGGTGGCGGCGCGCCATCCCGTTCTCGAAGACAAGCTGCGCCGTCAGGAACGCGCCATAGTCCCAATGACCCTCGCGCTGGGAGGAACCGAAAAAGTTCTGGTCATCAGCGGGCCGAACACAGGTGGAAAAACCGTCGCGCTGAAGACGACAGGGTTGGCTGCGCTCTCTGCGCAATCTGGTATTCCGGTGGCGGCGCAGCGCGCGGTGCTGCCTATCTTCGATCGCGTTTTGGTCGATATCGGCGACGAACAATCGATCGCCGCCGATCTCTCCACTTTTTCCGCCCACGTGTTAAATCTCAAGACGATGCTCGACCTGGCGACGCCGCAATCGCTCGCGCTCGTCGACGAGGTGGGCACTGGCACAGCGCCGGAGGAGGGCGCGGCGCTGGCAGTAGCGCTTCTCGACGAGTTTCGCGCCAAGAACTGTTTCGTGCTGGCGACGACGCATCACGACCGGTTGAAGGCTTACGCTTCGACCGCGCCCGGCGTCGTGAACGCGGCGGTCGAATTTGACGATGTGAATTTGCGGCCCACCTATCGGCTGATGGTCGGCGTGCCCGGAGGTTCGAGCGGCATCGCTATCGCACAACGATTGGGCCTTGCGACCGAGATCATCGACAGGGCGCGGGCGTTGCTTTCGCCGGAATCGCGTGAGGCCGCGGACTTGATCGCCTATTTGCATCGTAGCCGCGATGAACTCGACCGCATGCAGCAACAAATGGCCGCGGAACGGCGCGAACTCGAAGAGGAACGGAAGAAGCTACGCACGGAGTGGGTCGAACGGCAGCAAAAAAGAATTAAGGAACTTGAGTCGCAGTTCGCGGAGATGCAGAAGAGGTTCGACGAAAATATAGCGCGGGTGATCGAAGCGGTCAAAGAACGCGACCTGCGTGCTTCGCTTGAAAAGAGCGCCAAGCGCAAGGGGCAGACCGTTCGCAGTGAAGCCCGCGAAGAACTAAACGACGCGATTGTGCAAGCGATATCCGATTCGCAAGCCGACCTGGGCACAACCTCGGCAAGCCAGGAACAGGTACGCGCGGAGGTCCTTCACAACGGCGCGAGGATCCGCGTGCGAGGATTCAGCAAGCCGGTGATTTTTCGCCGACTGGATGGCTCTTCGGCCGAAATCGAAGCGGGTCCTCTTCGAATGAAGGTGGCCGTCGATGAAATCGTCGGTGTCGAACAAACGAGCGGACACGTCAAAGAACCAGGAGCCTCCCAACAGAAGCCGCTCGCGTCTCAATCTTTCGCGGGCCGTGCAGGCGTAACAGTCACTTCGCAGCCTAGCGCGGCGGGCAGCACAGATGAAATCAACGTCATCGGCTTGACCGTCGAGGAAGCCTCCGAACTGGTGGACAAGTTTCTGGATGACGCGGCCCTTGCCAGCAGGCCGCGCGTGCGCATCATTCACGGACATGGAACCGGCGCGCTGCGCAAAGGCCTCGGCGAATTCCTGAAATCTCACCCGCTGGTTCAGCACACCGCCTTCGAATCCGAGGACCACGGCGGAAAAGCCGTCACGGTTGTAGAATTACGTTCCTAGGAGCGCATGGCGGAAGCAGGGACATTTGCGGAGCGCGTGAAGCAGCAGGCGGACATCGTTCGCGTCATCGGCGAATACGTGCGCCTAAAAAAAACGGGCAAGGATTATTCCGGGCTTTGTCCCTTCCATCAGGAAAAAACTCCTTCCTTTACCGTCTCGCCTCTCAAGCAGATCTTCTACTGTTTTGGGTGCGGCAAAGGCGGCGACATTTTCAATTTCGTGATGGATGTGGAGAAATGCGCTTTTCCGGAAGCGGTGCGAACCGTCGCCGAAAAATGTGGCATCGCGATTCCGCGGCCCAGAGAGCGTTCTCCCGAGGAACGCCGGGAGAATCAACAGCGTGCTGCGCTCGTCGAAATGCACCGCGAGGCGCAGGCGTTTTTCACAAAGCAAATCTCCGGAACAGTCGAAGGGAAAGTCGCGCGCGCCTATCTCGAAGATCGCGGGCTCGATGCCAAAACCATTGAGCGATTCGGAATCGGCTATGCTCCCAGCGCCGGGGACGCGCTCACGCGATTTCTGAAGCCAAAGTATTCCGAGAAGCTCCTGGCGGAATCCGGCCTGGTTTCGCGCGGCGAACAAGGCGGGCGTCTGTATGACCGATTCCGCCGCCGAATTACTTTCCCGATTTCCAACGACTCGGGAAAGATTGTGGCTTTCGGCGCACGAGCATTGGGCGATGACCAGCCAAAGTATCTGAACTCACCGGAAACTCCGATCTATTCGAAGAGCAACGTGCTCTATCACCTGGACCGCGCAAAAGAAGCGCTGCGCCGTTCGGACTTTGCGGTGCTGGTCGAAGGTTACATGGACGCGATTGCTGTGGCGCGCACGGGCGTCAGCAACGTAGTAGCCAGTTGCGGTACCAGCCTTGCCGAACCGCAGATCAAGCTTTTGAGCCGTTTCACGAAGCGCGTCATCGTCAATTATGATCCGGACAACGCTGGACAAGCGGCCGCAGAGCGCTCCGTATCCCTCCTCCTTGAACAGGATTTTGAAGTGCGCGTTCTAGCTTTGCCTCCCGTGGGCGACAAGAAAGCCGATCCGGATCTCTTCATCCGGGAGAGAGGCGTCGAAGAGTACACGAGGCTCTTGAAAGAGGCTCCGCCGTATGTCGACTACCTGATCGCGCGCGCGCGGCGGATGGATTTGACCACCGGCGAAGGTAAGCGCCGCGCCGTGAATTTCCTTTTGCCGTATGTTCAAAAAATTCCAAACACAATCCTTCGCTCGGAGTGGGCCACGCGGATTGCGCAGCAGCTTCGACTCGACGAGCCGGTACTGCGTGCGGCTCTGAGCAAGGCTGCGACGCAGCGCCACAGCGAGCTGAAAATCCAGCCGGAACTGGTGGGCCGCTCTGCCAAACCTTTTGAGCGGCGCTTGATCCGGATGTTGGCGGAAGCCGAAGGATTTCGCCGCGAGTTGGCACAACAACTTCACGAGGCGCACCTTTATCGCGGCCTCGAAACTGAAAAAATCTTCGCGGCATTGATCGCGGCGAGCGTTGCCGATGAACCGGTGCACGCGACGGAGGTGGCAACCCAACTCGAGGATCGTGATCGGCGCATGTTCTTCGAGATTCTCTTGGAGGAAGCCGGCGAGCCTACCTGGGAAGAGGCAGCAAGCTGCCTCGAAGCCCTGCAGCACCGCCAAGCAGAGCGCGAACTTGCGGACGTACAGCGTAGCATCGAGGCGAACCCGCCCGCGCCGGCGCTGCGCGACCTTCTCGAGAAAAAACAAGATCTAATGCGCCGTCTCGCAGCCGCGCGCTGAACACCGTCATCTTCTCTGCCACGGTTGCAACAAGAAGGTGCTGGGTCTGATCGCGAAACACGCGAGGAGCGCAACTCTCCCGGTAGCGCTCCCCCACGCGTCTCCCAACCATTTGCTCCCACGACTGGCACCTGGAACAAAGGCGTTCCCACAGATGGAAACTGGGGCATTTGAATCGGGATTGGCCTTAAGCAAGGGGTAGTGCGTCCGGCGGCGAAATCGTTTCACGCAGCGCGCCAGAACACAGAAGGTCCAGCAAGCAATCTCCTCAAGCGTTTCTTCACTCGGACAAAACACGCAATGCTTTTTCGTTGATAAGATCGATGGGGATGCCGAAGCGCCTCATTTTCCGTTGGATCTTGCCCGCCATCGCAGCCCTGTTGGTGGGGTTTCTCTCGCTGGCTTGGGCCGTCACGAGCGAGTCTTCTCTTCCCGTCGTACTGGTCGTGCTTTTTTCGCCCGGGCTGAAAATTGCTGAGATCATGATGCCATCAGCTCACGAATCGCTCGCCTGGACCTTCGGCTGGTTTCTCCGCATCGCCATCGGGGTCAACACACTCTATTACTTTGTGATTCTTGCTCTGCTGGCGCATCTGGCCACTCGCCGCTCGCGATCCAACAAGCCTTAGTCTTCGTTGGATGGCTAACTAAGAAGACTAGCCTCGTTATTGCGGCGCCGGGCCTCGCACAATCTGCACGAATCCATCAGGCCGAATCCATTTCGCGAATGCGGCCTTCACCTTTGGAGCCGTCATGGAGAAGTATTTTTCAGCGCTTCGGATCGGCTCATCCAACGGCAATCCAATCTCCGCCCGTCCGAGCAAACCTTCGGCCACGCCACTCTCGCTCGAGGCAGCCAGCGGGATTTGCCGCAGCAGCAATGCCTTCGCCTGTTGCAGCTCTGCATCCGTAACATTTTCCCGTTGCATCGCAAGCAGGTCTCGCTGAATCAATTCCCTGGCCTTCGACACGTTTTTCGGATCGCAAGCATACGTCACCGTATACACGGTCCTCGTCTTGTCCGCGCTCACGCGAACGTCCACGCTGTAGACGTATCCGTTTTCCTCGCGAAGATCGTGATAGAGGCGCGTCGCGTAAAATCCTCCTCCCAGAACGTGATTTCCCATTTGCAACGCGTAGTAGTCCGGATTGAATCGCGTGATGCCCACCGTCTCCGACAGATCGACCGAGTCCTGCAATTGGCTTGGATCAGGAATGTTTGCCGCGGAGGCCTTATTCGCCGGCACGGGGGGTAAGTCCACCGTGGGTTTGGTCCCCCCAGCCTTCCAATCGCCAAATCCTTTTTCGATTGCGCTTCGGGCTTCCGCTGCTGTGATGTCGCCGATCACCACAATCGTCGTAAGATCCGGCCGAAGCGCCTTGGCGTAGTACTGCTTAACGTCGTCAAGCGTGAGCGACGATACCGTCTGCGCCGTCGCTTCTCTCTGCGAAGGATCGTCCGCGGGATACAAAGCCAGGTTCAGCGCTCGGCTCGTTTGAAAACCGGGGCTCTTCGTTCTTCCAGCAACATACTGCGCGGTCTGCGGTTGGATGACCTTGAAGGCCTCTTCCGGGAGCGCCGGATTCAATTCATTGTCCGCCAGCAGCTGCACTCCGCGCGCAAAGTCCGGCTTCAAAACTTGCAGCGAGAAATCAAAGCCCGCCGACTCATCCGCGGCGATGTCGTCGAGTGCCTTCTGGAATGCCAGCCGGTCCAAAGTTTTGGTTCCATAAGAAAAAAGCTGGTCCAGCACGTCGCTGACGCCCTCTCTTCCGGCCGCCGTCTCCATATCCGCATCGTTGCGCACATAGCCTTGCACCGTAATTGTGGGTGTGATCTTTTCCGTTCGAACGATTAACCGTAGCCCGTTCAGCAGCGTCACGTCCGAAGGAGCCGGTTCCGCATGCGGCTTCTCAAGTGCAAGCAGCTTCGCGGAAGCCCATGCCGGCAGTTCCACCGCCTTGGTCGGCGCTGCAGTCAACTCCTCGCCTCCGCCAAAACCGTGCGCCGCAACCGGGGCGCCGGTGGGCTGCGGTTTCAGTTCCGCTGCGATCGACTCCTGATCGATCAAGTATTTTTTCGCCACGCGATTCACATCTTCCGGCGTCACCTTCTTCATCACCTCGACGTCATCCTCCGGCGAATTTCGCCCTTCCGATGCCAGCGCCTCTGACCAGGCCGCTGCCAAGCCTGGAATGGAATTGCGTCGAAACTCCGCGCCTGCAATTTCCTTCCTTTTCGCCGCTTCGACCAGCTCGGCCGGCACACCGTTCGCGGCGTAATCGGACATGATCTTTCGCATCTCCGCGATGATGGGCTTTGCGTCGGCGTCCGAGGGCAAAGCCGCCGCGCAATACGCCACGCTCGCTTTCGCAAACGTCTCCGCAACGCCGAACCCGGTGTCCAGCGCTTTCCCCTGCGGCACCAGCGCATACAAATTCCCGCGCTGGCTTCCCAGCACATCGCTCAGAATCTGGACTGCCGCAAAATCAGGGCTATCCGTTCCGGCCACTCGATAGGAAACAAACGCCAGAAGATAGGGAAGGTTGCTATCCAGCGTGAACGATTCCGCCTTGACTGCCGGTAATGTCACCTCAGCACGCGTCGGTAGAGTTTTCTTCTCAATTTTTCCGTAGTATTCCTTGACCTTTGCAAGCACCGCAGCCGGCTCGACGTCTCCCGCGATGACCAGAATCGCGTTGTTCGGTGCGTACCATCGTTTGTAAAAATCCTTCAGCATCGCGCCGGTCGTCGCTTCAAACGATTCCTTCGTTCCTAACGCGTCGTGGCTATAGACCGTCCCGGAAAACATGTCTTCATTCAATCGCGTGATGAACTTGTACGTGGGGTTCGAGAGATCGCGTGCTACTTCTTGTTCGATGGCTCCACGCTCCTTGTCCCATTCCGCCTGCGCGTCGTCCACGTCCTGCATGCACGCCGCGTCCATGCGCAGCGCAATATCCAGATCTCCCGCGGGCAGCGTCGTGAAATATTGCGTAATACTCTGTTGCGTGTCCGCATTCCCCGCACCTCCCAGTTGTGCGTAGATTGCGGCGGTCTGATCCGCACTGACGCCGGAGCATCCGCGAAACGCCATGTGCTCCTGAGCGTGCGCCATACCCGGAAAGCCGGAGGGCGTCTCATTCCCGCCGGCCAGAAAATTCTCTTCGACCGTCACCACCGGCGCCAGAGGATCGCGAATCACGACGACTCTCAAACCATTCTCCAGGGTCGCCCTGGTCACATCGGACTTCTCGCTTTGCTTCTCTTGCCCGGAAATCAGGGACGAAGCCATCAAGACAACTGCGCAAACGCCGATTGTGCGGATCAAGGTCATTCCTCTTTGTCGATGAATTGGCGCGTATTTGCGAACACCGTGCGGGCCGTCTGGCGCACGAATGGCAGCTCGCGCCTCTACCGCTTCGATGCCGCAAGTCTCGCGAAGGACGCCTTGCGTCCCACGCTGCTCACACAAGCATCATACGATGCCACGTGCCGCCGGGCAGCATCGTCATTTGCGCGCGCCAGGACGCGCGCTCCCTTCGGCTTGTCTCATTTGCGTATTTCGACCGCCAGTTGTCGCTTTGCCTTCTGCGCGGCGCGCTGTGCTTCAACCTCTATTTCTGCCCGGCAGTGCCGCAGCACTTCGTTCGTATTGCGCACGGATTGTCCATCCAGGTTGTCCGCGTCTTCCGGCAGCAGGTCGATGATGTGTCCGAACTCGTGAAGTAGCGTGACCATTTGAGCGGGCAGCGTATCCCCGGTGTACCCTCCGACCGTCAGAAACCGCGTGCCCTTCATCCCCAGGGGGCCTCCTGCGAAGACCGGCCGCTCCACGGTTCCCTGCACTCGATAGAACGCGCCATACGCGTTAATCGTAATCGTTGTATGCGCGCCGCTATCTTGGGTCGCCTGGGCCACGAACGGCTCTCGTACGAGAAAGTTCGCTTGGCCTATCTCCGATTCGAAGACATTCCGCGTGCCTCGCCGGTCGATCAGAAAATCAAGCGTCTGAAATATTGCTGCCGGTCGTGCATCCTTTGTTTCGAACCACGCTGTGCATGCGTTGTCGCTGTGCAGAATGTCCACGACGGCTTCGCGCGCCCTCTCAATCTTGATCCCTTCTTTGCCGAGCGCCAGCAGTTCCGGCGCTATCCTGTCCCCAAGCTCGTGGCAGGGAATCAAGCCGGGTCCATCTGGAACTCCCGCCGTTTTCAGGCCGCACCTTACTTCAATGCTCGAACGCGGTACTGAAGACTCATCTGCCTCGGCGCAGGCCACGCCCGGCGCGTCGCCCGCGTCGGAATCCCCGCCGATCCGGCTCGACGAAATCGTCGATCCGGTTTCCTCAGGAAACGCGCGCTGCGCAACCGGATCAACTGTTGTGGCACCACATTTTGCCAGCCAGATGCCTGAGCTCGTGCGGTGATTCCGTCCGCTCGACGCTTCCGTAAACAAATTGTTAAGAGAAATCCTGCGAAAAGAATCTGGACTCTGCGAACACGCTGGAATGCTGCCAACCAAACTGGAAATCAACATCGCGAGAACAGCTTGCGAAACCATGCGCGCGGCCGGCATTGCTTCCTCCCCTGCCCGGACCGCTCAGCCACCACATTCCGTTTGTAGGGGAGCTTCCTCGAGTGGCCACTAACTCGAGGGGCTGCGCAAACGGTTCCATCGTGTACCGGGCTGACGGGAAGACGAAACCCTCCGGCGGATGTCACCTAAATTGTTTCTGGATTTCCTGCGGCTTAGAAATAATGTGGTGAATTTCGCGGCGTTTATCTAATTTCTTCGCGGCTGGGCCGCCCGGAAATTTCAGGTGCTCTCTGCTTTTTTCTTGCCGACTCTCGCGGCATAACTGCTCTTTCCGGCCACGTGATAGGGAGAAGAAACTGTGAAAATGCGGTCGTTGCCATGCTCAAGCAGCGTCCATTCCAGCAGCCGGCCGCGCTGGTTGTGCAGAAAATATTCGTACCAGCGGTCTTCGACCAGCTCCGGAATGACGACCACGATCCGCCGGTCCTTATGTTTTTCCGAAAGCTCCAGGATGTATTGGACTAGTGGAAGGATCACGAAGCGATAGGGTGAAGGCAGCACTTTGAACTCTGGTGGTTCGGCGCCCGCATCGCGAAAGGGCTTTTCGACGTATCGCTCCCAATCGTCGCGTAACAACTCCGAGTGTTCTCCGGGCTCAACGTGAAGCGCGACGATCTCCGGCGAAATTCGCGAGGCGAATTCCAGCGCTTGCTTGACGATCCTGCTCCAATGATCCACGGGCACGACGACGATCGGACGTTTGCCATGATTCGCCGGAACGACGCCGTCGCTGCTCGTCGTGGCCTTTGCCACGGCGTGGTAGTGCCGTCGAACCATCCGGAAACAGAAAATCAAAAATGGAATAAAAAGCAGCGTGATCCAGGCGCCCTCGACAAACTTCGCGACCAGCACGACGAGCACGGTAATCCCGGTAACAAATCCTCCCAGCCCGTTCACCATCGCGCTCTTCACCCAGTGCGGGCCGCGGTTTTTTCGCCAGTGCACTACCATCCCGAATTGCGAGAGCGTGAACGCGAGAAACGCTCCCACCGCATAGAGCGGAATCAGCCGGTCGGTTACACCCTGGAAAACGACCAGCAGGACTCCCGTCAGCAGCGCCAAAATGATGATCCCGTAGGTGTAAACAAGGCGCCGGCCGCGAAAGCCAAAGGCGTGCGGCAAATAGTTGTTTTGCGCAATCGCTTTGCAGAGCCGCGGGAAATCGGCAAAGGCCGTGTTGGCCGAAAGCGAAAGCACGAGCAAAATCGAGGCGATCGTCAGGTAATAAAAAACTCCCTTGCCGAACACGGCCGCAATCAGCATCGAGAGCAGGCTCTGGTAACCCGGCTGGCCCGGATCAGTGGCCACGATTCCATAAACTTTCACGAGATAGGAAATTCCCGCGAGCAGTACCGCCAGCAGAAAAATAATGATCGTCAGCGTGCGTTGGGCGTTTTTCACTGCCGGCTCGCGAAACGCCTTCACGCCGTTGCTTACCGCTTCGACTCCCGTCAGCGCCGTGCAGCCGCTGGCGAACACCTTCAGCAGCAGCCACAGACTTACGGCTTCCGTTACGTGTGGCGGAGGTGGCAAAGGCGCGAGCGGCGTCGGATGCCCTCCGCTGATGGCCGCGCGCACCAGGCCCCCGCCGATCGTGATCAACAGGGTTCCAACGAATAAGTACGTTGGAATCGCAAAGGTCAGGCCTGCTTCGCGCACGCCGCGAAGATTGATCACCGTGACGATAATCAGAATTCCAATGCAGATCGAGACGGTGTGCGGTAGCAAATTCGGAAACGCCGATATCAACGCGCCGACGCCGGCGGAAATGCCCACCGCCGCGGTCAGGATGTAGTCCGTCAAAAGAGCCGCTGCGGCGAGAAGGCTCGGATAGGCGCCCAGGTTGTAACGCGCCACCGTATACGAGCCGCCTCCGCCCGGGTAAGCGGCGATGGTCTGCCGGTAGGAAAAATAAACGATCACCAGCAGCGTGATGATGGCCACGCTCACCGGCACGATGTAGCGCACCCCGGCCAATCCCAACGGGATCAACAGGCTGAGCGCCGCCTCCGGGCCGTATGCCGCGGAGCTGAGCCCGTCCAATCCAAAAATCGGAATACCCCGCGCGGGGCCAATTTGTTCGGCGCGTTCGTCGGAGGTCCGGATTGGTTTGCCAACAAGCAGGTCGAGGATGTTCATGGGCGATCGCGTGTTCTAGCGCGCGTAAACTTGGCCTGTCCATTTGCAATGAGAACACGCAGAAAGTCAACCGTTGCTAATTGCGGGCTACGGAAGGCGGCTTACTTGGTCTTTGTTAGGAGCTTTTAGAAGTTTGCGGTAGATCAAAGAAAGATAAACGAGAAACACCACGGAGAAGAAGATCCAGCCTGCGGAAACATGAAAGTGGGCGACAACATTTGCAAACCCGCGATTGCCAAAGATCACCAGCGAGCAGATGCGCAGTGCGTTGCCGATCAGCATCGCGGCAATCCCGCCCAAATAGGCCAGCAACGTGCGCCCTTTGCGAAGCCGGTTCCAATCCAGGAACGCCACAAACGTGAAGAGGTAGTCGTAAAGGTCCACGCCGCTGATGCCGGAACAAGCATAGAGAATCGTCACGTCGAGGCTGGGTCCATGAATCGTCGGCGTGAACGCTTTTGCGTAAACCAACGCGGGCGCAAAGAGGGTCGAGAAATAGAATACAAATCGGCCAAGCATCTGGCCGTACCACGGCCAAATGGCCGTGGCGATGCGGCTGGGAAAAAAGGTGAAGAGCACGATGGCCGCGGCAATGCCTTCCGCTCTGTACGCCCGCACGATCAACCGCCACTGCCTCAACGATAAGAGAATCAACGTCGGCAGGAGCACGGACAATTTTAGCACCGCGGCAATCCAGCCCGCGAAGGAAATCGTTCCGCCGACGGGTTCTGCCGCTCCGTAAAGCAACCGCCCCGTCACCGCCAGTGCGGCATGCGCCCCGACAAAAAGGATGATTCGAAGCAGAGAAAAACGAAACCGGCATGCCGCTGCTTGGCCCTCAACGGTTAAGCCACGTCGGCGCCACACGAGCGCCATGCATGCACCCGTGGCCCAAAGTGGCGAAGTGCTGTACAGCGCCGGCGCAAAGAATTGGTCCGCGGCAATGGCCGCAAGTGTGATTAGAAGCGTCAGTAAAAAAAACTGGGGAACCGTAAGGTTCCCCTCTTGAAAGGAAATGCCGGAGCGAATTTTTGAATCTGAGGTAATAGTTGATGACACTCAGGGGTCCCGTTTCGAGCTAGCTCCGCCTGTGGCCCACACGAAGATACCGCAGGCCAGCTTCGCGCGGGCGGATGGCTCGCAGCTCCGCCGCTAGCTGTTCGTCGCCCGCTTGCGCAGAATGAGGTAGCCGGCTACAGCGATCATGGCCGCCAAAGCCAACCCGACCAAACCCATTTCATCGGCGCTGATGTGCTGGTGCGGCGAAGGAGGCCCACCCCACCAACCGCTCCACCAACCCTGGGCGCTTGCGACGTACGGCGTCATCAATACTGCCAGCGAAGTCAAAAGTGTTTGCTTTTTCAATGTCCTGGTCCTCTCCGGGAACTTTACCCGGAGACGAATAATGCACGTTACGGGCCAAACTGGCGGGTAAAGGCCCTTGACAAGGCTGACATTACTCCCGTATTAACAACAAGTTAGAGCCGCGCTTGCAGTGCCTCTTCCGCGTTCCCTTTCGGCCCGGGCCAGAGTGTGCAGCGAAGTTCACTCGAAAGGCAAGGGATTTACCCTCGGATACTTCCCCTATAGTAAGGACTTCATCACCTGGTTGCCGAGTTTGTCATCTCCGTTTGAACTGCCCACAAGTGTGAAGTGTGCAAAACCCTGCCAACTCCGTAGCATTTTGCACAGCTCATCCTGCTTTTTCCACAGCGCGTTCGAACCGGCGGTTTGCCTTGACAGCCGCATC
The DNA here is from genome assembly GCA_049641765.1 of Candidatus Acidiferrum sp. GTDB lineage: Bacteria > Acidobacteriota > Terriglobia > Acidiferrales > UBA7541 > Acidiferrum. Next base: position 95,196 of record JBAQJX010000110.1, read on the forward strand.
TACGGCGGCCTACGCTGCGCACTTCCCAACCGCCCGTAAAACACGAAGGAGATCGCGCATGAAGAAAAACTTGCGATGGAAAACTGCCGTCATGATCGCAGTTGCGTTCTTCGCTGCGGGAGTAACGCAGGCGGTCGAACACTACGAGGTCGTGGTCGAGCACAACGTGGCGGCGAAAATGCGCGATGGCGTGATCTTGCGAGCGGACATCTACCGCCCGAAATCAGAGGGAAAGTTTCCGGTACTGCTGGTGCGCACGCCGTACGACAAAACGGGCGAAGCGAATTTTGGAATGAAAGGCGCCGAGCGCGGATACGTCGTTGTCGAACAAGACGTGCGCGGGCGGTTCATGTCCGATGGCGAGTGGTACACCTTCAAGTACGAGTCGCAGGACGGTTATGACACGGTAGAGTGGGCGGCCGCGCTTCCGTATTCGAATGGAAAAGTAGGGATGTTCGGCGGCTCGTACGTCGGCGCAACGCAGTACCTGGCGGCCATCGCGAAGCCGCCCCACCTCGCGGGAATCTGTCCGACGGTGACGGCCTCGAACTATCACGACGGGTGGACGTATCAGGGCGGAGCTTTCGAACAGTGGTTCAACGAATCGTGGAGCACAGGCTTGGCGACGAATACCATGCGCAGGCGCGTGGAAGAAAACACCGATCCGCTGGGGGGAACGAAAACTTTGCCGCTGCGCGATTATTCCGTGCTCAAGGAGCCGTCGGCAATCGGCATCGCGCCGTATTTTCAGGACTGGCTGGCGCACCCGAGCTACGATGCGTACTGGAAAGAGTGGTCGATCGAGGATCACTACGCGAACATCCAGGTTCCGGTGCTGAGCTTTGGGGCGTGGTATGACATTTTTCTTGGCGGGACGTTGCACAATTACATGCGGCTGAAAACGGACGCAGGCACGGAAGCGGCGAAGCACGGTCAAAGGCTGATGGTTTACGTCGGCGGGCACGCCGGAGGATCGAGCCACCGGTGGGTGGGAGCGGTGGACTTTGGAGAAAAGCTGCCAATCGATCAGGACGAAATCACCCTGCGATGGTACGACTGGATTCTAAAGGGCGAATCAAACGGGATGGAGAGCGAAAAGCCGGTTCGGATTTTCGTGATGGGCAAAAACGAATGGCGCGATGAAGACGATTGGCCTTTGGCGCGCGAGAAGAATACGCGGTACTACCTTCATTCGACCAGCGAGGCAAACGGGCTTTCGGGCAACGGAACGCTGAGCATCACCGCGCCGGGCGAAGAGAAGCCAGAGACATACGTCTACGATCCGAGCGATGCGGCGCCGACGATTGGCGGGCCGCTTTGTTGCGGAGCGCTGCCCACAGGAATCGGGCCGGAGGATCAGCGTCCAGCGGAAGCCAGGGACGACGTGCTGG
>JBAQJX010000111.1:0-13629 GCA_049641765.1 Candidatus Acidiferrum sp.
CGAGCCTTGGTCGAAATGAAGCAAGAAGAAAAAGAAAGAGAAAAGATTCTTACAGGTGAAGAGAAAAACGAACCCTCGCGGATCGTGAAATCGAGGTGTCTCTTGACAGAGCCGACGCCTTCATAGAGGGTGGCCATCGTTTCAGCTCCCGTCACCATTCATAGTCGGAATACCCAGTGGTGGATGTAACGCCTCTTACAAAATCCCGTGACCCAAGTCACTCCGGCCACTACGCCAGCCGAGGCAGACTCAGAGCAGTCAAGATAGGTTCATGTTGGGAGTCGCAGACGTAGACTCCCATGGCACGGTTCGCGATCACCGTCTCTCTCACCCACAGTCGGTGTAGTCAAGGCGCAAACACCGAATCGCGTGTTCATGAATGGCGAGCAGCTCGCCGCACCGATTGAGATCACGAAGCAAATCGCGCGAGATTACTCTCGCGAAAATGCTTTCTCTTCGCTTACGGTGCATTGGGCTATACGAAGTGACTAACCGTGGTGTAGAACGCGGAACGAACCGCGACTCTCGTCGCTTTGAGCTGCCAATCTAAAGTTCTTCAACCCTGGACGGTCAGAACCGGGCAGATGGCGTGTGCCACAACTTTGTGAGCTGTAGTACGCTCGAGATGCGTGGCTGCTCCGAGGTGCCCGACAGCGTCGCGGACTCCCAGCACAATCAAGTCGGCTTCAAGCTCCATGGCGGCTTCGAGTATTCGCTCTGCCGGATTTCCAAACCGTACGGTAGCCTCGGGACGGCACCATAGCTCTGCGTCGGGAGGAACCAACTCGTAAAGCTCATGCATAATGTGCGCCACCGAGTCTTGTGGTGTTGGCTTGTCCGTCCTGAAATGTGGATCACGCATCACGTGCAGAAGAACGAGTCTTGCTTGATGCTCCTGCGCCATGGAAATGGCGTATGGCGTAGCCGCTTGCGCTTCCGTCGAAAAATCGGTTGCAAAGAGCACGCGACGAAACTGGCCCCCACTGTGAAAGCCTTTTCTCACGGACGGACCAATCGTGAGTACCGGAACACTGGCTCGCCTGAAGATTTCTTCCGCCACGGAACCGAGCAAGAGCTTCATCGCACCTGTGCGTCCATGCGTACCCAAAATCACTAGGTCAATCCCACCCTCGCTTAATGCTTGCTCGACTGACGGCCAAACCGCCTCCCCGCGCACAAGCATGGTCTCGTGAGGCACTCCAACAAGCTGGGCATCAAGTCGTTGCATCCCTGCTTGCGCGCCTTCCTCCAATCCCTCGATTGCGGCCGCAGCCGATTCCGGGCTCGCGTAGGCCAATGGGACAGGAGTTAGCACGTGCATTGCGTGCACTTTGGACTCGTACTCGCGGGCAATGGCTATCGCGAAGGGAACAGCAAGTTCAGATGGTTCCGAGAAATCCGTCAAGAGAAGGATGTTTTTCAGGCTAAGCCGTACTCCTGCTTCAATAGCTCTCATGCTCCACCTCGTGGTTCACAGTCTGCGGCAGAGACAAAACGACATGCCGTGATTCCGGTCACCGATTGATGTGATGGCTGTCACAGACCAAGCTTGAGGGGAGGAGTTCCACGAAGGGGAAGCAAGACTAAGAGTTCAAGACGTTTTCGAGTCCTGCTTTGTTTTTGATGATGAGGGTTGAACCTTTTACCTCCAAGAGTTGTTTTTTCTTGAATTCACCAAACAGTCTGGTCACCGTCTCCCGAGATGTTCCGATCATCTGGGCAATCTCTTCATGCGTAAGGGTAAGCGTGACTCTTACCTCACCCTTTCCGTTGTCATGGCCCGCGGAAAGATCCAGCAGAAAGCGGGCCAACTTCTCGCCTACCGAATGAGAGAGCCCAATATTCCGCATTTCTGCGATTGCGGAGTGATAGGTTTCGCCTAACTGCTGCGCAACGCGCAAGCCCACTTCGCCGTGCTCGCGCAGGAAGCTCAGGAACTCCTGCCGCGGGATAAAGTTCGCCTGGGTTGGCTCGATCACTTCGGCCGTAAGCTCGTAAGGTTTTCCGGTAACAGAGGCGGGTAGTCCGAGGACTTCCCCAGGGTCCGCGATTCTCACGATCAGCGTTTTCCCATCTGCTGAGGTCGTGGACAGCTTTACTCGGCCGCTGCACAGGATGAACACCCCGCGCGGCGCTTGCCCTTCCACGAAAAGCGTTGCTCCTTTAGGGTAGGAAGAAGGCGAAGTGATGGCTGCCAATTTCTGTACCGCAGGGGGAGAGAGGTTGCAGAAAAGGCGATCCTCGCGGTGAGGACAAGACAAGCAGCTCTCAATGATTTCCAGGCCGTATGGGGCGCGCATAATCTCACCGCCCCGGAGTATACCTCCCTCCCTGCGCGACACAAAACGAAACCCGCTCGGCATACCTAGCCTTTCCGTGGGTGACAGCCAATTTATATTTCTACTGAAATTGACCGTTCCTGGTCCGTGATGGCCGTCACGCTGCCATGTGACGAGGGTTACAGCAGTCCCTTTCCGCTGAGTCCATATTTTGACCTGGGTCGGAGGTGCAATATGCAAAAGGATGAGCGCGACCTCTTGGAAGTTCTAAAGTTTGAACTTCAATTCCTCGAAGACGGAGGCTATGGGCGTTCGCCAAGAACTCCTTGGAGACCTCAATATATTTTCCAAGACTCTCCAACTTGCATGAACTACGATTCCAAAGAGAATCCGGGGCCGTGCAGTGATTGTGTGCTGACGCAATTGGTGCCACCAGAGCGCAGGTCCGAAAAGATTCCCTGCCATCACATTCCATTCAACGTTTCGGGTGAAACCTTGGATTCTCTTTACCGGTACGGCAACCAACAAGAGACCGAAGAAACAGTCGGGGCCTGGCTGAGAGAAACAATTCAGCGGCTCCAAGAAGAGGGAGCAGCGGCCGGACAAGCTCACAGCAAACAGCCGCCTCTCAGCGGCGGAACGCTGAGAGGGATCCCTCTGTACCAGAAGCAACATCCGAAGTGTGCAAACCCGGCGTGCCCGACTGCCTTCCATTGGACCGGCGGCGGCAAATTCTTCCGATTTCGGCCCGATCCGGTTTCAACTAATGCGATTGATTCGCCGGGCGGAATCCATGGCGTGAGGCACTACTGGCTTTGCGAGCGTTGCTCACATGTTTTCACCTTGGTGTATGAGGAAGGATGCGGAGTCATGCTCAAGGTGTTCTGGCCGGAATTTCCCGTCGCGGAAACTCACAAGGAGGCGTCAGCAGCTTAGCGGGTCTGGCGCGTTGCGGCCGGTGCTCGTGTGAACCGACACCGCCGTCCGTTTCGGCTAAGTGCATATTTTGAATTGAGAGAGAGGTGCAAGATGCAAGAGGATGCGCGCGACGTCTTGGAGGTGCTGATATTTGAGGAGATGGAAGAAACAGTCGGAACCTAGCTGCGGGAGATTATTCAACGTTTAGAAAAAGAACAGAAAGCTGTTCGAAGGCATCACCCCAAGCGGCAAAACGCTGAGACGAACGCTTTCCTACCAGAAGTACGATCCGAAGTCCGCAAAGCCGGCGTGTCCGACTGCGTTGGACCGGCGGCGACAGGTTCTTCCGATTTCGGGCTGATCTAGTTTTAGCAAACTCGTGTGAAGGCAGCCCTGCACCCCTTGCCCTAATACTACAAATTCCGCTCGCTCGGAGTTCAGGACGTGGGCTGCAGCTAGTTGTAATGGCCTGTTCAAATGTCCGGGGATAAGATTGGATCGCCGCAGCTGCGATAATGAAAGGTCCTTGCTTTTGTCCGTCCAGGAATGAGGGAGTTCGATCTCACATAGGAAGGGTACTCATATGGCTTCGCCAGCATCCGCAGGCTCAACAAAGCCTCACCAATCCAAGCAGCCTCTAGCCGAAGAAGAACTGCGCAAGATGCATGCCTACTGGCGTGCGGCGAACTACCTCTCCGTAGGGCAAATCTATCTCTATGCGAATCCATTGCTTCACGAGCCGTTGAAGTTCGAGCACATCAAGCCACGCTTGCTCGGCCATTGGGGCACAACGCCAGGGTTGAATTTCATCTACGTTCATTTCAATCGGTTGATCAAGAAGCACGAGCTGAACGCCATCTACGTAACAGGTCCAGGTCACGGAGGGCCGGGCTTGGTTGCCAACACCTACCTGGAAGGCAGCTACAGCGAATTCTACCCAAACATCTCGCAAACCGAAGAGGGCCTGAAAAAGCTCTTCAAGCAGTTCTCGTTCCCGGGAGGTATTCCAAGCCACGTCGCACCGGAGACGCCTGGCTCGATTCACGAAGGCGGTGAACTGGGATACTCGATTGCTCATGCATACGGAGCAGCCTTTGACAACCCAGACCTGCTGGTTTGCTGCGTGGTCGGCGACGGCGAAGCCGAGACGGGTCCACTCGCGGCCAGTTGGCACTCGAACAAGTTTCTGAACCCTGTTCGCGACGGCGCGGTTCTTCCCCTTCTGCATTTGAACGGATACAAGATCGCGAATCCGACGGTACTCAGCCGTCTGAGTGATTTCGAGTTGACTCAGCTTTTCACGGGATACGGTTACAAACCGCATTTTGTAGAAGGTCATGAGCCGGAGACGATGCACCAGCTCATGGCGCACACGCTCGACACGGTCATCGAGGAGATTCACGTCATTCAAAATGGCGCGCGCGTCGGACGGTCGGCCGGACTTCCAGCGTGGCCCATGATTATCCTGCGAACGCCAAAGGGCTGGACCGGTCCAAAGATTGTGGATGGCAAACCGGTCGAAGACACATGGCGCGCGCACCAGGTTCCGGTTACTAGTTTCATATCGCACCCGGACCACGTAAAGATATTGGAAGAATGGCTGAAGAGCTATCGGCCCGAAGAGCTGTTCGATAGCGACGGCAAGCTGATTCCGGAACTGAAGGAACTCGCGCCGAGTGGTGCACGCAGGATGGGTGCCAACCCGCACGCAAATGGAGGATTGCTGCTGAAGGACCTGGTGATGCCAGACTTCCGCGAGTATGCGGTGAAAGTCACGAAGCCGGGCACTGAGACAGCGGAAGCAACTCGAGTCTTAGGAAATCTTCTGCGAGATGTTATGAAATGGAACGCCGACTCGAAGAACTTCAGGGTCTTCGGTCCTGACGAGACCGCCTCGAATCGGCTCGACGCACTCTACGAAGTCACTGACAAAGTTTTCATGGAGCCGATGCTTCCGACCGATGAGCACCTTTCCAAAGATGGCCGCGTAATGGAAGTTCTGAGTGAGCACATGTGCCAGGGCTGGCTCGAAGGTTATTTGCTCACCGGCCGTCACGGCTTCTTTTCCTGTTACGAAGCCTTCATCCACATCGTGGATTCCATGTTCAATCAGCACGCCAAGTGGCTGAAGGTTACGCGAAATATTCCGTGGCGACGCCCAATCGCGTCGCTGAACTACCTCCTCACCTCACACGTCTGGCGCCAAGACCACAACGGCTTTACGCACCAAGATCCCGGCTTCATTGACCACGTTGTGAACAAGAAGGCAGATATTGTGCGCGTATATCTGCCTCCGGACGCGAACACCCTGCTTTCGGTAGCCGACCATTGCCTTCACAGTCGAAACTACGTCAACGTCATCGTGGCCGGAAAGCAGCCAGCGCTGCAGTGGCTCGATATGGAATCTGCCATCGAGCATTGTACAAATGGAATTGGAATCTGGCAGTGGGCCTCTACCGACAACGGAAGCGAGCCGGACGTGGTCATGGCTTGCGCCGGAGATATCCCAACACTGGAGACGCTTGCCGCCGTGGACCTGCTGCGCCAACATTTTCCAGACATCAAGGTCCGCGTCGTCAACGTGGTTGATTTGATGACGATTCAGCCCTCGACGGAACATCCCCACGGCCTCTCCGACCGTGAGTTCGACTCGATCTTCACGGCCGACAAGCCGGTCATCTTTGCCTACCACGGCTATCCATGGCTCATTCACCGCCTGACTTATCGGCGCACGAATCATGACAACTTCCACGTCCGTGGATACAAAGAAGAAGGAACAACGACCACTCCATTCGATATGACGGTGCTGAACGATTTGGACCGATTTCATCTGGCTGGCGACGTGGTCGACCGCGTCCCTCGCCTGCAGCGCGTCGGCGGACATTTCAAGCAGTTCCTGCGCAACAAGCTCGTCGAACACAAACAATACATCTGCGAACATGGAGACGACTTGCCGGAAATCCGAGATTGGAAATGGCCTCATTAGGCCATGAGAATCCTCGTGTTCAATTCGGGTTCCAGCAGCCAGAAAAGCGCTTTCTATGAAATTTCCGGCGCCCTTCCGGAGCATCCGCCTGCCCCAGTCTGGGAAGGCAAAATCGAATGGGCTGGTAATCACGCTGACATCCAGGCCAGGAATTCACAGGGAGCGCAGCTCAAAGATCACGTCAAGGTTGCGTCGCGCTCGGATGCCACCGACCAGCTGTTGGACACCTTATGGAACGGAAAGCTACGAGCCGTTTCCTCCCCCTCAGAAATCGACGTTGTCGGCCATCGGATCGTCCACGGTGGCCGAGACCTAACGGAAGCCACGATCATCACGCCGCGAGTGAAATCAGCAATAGCGCGCATGTCCAACTTTGCGCCTCTGCATAATCGCGCTGAGCTGGAAGGCATCGAGCTTATCGAAAAACACCTTAGCAAAGTTCCCCAAGTCGCGGTCTTCGACACCGGCTTTCACAGCCGCCTGCCGGAATCGGCGGCCGTTTATCCTGGCCCTTATGAATGGCTTGCACAGGGGATCCGTCGCTACGGATTTCACGGAATCAATCATCAGTTTTGCGCCGAGCGCACTGCACAACTCCTCCGAAAGGATTTGCGATCGCTAAGACTCGTGACCTGCCATCTTGGGAATGGGTGCTCTCTCGCAGCGATTCGTGACGGTCGAAGCGTGGACACGACGATGGGCTTTACTCCTCTCGAGGGGCTAATGATGGGTACGCGATCAGGTTCTGTGGACCCTAGCATCCTCACTTATCTGATGCGGCAGAGTCAGCTCACGGGGCAGCAGCTCGACGACCTGCTGAACAGCAAATCAGGCCTGTTGGGAATCTCTGGGATTTCGGGCGATATGCGGCAAATTGAGACCGCGATGAAAGACGGCCATCCGCAGGCCAAGCTGGCTTTTGAGATTTTCGTGCATCGTCTTCAATCTGGCATCGGCGCGATGGTTGCAGCCTTGGGCGGGATCGATGCTTTGGTCTTCACCGCTGGCATTGGAGAAAATTCGCCTGAGGTGCGAGCCGCAGCCTGTGCCAACTTCGGATTTCTTGGTCTGAAGCTCGACGCCGCGAAGAATGCGCAGTCATCTGCGGACCAGGATATTTCCTTCTCCGATTCAGCCGTTCGCGTCTTAATCGTTCGGGCTCAAGAAGATTGGGCAATTGCGCGAGACTGTTGGCGCATGATTTCAGCGAGAATCCGAGATCACGCAAGCGCAAACTAGAACGCCTACCCATCTCTTGCATCGGATTTGGGTGGCTCCTTGACAATGTCGCTCGCCTTTTCTGCGAAATCGGGGCTGCGATTCGTTTCCGCAGCACTAGCGGCCAGTTCAATTCTCCAGCTCAATACAGGACAGTCTAGTAGGGGATTCTAGTTGTCAGCGGCGACGAACTTCACTTCCAGCCTCTCATACACCTCTTCAGCCCGGCGCAGGGCTTCCTGCACGTTGTCGCAAATGTTTTCTTCTCCGATCACCTCGGCGAACTCGGCCTGATGGATCAACCGAGCGGGCTGTTCGCGGGCACCGCAGAGGATCAGCGTTCGCTTGCAGGCATGTAGTTGTTTGGCGACTTCTTCAAGCGCGAAGAGGCCGCTAGCGTCGAGGGCTGTCATGTTACGAAGGCGCAGGATCACGACCGGCGGAAGCTTGTGGAGGCTCTGGGTGACCACGGAGATTTTGTCCGTTGCGCCGAAGAGGAACGGGCCGTGGATGCGAAAGATTGTGGCGTAGTAGGGGATGTCTTTGTCCTGGAGAATGTGCATGCGACCGTCTTCAATGTAGTCGTCAGTGACTTGCGAAATGGTGGTGGTGGACGCGACGCGGCTGATGAACAGCAATGCGGCCAGAATCATGCCGGCTTCGACGGCGACGGTGAGGTCGGCGAAGACTGTGAGGGCGAAGGTGACCATCCAAATGCTGATGTCGGTTTTCGTGAGCTTGAGCAACTGCGGGATCTCGCGCCACTCGCCCATGTTGTAGGAAACGATCATCAGAATTCCCGCGAGCGCGGCCATAGGCACGTAGCTGACAAGAGGCGCGGCAAAAAGAAGAACGCAAAGCAACGTGGCAGCGTGGATCATCCCCGCCACCGGTGATTGAGCGCCCGAGCGGATACTGGTGGCGGTGCGGGCGATGGCTCCAGTAGCGGGCAATCCACCGAACATGGGGGAGAAGATATTGGCGACACCCTGTCCGATCAACTCGACGTTCGGATTGTGGCGGTCGTTGCTCATACGGTCGGAAACGACTGCCGACATGAGCGATTCGATCGCGCCCAGCATGGCTACTGTGAAGGCAGGGCCAAGTAGGCCGTGTATCAGATCGGTTCGGAACTTGGGGATCGCTAAATGCGGCAGGCCGCTGGGTATTCCGCCAAAACGGGTTCCAATCGTTTCCACCGGCAGTTTGAAGAAGTATACGGCCAGCGTTCCCAGAACCAGAGCGACAATGGGACCCGGAATACGCGCGGAAACGCCGCGGCAGACAATCAGGGTCAGAAGCGTGAAGCCGGCGAGGGCGGTAGCTTCATAAGAGAGCGTATGGAAATTTCGGGCGAGCGCTTCCATACGAAGCGAGAACACGCCGGGGACCCTAGCGAGATGCAAGCCGAAGAAGTCTTTGATCTGCGTGCTAGCTATGAGGACTGCGATGCCGTTGGTGAAGCCGATGACGACCGGTCTCGGGATGAATTTCACGCCGGTACCCAACCCGGTGGCGCCCATGATAACGAGCAGGATACCGGCCATCACGGTGCACAAGAAGAGACCGTCGACGCCGTGAGCGGCAACGATGCCGGCGACGACAACGACGAAGGCGCCGGTCGGGCCGCCGATCTGCGTCTTCGATCCGCCGAACGCTGAGATCAGGAACCCGGTGACAATAGCGCAGTAAATCCCGGCTTGGGGCGTGAGCCCCGACGCAATGGCAAAGGCCATCGCCAGCGGAAGAGCGACGAGGCCGACGGTGATTCCGGCGATCAGGTCGAGCAGAAATTTGTGGCGATTGTAATCGCGCAAACAGAGTACAGACTTCGGAAGCCAGCGTTCTTCGAAGAAAGCGCTCGCCATTTTTGGATTATTGCATGGATAGAAGCTCTTGCGTAGAGAATGGCGGCGCAAATCGGCAAGGTGGATAAGAGAGCAATTTGACTGGCATCGAATCAGTTGGACATCGCGGCGCGACCCACAGGATGCAGATGGCTCCAAGCACGAAACCCGCCCCGAACACGACCGCGAAGTAGAGCACGGCAGCTTTCAGAATCTGCATTCCCTAGCCTGCCGGGGTTGAGGCCAGCGAACTTGATGGAAATGCTCGCGGTAACCTTAACCCCTTGTGTTTTACCACCCCTGATGCCGGTGTGACAGCGTGGTTCACTTCAGCCTCGAATCGTGAGGACTGGGCAATTCGCCTGCGACACAACCTTATGGACCGTGCCAATGTTCAGATGTGTTGCAAGCCCTTTTGCAGGCCGCGCTCCCATTACGATCAGGTCCGTGTGCCTCCGTCTCGCAACGTCCAGGATTTTCTCTGCCGCTGGTCCCTGCTCGACAATGTAAGTAGGGTCGCACCACAGTCCGGCTTGCTCCGTAACCAATTGCTGCAGCTTTCGCTCCTTGAAATCCATCATCTCCGGGCTGTGTACGAAGTCCCCTGCCTTCGGGTCTTCGATCACATGCAGCAACACGAGATGCGCCTGGTTCTCCTGCGCCAGAGATACGGCGTAGGGAGCCGCTGTTGGGAAATCAGCCGCCAGATCTGTGGCGTACAGGATTTCACGCATCTTTGCGTATTCGTCGGACCAAAGGTTCACATGCGGGCCGACCGTCAGGACCGGGCACGGCGCTTGCCGCAGAATCTGTTCGGCAACCGAACCGAGTATCGTCTTTCCAAGTCCCGTGCGCCCGCGCGTCCCAAGCACGACCAGATCAATTTCCTTCTCCTCGATCACCTTGGATATCACTTCCCAAATGTTCCCTTCGCCAATCACCAATTCGTGGTCGCTGCCCTTGAGCTGCTCCTCCAGGTGCTGGGTGTGCTCCTGGATTTGTTTTTCCGCTGCCTGAGCCATCGCTGACCAGGCCTCGGGTGACGCGAGGGCGTAATTCTCGACCTGATTCACATGTACGCCATACACCTTTGCGCCATAGCGCCCCGCGATCTGGATCGCGATCGGAGCAGCTGCGTCCGATGCTGCTGAAAAGTCCGTTGCGAACAAAATGTTCTTCAGTGTAATTCTCGTTCTTGCTTGAACTGCTTGCATGGGCCACCTCCTTGCGTCTCATGAATACGGCGAGAGAAGGCCGTCTGGCTGTGACCGCCGTCACATTCGAGCGTGACTCAAGTCACATCTTCGTAGGGGCTCAATTGTTAGGTTTGCGTCGGTAGAGCTGGGCTGGAGTCAAGTACTGCTCCGCTTTGAAGATGAGAGGAGAAGCAAATGGAAGCTCACCACAAATATCGAGTTCACGCATTCGGCGCGGGCGGCCGCAATGGCGTTGTCGGCGCGGAAGGAATCTTGTCTTGTATATCATTCAGCGCCCCCCCGGAGTTCCTGGGGGAGCCAGGGCGCTGGACACCGGAACACTTCCTCGTCGCCGCTGTGGCGAGCTGTTTTGTCAGCACTTTCTCGGGTATTGCGGAGAAGTCCCGCCTGGAATTTGGCTCCTTCAAACTGGACGCGGAAGGCCTGCTCGACAACTCGGATGGTATCTGGCGTTTTACAGAAATCAAACTGCGGCCCATCGTCAGTGTCTTAAGAGAAGCGGATCGTGACCGGGCCATCCGCCTGCTTGAGAAAGCGGAGAAATCATGTCTCATCGCACGCTCCCTTCAGTGCAGAGTCGCCCTCGTGCCTGCTGCGCAGGTCGAGGAAGAATTGGCCGTGCAGACTGCGACCTAAGCTATAACTTTGCCTTTGGGCAGCCTCATAAAGCCCAAGGTTCAGAACTAAGGCGCATGAGGAATCAGGAGACCCGATTTACGACGCTCGCGATCGGGGTGATCGGGTGAGAAATCTTGGACAGTTTATCGCGGGATTTCCGACCGTGCTAGCCACCCACGCGCGAACGTAGCCGAATAGGTAGCTGCAGCATCTGAGCTTCTCCTCGCTGTCGCTCTCCCTGGCAAACCACCCGAATCGCCATGCGAAGCCAACCCGCCCAGGCGTCTTCCAGTTCTTCCGGTGTGCCCAAGCGATAGAACGTATCTATCGTGTAGCCTTCGACATTCAGCGGGATGTGCCGGCACGGAATCCTCTCACCATGGCAATCCTTTGGAACGAAGCGCATCCAGAAACACTCGCTGCACAGGAGCAGCCTTTGTGCGCTGCCATAATTGAGGCAAGTGGGTGAGTCTTCAAGAATGAACTGCGGTCTCCACTTCGCCCCTGGCGACGCACCGTATCCGCCACTTTCCAGAAAGCGCAACTCAGATTCTAGAGTCTCCAAGACATCTCGATTATCCACTGACATATGCTCCCCCTTCCTTCGCGGACCTGACTTTCATCACACGTAGAAGCGGTTCCCCTACTTCAAGATGGTCATGCGCAGCGGGCTCTCGGGCCGATCCACCACCAATCCAGAATGTTCTCTCCGAAATGTTTCCGCCATGTGGCAGTTCCAGCAGACGGGCCAGTGTGTCCCCAACACCTCCTCTAGCTTTTCAGCAGGAATCTCGTCCCACTGGACAGTCTTGCGCTCGGAATCCAGGAGCGCCGGCGGATGGTCGTGCCAATGGATTTCACCGAACGGTTTGTGGCAATACACGCACTTCTGCCCGTGATACCACTGGTTTATGATCGTCCAGACCAGGCAGGCCTTTGGCCCCTCTTGGATTTGCGCCAAACACTCTTGCCCGCAGGCCTCCCTTTCAGGCCAACGCGAGCATTCACTCAACCTCAACTGCTCGTTTCCAATGGTTGCCTTGAGGGCCGCCTTCCCAGCTGCAACGCGTACTGCCGCAGGCTGGTGCGTTTCCGGACAGGACACAAGCCTCTTTCCTCGAAACTTTAGATACGTTCGCAGAGCGCGACGCAGCCCGACCGTCACGAGAACAGCGGCTGCGATCGCCAGCGTAAGAAGGATGTATTTCATGGGTGGCTCCTTTTGGCGCGGCCTTCAGGCCGACCGGGGCTCAAGCCTGAATTAGCGCCGTTTCAGCGACCAATGAGAATTCGATTACGAAAGACTATTCACCGAACTAGGTCCTGGAGAGCTTCCCTTGGCCGCTTTCATGCTCTTACGACTACATCCTTGGCTATTCCTTTGGCAGTGACAGGGCTCACTTTACTGCGTGACGCTGGTCACTTACCTACTCCGAAGAGGGTGCCCCGTACAACGAAAAACGACCCGGAACCATCGCGGCTCCGGGCCGTTTTCGTTGCTCGCCGCCTACGCAGCGATTTGCTTCACAAACGGTGCCGTCGTCTTGACTTCAATCCTGCGCCCAAGGCAGCGATAGAAACGCTATCTTATTGGTCCGTCTAGCTTTGTTCTGCGTCATAGTACCCAGTTTTGGACCTAGTTTGTCAGCATTTGGACCCAAGTTGGACCCAAGTTGTGAGGTGCCCCCCTGTTGTGAGACAGATTCTTTAGGCAGAGTTTTCGATAGTGCAGCCAAAAGGGGCGCGCGGATAGTTAGCCCGGCTACCAACGCGCGCCCATGACCTATTATCTGGGAAACCGGCCCCTGAATTACTGTAGCTTTGCGTATTCGGCCTGGGCTTGTTTCAAGAGGGGGAGATTGGAGTCGGCGTCCTTCCAAAGATTTAGCAACGCCGCGAGCGTTTCGCGGGCCTTTTGTTTGTCGCCGCGCGAGGAATAATCCAAGGCAAGGAAGTATCGGGCCTCGAGCCACCGCTGCTGCGGCTCCCACCCGAGCGGAAGGTCGGTTAAGCCAAGCATCTTTTCGTAGGTGGCAACGGCTTCGTCAATCTCTCCAGATTGTTGATAAGCGTGGGCGAGCGCCTCGACAGATAGACCCGTGCGGTTCTCTTTGTCAGATTCTTTGAGTAAATCAATTGCTTTGTCGTGCTGCCCAAGCGACATTGCAATTTCCCCTTCGAGAAGATGCAAGTATCCCATTTGTTCGGGGTTACGCGAGTCTGCCGCCGGCGTGATCAGAGCGACGATCTTCTCCGCCTGATCCACCAAGCCCGCCCGCGCATAGGCATCGCCGACCACTGCCCCGATAACGACTTTGGCTTGAATGTTCTCTAAGCTGCCCATAGCGTCATCGAGGTTTTGCCGTTGTCCTCGTGCATCGCCTTTACCTTCCGCCACGATTGCGAGCAAAAGGTGAACTCGCGCGCCGCTGAGCGGTGAAACCTGCCCGCGTAGCATCTCGATCGACTGTTCCAAACGGCTCTGAGCGCTGGTATAACGGCCCCGATAAAGGTCCAAAAAGGCCAGTGATCGCAGCCCGTTCTCC
>JBAQJX010000112.1:0-22077 GCA_049641765.1 Candidatus Acidiferrum sp.
AAAAGCCACCGCCGTAGCGAGCGAGAAAAGATGCTCCCGCTCGCGGGACAACCCGAGTGCCGAAATAGGCGTTATCCTCGGCGCGTCCGCCGAAATTGAGAGAGACGCGGCGATGCGGACGATAGCGGAAATCGAGAAAGCCGGCCTGATTGTTGCGGCGAGCGTGCGGGACGTCAATGGAAGTGAGGAAGGCATTTTCAACTTCGTATTCATAACCCGCGGTGAGGCCGAAATTCGAGAGCTCATAGGTGGATTGGGCGGTTACGTTCGCGCGGTTGTAATCGAAAAGGCTCGAGCCGGTGAAATCGCAGAACTCGGCGGTGGCGACAGCCGCCGGGTTCGTCTGCGGGCAAAAGGCATTGGGGTCGGTGGCGTAAAAACTTTGCAGCGGATTATCGTTGAACTGGCGCGTGTAGGACTCGGCACCACTGATTTCATGATGCCAGTGCTTGCCGGTGGAAAAATCCCAGCGGGCGCTGGAACTGAAAATATGCTGATCGTACCGCTGATGAAGACTTGGCGGTTCGAAAACGGTTTGGCCAGGGATGCCGGCGTCACTGTCTGTGTTTCGAACGGTGAGGCGAAGCTGGTCGGTGTCGCTGATGCTGTAACCGAAATTGCCGGAGAGCGTGCGATTCAGAAAATCGTCGTTGGGGCCCTGGCCGCCGGTTTGCAGATAGGATGCGGCAGCGGAATAGTCGAACTTGCCGAGCAAGCCGCTGATTTGCGCGCCGCCCTGGCCGGTGGAGAAACTGCCGCCGTCGGCGTAGACGCTGAATTGCGGGATGCGCGTGGAGCCGCGGTGAGTGAAAAGCTGGATGACGCCGTCGACGGCGTCGGTGCCGTAGATTGCGCTTTCGGCGCCGCGGACAATTTCGACTTTATCGATGTTGTCGAGGGTGATGTCGGAAAAATCGACGGCGGCGCCGGGAGGATTGATGGGAGCGCCATCGACGAGAACTTTGGTGAAATTGGAATTGCCACCGTTGAGAAAAACGGAGGCGGTCCCACCTTCGGGGCCAGTTCGGCCGATGGCGATGCCGGGCGTGAACAGGAGAGCGTCGGGCAAAGAGATCCACTGGGCGGAATCGATTTGATCTTTGGTGATACTCGTGACTGGAGCGGTGGTTTGGTCGGCGAGAATCGGTTCGGCCTGAGCGGTGACGACGACGCTGGAAGAAAGGCGCTCGAGAGTCAGAGTGGCATCAAGAGAACGTTGCTGAGTTGCGGCCACTTCGATTACGAAATCGCGGGTGACGAATGGAGAGCGCTGAAACGAGACGTGATAGCGGCCGGGCGGAACGGTCAGACTGTATGTGCCATCGGTCGAAGAGGCGGCTTTCCAAAGTTTGGCGGTTGGGTCGCCTTCCAATTGCGCGGTGACGATTACTTCCGCGACGCCAGCGCCGCTAGAATCCAGAAGCGTGCCGGAGATGCGGCCATCCGAGGATTGATTTTGCGCCGGTAGCGAAAAACAAACTGCCAGAAAAACAAGAAAAAGAAGAGGAACAATTCGAGCGTGAATGGTTTTCATTTTTCTCCTCCGCTCCCTCTCGCGCGGGAGTTGAAGGTTGGCCCAGCGCGTGGAAAAGATCGCTCGGGCTTGCGGACTTCGCCGGTCTCCTGGCTTGGCGGCAGTTCCGTCCCCGTTTCAACGGGGCCGGTGCCAGGCCTTCCCGCAGCGCTGCCCTTGATTTCTGATTGCGATCTTTTTGGGGAGACCGCAAACAGCGAGCTAAACGCAGCAGTGGCCTGAGCAGTACCTCATTCCGCCTTACAGTCGCGCGGCGGCGACGGCTTCTTCACGAATGGCTCCAGCGATGGCCAGAGCAAACGCACCGTCTTCCCGTGCACGAAGTCCGCGGTGATTGTGGGGGGCGCATTGGCCCGCTGTTGAGGATTCAAGTGCCGCGGCAAAATGCCGCGGGGTTTGGGTGAACAAGGAAACAGCTATTTATTTTGCGGACGGCACACTCACACGCGGGCGGCCCGAGGAACTGAGCTCCACGGTGAGGGACGTCTGAAAAACCTGTTCGAGCAACTCGCGCTGGAAGACGCTTGCCGGCGTCCCAACGCGAAGACATTTGCCCTTCTGAAAGAGGGCGACCTGATCGGCGTACTGGCCGGCAAGATTCAGCTCATGCGTGACGACGACAACCGTGTAGCGATTGGCGGAGGCAAGACGCCGCAGCGTTTCGAGCAGATCGACCTGCGCGCCGATATCGAGATGAAGGGTCGGCTCGTCCAGAAGGAGGAGCAAAGGCTGCTGCGCGAGAGCACGCGCGAGAATGACGCGCTGTTTTTCGCCTCCGGAGATTTGATCCATCCAGCGATCGGTAAGATCTTCGGCGCCAACCTGCGCCAGCGCGTTGCGCGCAATGAGAATATCTTCCTCGGTTTCGAACCGCAGAGTGCGCCCATACGGATGGCGTCCCTGGAGAACAAATTCCCAAGCGCGCGAGGGAAAGAGCAAAGGACTTTCCTGCTGAACCATGGCGATGCGCTGGCCACGAGCGCGATGAGGAAGGGTATGCGCTATGAAGCCGTTGAGGAGCACGCGGCCGGAAAGCGGCTCGAGCGCGCCGGCGATCAGCTTGAGCAGCGTGGATTTTCCGCAAGCGTTTGGCCCAAGGATGGCGACAATTTCTCCGGGGCGCGCCTGGAAGCTGGTGGCTTCGAGCGTGAAAAGAGGAGCCTGCGCCGGATTTGCGGAATAGGCATAGCTAACCTGCTCGACGCTCAAGCGAATGTCGGAACCGGAGTCACCCGCATCACCGGCCGAGCGCGACGAAGACGAAGCTGCGGAGCGAGCGTAACTGCTCACGCGAGCCTCCGCCGCATTAGATATAGGAAGAGTGGAGCACCGGCGATGGCGGTCATGGCGCCGACGGGCAGCTCGGATGGGGAGACGACGGTGCGCGCAAGGGTGTCGGCGACAACGAGAACAATCGCTCCACCGAAGGCAGCGGTTGGCAAGAGGATGCGGTGATCGGAACCAAAGAGCAGACGCATCACGTGCGGCACAAGAAGGCCGACGTAGCCGATGGCGCCGCTGACCGAGACGGCCAAGCCGGTCAGCAAAGAGGCGGCGATGTAGACGACCAAGCGAACGCGGCGAACGTCCACGCCGAGGTGCATGGCTTCCTTTTCTCCGGCAAGGAGCAGATTCAGGTCAGAAGCGGTGGTGTAGATGGCACCGGCGGCGAGGAAAAATCCGAAACGGAGGATCAAACTCACGATGCGCTGAGGAGGCGTCGAGAGATCGCCCATCATCCAGAAAGCCATGCCGCGGTAGTTGCCGCCGGTGAGAGTGGACATAAAGAACATGATGATCGCGGAGAGAAAAGAGGCGGAGATGATTCCGGCGAGGAGCAAGGTGCCGCTATCGATTTGCCCCTGACGAAGACCGAGAAAATAGACGGCGGTGACGGTGATGGCAGCACCAAGAAAAGCGCCGACGGGGGTCAAAAGCGCAGCGACGGCGGGCGCGAGGGCCAGATGCGGCTCGACGATCAGGGCAACGATGGCGCCAACGGCCGCACCGCTCGAAACACCCAGGACATAAGGATCCGCCAGAGGATTGCGGAGCAGCGCCTGGAAACTGGCGCCCGCGACGGAGAGCGAAGCGCCCACAAAAATGCCGAGGAGAATGCGCGGCAAGCGGATATCGAAAATGATGAGCTGATATTCGCTGGAGAGCTGGCTTGTCTGGCGAAAGAGGACACGCAGGAGATCGCGGCCCAAGCCGTAAAGCGACACCGGCACGGCACCGAGCTTAAGCGCGATAACTACCACGACGAAAAGGACGGCGGCGAGAATCGCGCAGTGTCCGAGCAAACGGCTAAGCGTCAAGGGGCGCAAGAGCATGTCTCCAAGAGAGCGAGATCGTCGCTGGGCGAATCCATCGAGTCGATAGAAAACTGCCGCGTAGCCGAGGGCGCAACTTTCTTTTCGTTCTCGTCGTCGGGACCCGGCGAAAACGCTTCGGGATGCAATTGGTGCGCGAGATCTTCGATGGCGGAAACGATGCGGGGCGCAGGCCGGTTTACGGCCTCGCTGATAACGGCGAAGCGGCGATTGCGAACAGCTTCCAAACCGCGCCAGCCCGGCCGGGCGGCGAGAACATCGAAATCATTTTGCGCGCTTTCGGAGTGGGACTCTGCGAATACAAGATAATCGGGCTGAAGGCGAACCACTTCTTCGAGACTCATCTGCGGCCAATCTTGAGAAGAATCAACGATGGAGGTGGCACCGGCAAGACGCAACGCATCCGCGATGAAAGTGGCTTTGCCCACCGAAATCAAAGGATCCGGCCAAACGATGAAGAGTACGCGGCGAGGCGTCAAACCACTGAGACGCTGGTGGAGGTCCGCGAGGTGGCGTTCGAGATCGGCAGCGACGGCGGCGCCTGCTTCCGGAGCGCCGAGTATATCGGCGAGGTGCTCGGTCGACGCGATGATTTCCTCAACTGTGTGAGGATCGGTGGCAAAGGAAGGAATGCCCAGATCTTTGAGAGCGTTCACGGTTTCGAGGCGATTCAATTTGGTGACGAGGACAAGATCGGGCCTAAGCGCGACGATCTGCTCAAGATTGGGATTGATCGCTCCTCCCACTTTCGGCTTTTTCTGGGCGTCGGGAGGGAAATCACAATAGTCCGTGTCGCCCACGAGGCGATCTTGCAAGCCGAGCGCGTAGACCGTTTCGGTAAGATTTGGAGAAAGAGAGACGATGCGCTGCACGGGTTGCGGGATGCGCACGGTGCGGCCCGTTTCATCGACGAAATCCTTGTAAGCGGGCGCGGCAGATGGGGACGGGGACGAGGCTTGCGCGCTGAGAATGGGGGTCGCTACGGAAACACAGAACAGGGACGCGGCCAGGGCGCAAACCGCAGCAAGGACGCTTCGAAGATTTTTCCGATCCGGCACAAATCCCCACAGAGAAAAAGCAATCTACTTAAAATGAAAAAGCCCCGCGAGACACCTTGGGGCTATGGAGCCTCGCTTCTTCTCGCGAAAAGCGGCGGCCTCTGCGACACGGGAGGGCAGCCTGGCTTACGGCACATTCAGCCGATTACAGTGGCGGGACCGCGGCCGAATTTCACGGCCTTTCCCACTTCCCATGTCTGCAAATTGGAAGGCCAGTGTATGACGCGGGCAGAGGGCTGTCAACGAACCGCGTGCAGACAGCGATGGAGCAAATTCAGCGATTCTTCCAATTTGGCTTGCGCTTTTCGACGAGAGCGCGAAGGCCCTCTTGCGAATCCTCCAGGCGGTAAAGCTCGTTCAGGAAAATGTTCATCGAGTTCTTCATACCATCGCGCAGAGAAAGACCCATGCCGCCGAGAATAGCCTTTTTGGCCATGGTCAAGACGGGGCCGGAATGCGCGGTGATGCGCTCCACAAGCTCATTCACGCTTTGTTCGAGTTTTGCTTCAGGAACGAGACGGTTGATAAGACCAAGCTCGAGAGCGCGTTCGGCGGTGATAGCTTCACCGGTCAATACGATTTCCAGCGCGCGCTTGGGACCGACGAGAAAAGGGAGAATCGTCGACGCCAGCGGAGGGAAAACGCCGATAGAAATTTCCGGCTGCGCAAAGCGGGCCTTGGGAGTGGCGATCACGAGGTCACCAAAAGCGGCGAGCTCCGCGCCACCGCCGATGGCTGGACCGTTGACGACGCAAATCACGGGCTTGGCAACTTCCAGCATGGACGCGAACGCCGCATGGAAAGCGTCCAGCATCTGAAAAACGCGCTGCGAAGTGTACTCGCCAATGTCGATGCCGCCGCAGAACACCTTGCATGCGGAATCGAGAATGACGAGCTTGACGTCGGTGCGGTCGCCTGCGAAGGTGATGCCGTCGGCGAGTTCGCGCAGAAACGTTTCGTTGAGAAGATTGTGTTCCGGGCGGCTGAGCGTCATGCGGGCGACGCTGCCCTCGACGCGCAGCTTAATGAAGGTGAATTGCTCGGGTGTGCGCCTGCCTGGTCGGGATAAGTAATCCTGGGCTTCTGCCGGCTCAATCATGCCGCGATCTCCTTGGAAATTGCCGCTGGAACGGGCGAACCAGGGGCAGTAAAGTATCGAATTCGATGCTAGCACGTTGGGGCGTTGGGCCCCGGAGGAGTGCATGGGCGCGTGCGCAAAAGGTTTGCCTCCCAGGAATAGCCGCGCGAAGCCAGTTCCAAGGATTCTTGGCGTTCTCCGCACATGGGCGTGCATCGTGATTGTGGCGTGTCCGTTTGCAGGTATGCTGGGCCACGAGTTCCGGGAAACGAGCGGAGTGCGAAGCATGATGGCTGGAAAAACATCGCCGGCGAGCGCGAACGAAACGGTTACGGCTTCGCGGCTTGTTGGCCAGCTCGATGGAGAAGGATTTCCGCGGGATGAGGCGTGGAGAGGCGCGCAGCCGGTCCATTTCGATGAGGACTGGCAAGGGAAAAACGCCGATTCACAAAGGGGGACGGAAGTTCGGCTGTTGTGGACGAAGGATGCTCTGTATCTGAGATTTTTCGCGCGCTACCGAATTATCACGGTTTTTCCGGACGCGGAGCCGAACGGACGACGCGACCAGCTCTGGAATCGGGACGTTGCGGAGGTTTTTCTGCAGCCCCCTGGATGGGAATTGCGGCACTACACGGAGTTTGAAGTTAGTCCCAACGGCTTCTGGATTGATTTGGATATCGCGCCCGGCGAGAAGCACGATCTGAAGAGCGGATTGAAGCGGCGCGTCCATATCGATGAGGAAAACAGAACGTGGGTGGCGGAGCTTGCATTGCCCATGAAGAGTTTGACAACGCAATTCGATCCGACGACCGCCTGGCGCGTTAACTTTTTCCGCGTTGAGGGACCGAGCGAGCCACGATTCTATTCAGCGTGGCAGTCCACGGGTACACCGACGCCAAACTTCCATGTGCCGGAGCGTTTCGGCACGCTGGTTTTCAAGCAATAGACCAGCGAACAACCGGCTGACACAACGATGGCGCGAGGCCGCTTTTTTCCCTATGCTTTTCCGGTGAGGAATTCCTTTCCTTTGTTCAAGCAGGCGCGTCTCAAGCGCTACTCTCGCACCTTCGTTGTTCTCGCTGCCGGTTTCGCTTTCTGTTGCGGAGTCCTATCGGGGCAATCCGATCCTTCGCAGAATGCGAATCCCGATGCACCGGTAGTAACCAAGGTCGAGCCGCCATCGTGGTGGATTCGAATGACGCCTGAAGTGATGCTGCTACTTTCTGGACATCACCTGGAGGCAACGCGGGTCACCTGCAATCTTCCGAGCATCGTGGTGGAGCGCACGCAGTCGACGGCGCGCGGCGACTACCTATTTGTGTGGCTGCAGATCGGATCCGACACGCTTTCGGGGACGGCCGTCTGCCGCATCACGACGCCAGCCGGAAAAACTTCGTTTGAACTGCCGCTGGCCGCGCGGAGAATGAAACTGGAAGGATTTCGCGGAGTTTCGAACGAAGATGCGATTTACCTCATCCTGCCGGACCGTTTCGCGAATGGCGATCCCACGAACGACGAGCCTCCGGGAGCACAAGGCACGCATGATCGATCAAATCCGCGCGCCTATCATGGCGGCGACCTGCGCGGGATCCGGGAACATCTCTCTTATTTGAAGGATCTTGGGATTACGACGATTTCGCTGACACCAGTTTTGAAGAACGGCGCAGCGCAGGATTATCACGGTTATGGCGCGGTCGATCTCTACGAAGTGGATCCGCATCTGGGAACAATTCAGAATTACCAGGACCTCGTCGCAGAAGCGCACAAGCACGGGATGAAGGTTCTATTCGATTTTGTGGCGAACCACGTCGGGCCGACGCATCCGTGGGTTGCCGAACCGCCGCTGCCGGACTGGTTTCACGGCACACCGCAGCGGCATCTCGATGCTTCCGCGGGCGCGGGCGGCGCGTTTTACGCGAAGTCGAGCAAGCAACCGATTCCTCACGATCCATTCGAATTGCTGACGGATCCCCACGCACCAGCGCGGCTCTCACGGAATCTTACGGAAAGCTGGCTCTTTAACGCGCTGCCGGATTTGAATACGGAAAATCCCGTTGTGGCGGAATATCTTTTGCAAAACGCGATTTGGTGGGCGGAAACTTCGGGGCTGGATGGCTACCGCCTGGACACGTTTCCGTACGTTCCGCGCAAATTTTGGTCGAACTGGGGCGGGAGCCTACACCAACTCTATCCTTTCTTAACGACCGTCGGAGAGGTGTTTCATCCTGATCCGAGCGTGACATCGTTTTTCGCGGGCGGGGAACGAAGATTTGACGGGGTCGATTCGGGAGTGAATACGCTCCTCGACTATCCATTGTGCTTCGCGCTGAGAGATGTGCTTTTGCACAATGCGGCGGCGGGGCGGATTGCGGACATTTTGCGAAGCGATTGGCTGTATCCACATCCCGAATCGCTCGTAACGTTTTTCGGGAATCATGCCTTGCCGCGTCTTGCGGGCGCAGAGGGAAGCGCGCCGGAAAAATTCAAGCTGGCGCTTGGCCTGTTGTTGACTGTGCGCGGCATTCCCGAGCTGTACTATGGCGACGAAATCGGAATGCAAGATGGAGGCGGTCCCGACAACGGGCGCGATTTTCCGGGAGGCTGGCCTGGCGACGCAAAGAATGCTTTCACAGCAGAGGGACGCGACGCCAAGCAGCAGGAGCTGTTCAGTTATGTGCAAACGCTCTTGCGTTTGAGGCGCGAGCACCCCGCGCTGCAGAGCGGGAAGTTGTGGCACCTCGCTGCGGATGAATCTTCTTACGTTTTTCTGCGCGAGACGGAGGATGAGCGCGTTCTCGTAACGTTCAACAATTTGGCGGAACCGCGAGGGCTGAGAATTCCGCTAGAAGGCACGCCTGCGCAAGGCGCGGCGGGTTTCACGCTGCTTTTTGGAGGAGCTAAAGCGGAGGTCTTTGGGGGCGAGGCCCGCATCGCGATGCCCGCGCAGTCCATTTCCATTTTTGTTCTTGATTGACGAGCTAAAAATTGACGCTGTCATGAGGAAAGCTCTTAAGCGCGACGGACGGCGTGCGCCGCGCAAATCACCACGCTGCCAGCCACTCTTCAAAAAAAGACGAAGCTTTCGCGCCTTCGATTCGCCGCCGCACCGCATCCATGACGCGGCATTTTGCGGCGCCATTCATTCCGTAAAAGGCGAGCCAATAAGGAAGGTGCACATCCAGGGAGAGTGGAGTCATTTCCACTTTCAATGCACGCATCTTGAAAAAGCCTTGCTGGAAAAGCACGCGGAGAACTTTCATTTTCAACCGCTCTTCGGCGGCTTCCGGCTTCAAACGCGGGATCAGATGATTGCGCGTCTCGACCGTGATTAGCTCGTTGTCTCTCGGTACGTGGGGAAACTCGAACAAGTCGAGGGCCCCGTGAACGGCATCAAGCGCGAAAATGCGCCTGTGCAGCGCGCCGACCACTTCGTAGCGCACCTCATACACCCAGAACGGCACGTAGGCATCCGCAATGCGCTGCAGCGGTCCGTTTCGAATCCTCCAATATGCCGCACTGAACCCGCCCGATCGGAAGATGCGGATAGCCTCTTCTTGCGTGACGTTCGGCTTCAAGGTCCGGATGGCAGACACTTTCATTTGTTCCGCGCGGAGCGGTTGCTACCGGAAATAGATCCACAATCCGACGACAGTCGCAACCAGCAGCAGGCTGAAGAAAACGTTAATGCGGAATTCCATCGGGGTTTCCTGCGCGGGCTTTCGCGCGCGCGGATCCAACACCGTGGTTTCGATCTTGTCGTCGACGGTCGCAAAGGTCAATCCTGCAAGCTGTTTGCGTTCGGGCGCTTTGGTCATCAGGCTGACCACAACGAGGACGAGCGAGCAAACCACAAACATGAAGATCGCGTAGTGCAGAAAATTCATGTCGACGATCCAGCGAATGACGGGCGATTGGAAATGCCCGCCGCCCGCCTGATCCGCCAGCTCGAGAATGAATCGCGTAGCGCCTAACACGAATCCCGTCAGAAGCGAGCTGATCGCTCCCGACCCATTCAAGCGCGGCCACAAAATGCCAAGCACGAAGCAAGCGGAAATCGGCGGGCTGATATATGCCTGGACGCTCTGCAAATAAATGTAGAGCTGGCTGCTGATGTAGTGGATAAACGGAACCCAGAGGAGTCCGAGCAGCACCATCACGCCGGTCGCGATGCGGCCGAAGTTAACGAGTTGTCCTTCGGAGGCGAGCGGGCGAATCTTCTTGTAAAAATCCAAGGTCACGAGCGTGGACGCGGAGTTGAAGACGCTGCTCATCGCTCCCATCACCGCGGCGAGCAGGGCGGCCATAACGAGGCCTACAAGGCCAGTGGGCAACAGGTTCAGGATGAGGGTGGGATATGCATAGTCGGGCTTCTTCACCTGTTCCGGAAAAAGTGCGAATGCGATGATTCCGGGCAGCACGAGTATGAATACAGGCAAAATCTTCAGAAAGCCGGCAAAGATGGTGCCTAATTTCGCGTGCCCTTCATCGCGGGCGGAAAGCACGCGCTGCACGATGACTTGGTCCGTACACCAATACCAAATGCCGAGGATGGGCGCGCCAAAAAAGATGCCTGTCCATGGAAATTGCGAATCGGAAGCCGGTTTTATCATGTGGAAGTAACTAGCGGGCACCATCGTCCGCAAATGTTCGAGCCCACCCACGCGGTGAAGACCAATGATCGTCAAGGCAACGGCGCCAGTGATCAGAATCAAAGTCTGGACAGTGTCTGTGTAAATGACTGCTGCCAATCCGCCGGCGATGGTGTAAATGCCGACGGCGATGACCAGAACGACAGCTGTCTTCCACAAAGACCATCCGGCGACACGTTCGAGAACGACGCTGGCCGCATAAAGCTGCACGGAAATTTTAGTGAATATGTAGGCGATGATGGAGATGGCCGCCAGATATACGGCGCAATTGCGATTGAAGCGCCGTTCGAGAAATTCCGGCATGGTGAATACGTTCGAGCGCAGGTAAAAGGGGACGAACACCCACCCGAGAATGAGCAGAATCAGGCAGGCAAGCCATTCGAAGTGGCCAACCGCGAGGCCCGACGAGGCTCCCGTGCCAGACAAACCGATGAAGTGCTCGGTTGAAATGTTCGACACAAACAGGGACGCGCCGATGAAGAACCAGCCGACGTCGCGGCCGGCGAGGAAGTAATTCTCTGAAGTGCGCTCTCTGGCGGAAAAGTAAAGTCCGATGCCGAAGACGATGGCGAAATAGATCCCGATGATGACGAGATCCAACGTGGCAATGTTCTTGTGGGCAATCGCGACCTGCGCTGCAAACAGCATCCGTTCCTCCCTGCGCCCGCAGGCGTTTGCCATGCAGGATCTGCTGCTCGGTTCAATCTGCCTTTACGTGGCCCCTTGCGCGTATCACAGCAGTTCGAAAAAGACGGCGTTCGCGATTCCAGATTCTGGGTGCGAAGTCTATAACAGGGAGGGGGAAGGCTCAATAAGCGTTTGGCCCGCCGAAAAGGCCGGAGGGATGGGTCACGGCCGCCGGCACTCTGGCATATCGCCTTGCAAAAGCCTCATCATGAGTCATGGCGATCGTCGAACTTCAGAACGTGAGCAAAGAATATGTGACCGATGGCCAGCGAGTCCGCGCTTTGGACGGCGTTTCGCTGGAGGTCAACCGCGGCGAATTTCTGACTTTGGTCGGAAGAAGCGGCTGCGGGAAATCGACCTTGCTCCATCTGGCCGGCGCGATGGATTTTCCTACTTCCGGCCGTGTGCTGCTCGATGGCATGCAGACTTCGGATTTGAAGGATGCAGGTTTGACCCTTCTGCGGCGCGAGAAGGTCGGTTTCGTCTTCCAATCGTTTCAACTGCTCGATACGCTCACGGTCTTTGAAAATGTGGAGCTGCCTCTGCTTCTCGCCGGAAAGCCGAATGCTCGCACTGCCGCGCAAGAGAGGCTCTCCTGGGTGGAGCTCGACGGTCTGGGCAACCGCTATCCCCATCAGCTTTCCGGCGGGCAAATGCAGCGCGCGGGTATCGCTCGCGCGCTGATTCAATCGCCGGCCGTTCTGCTGGCCGATGAACCAACGGGCAATCTCGATTCCGTCACGGGCAACGTCATCCTGGAACTCCTGAAGCGTCTGACGCGGGAACGAAACACTGCCACCCTCGTGGCCACGCACAGCCTGGAAGCGGCCGCGCTCGCCGATGGCATCGTGCGTTTGCGCGACGGAAAAATCGAGGAGATCACCCGGGGTTGACATGGGACGCGTCTTCCTTTTTTGCCGCTTGATGCTTCGTCCGCTTCTTCGCGAGCCGGTGCGCGCGGCGTTGACGATTCTCGCGGTGGCGCTGGGCGTCGCGGTCGTTTTGGCGATGGATCTTGCTGGAACCGCGGCCACGGGTTCTTTTCGCGCTTCGATGGAAACGTTGACTGGCGGCAACGATCTCGAAGTTGTCGCATCGGGCGGCGTTCCGGAACAGGTGGTGGGAACCATTGCGACGCTTCCTTACTCCATTCGCGTTTCGACGCGGATCGAAGATTCGGCAGTCCTTGTCGAAACGGGGCAAACTCTCCCGCTGATTGGCCTCGATCTGGTTGCGGAAAGCAGCTCAGACGAAAGAGCCACGGCCAGGCAAGCCAGTTTGAACGAAGACCCTGTGTCGCCTGATGAGGCCCTGCGTTATATGCAAGATCCCGAGAGCATCTGGGTGGGCGCGAGCCTGCACGAAAAGGCGGGTGACCGCGTTCGGCTGCTGATCAACGATCAAGTTCGCGAATTTACCGTGCGCGGCGTTTATCCGGATTCGAATGGGAATGAGTCCGCCATCGTGATGGACCTCGCCGCAGCCCAACGCGCGCTGAACCGGTTCGGCCGCGTCGATCGCATTCTTCTGAAAGTTCCATCGACGCCGTCTCTGGAAGAGTGGGAGCAGCGTTTGCGTGCCGCATTGCCTCCCGGCATCGAAGTCCGCCCGCAAGGAACGGGCACAAACGAGAATCGCCAGATGCTCGCGGCTTTTCGGTGGAACCTACAGTTGCTGAGCTACATTGCGCTCCTTGTTGGAGCGTTCCTCATCTACAAAACGATCTCGGTATCCGTGGTGCGCCGACGTCCGCAAACAGGAATTGTTCGCGCACTCGGCGCAAGTCGCGGGGCAGTGCTTGCCGCTTTCCTTGGCGAAGCAGCTTTTTTCGGATTAGCCGGGGCCGCGGTCGGTCTTCCGCTGGGCCGCGCATTGGCGTCCGGAGCGGTGACACTTATGGCCACCACAGTGGAATCGCTTTATGTCAGCAGCCGTCCTGGAGCGATTGAACTAAGCGTGTGGTCCGTGGCGCTCGCCTTCCTCATCGGCGTTGGGGTAGCCGTTGCTTCCGCGTACTCCCCGGCGCGTGAAGCTTCGCTCGTTTCCCCTGTCGAGGCCATGGCGCGCGGCAGGCGCGAATACACGGCGCGTATGCACAAGTCGCGCGATCTACGGTTTGCGCTAACCCTTGCTATCGCCGCTGCGGTCGCAACTCGTGTCCCAGCAATCCAGGGCAAACCCCTTTTTGGTTATCTTGCGGGCATCCTGCTCCTGATCGCATCCGCCCTTGCGATTCCGGCTTTCACGTACGCATCGATTTCGCGATTCTCACATTGGCTGGGCAAAAGGTTGGGCGTCGAAGCTCTGCTGGGCTCGCAAAGCCTTTCCGCCTCGCTTCGCCGTACATCCGTGCTTGTTGGCGCGCTCTCCACCACCATTGCCATGATGGTTTCCGTCGGGATCATGGTGGGCAGTTTCCGCGAGACGGTTCGGATCTGGATGAACGACCGCCTTCCCGCCGATCTCTATGTGCGTCCTGCCGGCGTGCCCGCTCCCGATCGCCACCCAACCATTTCCCTTGAATTGGCGGACGCCATCGGCAAGTTGCCTGGTGTTGCAGGAGTGGATCGATTGCGCGCGTACGAAATCAGCTATGACGGAATGCCCGCGACGCTGGCATCCGTGGATTTGAGCGCGCTGCGATTGGAACAGCGTTCGAACTTTCTTTCCGGTCGGCCTGCGGGAGAAGTGCTCTCGCAGATTCGGGGCACGAATGCAGTGCTCGTCAGCGAGCCTTTCAGCTACAAACACCACGTGCGCACTGGCGACATCATTACGCTGCCTCTCGGCGAGGCTCGGCCATCTTTTCGCGTCGTCGACATTTACTACGACTACGGCAGCGAACGCGGAACCATCCTGATGGACCGCCAAACGATGCTGCGCTACTTGCCGGACCCCGCTCCATCGAATCTGGCCGTCTACGCCGCGTCCGGCGCGTCCCTCGGGGCAGTTCGGAAAGAAATCACTCAGGCATCCGCCGGCCATCGCATTCTGGTCGCCTCCAATATCGATTTGCGCGCAGAGGCCATCCGCATTTTCGATCGTACATTTGCGATTACTTACGCACTCGAGGCCATCGCCATAATCGTCGCAGTGATCGGAATCGCTGGCGCGCTCCTGGCTCTGGTCATCGACCGCCGCCGCGAACTGGGTTTGTTGCGGTTTCTCGGCGCTGCGGAAGGGCAAGTGCGCAAGCAAATTCTTGTTGAGGCCGGTATCCTCGGCCTGCTGGCGAATTTCGTGGGACTTGCGCTGGGGATAGCGCTTTCATTGGTCCTCATCTTCGTCATCAACAAACAGTCCTTCGGCTGGACGATTCGATTTCATTGGCCAGTCGCGGTTTTGCTGGCGGCTCTCAGCTCGGTTTACATCGCCACGGTGCTCGCAGGTTTGTACCCCGCGCAGGTTGCCGTGAGGCTCAATCCACTTGAGGCAGTCCGTGAAGAATAGATTCCGTCATGTGACCGCACTGGCCGCCACGTTTCTGCTCTTCCATCCTCTCGCTGCGCAGTACCGCACGGCCACGCCCGGCTATCGATTCGAATTCCCTCGCGATTATTTTGACCATCCCGACTTTCAAACGGAGTGGTGGTATTACACCGGCAATCTGAAATCCGCGAGCGGTCATCGGTACGGTTTCGAGCTTACTTTTTTTCGCCAGGGTGTCAGCCGCGACCAAGCGCAATCTGCGGTGTGGGAGGTAAGGGATCTTTACCTGGCGCATCTCGCCCTCAGCGATCTAGACGGCCATCGTTTCTATCACTCGGAAAGGCTCAACCGCGCCGGACCCGGAATTGCCGGCGTGAGTGCATCGAGCAGGCGCATCTGGAACGGCGACTGCCAGATTCAATGGGAGGGCTCCGACCAAGAACTCCAAGCCATTGATCCTCGTTTTCAAGTGCATCTCACGTTGCATCCGGAAAAACCGCCAATTATAAACGGCGAAAACGGAGTCAGCCAGAAATCCGAAGGATCGGGGCATGCGTCCTACTACGTTTCGCTGACACGGCTGGCAGCGAGCGGCCATATCGAATTAAACGGCGAGCGCTTGCAGGTGGCCGGGCTGGCCTGGATGGACCATGAGTTCTTCACTCATCAACTCGAGTCCGGCCAAGTCGGCTGGGATTGGCTAAGCCTGCAATTCGAGGACAACACCGAACTGATGCTTTTTCACATTCGGCGAAAGGATGGTTCCGTCGATCCATTTTCCGCCGGGACGTACGTCGACGCCCAGGGCAAATCCACCCATCTAAAGGTCAGCGACTTCACCTTGCAGCCACTTTCCGAAACGTGGGCCAGCCCTGCAACGCATGCGGTCTATCCCATCGCGTGGAAAATCGCGGTCCCGAGTCTGGGAATCGAACTCGAAGCTCGCACTCCTTTAGATAGCCAGGAGCTAACTGGAAGTACGAGTTTTGTTCCGACCTATTGGGAGGGAGCGATCACTCTCGACGGGCACCGCGGGAAGGCGCCACTGCACGGCGTGGGCTATCTCGAAATGACCGGCTACGACCACGCCGTTAGGCTCGCTCCTTGAGCGGAGCGCCCCATAGAAGTTTGCCCACATGGATGGATGAGCGCGTTAGTTGGACTTCGGAAGGCGCGATGTGCTCCCACGCACAACCAATTCCGGCTCAACAATGATCTCTTTCGCGTAAGAAGTCTTCGCCGGCGCGGTGATCCGCTGCAACAGGGTTTCCGCCGCAATCTTTCCCATTTCGCGCAGCGGTTGGCGCACTGTCGTCAGCGCGGGATTTTGGAAGGCCGCGCTTTGGATGTCGTCAAAACCCACGACGGACACGTCCTCGGGCACGCGGCGCCCCGCTTCGCGCAACGCCTGGATCGCGCCGATGGCCGAGATGTCGTTGAACGTAAAGAGCGCGCTGAACGGTTCCTCGTTGGCCAGAATTTTCTGTGTGACCTGGTACCCCAACAACGGGGATGATGACTCGCCCTCGAGTTGGCCAACCAAATTTGCCTTTACGTTGACGCCAAATTTTTTGGATGCTTCGCTGACGGCCTCCCAGCGCACTTTGGTGTCCGAGCTGAATTCCTGCCCTTTGATGAACGCTATGCGGCGGTGCCCAAGTGAGGTCAGGTGTTGCAAGGCAAGGCATGCAGCCCTTTCGTGGTTGAGGACGATGTTCGTCACGCCGGGCACGCTTCTGTGGCCGGACACCGCAACGCCCGGCACATCTACTTGCTCAGTCAAAACCGTATCCACCGCAATCAAACCTTCCACGGCGCGCTGCTGCAAAAGTAGAGGATACTCTTCGATGAGTTCGGCCCGGTGATGGTGACTAACCACAAAATAGAAGTAGCCTTCCTCCAGCAGATAATCCTCGATGCCGGACATGACGAGCGCGGCATAGCCCTCGCTGATCTCAGGGACGACCACACCGATGGTGAAGCTCCTCTGTTGCCGAAGCGACCTGGCCAGGTGATTCGGCCGGTAGTTGAGTTCGCGAGCAGCCGCCCGAATCAGTTCCTGCGTGCGTGGCGGAATCGATTTTGCTGCGGGGGATCGGTTAATCACGAAAGATACGGCAGCTTGCGAGAGGCCGAGGTGTTCGGCAAGAGATTTCAGGCTCACGCCTGTGCCCGGGCGTTTCCCTGGGGCGGAACTGCTGCTTGCTTTTGAGCGGCGCATGGACGATCTGGGCACGTAGTCTCCCATAAGGTATCCGGCAGGACAAGGCCCTTGAATGGCCCTTTTTTCGGCACGCCAAATACTTTCCGCCCGTGCTTGAGTCTATTACTAAATCGGTTTACCATGCTGTTTCCAAGGAGGAAGGCAAAAACACCAAATTTCCTGCGGATCGCTCAGCTGCAATAATTCCCAAAGAATAAGGATTTTCTTGCGGGGAACGGCAATTCGATCGCTCAAGGGAATTTGGCGTTGTTGCCAAAAACGGCCCAGATTCAAGTAAGGTGTTAGTGCTTTTAGCGCCTAATTAAAGACGTTTGGTTGCACGTCTTCGGCTGAATCGGAGTCCCTGAGATCGTGGTCACCCCACTCACTCGCTTCGTCCTCGTGGCCTGCTTCCTGCTCGGCTCACTGCCCGCCACGGCCCAGGAGCCCGCAGCACGCGCAGCTTCCCGCACCGAGGCGCCACATTCTGCCTCGATCAATTCCGTCGATCCGAAGATCGCTCTGCAAATCGACGCCCTTCTTCGCAAGATGACGTTGGACGAGAAAGTTGGCCAGCTCGTCCAGTATTCCGTCGGCCAGCCCGCCGGTCCTGCAGGCGTCCCGATCGACTACAACGCCATGCTCGCGAAGGGCGAAATTGGATCGCTCATCAACGTCACCACCGCCCAAGAGATAAACGCGTACCAACACATTGCCGTCGAGAAATCCCGCTTGCATATTCCCGTTCTTTTTGGCCAGGACGTCATCCACGGCTTTCGAACCGAGTTTCCAGTCCCGCTGGGGTTGGCCTCCACCTGGGATCCGGAACTCATCCAGAGAGTCGCCCGCGTTGCCGCCCGCGAAGCTTCGGCAACGGGAATTCGCTGGGTCTTTTCGCCGATGGTGGACATCGCTCGAGATGCACGTTGGGGACGCATGACGGAGAGCGCCGGGGAAGATCCCTACCTCGGCTCGGCAATTGCGCAAGCATATGTACGCGGCTATCAAGGCGACCGGCTTTCGAATCCAGATAGCGTTGCCGCCTGCGTTAAACATTTCGTCGGCTATGGCGCGGCGGAAGGCGGCCGGGACTACAACTCAGTGGAAATCTCCGAACACACGCTGAGGGAATACTATCTCCCGCCCTTTCACGCCGCGATCGAGGCAGGCGCCGCTTCCATCATGACCGCGTTCGATTCCCTTAATGGCGTTCCTGCTTCTGCCAATCCTTTCACCATCAAGGAAATCCTGCGCAAGGAATGGGGCTTCCGCGGCCTGGTGGACAGCGACTGGACATCCATTGCGGAACTGATTCCGCATGGCATCGCCAATGATCCTGCGACGGCGTCGCGAAAGGCCTTTCTTGCCGGCGTGGAAATGGATATGGTCAGCAGTTTTTATCACGAAAATCTCGCGAAACTCGTTCGCTCCGGTGAGGTTCCTGAATCAAGCTTGAATCAAGCAGTTCGCGATGTGCTGCGCGTCAAGTTTGCGTTGGGCTTGTTCGAACATCCCTACGCCGATGAAAAAAGGGAAGCGTCGGCGATGCTCCAGCCGGAGAGCGTCCTGTTGGCGCGCGAGGCCGCCGAGCGCTCCTTCGTTCTTTTGAACAACGCCCCCATCAGCAACGAATCGCCGGTTCTTCCGCTTTCGACTGGCGTCGAGCACATCGCCCTCATTGGCCCCCTCGCGGATGATGCCGCGAACATGCTTGGTTCCTGGTCCGCGAAAAGCCGTCCCGAAGACGTAGTCACCTTGCGCGCCGCGCTCATCGAGAAACTCGGCTCGGATCACGTGCGCTACGCGAAGGGCAGCGAAATCACCGGCGGTTCGGATGAACAACTCGCGGAAGCAGTAAGCGCCGCAAAAGAATCCGACATCGTGGTTCTTGCTCTGGGAGAAAATGGTCCGGAAATGACTGGCGAAGCTGCTTCCCGCGCGCATCTCGGCTTGCCCGGCCGTCAAGAGCAACTTCTTGAAGCCATCGTCGCCGCTGGGAAACCTGTCGTTCTCATTCTTTTCAGCGGCCGTCCGCTGACGCTTCCGTGGGCGTTTGCGCACGTCCCTGCCGTTCTCGCAGCTTGGTTTCCGGGCGTGCAAGCCGGCCCCGCGCTCGTTCGAACCCTCTTCGGCGATTCGAATCCGACAGGCAAACTCGTCGTCTCCTGGCCCCGCGCCGTCGGGCAGGAACCGCTTTACTATGACGCGCTCGACACCGGCCGTCCCGCGGGCGGCGCGGATCTCACTCGTGCTCCCTGGGAAGGTTCCGTCAAATACATTTCGCGCTACATAGACGAGCAGAACTCTCCTCAGTTTCCCTTCGGCTATGGGCTCTCCTACAGCAGCTTTCGCTTCGGGCCGCCGCAAATCAGCGCCACAAATTTGAGCGCCGCCAAACTCAACCACGATCTTGAGGACGCAGATCACGCTTCGGACCACGAACTAACCGTCACCGCCGAAATTACCAACACGGGCACGCGTGCAGGCGAAGAGACCGTTCAACTTTACGTTCGACTCGAGGGCACCAGCACCGCACAGCCCGTTCGCGCACTGAAAGGCTTCCAACACGTGAAGCTCGGCCCTGGCGAGACGCAGCGCGTCACGTTTTCCATGGGACCGGATGCCTTCGCGCTCTGGGACGATCACAACAAGTACGACGTCGAGTCTGCCCGCGTGACAATCTGGGTCAGTCCGGACTCCGCGCAGGGCTCCGAAGGGTCTCTAGAGATCACGAAATAGAAACGAAGAACGAGAAGAAGAATATGTCTGAATCTTCCTTGTACCGCCGTCGAGACCTTATCCGCCTCTGCGGACTTGGCCTTCTCTCCACGTCCCTTGCGCCGCTGGCCCTCCGCGCAGACGCTTTGCAAAAAACATTTGTCCCGCCGCTGGGTGAGCCTTATGACGGGACTGACGACAATCTGCTGGACGAAATTCAGCGCACAACCTTTGACTTTTTTTGGAACGAAGCGCACCAAAAGACCGGACAGGTGAAGGACCGCGCCCTGGCTAATGGACATGACACGCGGGAAATGGCCAGCATCGCCGCCACAGGTTTTGGTCTCACCAGTCTGTGTATCGGTGAACGTCGCGGGTTCGGAAAGTCCGCCGAGATCCTGAATCGCGTCCGCAATACTCTCCGCTTTTTGGCGAACGATCTTCCCAATGTGCACGGTTTCTACTTCCACTTCATTCACATGGACGACGGCCGCCGCTGGGAAAAATGCGAACTCTCCTCCATCGACACGTCCTTGCTTCTATGCGGCGTGCTCACCGCCCGGCAATATTTCGCCGACCAGGAAATCAAGGATCTCGCCACGAAAATATACGAGCGCGTCGATTGGCCGTGGATGCTGAATGGCGGTTCCACTCTTTCGATGGGCTGGCTGCCTGAATCCGGCTTCTTGAATGCGCGATGGGAACACTATTGCGAGCTGATGATGATCTACCTTTTGGCAATCGGTTCTCCCACGCACAAGATTTCACCCGAGAGTTGGAGTGCCTGGACGCGCCCGGTCATCAAATACCAGGGAATCGAATACATCTCCGGCAACGATCCGATTTTCACGCACCAGTATTCACACGCGTGGTTCGACTTCAGGAACAAGCGCGACGCTTACGCCGATTATTTCGATAACTCCATTAAAGCGACGAAAGCTCACAAGCTTTTTTGCCTTTCGTTGCACGACCGTTTTCCGGACTACGGTGAGGATTTGTGGGGAATCAGCGCATCCGACTACGCGAACGGCTACACCGCTTGGGGTGGTCCCCCTCCGCAGGGGCCGATCGACGGCAGCATCGTGCCTTGCGCAACGGGCGGCTCGCTCACCTTTCTTTTCGATGATTGTATGCGCGTCTTGCGCAATATTCGCGGCCCTTATAGAGCCAAGGCCTGGGCGCACTACGGTTTCGTGGACGCTTTCAATCCTCTCACCGGCTGGTATGACCAAGATGTTTTGGGAATCGACCTCGGCATCACGATGCTCATGGCGGAAAATCACCGCACCGGCCTCGTGTGGGATATCTTTATGAAAAATCCGGAAGCGCGAACAGCCATGCAAAAAGCGGGCTTCCGTTCTACCTGATCGTCAGAGAGAGATTGTTCCTAACTGAAGTGTTCAATTGAAGCTTCTCGGCCGCCCAATCCTTGGGCCGGAACAAACTGGTTTCGGCGACTAATCGACTCTGCTCAGTTCCGGCACTCGTTCCGGGATAGCGGCAACTCCTTCGAGCACGTCTGCCAAAGTCTTGCCCACGGCCTTCCAACTGTAATTTTCCGCGACGAGCTTGCGCGCATTTTCGCCAATTCGTTCACGTTTCACGCGGTCGCTCAACAATTCGATGACGCTTTTGGCGAGGGTCTCGGGCTCGTCCGCAAGAAGGATGTTCTCTTCCGTTCGCACCGGCAATCCTTCCGCCCCAATCGTCGTTGAGACCACCGCCTTGCCTGCCGCCATCGCTTCAAAAATCTTGATGCGCGTTCCGCCGCCGACCCGCAGAGGCACCACATAAACCGACCCGCGCGCCAGGTACGGTCGAATGTCATCCACCGTCCCGGTAACCACTACGTTCTTCTCACTCTCCCCGATTCGCTTCAAGCGCGCCGTTGGCCTCCGGCCCACTACGTACAACTTCGCTTGCGGGAACCGCTCTCTCACCGGCGGCATAACTTTTTCGATAAAGAAAACAATCCCATCTTCGTTCGCCGTCCAATCCATCGAGCCCGTGAAAACGATCGACTCCGGCTCTTCTTCCCCTTGCCCGGGACTGAAATAATCGACATCGACCCCGGTGGGAATCACGCTCATTCTGTCTTTCGGTGCATACTTCAGGAAAAAGTCGCGATCATTTTCCGATACCGCCAGCACGTGCTCTGCGCGCGAAACGTAATTACGCTCCATCCTCTCGAGCAGACGGAATTCCCGGTAACTTACGGCTTTCCAGATCGGATTTTTGCTGACCTGATAATGCCGCTCCCAAATGACGGCTTCGATGTTGTGCGTGAAAAGCACTTTCGGTTTCGGCCAATCCCAGGGCACGACCGCGGCGGTCAATAAGAAGTCGCAGATAAGTAGATCGTATTTTTCTCTCGCGAGCAGTTTTTTC
>JBAQJX010000115.1:0-8626 GCA_049641765.1 Candidatus Acidiferrum sp.
GGTTTGGCCTTTTCGCGCTCGCCGCTTCTTCAGGTAAAGTAGTTCTTCCAGCTCTTTCACCATGACATCCCTGTCCGCGAAAATCCGCTTTGCATGGCGCCGGCTCTCTCGCGCCGACCTGCTCGCCGTTCTGCTCATCATTGGCGGGGTTGTTTCCGCACTTCTCGACTTGAACAGCGGCTTCGCCAGTTTCCTGAAGTTTGTTGCCGTCGTCGCTACCGTTTATCTTCTGGTCCGGCTCGCCGGATGGTGGCGCACGCGTCTTCTCTGGAGTTTGCGCAACCGGCTGATCGTCGCCTATCTCTTCATCGCCGTTGTTCCCATCCTGCTGATTCTGACACTCGTCATTCTTGCAGGACAGATTCTCTATTCGCA
This sequence comes from Candidatus Acidiferrum sp., assembly GCA_049641765.1. Classification (GTDB taxonomy): domain Bacteria; phylum Acidobacteriota; class Terriglobia; order Acidiferrales; family UBA7541; genus Acidiferrum. The sequence continues at coordinate 376 of JBAQJX010000115.1, forward strand.
GCTGGGAGCTTACTTGCTCTATGGCGATATTCAGCGTCGCGTCGCCATGATGGCGGACATCACCGATCATATTGCTGCCGCGCACCGTACCTTGCCGAAAGGCGTTTCCGAAGAAGAATCGGAACATGTCCTCTCGGCGCAATCGCACATGGTCCACGACGAGGAGCTGCCTCACCTCAGCATTGAATTCTCAAACGACCCCTCGTTATTGCGGAAAATCGCTGGACCGACAAAGAACGCTTTCACCGGACTTCTCGAACAGGGCGACACGCTCTATCTCATGAGCATCCGCGCGATGCCCGAAGCAAACGGCTTCCGTGTCGTTACGCTCCAAGTGCCCGTTACTCCGGAATTTCTGTCCACGATTGCCCCCGATCTCGGCGCGATTCAATTTAATTTGACCAGGCGCTTCGAGGGCGGCAATCGGCAGGGGATTCTCTATACCTCGGATACTTTTCAGTACGAAACAACCGGACGAATTCTGGCGCGCAACCGCGTGCTGTATCCCACCTCTTATTGGATCGACCCAGCGATCACGGGCCTCTCGCGTCTCGACGCCGTTTTCGTAGGCCCCAAGGGTGTTATCGATCCTCGGCGGCCCGTTCTTGCGACTTTCAACGCGCGGCCCTCGCGCTTGAACGCGCGCATTTTTTCATCGCTGGGGGAATTGAGCGATTTTTATGCTATCGGGTTCATCGTCGTCAGTGGATTTTTTCTACTGATCGAAACCGCCGCGCTCATCACCGGTATCGTGCTTACGCGGCGCATCACTCGCGCAGTAAGCGACCTCTACGAAGCCACGCAATACGTCCGCGCTGGCGACTGGACGCATCGTGTGCGCATCGAGCGACGGGATCAGTTGGGCGTCCTTGGTCAATCCTTCAACGACATGACCGGCTCCATCAGCGGATTGCTTGAAGAGTCCAAGAAGCGCCAACGCCTGGAGAACGAGCTCGCCATCGCCAGCGAGGTGCAGAACCAGCTCTTCCCGCAAGCCGTGCCGCGTGTCGCGGGAGTCGAATTGGAAGCAATTTGCAAGGCTGCGCGCACCGTCAGCGGCGATTACTACGATTTCATCCAACTTAGCCCAACGCATCTGGCTATTGCGCTCGCCGATATTTCCGGGAAGGGAATCTCCGCCGCGCTCTTGATGGCCAGCCTGCAAGCCGCGCTGCGCAGCCAGTTGTTGGCAGTTGGCAGCGAAAAGATGAGTACGGCGGAACTCGTGGCTATTCTGAACACGCACATGGTGCGAAACACCGCCGACGACCGCTTCGCTACTTTTTTTATCGCGATCTACGACAGTGCCACGCGAACGCTTCGCTACACGAATGCCGGCCATTTGCCTGGATTCCTCATTCAGAACGGGACCTCGAAGCATCTCGACAAGGGTGGCATGGTCCTCGGCGTCGTCGAAGACTACGTCTACGAGGAGGATTCCGTCCTCGTGCCTCCCAACGCGATCCTCGTGCAATACAGCGACGGTTTGGTCGAACCCGAAAACGTCTACGGCGAAGAGTTTGGCATCCGCCGCTTGCAAGAGGCGGCGATTCGCGTGCAATCATCCGCACCGCGTGTGGTAGGACAATCGCTGATGATGGCCGCGGAAGAGTGGGCGGGCACGCCCGAGCAGGCCGACGACATGACCGTGGTCGTCGCGCGGCTCCGCTAGCTATTGCAGTGAGGCACATGGCTCAGGGGCGCGGTAGTGCGCGTATCGCGAGTGGGCTATACTGGCCAGCTTTCCAGAATTGTTGCCGAGGAGACGAATGCCGCTTGTCAATCGTGTGGCGCTGATTACGGGAGGAAGCCGGGGCATTGGAAGAGGAATCGCCGTCCGGTTGGCGCAAGAGGGCGCGCGCATCGCCATTTCCTATCTTTCCAATAAGACGGCGGCGCAACAGGCGCTCCGTCAATTGCAGGCCAGCGGCGCGGATTGCGTCGCCGTCGAAACGGACGTCACCGACCCGGCGCGCGCCGAGCAGCTGATTCAAACGATCGCGGACCGCTACGGCCGGCTCGATATTCTCGTCAACAACGTCGGCGGCTTTCGTTGGGGTACCTTGGCGGAATCCTCGCTCGAGGATTGGCAGGGTATTTTTTCGTCAAATCTTTCGAGCGTCGTCTACGTCAGCCGCGCGGCTCTGCCGTTGATGCGCCGGGGGCGCTGGGGCCGCATGATCAACCTGGGCGCCGTCGGAGCGGAGCGCGCATTCGGACAGGCGAAAATTTCGGCCTACGCCGCCGCGAAAGCCGCGGTGGTAGCATTATCTCGTTCGCTCGCGCTCGAAGAAGCAAAGAATGGCATCACTGTAAACGTCGTGAATCCTTCGAGCATTGACGAAAAGGAATTGACGCTCAATGAAGCGCGGCGCATGCGCGATGCGCGCTTCCCGATTGGCCGGCCGCCCACGGTCGAAGATGTCGCGGCTGCTGTGGCGTTCTTTGCTTCCGATGAGGCGGAGTATGTGACCGGCCAGGTCCTGAACGTGAGCGGCGGGTGGATGCTCTGATCGCTGCGTGAGAATTTCCCATGAAAGCACTGACTGCCGACGAGATGCGCGAAGTTGACCGGCTCACGACCGAGCGCTTCGGCATTCCTGGCTCGCAATTGATGGAGAATGCAGGCCGCGCCGCCGCAAAGGCCCTGTGGCGCGTCGTGTCGGAGCGCAAGCGGGTTCGCGTGGGCGTATTGTGCGGGAAAGGAAATAACGGCGGCGATGGGTTCGTCGTGGCGAGGCATCTGCGCGCACAGAAACTGCCGACGCGCGTGATTTTGTTTGGCAAAAGGGAAGAGGTACGCGGCGACGCGGCGGCCAGCCTGTCGCGCTGGATCGAAAGCGGCGGCGACTTTGACTGCGTTGACGGGGAAGAGAGTTGGGAGCGGATTTGGCGTGAAGTTTCCGGCTCCAATGTGATCGTGGATGCGATGTTGGGAACCGGACTGCGTGGCGCCGCAACCGGCACAGTCGCGAGAGTCATTACTGATCTCAATGAGCTTTCACGCAATGCGACGGGAACTTGGCCGATTCTGATATTTGCCGTAGACACTCCCTCGGGCCTTCCATCCGACGGTGAAGCGCCAGCCGGCCCGGTGCTGCGCGCTCACCTGACCGTGACCTTCACCGCCCCGAAGGTGGGCCAGCTAACGGGAGTAGGCAGCGAAGCCTGCGGCATCTTGCACGTCTCAAATATCGGCTCACCATCGCAACTCGTGGAAGAAGTCGGGAAAGGTACGTTGCGATGGGCCGGCCCGGATGAGTTCGCATCGCTACCGATGGTGCGCGCCGCCGATTCGCACAAGGGCACCTTTGGCCACGCCGTAATTGTGGCCGGCTCGCGCGGAAAATCCGGGGCGGCTGTGCTCGCTGGATACGCCTGCTTGCGCGCTGGCGCGGGACTAACCACCATCGCCACGCCCGATGAGGTGCAGCCCGTGGTCGCCACGTCGTACGCCGAGTACATGACCGAGCCGCTTCTTTCCACAAAGACCGGCGGAATTGCCGCGGCAAATTCTTCTTCTGGACGAATGACGAAGCTCCTAGAGGACAAATCCGCGGTCGCAGTCGGGCCGGGAATCGGCACTCACGTTGAAACGCGCATGGTCGTGCAGCAAATCGTCCGCGAGTCGCCTATTCCGGTCATCCTGGACGCCGACGGTTTGAACTGCTTCGACGGCGAAGCCGACAAGCTTGCCAAGCGCAAATCGCCTCATCTCGCTATCACGCCGCATCCCGGCGAGATGGCTCGCCTGCTCGGCATTAGCAATTCCGAAGTCCAGGGCGATCGCTTGGATGTCGCCATTTCGGCCGCAAAAAAATGGAACGCTCACGTCATCCTGAAGGGCTACCACACGATTCTCGCCGCGCCTGACGGACGCGTCTTCGTGAACACGACGGGCGGACCCAGCTTGGCGAAGGGTGGCACTGGCGATGTCTTGACCGGTGTCCTGGCCGCACTCACCTCGCAATTTGGCACAGACGACTGGCTCCGCGTTCTCGCACTCGGAGTCTACCTACATGGAAAGTCCGGTGATTTTCAGGAACACGTCGCTGGCTCTTCGGGTGTGCTCGCCGATGAGGTTGCACGAACATTGCCCGAAGCGAGAGCCTGGCTTCTCCGGGAGATCCAACACGGTGCCTGAAGAAATCATCACGCACTCCTCCGAAGAAACCACCAACTGGGGACGCGCATTCGCTCAAAAGCTAACGGCTCCGGTTCTAGTTTTGCTGACGGGCGAGCTCGGGAGCGGCAAAACCACGCTGACCAAGGGCATCGTCGCTGGGCTAGGTGCCGCGCGCGAAGATGAAGTCACCAGCCCCACCTTTACTCTCGTTCATGTTTACGGCAAAGAGTCGCCTGCACCGAAGGTCTATCACGCCGATTTGTACCGCATCGAAAATTTTCACGATTTCGAAACGCTCGGCCTGGAAGACATCTTTGCCAATCCGGCCGTCGTGATCCTGGAATGGTCCGAGCGCTTTCCTTTGCAATCCCCCTGGCCCCAGGTGCGCATCAAGCTGGAACATGCTGGCGGTGACGCTCGCCGCATCTCCCTTGCGTAACCTTAGCGCCCTAATAAGCCCTCTGTTTCCCAGTGTTTGCGGCTCTCTCCTAACTCTCTGGTTACCCTGCTCCGCAGTTCTGTTGCAGCCCTCCTCCAGCGCTGCTAGCTTGAATAAAGCCCCTTCTGGTGGAGTGCATGGCCGACGAGATTCTTACACTTGGCGTGGCAGAAGCTGCCCGGATCGAACTTAAGAGCTATACGGTGACGATCCCCATGGGATCGTTGTCCATCGGTGTGGACAATATCCACCATGATGTGTTCCTTAGCCCGAAGTTTGTCCAGGCGGCGCGCGATTATTTATTTGACCTCATTCGCCAGAACACCAGCTCCACGTATCTTTCCGGCGTCGAGCTGCGCACCGTCAAAAGTCTCGACAACTCTGCCTTCCGCAAGCTGCTTACGGAACTTCTTCAAAGCGCGCTGACGCAGGCCAAGTACTACAAGAACATCGAAATCGATCTCGTCTTTCGCCTCGGCCTCCTGAAATTCCTCACGCAAGAGCTCACCAATCAGTTCGCCAACCTGATTCTCGAAGGTAAAGAGTGGGTTCGCCAGCGCGGCGAATTTTTCGAGCGCAGCCAGCAAGCCCACGTCATCAAGGCTCGCCTCTCCGAATTGCAATCGGCTCGGCGCAAGGTTATCCGCGGCGTGGGCCAGCAGATCGCGCAAATGCTCATAGACGTCGAGGAAAACGTCATCGCCAAAACACGCCGGGCGCTTTTCGGCGAAGACTTCGCTCCTCTGTACGAGCTCCTGAAAAACCGCCTCATCTTTCTCGATGGCGGCAAAGACGACGTTTATTTCCTTGAGCACTACGTCCTGCTCGGCAATTACGCTCGCGACGCGGATCGCTTCGAAGCCATGGACGTGCTCTTCCAGGAATTTCTCTGCGAAGCGGGCCTTACCATCGGTCAGGATCCTGCGTTTACCGAGGCCAATCAGGCGCACAACGCGCTCCTAGAACAAGCCGCGGCGATGCGCGCCGAAATCGCTAGCCTCGAAGAGCAAAAGGAAAACACGCGCAAGAAACTCGAGCGTGGCGATAGTTTCCTGAATAAGTTTTTGGCGTCGAGCGATCCTTCGAATCTCAAAGCCTCGCTCAACGACGTCGAGATGCGTCTCAAGCACCAGGAAGTGAAGCTCGAAGAGCTCGGCCCACAAATTGACTCTGCGAAGCAAAAACTCGATTTCTATAACAAGGATTACCGTGGCCGCCTCGGCGACTATTTAAACGACCCGGAAAATGCTAAGCGTCTCCTTGATGCTACCGGCACGGACAACCAGGGCGGCGACCAGGCGCGTCTTCTCGCGCAGCTCGTCGATCGCCTCGAGCAGCACGATGTCCTCTATCACATCCTCGCCAGCTACGAGATTCGTCCGATCGCCAAGGATTATTGCCCGCCCGTTCACCTCCAGCAGCTTCGCAAGGCGATCGTCTCCAAGGAAGAAATGAAGCAGGTCGAAAACGTGCTCAAGCACGTTCCTGCCAAACAGCTTTCGCTCAAGCCCATCGAGGAACTCTCGCGGAAGATTCGTCGCTATTCGCGCGAGGAGATGCAGGGGCTTGTGCTTCGCTTCGCCACCGATTTTCTCCGCCTCCGCCGCGACCTGCGCGACGCCGAACACCTCGCGACCTGTATGGAGCGCGTGCATCTCGTCACCACCGAGCAGTCGCGCGAACTTTCCCGCATCAACAACCGCCTCTACGAATGCGTGCTTCAGGACGAAGCCAAGGTTCAGGAAGATCAAGTCGTCTCGCACGTAATCATCAAAGCTGACGTGCGCGGCTCGACCAGAATGACGCAGGATTTGCTCTCTCGCGGTCTGAGTCCGGCATCGCACTTCAGTTTGAACCTCCACGAGCCGGTCAAAAAACTACTCGACCGATTCGGCGCAAAAAAAGTCTTCATCGAAGGTGATGCAGTCATTCTTGCAATCTTCGAGACGGAATCCACGCGCACCTACGCTCGCGCTGTTGCCAAGGCCTGCATCCTTTCGCGCCAGATTCTTACCGTCTGCAATTCCTATAACGACCGCGCCGCCGCTAACGATCTTCCTTCGCTCGAGCTCGGCGTCGGCGTCGCATTTCAAGGCTCCGCGCCAACCTATTGGACCGATGGCGATTCTAAAATCATGATTTCGAAAGCGCTGAACCTCTCCGACCGTCTCTCTGGGTGCGCCAAACTCGCCAAGCGCATGCTCTCCGGTCAGAAAACACACTTCTGCGTCTACCAGTTCCTTACGGCGATGGAAGGCGCCTCCCCCGAAGAGTTGGATGAATTCCTCGTGCGCTATAACATGAACGGCATCGAACTCAACGAAGAAGGCTTCCAGAAGCTTTCCGAAGAGATTTCACTCGATTCCGTGGAAACGAAATTGGAAATGCCCTGGGGCAAGGAGAACGTCGTGTTGCATTACGGCGAAGTGCCTATGGGTGAGTCCGTCGAATTAATTGTCCTGCGCAAAAGCCTGGCTCGCGAACTCCAGCCCGACGGCAAGATCGGCGTCGCTTCGACGCATCCCTATTACGAAGTGTGCACCAGCCCCAAGCTCTACGACCTCGTGGCCGCCCTCATCCGCACCAAAGCCGCTGCCTCGATTGAAACTGTCCGCGTCTGACCCCTATACTCTCAACGGAGGCGAAAGGGGTCCGGTGATCTTCCCGGCCTTCAAAGCCGGCGATTCGGCCCTTCGCGGGTCGAATGGTGGGTTCGACTCCCACACGCTTCCGCCAGATCTTTCTGATGTGACGAAGGCTATAGGAAGAGGAAGCAGCAAAAGTCAGCTAGGAAGAGTCTCGGGTGCAATTTTTGTACAATTCTGAGCTGCGGCACGGAGGTTGGCCGCATCCCTCGATTTTGGAGTTCCAGGCGGGCGTTCCGATATTCCGGAAATGTACAAGCAAATAAGTGCACCGCGGCATAGACTTGCCACCCGCACCTTGCTGTTGGTCCGCGGTCCTGATTCCTGAAAGTGGTAATTTCAAGGCGTTCACTGGCACAGCTGGTTGAACTTTTTTCGGATTCGCCCTCTAGATTCTCATCGTCACTTAGGTCGCCAGCACAGCATTTAGTCTCTCGGCATGCAGTTCTTCACGCCAAAAATGCTCAGGCTATTCCTCAGACCCAAAGTAAGCGATGCACCCTGCTGATTGTGTTCGCCTCTTCCTAACCTATTTGTGTTTGATCCCGAGAGCCTGCATGATCCACCCGCCAGCCGGGCTAACTGGCGCGGTTGCCGTGTAGAGCCCTGCAGTACCAACAACTGCATCCTCGGCGATGTCCCCATCGGGTGAGGTGATCACGCGACTCGTGAATCCCGCCCCCGCACCGGTCGTGGTGGTCTGGACCAAGTCGGCCGCAAAGATAAGATCACCGGCGCTGGCGGTTGTAAGCGAGACTGAGCTTGTCGCGCTTGTACCGCTGGCACCGGCAGCAACTTCAACTGGATTCGTGGGATCAGCGTTGGCATATTCGAGAATCCGCAGATCCGGGCTGTTAGCAGTTCCACTAAAATTTACAGTCACAGTGTTCGTGCTTACAGCCGCAATGCTCTTTGCGTAGTAGATGGCTTGCGTAGCCAAGCCGGTCTGCACGGTTGGGCCGACGGCCAGGATGTAGGTGTTGCCGGCGGTATCGGTCACGGAGCTGATGGTTGCGGTGGAGTCGTTCCATCCGATGGCCA
>JBAQJX010000002.1:0-25302 GCA_049641765.1 Candidatus Acidiferrum sp.
GCCTTTCCTCCATAACACTGCTCTCTTTCCACGGCATCGGCGCTCCTTCCTCCTAGCGCCTGCCATTATTCACAGTGTCAGGAATCCTCCCGGTCTATTCTGTCAGCCATCCCCCCGGTCCGTACCACCCGCGGCCTGGACCCCCACCCCGGGGGTGTCCGCAAGTTATGAAGTAAACGATTGACAGCATGGGAGTTGCGGGAAATCCTGCGTGTATGCAGAGAGTTGGCGCAGCGAGCTGGGAAGACTTGTGTGGAGGGCGCCTCCCCCTAGTTTTTTGTAAGTGTTCATTCTAAAGAACTTAGGATTCGCTGAGGTGGCACGGCCGCGTCGTCGCGAAGAACTGGCCGCAAAAGAAAAAGCGGCCTGAGGCCGCTGGCAATTTCCGCACGTTTACCTGACCAACATCATAGCATAAGTTACCAAAATGTCAAGCGGAAAATTTCTTCAGGAGAAAATGGGCGCTTTGGAATTTTCGAGGATTTTGGGGACGCGAAAAGGTTCCAAAACGGGACGGTACCTGGAGGAACAGCGCGTATCCCAGTTGACTCAGGTTCGCATATAATTGAAAGTTTGCTAGGGAAGAATGGGCGCCGCAGGGAGGACTTGCGGCGCGATGGGGAGCACGGATGATACTCGACGTAGTGGAGATCCAGAAGATATTGCCGCACCGCTATCCGTTTTTGATGGTGGACGCGATCCTGGAAATGGAGCGGCTGAAGTACATCGTGGGCGTGAAGAACGTGTCCATCAATGAATCGCATTTCCAGGGGCATTTTCCGGGGAAACCGATCATGCCAGGCGTGCTGATCATCGAGGCGATGGCGCAGACGGGCGGGTTGTTGCTGCTGCTGGAGATTCCGGACCGCGACAGCAAGCTGCTGTATTTTGTGGCCGTGGATGGAGCGCGGTTCCGGCGGCCGGTGGTGCCTGGCGATCAGCTGAGGCTCGAAGTGAAAGTGATTTCCTGGCGCGGCGATTTCTGCAAGCTCGAAGGCCGGGCCACGGTGAACGGGCAATTAGCGGCCGAGGCGACGCTGATGTGCAAGATGGTGGACCGCGAACTGGGCGCGAAGACCGAAGAACCCGCGAAATGAGCAAGCCCGAGATTCATCCGCAAGCGGTGGTCGCTGCCAGCGCGAAGGTAGGGCCCGGCGTGAAAATCGGGGCCTACGCGATTGTGGGAGAAGAGGCGGAGCTTGGAGAAGACTGCGTGCTCCATCCTCACGCGTCGGCTGGCGGCCCGGCAAAGTATGGGCGCAACAACGTGTTTCATTCGTTTTGCGCGATCGGCGGCGACCCGCAGGACTACACGTTTCGCGGAGAACGGACCGAGCTGGAGGTAGGCGACGGCAATATATTTCGCGAGTACGTGACGGTGAGCCGGGGAACGGTGAAGGGCGGGGGAACCACGCGGATAGGAAACGAGAATTTTTTTCTGGCGTACTCGCACGTGGGGCACGACGACCAAATCGGCAACCAGACGCTTTTCGTAAATGGAGCGACGCTGGCGGGTCACGTGGCTGTTGAGGATTTCGCGACGATCGGATCGTTTTCGGTGGTACACCAGTTTTGCCGCGTGGGGCGCTACGCGTATGTAGGGGCGTGCACGGTGATCGTGCAGGACGTTCCGCCGTTTTCGCGCGTGGTGACGGAGCGTGAGACCAAGAGTTTCGGCCCGAATACGATTGGACTTGAGCGAAAAGGATTTTCGAAGGAGCGGTTGCAAACGCTGCAGCGCGCATTTCGTTTGCTGAGCCGCTCGAAGATGAACACGACGCAAGCGCTCGCGGAAATGAAAGCGAAACTGGGAAGCTCAGAGGATGTGCAGGAGCTGATGCGATTCATCGAGAGCGCCGAGCGCGGAATCGTCAAGTAAGAAGTGCCGCCCACCCACCAGCCCATGCCGGAAGCCACCACAAACACGAAGGGATGGGGACTCATCGCGGGGAACGGACGATTTCCGTTTCTCGTGCTGGAAGGCGCGCGCAGCCAGGGAATCGAGATGGCAGTGATCGCGTTGAAGGAAGAGGCTTCGCCGGAACTGGAGAGGAGCGTGAAGAGGCTGCACTGGGTGAGCCTGGGGGAATTGAGCAAAACCATCGACCTGATGCACCAGGAAGGCGTGACGAAGGCGGTGATGGCCGGGCAGGTGAAGCACAACAAAATTTTCAGCGCGATCCGGCCGGATTGGAAGCTGGCGAAGCTGCTTTTCTCGCTGCCAAAAAAAAATACGGATGCGTTGATCGGCGGTGTTGCGCGCGTGCTGCAGGACGAGGGGATCGAGCTGGTGGACTCGACGCTGTTCTTGAAGCCACTGCTGCCGGAGCCGGGAGTGCTGACGAGCAGAGCGCCCAACGAACAGGAAAGCGCCGACATCGCGTACGGGCACAGCGTCGCGCGCCAGATCGCGGGAATGGACATTGGGCAGACAGTCGTGATTTCGGACCAGGCGTGCGTGGCGGTGGAAGCGATGGAAGGAACGGACGAGACAATTGCGCGAGCGGCGCGGATTGCGGGCGGAAAACCGCTGGTGGTCGTGAAGGTTAGCAAGCCGGGACAGGACATGCGCTTCGATGTACCCGTGGTTGGTTTGCCGACCATCGAACAGATGAAGAGCTCTCGCGCCACGGCATTGGCTGTGGATGCGGGACGCACCCTGTTGTTTGACCGTCCAAAACTGATCGAGTTAGCCAACGCGGCGGGGATCGCCATGCAAGCGTTTGCGCCTGCGACTCGTGCGGAACCGAAAAGCGCTTCAGGGGGAAAGAATAAAGAATGAGCGGGGCGGGAGGAGAATCGAGGAAGGTCCGCACCGCCGTCATCGGAACGGGGGAGTTCGGGCGCAACCACGCGCGCGTGTACCGGGAACTGGAAGGCGCGGAGCTGGTTGGCGTGTACGACCGGGATGCAGCTCGAGCGCAGGCGATTGCCTCTGAGTTTCAGACGAGAGCGCTGCGAAGCATCGAAGAAGTTTGCGAGCGGGCCGAAGCAGCAAGCGTAGCGGTGCCGACGGTGGCGCACGCGGAAGTAGGCTGCCGGCTGCTCGAGAGCGGGCTGGATGTGCTGGTCGAGAAGCCGATGGCTTTGGATCTTGCGGAAGCGGATGCGCTTCTCGCGGCGGCGCGGCGGGAAAAGCGGATTTTGCAGGTGGGCCACGTCGAGCGATTCAATCCCGCGGTGGTGGCGGTCGAGCCGATCTTGAACCGGCCGCTTTTTTTCGAGGTACATCGACTGGGAGTATTTACGCCACGCAGCCTGGACGTGGAAGTGATCTACGATTTGATGATCCACGACCTGGACATTTTGCTGGCGCTGGTGAAGGAGCCGGTCACGGAATTAAAAGCGGTGGGGATTCCCGTGCTGACGGATAAAGTGGACATCGCGCACGTGCGGCTGGAGTTCGCGGGCGGCGCGGTGGCGAACGTGACGGCAAGCCGGGTTTCGACCGAGCGCGTACGCAAGATGCGATTTTTCCAGCAGCATGAATACATTTCGCTGGATTACGCGCGGCGCGACGCGCTGCGCGTGGGAGTGAAGCGGCCGGGGCCGCAGCCGGAGTTTTCGTTCGAGAAATTGGCGGCGCCCAACGTGGAGCCGCTGCACGCGGAGCTGGAAGCGTTTCTCGATTCCGTTCGCACGCGACGCGAGCCACGCACGAATGGAGATGCGGGCCGCGCGGCGCTGGAGTTGGCAGCGAGAGTGATGGCAAGCATCCAGGAACACGGCGAGCGCGTCCAAGTAGCAGCATTCGCCACAAGAGAGAAAGCAGGGAAATGATTCCCAGGACATTAGTCCCGCTTGGCTCCCGTCTGCCCTCCGGGGAAGTTCCGGCGACACAACGGCGGCGTCCGACGACGATGGACGAGCGCACGCTCGTACCGTCGATGCTGCCGATCGTTGTACTGGATGGGAAGTCGACGATTCCCCGATCATTGCCGCTCGAATCGATTGCCGCGCGCGTGGTTGTGCCGCGGGACGTAAATCAAGAAGCGTACCAGGTCAAAGAAGACGTCTCGAGGCCGGCGCAGCCGACGGATTTGGATGCGCGCGTCGCGATCCCTCAAGGAGGGGCGAAGTTCGAAGTGGTGGAGGGGCCGGTGATTCCGCCGGCGGACCTGGTCGACCTAGACGTTTTCATGACCGGAGAAGTGAACCTTCTCACCAAGCCGCAAACGGAAGAAAAAACAAAGTGGGAAGTGATCACGCGCGTTTCGTCGGTGGCGTTCCACATTTTGTTGATTGCGGCGATTCTGCTGCAGGCCAGACTTTTTCCTCCGCACCCGCCGACGCAACAGCAAATTGATCTCGCCAACAAACTGCTGACGTGGGTGCCACCGGAAAGTTCCTACGCACCGAAGCCGAAAGTGACGCCGCAGCCGGCGCCGCAGCCGCCGGTGGTGCGCGTCGATCCACGCGTGCTGCGTAATGCAGCGCCTCCCATCCCGGAGCCCACGCCAAAACCGCAGCCGGAAAAGCCGAAGGCCGAATTGCCGGACGCGCCGGCTCCGAAGGTTGCAGTAACGCCGAAGGAACCGGACGCGCCCAAGCCGGACGCTCCGAAGGCGCCGCTGAAACTTCTGCCGCCGGATATGCCGACGCCGCATTCGCAACTGACGCTGCCAAAAGCTTCCTCGTTGGCGGATTCCGAAGCATCGGCGATGCGACCGTCGAACCCGGGCGCGCACGGAATTATGGGTGGTGGACGCATTTCGAGCCGGGCTGGACAGGGAGGCGGAACGGCGTTTGGCGGGATAGAGATGCTGACGCCGGATCAAGGCGTGGATTTCAACGAATATCTCCAGCGCGTGTATTTCACTGTGAGGCGGAACTGGTACGCAGTCATGCCTGAGTCCGTAGAGCTTGGCGAGAAGGGCGTGGTCACCTTGACATTCAAAATTATGAGGGATGGCAGCGTGCCAAATGGCGACCCAAACCGCGAGATGAGCTCCGGAAAAGAACCGCTGGATCGCGCGGCGGTTTCGTCGATTCGATCATCCAACCCGTTCGAACCGTTGCCCTCGCAATTCACTGGCCCGTACATCGAATTGCGTTACCGTTACTTCTACAACATCAACCCGGATCAGTATTCCTCGCATCCGTGAAACTCGTTCGCCAACAGGTAGTGGGAAGTCTGCTGCTCGCTTTGCTTGTGCTGCTTGTACTGATGTTCCGCGCTTGGCATATTCTGTTCCGATGAGTTCCGATACAACTGAATTGCCGCTGGTGGCCGTGATTGGGCCGACCGCGTCGGGGAAGTCCGCGCTGGGCGTGTGGCTTGCGGAACAGTTTGGCGGAGAAGTGCTAGCGTGCGATTCCACGCAGCTTTATCGCGGTTTCGACATCGGCACGGCCAAGCCGACGCGGGAGGAGCGGCGCGGGATTGCGCATCATTTGATCGATGCGTTGACGCCGAGCGAGGAAGCGACGGCCGGCGGATACCGCGAGATGGCAATCGCCGCGCTGGACGAGTTGCGAGCGCGCGGACGGTTGCCGATTTTGACGGTCGGGACGGGACTGTATTTGCGGGCATTGCTGGAAGGATTGGCGGACGTGCCGCAGCGCTCGGAGGAGTTACGCGCAAGATTGCGCGCGAGCGCGGCGGAGCATGGGGCGGGGTACTTGCATCGCGTACTCGAGCGACTGGACTCCGAGGCAGCGGCGAAAATCGCGGCGGCGGACGAGCAAAAGCTGATACGCGCCATTGAAGTGTGCGTGTTGACTCGGCGGCCGGTTTCCGAGGTGCAGCGCGCGGGACGGACGCCGCTGGCGGGATGGCGCGCAGTGAAAATCGGGTTGATGCCGCCGCGCGAGGCGCTCTACGAACGCATTCATGCACGCATGGAAACGATGCTGACGCGAGGCTGGCTTGAGGAAGTGCGCGGACTGATGGCCAGCGGTTTACCGGAGAATGCAAAGCCGTTCGATTTCATCGGATATCGCGAACTGAGAGAAGTTCTGCGCGCTGGAAAAAAGCTGGAGGAAGCGCGCGCGGCGATTGAGCAGGCTACGCGGCGCTACGCGAAACGGCAACTGACATGGTTTCGCAAAGAAGCAGGTGTGCAGTGGCTGGCTGGTTTTGGCGATGATGCGGAGATTCAGCGGCAAGCGGGGGAGTGGGTCAGAGAGGCGATGAGGCGGCATTCGCGGCTGAGTAGCTGAGCGCGTATACTAGGGCCAGGTGAAGAAAGACCCTCTCCTTGATGGCACTCTCCGGACAATGGCTTCAGGACTAACCTCGTGACGAAAACTTCACAATCGATCTCTACCTCGACGGCGGACCGCGCACTGCTTGTCGGTTTGGGTTGGAAGCGGAAGGCGCGCTTTCCGGGAATGCCCGCGGGAGAGCAGGGACGGGAATCGCTCGCGGAGCTCGTTGAGCTGGCGCGAAGCGCGGGCGCGGTAATCGCAGGCACTGTTTTTCAGGTGCGCGAGGCGGCGGACCCGGCGACGCTGGTCGGACGAGGCAAGCTGGACGAAATTCGCGCGGAAGCCACGGCGCGCAAGGCACCGCTGATCATTTTCGACAGCAACCTTTCGCCGATGCAGCAGAGAAATATTGAAGCCGCGACTGAGCGGCGCGTGATCGATCGCACGCAGCTCATTCTGGATATTTTTGCGAAGCACGCGCGCAGCCGGGAAGGGCAGCTGCAAGTCGAACTGGCGCAGCTGAACTACATGCTTCCGCGGCTTACGGGCAAGGGCGCGTCGATGTCGCGACTCGGAGGCAAGAGCGGCGGCGGAGGCGCGGGCGGAGCGGGAGGAGGAGCAGGACGCATCGGCGTTCGCGGCCCCGGCGAAAAGAAATTGGAAACGGACCGGCGGCGGATTCGCGAACGCGTGGCGAAAATTCAAAACAGCATCGAGACGATCCGCAAGCAACGCGCTTTGCGTCGTGAGGCGCGAAACGCAGTGCCGCTGGGAACGATCGCGCTCGTGGGATACACGAACGCGGGGAAGTCGACGCTGTTCAATGCGTTGAGCCGGGCCGAGGTGCTGGTTTCCTCGCGAATGTTCGCGACGCTAGACCCGACGATTCGCGCGATTCGCCTGCCGTCGAACCGGCGCGTGCTGGTGTCGGACACCGTGGGATTTATTCGCGATCTGCCCAAGGGATTGCTGACGGCGTTTCGCGCGACGCTCGAGGAGGTACAGGAAGCGGCGCTGATTTTGCACGTGAGTGACGTCTCGAATCCTCATCACGCGGAGTTGGACGCAGAAGTGGATAAGATTTTGGGCGAACTGGGCGTGGCGGACCGGCAGCGGCTTCGTGTTTTCAACAAAGTGGACCGGCTGACGGAAGAGCAGCGCGATCCGCTGGTTCATCCGGGACCGGTTGGTGCGGCGACAAATGGAGGGCCAGCGCTTGTTTCTGGACTCACGGGAGCCGGCGTCGAGGATTTGCTGAATCGCATGGATGCGGCGCTTCCTGTTGATCCAGTAGTGACGCTGTCGTTGCGGCTTCCGCTTGCTGAGGGGCGCACGCTGGCGCTGGTGCATGCGCTCGGACGCGTGCTACATTCCGAGGTCGAAGATTCACACATGCTTTTGAACGCGGAAGTCCCCGCGTCGATTGCGCGCCAGCTCAAGCTCGCTGCATTCGCCAAGGATGGAACTTCGAGCCGGGTGCGTGCGTAGTAGGAGGTGAGGGGGTTGCCATGATTGGATTCATCCTGTGGTGTATCTTGTTTTGCCTCTGTTGGCCGCTCGCGCTACTGGCGCTGATTGTCTATCCGATTGTGTGGCTCATTCTCTTGCCGTTTCGGATTGCGGGAATCGCGGTACATGGCGTCTTATCGCTTCTGAGGGCTATCTTCTTCCTTCCGGCCCGCCTTTTGGGAGGGCCTCGCGCAATCTGGTAGAGCGCGCACTGTTGGCGGTAAAGTAATCTCGAAGGGGCACCGAAAATCCCGGGCATCTTGAGGGCTAAATGGGTATCCCCTGAGTGATTTGCGGGGCATTTGGTGCAAGGTGGCGCTGTGGAAACCTTGTGGAAACCGATTTGGGCCAGAATGCTTGCTGCGCGAATTGCTTTCCGAAAATGGCGCTAACCGATTCCTGATATTCCTGTAAACTATTGATAATAGGTAAGTTATATGCGTGTCGCGAGCCTTTGTGATTTGGCGTCTTGTGCTCGGAGAGCGCAGACGGGTTTTGGACATTTGCACAGCTTTGCAGCAGAAGGCTAACGGAAGAGTACAGCATCCCTAACCCCTGCAACTCATTTTGCTTGTTGACCTTAGAGTACCCGAGAGGGTGCAGCATGATTCGCCGGGAGACGTTGACGCACGCCGACCAGGGGACTATAGTCAGGCGAGCGGTGGCTGAAGCTTAAGGGGCGGCCTCTCCTCCGCAGGAAGCCATGAATCTCCCCAACTCGCTGACGGTTCTGCGCATCTTTTTCGTTCCCCTCCTGATTGTGGTCTTGCTGACGCGGAGTCCAAACGTCGATTTCCGCGGGTTCCCGATGCACTTCGAGTTTTGGGGCGTGTTGATCCTGCTGGTAGCTGCGGCAACCGATGTCGCTGACGGATATTTTGCCCGGCGCAGGTTGCAGGTTACGACTCTCGGAATTCTTCTGGATCCCATCGCCGACAAACTGCTCATCTCGGCGGCGTTTATTTCGCTGGTGGACATGCAGCTGGTTCCGGCGTGGATGGTCGTCATCATCATTGGGCGGGAGTTCACGGTGCTCGGCTTGCGGAACATCGCGTCGGCCGAGGGATTCACGATCGAAGCTTCTTTGTTGGGTAAGACAAAAATGGTATTGCAGGTGGGCGCCGTTTCGGTTTTGATTGCGGGCGCCCGGCATCCCTCGCTGAAACCGCTGGCGCTTCTGCTCTTGTGGCTGGTCGTCATCAGCGCGCTGGTATCCGCGGCGCAGTATTTCCTGCGTTTTTGGGGGCAAGTCGATGGCCGCATCAAGCAGCGCCGCAAGCTGCGCATGATGGAGAGCCCTAAAAAGTCCGAGGATGCCGTTCCTCTCTGAAACTGATCGGCGGTCTTTGCTGGAGCTGGCGCGACGCGCGATTGGCGAAGCCGTTTCTAAACAGCTTCCTGCGGCCGTCGTGGAGCCAACTGGCGTATTTGCCGAAACGCGCGGGGTTTTTGTGACGCTTCATGTGCGCGATCGGCTGCGCGGCTGCATCGGCGTCGTGGAAGCATTCGAACCGCTGGGGCAGGCCGTCGCAAGGTGCGCCGCAAGCGCGGCGCTTCACGACCCACGATTCTCGCCAGTTCACGCGGACGAGATCCCGAACCTGCTAATCGAGCTTTCTCTTCTCTCCACGCCCGAGCCCGTTTTGCCGGAGGAGATAGAGATCGGCAAGCACGGCCTTTTAGTTTTGCAAGGGGCAAAGCGCGGGCTGCTGCTTCCTCAAGTTGCCGTCGAGCACAGGCTTGGCCGCGAGCAGTTTCTGGAAGAAACCTGCCGCAAGGCAGGTTTGTCCATAAACGCATGGCAAGAGCCGGAAACACAAATCTTCGGCTTTACTTGCGAGGTATTTTCGGAAAGCGACGAAGAGTAAGGAACAGCCGCCGGCAAATTCTTGAACTCGCGGACACTTCTTCGTTTTGGAATTGTCACACGTGCCAAAGAAAAGGCCCGCGCGAGGAGCAGCTCGCAGCGGGCCGAAGCTTACAGGTTGAAAGCTCTCAGCTATTCGATTTCGACGTAATCGCCGGCGTACATATCGATCGTGCTGTACGTGATAAAAACCGTCGAGGAATTGCGGCTCACGTTGAGCACGACTCCTTCCCCAAGCACCTCACGCGGCAGATCATTCCAGTTGTAGCGCGTCGGGGAGCTGCCGAAGCCGTAGATGCGGTCCTGATAGCCCTTGGTCTGGGGCGCTAGTTCCGCGAGCGAACCCTGGTACCGGAAGACTCGGAAGTAGTCGCCAACCTTGACGCCCTTATCCGTCCCGAGATTCACATAGACAGTGCTGCCTTGCCCGGCCGACTGTTGATAATCCTTCGACTGAACGATCATCGCGACGGGCTTACCGCTAACAGGCGCGAAATGGTCGAAGTTACCGGTGTCCTTGAAGGTGGGCTCGGGGCGTTCTTGGAACGGCAGGACGATGTCACCGCGCTGCATGTAATCACAGGACATCGTCACTTCCGCAATCGAGATCTTTGGTTGGACGTTGATGACGCGAAGCTGGCCGCCATCCAAATAGTGCGTCCCCATCGCCTTCAACAATTTGCTCTGCCATTTGAACCAATTCACATCCACGGGATCGCCTTCCGCGCGGACGACCGAGTAGCGGTCGCCAACGCGAACGCCGCGGTCCTGGCCACGATTGATGTACACGTAGTCACCGCGTGCAAACGTAAGTTTGGCGTTTGACTGCTCGCCGGAAACCAGCCGGGTCTCGTCCGGAACCTTTTGGTCGGTCACGAAGCCCGAGCAATAGGCCGTGCTAAAACCCACCTGCGTCGGGCCGGGGCCCGTCTGCGCCGAACAGACTGCGGCGCCCAACAGTGCAAAAACGCTTAGAGAGACTAATTTAGCGCGCATTCCAAGACTCCTTCAAAACACGCCCTATGGGCCGTGCGGGGACGTTTCCTTGCGAAATTAACAGGGCTACCCGGGTGCGTCAACAATTAGGCTCGGACTGCTTTACACTTTAGGTACCGCATGCTACAAGGCCTGTTTTCAATCGTTTGACGAGATTATGACCAAAACCAGCCAAGGTAAGAGCCTGTTTGGGAAGGGAGTCAGCCGCATCTGCGCGGTTTCAGCCGCGCCCATGGCCGCGGAAATGGCCAAACTGGTGCGGGATGGACTTCGCGAAACGTCCACCATCGAGCTTCGTTTGGATTGGCTGCGCAGCGACGCCGAACGCAGTTGGTTCCTTTTCTGGTTGAAAGCGCACCGGCCGCGCGGGGCGACGTTTCTGGCCACCTGTCGGCGGCGCGCCGGCGGCGGAAGGTTCGCCGGAAGCGTCGAAGAGGAGTTGGCCTGGCTCGCTCGGGCGCACGAGGCTGGCTGTGCGTGGTGCGACCTGGAGATCGAAACGTTGCGCAAATTGCCCGGCGGGTCCGCACTCGGGCTTAAGAAGTTGCCGCGCATTCTACTTTCCCTGCATGACTTTCGACGCATGCCACCGCGACTGAATGCCGTTCACTCCGCTGCACATCGTGGTGTGGACGCCGTGAAAATTGCCGCGCGAGCACACACGATCGGCGACAGCCTTCGCCTTTTGCGGCTTGCTCGCCGCTCGTCCAAGCTGGTCGCCGTACCCATGGGCGAGGCCGGCCTTCCCGCGCGCATTCTCGCTCTGCGAGAAGGAAGCGCGCTCGCATACGCACCCGTGGGTGCCGCAACTGCTCCGGGCCAGGTCTCGCTTCACGACTTGAAGAAACTTTATCGCGCTCACGAACTGACGCAGCGTACCCGCATTTACGGCGTCATCGGAGATCCCATCGGCCACTCGCTTTCGCCGCTTCTCCACAATACCGGTTTCATCGTGGCCAAGGTCGACGCCGTTTACCTTCCATTTCTCGTGCACGACCTGCGCGATTTCCTGAGAGCGGTGCCGGAGCTTGGGATTCGAGGCTTCAGCGTCACGATTCCGCACAAGCAATCGATCCTGCGGCATTTGAAGGAATGCGATCCGCTGGCCGCGGAGATTGGCGCCGTCAATACCGTGGTTGTGCGGCGCGATGGTTCGCTCTTCGGCTGCAATACGGATCAGATAGGAATCCTGCGCGCACTTAATAAGAAACTGAAGCTCGCCGGAAGCCGCGTCTTGATTTTCGGAGCAGGCGGAACTGCAAGAGCCGCCGCGTTTGCGCTCGCGAAGGCAGGCGCAAAGGTTGAAATCTGCGCGAGGCGAGAAAAGGCCGCGCGAGAATTGGCCAAAGCCGCCGGCGGCGAGACCATTCCCCGGCGCGCTCTGCGAAGCGAATTCTTCGACGCCATCCTCAATACCACGCCCGTCGGAATGCATCCCCACGACCGAGTTTCGCCCCTCGATCTCCGCGAACTAAATTGCCGGCTCGTCATGGACCTCATCAGCCGCCCGCACGAGACGCAACTTCTGAAGCTCGCGGCCAGCAAAGGGATCGCGACGGTTTCCGGAGTCGAGATGTTTATCCCCCAGGGTGTCGCGCAGTGGGAGCTTTGGCTTGGAAAACGCGCGCCGGAGGCGGCCATGCGCAAGGCCGTTTTGCAGGCGCTTCGCGCGGAAGAGAACTCACGCCAGCACAGTTAATCCAGAAATGCGATAATGCCGACCTCAGAAAATAGACTGTAGTTGTGAACAGACCCATGATCCAGCCGGACTTCCGCGAATTTCAGCGCCTTGCCAAACAGGGAAACCTTATCCCCGTTTACGATGTGTTTCCGGCGGACTTGCTCACGCCCGTCAGCGCCTATTTGCGGATTGCCCAGGGTGCTCGCTACTCCTTTTTGCTGGAAAGTGTGGAAGGCGGCGAAAAAATCGCGCGCTACACGTTTGCCGGCGCGAATCCCGAAGAGGTCTTTCGTTATGCCAACGGCGCCTGCGTTCTTGAAAGCGCCAACCGCATCCTTTGGGAAGAACGCGATCCCGTGACATTTCTTCGCGCGCGCGTGGAGCGATTTCGCCCGGTGCGTCTGCCGGGTTTGCCTCCGCTCGTCGCCGGCGCCATCGGCTACTTTTCCTATGACATGGTTCGACTTATCGAGCGGCTCCCAAAACGGCTGCGCGACGATATCGGCCTCTATGACGCGCAACTGATGTTCTATCACGGCATCCTGGCGTTCGATCACCTGCAGCACCGCCTGTGGATCGTTCGCAACGTGCACACCGACGGCGAGGGCAGCTTGCGTGCGAAATACGATGCTGCCGCACGCGAGATTCGAAAGACGCGCCTCCAGCTCGAACAGCCTTCGCCCGCGGAGCAGCCGAAGAAGGAAATCGCCAAGCGTAAAGCGCCCCTGCGCGTCACCTCCAATTTTCGGCGCGAGGAGTTCCTCGAAGCCGTTCGAAAAGCAAAAAGCTATATTCGTGCGGGCGACATCTTCCAAGTGGTGATCAGCCAGCGATTCTCCGCCGAAATGCGAGCCGAGCCTTTCGAAATCTACCGCGAGCTGCGCGCGCTTAATCCATCGCCGTATCTTTTCTTTTTGCAGATGAACGACGTTGCGGTCGTCGGCAGCTCGCCGGAAATGCTCGTCAAAGTGCAAGGGCGCGACGTTTTCTACCGGCCGATTGCCGGAACGCGTTGGCGCGGCAAGGACGAAGCCGAAGACCAACGCCTCGAACGCGAGATGCTCGCGAGCGAAAAAGAACGTGCCGAGCACATCATGCTGGTCGATCTAGGGCGAAACGACCTCGGCCGCGTCTGCGAATACGGCACGGTGCGGCCCGAAAAACTGATGACCGTCGAGCGCTACTCGCACGTCATGCATCTTGTTTCGAGCTTGCGCGGCCGGCTGCGCGAGGACGTCGATTGTTTCGACGCGCTGATGGCGTGCTTCCCGGCGGGAACCGTTTCCGGCGCGCCGAAAGTTCGCGCGATGGAGATCATCGAGGAATTGGAACGCACGCGCCGCGGAATCTATTCGGGGGGTGTCCTGTACCTGGATTTCGCGGGCAATCTCGATTCGTGCATCGCGCTGCGCACGATGGTCATCAAAAATGGTGTGGCCCACGTGCAGGCGGGCAGCGGAATCGTCGCTGACTCCGTTCCCGAGGCCGAGTACGAGGAATCGGTGAACAAGTCGAAGGCTTTGCTCGCCGCTCTCGAAGCGGCGCACCAGAGGGAGACACCTCGGAAAGCGAAAGCGGTTCCACGAAAGCGCGCGAGAAAATGATTCTGCTCCTCGACAACTACGATTCGTTCACCTACAACCTCGCGCAGTATCTCGGCGAGCTGGGTTGCAAGGTCGAAGTGCACCGCAACGACAAAATCTCCGTCGAGGAGATTGCGAAGCGCAAGCCGGAAAAGATTGTCATTTCGCCGGGGCCTTGCACGCCGCAGGAAGCGGGCATCTCCGTGGAGCTAATTGAAAAACTGGCCGGCAAGTTTCCAATCCTGGGCGTTTGCCTGGGCCATCAGGCCATCGGCGCGGCATTCGGCGGAAGAATCGTTCGCGCGCCCAAGCTGTTTCACGGCAAGACCAGCGAGATTCATCACGACGGCAAAAACATTTTTCGCAAGCTGCCGGACCCGTTTACGGCCACGCGCTATCATTCGCTTATCGTCGAACGCAAATCGCTTCCTCGCGAGTTGGCTATCACCGCCGAAACCAGCGACGGAGTGATTATGGGGCTGCGCCATCGGCGCTTTCAGATTGAAGGCGTGCAGTTCCATCCGGAGTCGGTGCTCACCACTGCCGGCAAGCAACTCTTGCAAAACTTTCTGGCGTTATAAGTCGCGCGGTTTTTCGCACAAGCTCAGCACGCGGCGCGTTACAGGCGCGAGCGATGCGTCGAGAAAGCCTTCACCAATTCAATCCAGCCAGAATCGCCGCGTAAATCTCGATCCCGCGCCAAAAATGTCCCAGCCGCAGATTCTCGTCTGAGCTGTGTTGGTGATCGTCGTAGTTCACGATGGGCACGCCGATCCACGGCAATCCCAGATCTTCGAAAATATACATCGGCACGCTCCCGCCAAGGGTCGGCGCAATCACCGTGTCACCACCCGTCGCGTCCTGCACAACTTTCACGAGCGCCTTTGAAACAGGCAGATCCATCGCCGTGCGCGAGGCGCGATAACCGCCTTCGTCGATCACTTTCGCGATAAGAGCATGTGTGCGGCGCTCCTCCATCGTGGGCTCGCGATCGATTACGTAATAGCCCTGCTTCTTGATGAACGCCACGATTTGCTCGGTTTTTTTCCTGGGATCTTCGCCCTTCACGAGCCGCGCTTCGAGCGACGCTTCCGCCTTATCCGGCACGACATTCTGCGCATGCGCGCCGACGTAGGCGCTTTGCAGCCCGCGAATGTTCAGCGAGGGCTCTTGCAGCAATTCAACGAGTTTCTTGCCGCCGCCCTCGGGCTTCGCAATGCCCAGCTCTTGTTCGAGCTCGGCGTCATTCACCGGCATCTCCGCGAGGGCCTTCTTCTCGAGATCAGTGAGCGGCACGACATCGTCGTAATATCCGTCGATCAAGACGCGACCGTTTGCATCCTTCATCGATGCCAGCAAACGCGAAAGTTCCATCGCCGGATTCGGCGCCCAATTGCCGTAGTGCCCGCTGTGCAGCGCTCGCACCGGGCCGTACACCGTGATGTCTAGCCCAATGTCGCCGCGATTCCCGAAGAATACGAGCGGTCGTCCTGATTGGTGCACCGGTCCATCCGCGGTGATCAGGAGGTCGGCTCCCAGCAGATTTTTGTGCAATTCCAGAACGTGCGCCAGATTCGGCGAGCCCGCTTCTTCTTCGCCCTCGAAAATCACTTTCAGGTTTACCTTCAACGGAATTCCTTTGGCTCGCAGCGCGTCCAGAGCCGCGAGCAGCGCCACGATGGGCGATTTGTCGTCGGACGCGGACCGCGCGTAGATCCGCCAGTCGTCTTTGTAGAGATTCGGCTGACTCGCGCCATTTTCCGGAAACGGAATGCGCTGACCACCGGCTTCAATCGAATTTGTTCTCAGGACAGGCTGAAATGGCGCGCCATCGGTCCACGCGGCGGGATCGACCGGTTGGCCATCGTAGTGCGCGTAGAAAATAACGGTGTGCGTGGCTTCGGGAGAAATCAATTTGCCGAAGACCACGGGCCCGCGTCCTTCAATCGGAAGAAGATGCGTCTCAATCCCGCGTGCTTCCAGCATCTCGACCAGATGCTCGGCATTCTTCTGAATGTTGGGCGTGTCGCTCGCCACATTTGGGATGGACAGGAATTCCGCCAGCTCACGCACAATGCGATCTTCGTTGTTCATCCGGTAGTCGCGCACTTCCTGCACGACTCGCTCGGGCGAAAGCGCTTCCGGCTTCTGTCCCATCGCCGGAAAGACCAAAACGGCTGCACACACCGTCGCTGCGACGATTCTCAAATGTTTTCTCCTCGTAGCTTCACTACGATTGCTGCAGGGGTGCGTTCGGCAATCGCTTCTCCGCTGCGCGCCGCTCATTTTCTCATTTTCCCTGTACCAAGGGACAGCCGTCCTTTCGGACAGGTCGTCCTCCGTTTTGTGCGGAATCCGGTAACAGCGGTTTCGGCAAAGTACCAGTGCGCCCGCCGCTTCCTTAGCAAACACTTAACATTCGCTTTCCCTCGGAGGGTTCGCACTCGTATGAGCCGTCGCATTGTGTCCGTTCTCATGTCGTGCTTGCTGTGCGCCGTTGCGGTGCCAGCACAAACCACGCCGGCTGGCGTGATTCAGCAATCCGCCGGCGCGCATCTGAATACCACCGAAGCTCCCGTCGGCACCACGGTCTACGACGGCGACCGCCTCGAAACGCAGGACAAAGGCGCTCTGAGTTTGCGTTCCGGCCAAATTCAATTGTCCATGCTTGAAAACAGCCAACTGTGGATGAACCACGAGAATTCGATTCTCACGCCCACGCTGCAGCGCGGCACCGTCATCTTCCGCGCGGAAACCGGCCAGGGAGTTGAGATTCGCGCCGACGATGTCCGTGTGCGGCCGCATAACGCAGTGCTTACGATTGGTCAGGTGACGATCGAGAAATGCGACGTGCTCGTGACCGCTCAAACGCAACAGTTGGAAGTCACCGCGGGCAGAGAAACCAAGATTCTGGATGAAGGTAAAACATACCGCGTGACGCGAGCGAACGCGTGCGGGGCCGCAGAATTTCACGCGCCCATCGCCGCGGGTGCGAGCCGCTTCCTGCTTGTTGCAGCCGCGGTTGTCGGCGTGCTCACGATTCCGCCCATAGTGAAGTCTCTGGAAAGCCCCGATCGCCCGTAAGCGTTCCTCTGCGAGAGGCGACCACTTCCGAATCGCTCACCTGTTCTGCTGACTGAAATCCACCAGCGCAGCCAGCTTCTCCGCGACCGCTCCTGAATCGAGCGCTGCGGCCGCCTCTCTCGCTCCCTCAAGAAAACTCTTCGAAAGATCGGCGGCAACTAATGCCGCTGCAGCGTTTGCCACGACAATCTCGCGCGGCGGTCCTTTCTTGCCCGCGAAAATCTCCCGAATCTGCACCGCGTTTTCCTGCGGCGTTCCTCCGCGGACCGATTCGATGGGTGAGCGGGAAACTCCAAAATCTTCCGGCGCAACCGTAAATCGCCGCACGCCTCCGCCGCGTACCTCCGCGATCAGCGTTTCTCCCGCAAGCGAAATTTCATCCAAGCCGCCCGCGCCGTGCACGACGAACGCGTGTTCCGCGCCGAGTTCTGCAAGCGTCTCCGCGACCAAATCGATCAATTCCGGCGAAGGCACGCCGAGTACTTGCGCCCGTGCTCCGGCGGGATTGGTGAGCGGCCCGAGAAGATTGAAGACTGTGCGAGTTCCGATCTGCTGGCGCGCCGGCGCCGCATGCTTTGCGGCGGAGTGCGCGGCCCTGGCGAAGAAAAATCCGATTCCGATTTCGCGAATCGCCTTGCCGAAATGTTCGACCGGCAAATCAATGTGCACGCCGAGCGCTTCGATCACATCCGCCGAGCCGCTGCCCGAACGCGACGCACGGTTGCCATGTTTTGCCACTCGCGCCCCTGCGGCCGCCGCCACGATCGCTGCGGCCGTCGAAATGTTGAACGTCTTGAATTCTTTCCCGCCCGTTCCGCATGTGTCCACAAGATGGTCAAGTCGCGCTTCACCGTCCGCGAACACTTTTGCTGCGTGCCGCCGCATCACGCTCGCGAATCCAGCAAGCTCTCGCACGCGCACGGGTCGCGCATTCATCGCCGCGAGCAGCCGCACGATATCCGCCGTCTCAAGCCGGCCCGCGAGCAGCTCTTCCATCACGGCTTCCGCTTCTCCCTGCGAGAAAATGTGTCCGGATTCCGCGCGATCGATCAGCGATTTCGTCATCTCGATTTCGGCGCACTGCAGCGCAACCTTGCCCCGTTTTAGCCTTTCCGAGTACACTCTTATGTTTGCGACGACACGAAAATTCTAACACTACGGAACCCCGATGAAGATTCATGAGTATCAGGCGAAGGCGATTCTCGCGCGCTACGGTGTCACTACTCCTCGCGGCGAAGTGGCTTTCTCCAAGGAAGAAGCGCGCGAAGGCGCGGCCCGGCTTAGGTCCAGCGTGGTCGTTGTGAAAGCGCAAATTCACGCGGGCGGCCGCGGCAAAGCAGGCGGCGTCAAGCTCGCCCACTCTCCGGATGAAGCTGCCGACATTGCTTCCCACATGCTCGGCGTAAATCTCGTCACCGCGCAGACCGGCCCCGCCGGCCGCACCGTCAAGCGCGTGCTCATTGAGGAAGGCTTGGATATCAAGCGCGAGCTGTACCTCAGCATTCTCGTCGATCGCAGCTTCGGCAAAGTCGTCTTCATGGCCAGCGCATCCGGCGGCATGGACATCGAAGAAGTCGCCAAGACGAATCCGCAAGCCATCATGCATGAGACGGTTCATCCCGCGGCCGGACTGCAAGCCTATCAGGCGCGCAAATTGGTTTTCGGTCTCGGTCTTTCCGGTGACGTCGCAATGAAAGCCGGCCCGTTCCTCCAGGCTCTGCATCGCGCGTTTGTCGATACGGACGCTTCCATGCTCGAAATCAATCCCGCCGTCGTCACGGCCGACGGCCGCCTCGTGGCGCTCGATGCCAAAATGACATTCGACGACAACGGCCTCTTTCGCCACAAGGAACTGCGCGAGTTGCGCGACCTCGACGAAGAAGATCCTCTTGAAGTCGAAGCCTCGAAGTACGGCCTGAACTACATCAAGCTCGACGGCACCGTCGCATGCATGGTCAACGGCGCCGGCCTCGCCATGGCCACCATGGATATCATCAAGTACGCCGGCGGCTCGCCCGCGAACTTCCTCGATGTCGGCGGCGGGGCTTCCTCAGATCAGGTGAAAAACGCATTTCGCATCTTGATCGGCGATCCCGCCGTGAAGGCTGTGTTCATCAACATCTTCGGCGGAATCCTGCGCTGCGATGTTCTCGCCACCGGTGTCGTCGCCGCCGCCAAGGATTTGCAAGTGAAGGTCCCCGTCGTAGTTCGCATGGAAGGCACAAACGTCGAGCTCGGCCAGCAAATACTCCGCGAGAGCGGCCTCAACTTCACCATCGCCGACGGCATGAAGGACGGCGCCCAAAAGGTCGTCAAGCTTGCGAGTGCATAATGGCTGCTGGAAGGGAAGTAAAGGAAGTAGAGGAAATAAAGGAGGTAAAGGAGCGGAGTCGTCGCAACGGCCCCGTCAAGACCTACTCAGACCTGCTGGTCTACAAGCAGGCTTATCAGTTGACCTTGAGGGTTTCTAACTTCTCGAGAGGCTTGCCTCGTGAGGAGCAATTTGAACTAGGCCGTCAATTGCGCCGCTCTTCGCGTTCTGTTCCCGCGAACGTCGTGGAGGGTTGGACGAAGCGAGTTTTTGCGGCTGAATTTAAGCGTCATCTGATTATCGCCGCCGGGGAAGTTGCCGAGACAAAGTATTGGCTCGGTTTAGCGGCCGACGAGGGCTTTGTGGGTAAGAGCGCTGCAGAAGCGCTGATCAGTGAGTATTCGAAACTCGGATTTATGATTCACAATCTCTGGAAGGAGTGGAGGAAACTGTAGCGTTGGGAGGTTTTGTCCTTTACCTCCTTTACTTCATTTACCTCCTTTACCTCATCGATGAGTGTACTGGTTGACGAGAAGACACGATTGATCGTGCAAGGCTTCACCGGCCGCGAAGGCACTTTCCATGCCCAACAAATGATCGAGTACGGCACCAACGTTGTCGGCGGCGTCACTCCGGGCAAAGGCGGCACCAAGCATCTCGAGCGCCCTGTGTTCGACACAGTTCAAGAAGCCGTGAAGGGAACCGGCGCCAACGCCTCGGTGATTTTTGTCCCGCCGCCTTACGCGGCCGACGCCATTCTCGAAGCCGCCGATGCGGAACTTCCGCTCATCATCTGCATCACGGAAGGCATTCCCGTAATCGATATGGTTCGCGCGGCCGCTACCGTCGACTTCGCGAAGACGCGCCTCATCGGCCCCAACTGTCCCGGCGTCATTTCTCCCGGCAAATGCAAAATCGGCATTATGCCCGGCCGCATTCACAAGCAGGGCCATGTCGGCGTCGTCAGCCGCAGCGGCACGCTCACGTACGAAGCCGTCGATCAGCTCACGCGTCTCGGCATCGGTCAATCGACGTGCATCGGCATCGGCGGCGATCCCATCATCGGCACTTCGTTTCTCGATGCCATGCGCCTTTTCAACGACGACCCCGATACGCACGCCATCATCCTGATTGGCGAAATCGGCGGCAACGCGGAAGAAACCGCCGCGCAGTGGATTAAATCCAGCGTGAAGAAACCGGTCGTCGGCTTCATCGCCGGTCAGACCGCGCCGCCCGGCCGCCGTATGGGCCACGCTGGCGCCATCATCAGCGGCGGAAAAGGCACCGCCAAAGACAAATACGCCGCGATGGCCGCAGCAGGCATCCGCACAGTCGACACTCCCGCGGATCTCGGCTCAACCATCGCCGCCGCCCTTAAATCCTGATTTGGCACCGGCATCTAGCCGGCGAATCTCAATTACGCTATCGGAGGAATTTTTCGTGGCTCTCGAACGCACTTTCGCAATCATCAAGCCTGACGCCGTCTCCCGCGGCCAGCAGGGCGAAATTCTCGCCCGCATTCACAAGGCAGGCTTCCAAATCGTCGCCATCAAGTCGATGCGCCTTACCAAAGAAGAAGCCGGCGGCTTCTACGCCGTCCACAAAGCTCGCCCCTTTTTCGGCGAACTCTGCGAGTTCATGTCCTCCGGAAAAATCTTCGCCATGGTTCTCGAAGCCGACGGCGCCATCCTGAAGTGGCGCGACACCATGGGCGCGACCGATCCTAAGAAGGCCGCTCCCGGCACCATTCGTCACGACCTCGGCACCAACATCGGCAACAACTGCACGCACGGCTCCGACGCGCCCGACACCGCCGCGTTCGAAATCGGCTATTTCTTCGCCGGCCTCGAACTCATCTAGCGCATCTCCGAGGCCCCTTCACAAAAGAATTCCGACGCGTTTGCACGCAGAAATCCGCGGCGCTCGCTCCAGCGCTCCCGTGGTTTTGCCTAAGGATGGTCCGGACTTTCCACGGCTTTTATGATCGGAAGAGTGGCCGCTAGAACGGCAACAGTAACCGCGACCAGCAGCAGTGTTTTGTTTGGCTTCCCCGGGCTTTTCGTGTTCTCATCCCCCGCGCTTCCGCCTCCCGCCGCGCCGTCCTCGGAAGCATTAAGCAGCACGCGATAAGACTTTCCCTCTGCGATCGTTTCGCTTTCCCCGTGATAGGAGATCCGCGCCGGCCCCTGCCGCGCAAATACAATCAGCTCACTGGGTCCCACGCGCCGGACCTGAACAACGCCGCGCTTTTCTCCCAGCGGAAGAATCCGCGCGGAGCAGGCCAGGATCGCCGCGGGCGTCCCCGCCGCCATCGAGAACTCAATGCCGCCCGACAACAGCTCCGCGTCGAACTCCTTCGTCGCTCCGTCCGTTACTTCTCGAACGATCACGCTGCTTTGCTCCGTCAAATAAAGCATTGCCTCGCCCGCCGCGAGGCGCAGCGAACCTCCCGCGGCCGTCGACAAGTGGTCGCCGTCATAGATCGTCGTTCCGTTCGAGACGCCCGCGGAACCCAAATTCGCAAGCTCCGCCTGCACAACCACTCCGAGCGCGCCGGGCTTGCCGCTGGCGGGTACGCCCGCCAACAAAAGAGAAAAGGACATTGTGATCGCCAGAAGGCGCTGGGTGCCTGCCATGCGATACCTCCGCGAAAGCCGTGATTTTGAAAATCGGGTTGGGGGGACGCCTTCCCGACGGTCCGGAAAATAAACCGATGCGGATAGTATTCTAGTAATAAATATTGGGCAAGGAGTTTTTGCGGATTTCCCGGGGTGCAGGCTCAGGCCCCATTCGCAGGCGGACGTTCGCACGCTGACGTTCGCTCGCGGCCGTGGGCTCGCTCTCTTCTATAATGTTGTCGTGGATCCTCTTCGCGAACTCGGCCGCGCCCTTCTCGTCCTCGCTGCGTTCCTCGCCATCATTGGCGCGCTGCTTTATTTCGGTGGCAAACTTCCGCTTCGTCTCGGCAGACTCCCCGGCGACATCGTCCATCGCGGCGAACACACCACGTTCTATTTTCCAATCGTCACCTGCTTGCTCCTCAGCGTCGCACTATCCTTTCTCTTTTGGCTCTTCTCCCACTTCCGCCGCTGACCGCCCCATTTTCCGCGGCACGTTCTGCTCTCCTGTTGTATAGTTCCCGCGTCCAAAACGAGGAATCGCTCGTTCGCCTGCTAAATCTACTTCGGAGATCACCGATGAAGCTCGCACTGCTCGCACTCGCCGCAACCTTTGCCCTCGCGCAAACCTGCGCGGCGCAATCAGCCTCCGTCACCTCCAGCGCGCATCCGCAAAGCGATACTCGCCCCTCGCAGCAGCCCGCTCCCGATCCTTTTGTTGGCGCACCTGCGGCGAAGTCCGAAGACGTCGACTCCATCGATCACGTTCTCGTCGCCCTCTACGCTGTCATCTCCGGCCCTCCGGGCGAGCGCGACTGGAATCGCTTCCGCTCTCTCTTCATGCCCGGTGCGCATCTCACGTCCACCAGCAAAGCTCCCGACGGCTCCATCCGCGTTCATCCCAACACCGTTGAAGATTACGTTAACCGTGGCGGCGCCTATTTCCTCAAAAACGGCTTCTTCGAATCTCCCATCAACAGCCGCATCGAAACCTTCGGCAACATCGCCCAGGTTTTCAGCAGCTACGAATCCCGCCACGCCGCAGCCGATGCCCCCTTCGCCCGCGGCATCAACAGCCTTCAGCTCGTCAACAACGGCAAGCGCTGGTGGATTGTCGGCATCATCTGGGACGAAGAGCGGCCCGATAATCCGCTTCCTACTGACTTCGCTTCCAAGCCTTGAAGCGCACGCAACACCGCCGTCTTTCTCGCGCAGCTGGCGCTCTTTACAGGATTCCGTCCGCCTCCTATAGTCGTTCTTGCATGCTGTTTTCTCGCTCCACTCGCCATTTCCGCGCTTCCCGCGTTTTCAAGCCGCACTTTCTTTTCCTTTTTCTTTTTTTTGCCTGCGCCGCCGCCGCTTCCGCGGAAAACGTCAAGGACATTCATCCCACAGGCTATGTAACCGACCTTGCCCACGTCATCGCGCCCGATTCCACCACGCGCCTCGAGAATCTCTGCACCGAGCTCGAACAAAAAGCCGGCGCGCAGATGGCTATCGTCACCGTTGGGTCGCTCGATGGAGAAGATGTCGATCAGTATGGCAACGATCTGTTCGCGCAGCTCGGCATCGGCGGCAAAAAAGACAATCGCGGCATTATGATTCTCATCGCTCCGGCGGAACGCAAGTACCGCATCGAAGTAGGCTACGGCCTCGAGCCGGTCATCAACGACGCCCGCGCCGGCGACGCCGGCCGTCTCATGCGCTCTTATTTTCTCCAGGGCAATTACAGTGCCGGCATCGAAGCCGCTGCCTGGCAGCTCGCTAAATTTATCGCCAATGATCGCGGCGTCACGCTTTCCACCGCGCCGCCTCAGCAATCCGCCCCTGCTCAAGACGATGGCGATTCACCGCACATCCCGTTCTGGGTGATCCTGCTGATACTTTTTTTTGCTTTTCACATTATTAGAGCCATCTTCTCCGGAGGAGCCGGTCGCGGCGGAAGGCGCGGCGGCGGTGGTTGGTGGCTTGGCCCCATTATCGGCGGCATGATGGGCGGCGGTGGATTCGGCAACAGCTCCGGCGGGTGGGGCGGCGGCGGGGGAGGAGGAGGATTCGGCGGTTTTGGCGGAGGGAGCAGCGGCGGCGGTGGCGCCAGCGGTGGCTGGTAACTGAAATTTCAGAGCGCAGTTCGCGTATTCCTAGAAGGAGTGGTGCAGCATGTGGTCGACGGAAACGAAATTGACGGAACTCGTAAGCCGCATGAACGAACTCGCCGCGGAAAATCTCGAGTCCTTGATTCTCTATGGCTCTGCCGCTCGCGGCGATTTCAAGGAAGGCCACTCCGATCTCAACGTCCTTTGCGTGTTGCGCTCCGTCGTCGCTCGTGAACTCACCCGCGTCGCTCCCATCGTCCATTGGTGGACCAAAGACCAGCGCGAGCCTGCTCCTCTCTTCTTCACTGCCCAGGAACTGCGCGAATCCGCCGACGTTTTCTCTATCGAACTTCTCGACATGCAGGAGAATCGCCGCGTCCTCTATGGCGCCGACGTTGTGAAAGACATTCGCGTCCCCATGAACATTCATCGCCTTCAGGTCGAGCGCGATCTGCGTACGCTCTTGCTCAAGCTCCGCCAGCATTTCCTGCTCTATGGCCAGAAGGAAACCGAGCTGCGCGATGCCGCCGCGAAATCCTCTTCCAGCGCTTTCGCGCTCCTCCGCCACACGCTCATCGTCTTTGGAGAAAAGCCGCCCGCCGCAGCCAATGAAGTCTTCACCCGCATCGCCGCGCTCACTGGCGCCGACGCCGAAGCCTTTGCCGAGGCTTTCAAGCTGCGCGCGTTCCACGCCCACGCCGGCGATATCGTGCGCGCTTACGGAGAATACTTGAACGCCCTAAGTATGGTAATTTCCGCTTTAGATAAACAGGTTCCCAAGCAGGAGTGGCAGCGGACCGGCAAAGCCGGTTCCTGATTCGGACGGAGGCAAGCGTTATGAAAACGGTTTTGATAATCGTCGTGATTCTGCTGGTGATCGGCCTGCTGATCGGCAGCTCGTTTGTGTCGCGCCGCAATCAAATGGCCGTCAAGCGCGAAGCCGTCAACGCCGCGTGGGCTCAGGTCGATGTCGTTCTCCAGCGCCGCGCCGATCTCATTCCCAATTTGGTCGAAACCGTCAAAGGCTTCGCTCAGCATGAAACCGAAGTCTTCGATGAAATCGCCAAAGCCCGCGCAGGCTATTTGAATGCCACGACGCCCGCCGACAAAATCGCCGCCAACAATCAGCTGGACGCCTCGCTCGCCAAAGTCCTCGTCCTCACGGAGAACTATCCCCAGCTCAAATCCAACGAAAACTTTCTCCGCCTCCAGGATGAGCTTGCCGGCACCGAAAATCGCATCGCCGTCGAGCGCCGCCGCTACAACGAGTCCGTTCAGGACTACAACACGTTCATTTCGCTGTTCCCAAATAGTGTCATCGCCGGCATGAGCGGCTTCACGCGCAACGACGCCTACTTCAAGACCGAACCCGGCGCCCGCGAAGTCCCCAAAGTCAATTTCAACACC
>JBAQJX010000005.1:0-77747 GCA_049641765.1 Candidatus Acidiferrum sp.
CCACAGCGACGTCGAAGAAGAGTTTCGTTCTACCCTGGATGCCTACCAGGGAGATTTAATCCGCCAGGGCCTTCCCGAAGGAGAAGCCCGCCGCAAAGCCCGCATCGACCTCGGCCAGCCCGCCGCCCAAAACGAAACTTACCGCGACGCCATCGGCCTCCGCCTCTTCGATGAGTTAAGCGGAGACATCCGCTACGGCCTCCGCGCCCTGCGCCGCAACCCTGGCTTCGCGGCCGTCGCCGTGCTCTCACTCGCGCTCGGCATCGGCGCCACCACGGCGATGTTCTCGCTCATCTACGCCGTCCTGCTGCACCCGTTTCCCTACGCCGGCGCCGACCGCATCATGAACCCCGTCATCATCGACGAGCAACATCCTGACAGGCCTCGCTGGTTTCCCTTGAGCAAGGCACAGTTTGATGACCTGCGTCTTGCAGCCCCGATTGATTCACCGCTTGGCTACAACAACTCGCACATGGAGATCACCGGCGGCGCACTGCCGGAAGAGATCTTTGGCATCTACCTCACAGAGAATGCCGGGACTTTCTTTGGTGTGCGCCCGCTTCTCGGCCGCAACATCGAGCCATACGATGCAGAGAACGGCGGCCACTCCGTCGTTGTTCTCAACTACCGCTTCTGGCAACGCTACTTCGGCGGCGATCCCCACGTCATCGGGCGAACGCTGGAAATCAATCACGCCCCCTACACCATTATCGGGGTCATGCCGCGCATCTTCGCATTCAATGACACCACCGGTGTCGGCGATGTCTATCTGCCGGGCAGTCTAATGCGGGGTCTTTCCAACGTTCCCTACTTGGCTTACATACCGTGGATCAAGCTCCGGCCCCACGTTACACTTGCAGCCGCAAACGCTACGCTCGAGCCCATCGTGCGCCAGTTTGCCCAACAGCATCCCGAGCGGTTTCCCGATCACTGGCACCTTGCGCTACAGCCCATCATCGTGCCTTACCAGCAGGAAAGTGGCCGCACTCTGACGCTTCTTCTCGCAGGCGTTGTGCTCTTGCTAATCATCGGCTGCGCCAACTGCTCCATCCTTCTGCTGGCCCGTGGCCGCGCGCGCCAGCATGAGCTCGCCGTCCGCAGCGCGATCGGCGCCAGTCGCTGGCGCATCGTCCGCCAGTTGCTCGTCGAAGCTCTCGTCATCTCCTTCGCCGGCGCCGTCCTTGGCGTTGCTGCGTCCTACTGGCTTGCAAAGCTTCCGTTGTTGCTTTCTCCGGATTCCTTTCCCGCCGAATCCATCATCCGCATCAACACTCCCATCCTCGGGTTCTCCGTCGCGCTCGCGCTGCTCTGCGGCATCCTCTTCGGTCTTGTCCCCGCATTGCGTCTCTCGGGTCACGATTCCGCGAGTATGCTCCCCGGCAGGCAGATTGGCGTTGTCGCTGCTCCCGCAAAGCATCGCTGGAGCGTTCTCATCGCCGCGCAAGTCGCGCTCACGCTTCTTCTCATGGCCACCGCGGGCACCGCCATCCGCAGCTTTCTTCATCTCATGCAGATGCCGCTTGGCTACGATCCCGCAAATGTCATGAAGCTCGGCATCATGCTGCACACCCAAGACCCAGGCGAGTGGGGGCGCATTCAGTCGCGCGAAGCGCGCACCGCTTACATCGAGCAGATCCGGGAGAAGATCGCATCCGTCCCCGGTGTCTCCGCCGTCGCTGTCGGCACCGATGCGACGCCGCCCTATACTGGCGCTGAGAGTTCCTTCAACATTAAAGGAACTCGCGATCGCGAGCAGCCGCAGGCCCGTGTGATGCTGGTCGGCCAGGGATATTTCGCTGCGCTCCGCATCCCTCTGCTTGAGGGTCGCATCTGGAATACGGATGAAAACACCCGCGGGGACTTGATCGCGGTAGTCAATCATGCTTTCGCGATGCGCTATCTCTCCTCGTCCAGTGCCTTCGGCCAACAGATAAGCATTCCCGGTCTCACACCTCAGAATCGCTACCAAGTCACCTCTGCGCAAAGCACCGCCTGGCGTCAGATCATCGGCGTCGTTGGCGATGCGCGCAACGACGGCGTCGATCTCCCCGTCGTCCCCGCCATCTACGTTCCGTACACCGCCGCGATGCCGCCCTACGAGCAGTTCCTCGTCCGCACCCAAGGCAATCCGCTCACCTACCTGCACTCCATCCGTGCCGCTATCGCATCCGTCGATTCCGACCAGCAGATCTCAAACGGCGGCTTCAACGGCACCGTCACCCTCAACGAAGCCATCGAGCGCGACGCACAGTACATCCGCCAGCGGCTCTTCTCCATTTTGTTTGGCGTCTTCTCTACCATGGCCCTCGCGCTCGCGCTAGTCGGCATCTTCAGCGTCGTCGCTTACAGCGTCGCGCAGCGCACTACGGAGTTCGGCGTCCGCCTGGCCCTCGGCGCGCCGCGCTCGCACGTCCTGTGGGTCGCCGCGCGCATCGCCCTCGTCAGCGCGGCAGCTGGCATTGTCATCGGTCTTGCCTTTGACAGCTTTCTGGGCGCCGCCCTCGCCCACTGGATGCAAAACGCCTTTGCCGCAGGCAGTCTGTTCGCAGCCGCGGCGCTCCTCGCTCTCAGTGCACTCCTCGCCTGCCTGTTGCCCGCCTTCCACGCCGTCGCCGTTCCACCCGCCGAAGCTCTCCGCCATGAATAAAGCGTGCCCCATTTGACCAGAGCGCGGGCGTCCTGTGCGGGAGTCATTTGAGGGTGATGCACTCATTGACAGAGTTCCGCCTGGATGGTTGTCAGCCCTTCCTGTGACTTGAGCCTGCAACTTGTGGCAGGAGCCCAATGCCGATTCGGTTATTTACGGCGGAGTGGATTCGCAGGTGGCGATAAGAAACGAGTGACGGCTCTATCGACGGCGGAGGGAGTCGAGGGAATAGGAGTTGTATTCGCGGGCGGCGAGGAGAGCGGTATAGAGGAAGGCGTAGAAGAGTTGGATGGCGAGGGTGTCCCAGTCCGAGCGCAACGCGGTACCGAAAATGAGGGAGGCCATGGCGACGGCGCCGAGGAGAAGAGCTGCGCGGGTCCACAGGCCGAGGACGAGGAGGAGGCCGATCACGGTTTCGAGGAAGATGAGGCCGACGGCGAAGGGGCGGACGATGACGGCTGGGAGAGGAGTCGCTACGAAGAGCTTTACGGTGGCGTCGGCGAAGGCGGTGAGATGGGGAAGGCGGACGAGGCCATGCATGAGGATGCTGAGGCCAAGCGTGAAGCGGAGGACCAGTTAAGCGAGTTTGCGATCGAGATGCGGTTGCGAATCCAAGGACGCGGCGCTTCCTTTGAGATCTTTTTGAGCGCGCTGATTTGATGCTCGGCGGGGCTGAAACGATTGGCAAGCGGGGGCAAAATTCTGCGTTGAAATGGTTTGCGCCAGCGGGCGGTTGCCCGACTTGGCAAGCACAACTTCAGGAGGAGGCTGCTGGGGATTCGCGTGACACAGCCTCCTGAACGGATCGTAAGCGGCCGGCGACGGGGGGTGCGCTACAATTTTCGTGAGGTGAGCGCCATGAGTCGCGTGAGCAATAGTTGGCTGGCGAGAGTTTTGTCATTGCTCGTGGCGCTGTGTTTGTTTTTGATTTTTCCTGGCGAAATCGACGCCTACGCCGTCCTCGCGCATGAAGCTGTCGTCGACAGCGTATGGAAGACGAACATACGGCCCTTGCTGCTGGAGCGTTTCCCTCAGGCTACAAAAGAACAGCTCAAAGAAGCCCATGGATACGCGTACGGCGGCGCGATTATTCAGGATATGGGTTATTACCCGCACGGGAATCGTTTTTTCAGCGATTTGACGCATTATGTCCGAAGCGGCGACTTCGTCCTGGCTTTGCTCCGGGATGCAAGCGATCTTGACGGATACGCATTCGCGCTTGGAGCTCTTGCTCACTATGCCGCGGACAACGAAGGACACCGTATCGGTATCAATCGTTCCGTTCCCCTCCTGTATCCCAAGTTGAAGAAGAAATACGGCGATTCGGTTACCTACGAGGAAGACCCGCTCGCGCACGTGAAGACAGAATTTGGATTCGACGTTCTGCAGGTAGCGCAAGGACGCTACGCTCCAGATAGCTACCACGACTTTATCGGGTTTGGGGTTTCAACCGCGCTCCTGGAACAAGCCTTTCAAGATACGTACGGCTTGGATCTCAAGAGAGTTCTCTCCGATGAGGACAAAGTGCTCGGTTCCTACCGTTATGACGTTAGCCAGCTTCTGCCCAGAGCGACCCGCATTGCCTGGCAACTTAAGAAAGACGAAATCATGAAGGACCAGCCCGGCATGACGAAAAGAAAGTTTCTCTACAATCTTTCGCGCGCGAGTTATCAAAAGAATTGGGGAAAAGATTATCAGCGCCCCACTTTCGGTGAGAAAGTTCTCGCTTTTCTAGCGAAGATCATTCCGAAAATCGGTCCGCTGAAGGTGTTGCAACTCAAGACGCCCACACCGGAGACAGAACGGATGTTCGAAGCCAGTTTCAACGCGACGCTGGATCGTTACCGGGAGATGTTAAGCCAAGCAGGCAATGGCCAGCTTCGATTGCCGAACGATAACTTCGACACAGGCGATGCAACAGGGCCAGGGAAATATCGGCTGAATGATGAGACACATGCAGAGCTACTTGACCGGCTTGCAAAGCAGAATTTCAGCGGTGCTTCGCCAGAAATGCGGGCCGAATTGCTGGAATTCTTCGGAGATTCGACGGATCCAGATTCCATCCAACGCAAGCCAAAAGAGTGGGCGAAAGTGCAGGCTGAAGTCGAGCAACTAAAGAAGGCAACGCCTGCGCCGATTGTCGGTAAGCTCACCCGCTTCTAAACAGTCCTATGTAAATCCATGCGCCGCACCTACGGTGCTCGGAAATAGAGCATGCGGGCGTACCCAGCGTTGACGCGCTGGGCTACTGTGTGGCGCGCCTCCGGCGCTAGTGGGGATGGAGGAAAAGCACGGATGCCGCCTTCAAGGGCGAACCTACTCGGTTCGCCGGATGCTGCCGAAGCCCAGCGAATTTTTTGGCTTAGTTCAATTGCTGGGCGGGAGGCCGCGGGCCTGTTGCGCGGATTCAGCAACAGGCCTGAACTTTGGTCCGCGTGTTTGTCAATGAGGTTTGGGGTGTCTGCGAATATAATGCCGGACAGAATTAGGGCGCAGAGAATGAGATGCTGAAACGCTTGGCCGGAGACAGCGCGGCGGTGAGGGTAGAGATGAAGAAGAACACCAGAATTGTGGCGGGAATTGCTGCGGTGGGGCTGATGCTTGCGTTGGCGGGGGAGCATGCCGCGGCGGGACAGGCTGCGACAGCAATGGGACAAAGCGTGGACCCGGATGCGTTTTACAAGCTGGGGCCGGATTCGCTGCCGCAGGATGGAGTGCCGAAGGGAGAGATTCGCGGGCCGTACGTTTTGCAGAGTAAGGTTTACGAGGGGACGCAACACACCTATTGGGTGTACGTTCCGGCGCAGTATGATCCGGCGATTCCGACCAGCTTGATGATTTACAACGACGGACACGCGTTCATGGATACGAACGGCGATGTTCGCGCACAGAACGTGATGGACAATTTGATTTTCCGCAGGGAGCTGCCGGTGATGATCGGTGTTTTCATCAATCCGGGAAGGCGGCCGGATCAGCCGGAGCCTGACGCGAAGGAGTGGGGAGACAACACGACGAACCGGAGAGTGGAATACAACTCGCTGGATGACAAGTATGCGCGCGTGATTGTGGATGAGCTGCTGCCTGCGATTGAAAAAGAATACAACATTTCGAAAGATCCGGAGCGGCGGGGAATCGGAGGATCGAGTTCGGGAGCGATTGCGGCGTTCACGGTGGCGTGGGAGAGGCCAAACGAGTTTCGCAAGGTTTTGAGCAACGTGGGGAGCTTCGTGGATTTGCGCGGAGGGAACGCGTACCCCGAGATCATTCGAAAGAGCGAGAAGAAACCGATTCGCGTGTTTCTTTGCGATGGGCGAAACGACCTTCGAGGAGAGCGGGATAACAATCCTTACAACCAGGCGTTGGATTGGTTCTACCAAAACGTGCAGATGATGCAGGCGTTGACGGCGAAGGGATACGACCTGAACTACGCGTGGGGCATCAACAAGCACGGGCAGAAGATGGGCGGAGCGATTCTGCCGGACATGATGCGCTGGCTTTGGCGAGACCATGAGTTTTCGAGCGATCCACACGACATG
Organism: Candidatus Acidiferrum sp.; assembly: GCA_049641765.1. Classification (GTDB taxonomy): domain Bacteria; phylum Acidobacteriota; class Terriglobia; order Acidiferrales; family UBA7541; genus Acidiferrum. The sequence continues at coordinate 6,184 of JBAQJX010000005.1, forward strand.
GTGGAGCGATCGTTCAACGTGCCGAAAAAGAAGCCGGAGCCGAAGTAGAATCGCAGAGCATTGCGGGCTGAGCGCAGCGCGGTGCGCTACAATCTTCTTGTCATGTCCAGGACAGGCGAACGACCTTCCCATTTTGTTCCTGCAAGCGAGCTAGACAAACGAAAGTTATCGAAGAGGGCATTGCTGCGGGGATTGGTGCGGCAAGCGCCGTTCGTTGCGAAGAATTTCGGGCTGTATTTCCGGAACGGATGGCGGCGGCACGTATTGCGGACGAACGTGGTGGCGCCGTATGCGGTGACGTTTTACGTGACGCACAAGTGCAATCTGGCGTGCTCGTACTGCACGCAGAAGGAGCCGGACGTTTTCAGCCAGGAGTTGCCGACGGGAGAGACGATCCGGCTGATGAAGCGGATTCGCAAGGAATCTGATTCGATCGTGATTACGGGCGGGGAGCCGACGCTGCGAGCGGATATCGAGGAGCTGACGCACGCCGCGAGGTTTCATTGCAAGTTTCGGTCGGTGCTGCTGATTACGAACGGGACGCTGCTCGATCGCAAGCCTGGAATTTTGAGCGCGGTGACCGGGCTGGTGGTGAGCTTGGATGCACTGGCGGCCGATCCGTCGAACGCGCTTTCAAAGCCGGCGGCGCTGCCGAAAGTGCTGCAGAATCTTGCGATGGCGAAAGAGATTTTGGGAAGCCCGCAACGGATCACGATCAGCACGGTGATTGAAGAGTGGAACATCGCGGAAGTGGAGAGGTTGCTGGATTGGTGCGGGGAGGAAGGTTTTGTGTTTGCGGCGCAATCGGCGCAGATGGAAAAGATGCCGAACCTGAGGCTGCTGCAAAACCAGAAGTATCAGGCGCTGGTGGACAAGATCATCGAACGAAGACGAACGGGGGCGCAGGCGATCAACGGGACGCCAAGGACGATTGAGACGCTGCTGCGCTTTCAGGCTTTTCAGTGCTATCCGACAATGTTTCCACGCGTGTATCCGAACGGAGATGTGTTTTATCCGTGCGAACCGTTGCGGAAAGTGGCGGGAAATTTGCTGAAGGATGGGTCGTTGAAGAAGATTTTTGCGCGGGGAAAGAAAAAGTATGGGGATATTCCGCCGTGCCAGGGGATTTGTTATTTGTTCGGAAATGTGTTGTCGCATTATTACGTGAATGATTTTTGGGAATTGGCGGGAGAGTTTGTGAAGTAGTAGGTGAGGAGGGAGGGGCAATCCCCCTACAGAGACGGGGTATCAGCGAGTAATGGTAGTGGCGCGGAGGATGTGGCCGCCACGTTCGGGACGAGTGCCGACGAAGTCGGGAATGAAGCGCTCGGCAATTTGGGGAGGAGCCAGGTCTTCGACTTCTTTGAAACCAAGAGATAACAATTTTTCCCGCAGTTTATCCGCTTCAAAATAGCTTAACCAGGATTCGCCAAGTGCTTCGACGCGAGCGGCGCGACGGTCGTGATAAGCGCGCGCTTCGGGCGAGAGTGTGTGCGGGGGATCACTGTAATCGAAGACGACGTGAGCGCCGCCGCTTAGGTGGGCGATGTAACCGAGGGTTGCCCAAACAGCGTCTTCGGTGAGATAGGGCACGACGCCAAGCCAGGTGAAGAAAGTTTGAAGGCTGGGATTGAAACCCGCTGCGGCCAAGCCCTCGGGCAAAGTCTCGCGTTCGAAGTTGATGGGGGCGAAGGTAAGCGAAGGAGGGATCGGAATGGCCGCGCTGGCGAGACGTTCGCGCTTCCAGGCTTGCGTTGCAGGGTGATCGACTTCGAAAATATGCAGGCGACCGGCGCAAGAGCCGCGATAGGCGTAAGTGTCCAGACCAGCGCCGAGGACGACGAGTTGACGAACACCAGAGGCGACAGCAGCGGCGAGGGAGTCTTCCGCGAAGCGCGCCCTTGCGGCGATGAAAAGTCGCATCGCGATTCGAGAAGGATTGGCTTCCGCGTCGCGCGCAATCGCGTCCGCGCCGTAGCCAAGGATGGGAACGGCGAGAGGATCGAAGAAGATGCGTCCCCCTTCAAGAAGTTGGTGAGCGGCGCGATGGGCAGCGGCGGCCAAAGCAGTGCGACTCGGTTGTCCTGATTGCACAGAATTGATTTTAACAGCGCGCGGCGGCGTAAGGCGCGGCGAAGAGAGATGTAAGGGAGGGACTTAGTTCAGTTCGGAAAGTTTCTTATCGAGGTGAGCGAGAGCGGCTTCGAGCGACTTGCGGTGGTTTGGATGAGTGGCGGACTCGAGGTCGTGGACTATGCGTTTGCGAGAGAGTTGCAAATCGCGGCGCTGTTGTTCGCGGTGGAGTTGCTCCACACTTTTGGTCTTATTTCCCGAAGGTCCCTGGGGGGCCTGGCCGGCCTCCACCTGCGCTTCCACGTCTTTGCTTTCCCATCCACGCGCCATACCGATATTTTGACACATTTTGCAGCAGGAGCGGGATGATAAAAGGAAAAAAATCGAATTAGTTCGCGGCAGGTCACTCGCGCGGATTGGCGGGCGCGGCTTACGAGGATGCGCGGTAGATGAGCTTTCCAGCACGAATCGTATAGCGGACGTCGGCAAGGGCGCGAATGCTCGAGGATGGATCCTGGCCGAAGACGGCCAGATCGGCTTGAAAACCGGCAGCGATACGACCGAGATTATCAGCATCGCCAAAGCGCTCGGCCGGAGCGGTGGTTAGAGAAGCAAGAATCTGGCGGAAGTCCATGCCAGCTTCAGACATGAGAAGGTACTCCTCAGTGGGATCGTATTCGACGGCGCCGAGATCGGTGCCAAAAAGAACGGCGCCATCGAGGGCGAGCCAGGAGCGCAACTGGCTGAGTTCTGTGTTGACAATTTTGTCCTGAGCGGAAGCGCGATCGTGGCGCGCGTAATACTTCCAAAGAGTGAGCGTGGGCGTGAGAGCGACGCGGCGATCCTTCATTGCGGCGAGGAGATTTTCGTCCCAGGGGCCGGAGGAGGGAGTCGTGTGCGCGATGACGTCGACGCCGGCATGCACGGCAGAGAGTACATCCGCGGCGCTATTCGGATGAACAAAAACTGGCTTGTTGACGCGATGGGCTTCGGCTACGGCGGCGCGCATGACACTTTCGGCGAGGGGAGCGCTGCGAGGAGAGGAAGCGAACAGTTTGATGCCGTCGACGCCTTCATCGAGTAGCTTTCGCGCGGCGGAAGCTGCTTGTGATTCGGTCGAAATGTCGGGAGCCGGGAACTTCATGGAGCCCATCATGCTGAGAATCTGGTCGGAGGGAAAAGCGCCGGGAGGAACCAGACCTTCGCCGGTGGAGCGGATTCTGGGGCCAAGAACTTCGCCAGATTCGATGCGATCGCGAAGGCGGCGTGTGTTTTCCCACATGGAGCCGGTGTCGAACACGCTGGTGAAGCCGAAGCGAGTGAGCATGTCCTGAAGCTGGCGCGTGAGTTCGGCGGCGGGAATGGCCGAGACGTCGGACCACTTGCGTTCGAAGAAGTGGACATGACTGTTCCAAAGTCCAGCAGTGATGACGAGGCCGGAACAATCGAGAACTTCCGCGGATTGCGGAATTTGCAGACGCGAGCGGCTGCCGACGGCAAAGATTTTTCCGCCCTGGATGAGCACGACGCCATCGTGGATGGGAGATTCGGCGGGGCTGACGTAGACGGTTGCGCCGGTAAGAGCGAAATGCGTGTTTGGGCGGCTGGGCGACATATTTAGAGAATGGTCTCCACGCAAATGCAACTGCGGGATATTTTAGTCGAGACGGACGAGTTCGTTAAGCGCTTGCGGCGCGGCTTCTTGGAAGGACGGGAAGAGACGTGCGCATCACACCTGCAAGAGTGGTTTGCGCGACGCGAGCCAGATGTTCGGCAAAAACTCCCTGATACGAAAATTCAGCGGCGTTATCCGACCAGCGGACCTGCAGGACCCAGCGGTTTTTTCGTGGCGATACTTCCGCAGAGGAGATTTCCGTGGCTGGAATGACCAGCAGAGGTTGGAAGTGCGAGTCGAGCGCCCAGATTTTTTCGGAGCCGACAAAGAGTTGGACGGGCGCGGAGGCAGCGTTGCCGGGCTGATATTTTCCGCCGTTGACGACGACGAGCGCACCGAGTTCGCGAGCTTTTTCGTCCGCGCTCAAATGAGACACTGCAGGCGGCAAAAGAATGGCAGCGAGAAACATCAGAAGGCCGGCTGGAGCGGCGAGCCAACTGTTCCAAAGGCTGAGCGGAAGGACCACGAGGGCAGCGCCGGCGAATCCGAGGAAGATGCGGAAGGCCATCCAGGATTGTGCGTTGCGGCGAATGTGGAGAATTCTTGGAACGAGTAGAACGAGAGCAAAGAGTGCGCCGATCAGCAAGTTGCGGAGACGCGCAGTCGTGCTTTCTTGTTGCGAAGCCGCAGTGGCTGGGGCAGTACTCATCTTGCTTCCTTCACTTAACTATTAGGACTACGCCGGGAACGTCAGGGTTTCAACGAACCGATTTCCCGCATGCGGGCGAAGGCGCGGCGGACGTGAGGAACGGTAATGGAGCCGCCGACGACGAGCGCGACGTTGAGAGCGTCGATCACTTCGTCGCGATTCCAGCCTTCTTCGGCGCAGCGGACGAGATGGTAGGTGATGCAATCATCACAGCGGAGGACGGCAGAGGCGACGAGGCCGAGAAGCTCCTTCGTTTTGGTACCGAGCGGACCTGGTTCATAGGCTTGATGATCGAGAGCGAAGAAGCGCTTCATGCCGAGATGGCCGCAATTGAGAATTTCTTCGTTCAAATCGGCACGAAACTGCTGAAAATCGTCGAGACTGTCCGCCATGATTCCTCCGGAAATGAAGAGATATTATGGACTAAATCGGGCTAGTTCGGCAGGACACGGCCGGGGCGAGCGCCGGTGGGTTTGCCGTTGTCCCAGACGAGAGCGCCATTCACGAAAACCTTTTCGATGCCTGCGGGAAGCTCGAAGGGTTTCTGGTATGTGGAGCGATCGATGACGGCGGCGGGATCGAAGAGGACGAGGTCGGCGAAAGCGCCTTCCCGAAGCACGCCGCGATCCTTCCAGCCGAGCCGTTGCGCGGGAAGAGAGGTCATCTTGCGGATGGCCTCAGGAAGAGTGAGCCAATGGCGTTCGCGGACATACACGCCGAGGACGCGCGGAAAGGTGCCTGCGCCACGCGGATGAAGCGAACCGATGCCGCCGTCACTTGCGACCATGACCCAAGGTTGTTCATAAAAGGCGCGAATGTCGCGTTCGACCATGGATTGAGCGATGACACCGGCTTCCGTGCTTGCTGCGTCGCCTTCGCGAATGATGCGGATGAACATCTCGACGGGAGCGATGCCGCGCTGGGAGGCGAGCTCCTCGATGGTGTGATTTTCGTAGGCAGTGTTGGGCGAGAAATCGACGATTGTGACGTGACCGGGACCGCCGACGGCCTCCAGAGCTTTCGAGACACTTTGCGGATCCTCGTATTGTTTGTTCGGGACGAGGACTTTGATGTTGGAGTGCCATGCGTCGTAAGGGTAGCAATCGGCGAGGAAATCGAGGCCACGTTTGCGTGCGGCTTCGATGATGCGAATGTACTGGGAAGCTTTGCCCCAGACGCTGACTGTGCCGAGCTTGATGTGAGAGTGCTCGACGGGGATGTGCGCACGTTCGCCGATGGCGATTTCTTCATTCAAAGCGTCGAAGGAGCGATCGGCTTCGTCGCGGATGTGAGTCATGTAAAAGCCATGAAGCTTCGAGGCTGCGGAAGCGAGAGCGACGACTTCATCGGTGGTGCTGTAGCTGGCGAGGTCGTATTCGAGGCCGCTGGAAAGGCCGATAGCGCCTTCCCTCATGCCTTGGTCGACGAGCAAAACCATTTTTTGAATTTCGGCAGGAGTGGAGGGACGCCGGTAGTCTCTATCGAGGATCAGCTGCCGAACCGTGGCGTGGCCCACGAGTACGGCGAGATTGAGCGAAGCGGGGCTCTTGCGGCGCGAGTCGAGCCAGGGGCCGATGGGCCAGGGAGAATCGCCGTCGGCGCCGAGAATTACAGTCGTGATGCCTTGGGCGATTTGGGTTTCAGCAAGGGGATCCTTTTCGAGGCCTTCGGTGGAGTGATTGTGGATGTCGATGAAACCGGGAGCGAGGACGAGACCCTTCGCGTCGATAGTGGGCTCATCTTTCCTGGGCTTGAAATCGCCGATGTTTACGATGCGGTCGCCCGAGATGCGGACATTCAGTTTGCGAAGTGGCCCGCCCAGGCCGTCGGCGATTTGGGCGTTGATGATTACCGTCGAGGGCGATTTGTCCTGCGAGCGGGCAGGTGCGCAGGCGAGGGTAGACAGGAGGAGCGAGAGAACCGCCGTTAGCCGGGCGAGACGAATCATGGATGGTCCTCGAGAACTAGGCAAAGCGCCGTGTTTCCCGGCTCCCGTATATACCAAGATCCAGCGCGGGGGAAGAGGGAGGCCGGTAAAGAGCTTAATCCGCGACGGCCGCGAGGGCTTTTTCAACCAGCGCTCTTGCGCCGGGCTTGCCGGACAAAATCCGGTCCGCCCACTCCGCTCCGACATGCGAAAGGCGCACAGCCTCACTGGTTAACGATTCCGGGCCGCCGGAATCAGAGTTCCCAAAAAAAATGCGATCGAACGGTTGCGCGGCGGCGATGCGAGTCTTGGTGTAACGGCTGGGCGTGGCCATGAACATGGGATGGCCGCGCCGATAGATGCGAACCTCGACGGGATCGACGTTAAATTCCGGCAGGACCTTCTGAAAATCCGAGAGGACGCGAGCGGCGAGCGCCTTGCAGCTTTTCTCATCCAGGAGCGTGTAGCGCTGATTTTCGGGAAGAGGAGTATAGAACGTGAGGATATTGTTTTTTTGCTTGTAGCCGGGGCGTTTGCGGATGGTCCAATCGGCAACGATGAAGTCGGTGAAGCAATTGTCGGGGCACCAACTGTCGTAACCGCGATTGTAGACAGGCTTGTCAAAAATGAGGTTGACGACGGGATAGGGGGCGTAGCGCGTCTGCTGCATGGCGGTTTTCTGTTCTGCGGACAAGCCCTGGACGATGCGAGACGTGATGTGCTTGGGAATGCACATCAGGACGGCCCTCGCGGCGACTGTCGTGAGTTTTCCTTCGCGCAAGTAAGTGACGTTCACGGCGTTCTTCTGCGGGACGACCGCGATGACGGCGGTGCCACCGAGCATGCGATCTTTGTATTTGGGCTCGAGAACTTCGACGAGCTTGTGCGATATGCAGCCGAGACCGCCGGGCAAGATGGCGCGTTTAGAGTCGCCGCCGGTGAAGAGATCCTGAGCGTTGTAGAGGCCGACGAAGGCGGATGTGTCATGCGTGGCAGCGCCCCAATTGGAAGGGCCGAAAATATCCCACCACTGCTGAACCTCGGGAGTGTAGGCGGAGGTGAAGTTGGAGAAGGGCAGTGCGTCCAGCTCGGCCATGCGCTCGCTGACTTTCATTTTCAAAACATCGTCGCGGAATTTCTGAAAGCTGGCGATGACTTGCTTCGGATAAGGAAGGCGAGCGATGCCGGTTTTCCAGGTATCCGGGACATAAGTCTTGTTGACGAGCGTGGGATCGGGCATGTCGACGAGGGGAAGTTTCAAGCCGATCTCGGAGGCGAGCTGATCGCCCTCATCATCGCGGTAAGCATAGGCTGAGCCGGTGGCAAACGGCTGGCCGTCAAATTCCTCCTGATACGCGTTGCCGCCAAAGTGCTCTTCTTTTTCGAGCAACAGCCATTCCTTGGCACGAAGGAAATAAGCAGCGGAGAGACCTGCAACGCCACCGCCCACGATGGCGATCGCGGTGTTAACAGTGGCGGCGGGAAGCTCGAAATGATGACCATCGCGGACCTGATGACAAATTGCGAAATGTTCGCCATCGAGAAGTGGGGCGCTGGCTGGGGCAGCGCTTGGAGAAGACAGGAGAGCTGCATCGACGGGACAACCGGCCGCGACGGAACCCGCCACCACAAATCGGATGAAGTCACGGCGCGATTGCGACATTGGTCCTCCCCACGGCCTAAGGCCGGTCGAGCAACTGCTGCGTTTCCGAGCCGATGCTGCGCATTCGAATGCGGTACCAGACGACGATGAGCGAGATCGAAACAACGAGAATGAGCGTGGAGATGGCGTTGATCTCGGGGGTGATGCCTCGGCGCAAGCGGCCCCAAATTTCAAGAGGGAGCGTATTGTCACGTCCGATGAGAAAGAAGGTGACGGCTATTTCGTCCATCGAGAGAGTGAAGATGAGAAGTCCCGCGGCGACAAGAGAGAGCTTTAGATTCGGCAACGTAATGCGCCAAAAAGTTTGCCAAGGAGTGGCGCCAAGGTCGAGCGAGGCTTCTTCCTGCGCACGATCCGTTTTCTGAAGACCGGCGAAAATCTCAGTGGTGGCGACGGAAATCAGAGCGGTCCCGTGGCCGAGGAAAACTGTGATTAGGCTGAGATGGAAGCCGGCAAGAACAGCCAGCATGAGCAAGGAAAGACCGGTGATGATGCCGGGGAGAATAAGCGGCAGAAGCACGAGTCTGCGGAAGAGAGCTTTGCCGGGAAAGTTGGCGCGGTCGAGAGCGAGCGCGGCCAGCAGGCCAAGAGTGAGTGAGAGACCAACGGCGCCAGCCGCGACGATGAGGCTATTCAGCACCGAATCCCAGATCGAGCTGTCGGCGAAAAGCTGGCGATACCAATCTAGAGTGAGATGCTGCGGAGGAAATCCGCCGACGCCGTCGCGATTGAAGGAGTAGACGACAAGGACAACGATGGGGAGATAAATGAAGGCAAAGACGAGAAAAGCGTAAAGGGCGAGAAAGGGCGAACGGCGAGATGAGGAATTTCGGGTCATTTGAACGACCAACGCCTTTCGAGGCGTTCGGTGAGAAATAGGAGCGTGAGAGTGATGAGGAGAATGCAGACGGAAATCACGGCGCCGAGCGGCCAGTCGTAGACCGCGCCGAAGAGAGATTGGACGATGTTGGCGATCATCGTTCCGGAAGAGCCACCGACAAGGAGAGGGGCGAGGAAGTCGCCGAGGGAGAGAACGAACGCAAAGGTAGCGCCAGCGAGGAGCCCGGGCATGGAAAGCGGAAGTATTACGCGAAAAAACGTGGAGAGAGGACCGGCGCCAAGATCATGCGACGCTTCGACAAGCGGACGCGGGATGTGCTCGAGCGAGGCGTAGATAGGGAGGAAGACAAACGGCGTATAGATGTGAGTGAGCATCAAGACGACGGCGAAAGGGCTGTAGAGAAAGAAACTGACGGGCGCGTGAGTGATGTGCAGGTATTGGAGAAAGCCGTTGAGTACGCCATCGCTGCCGAGAATGGTTTTCCATGCGTAGCCACGAACGAGATAGCTGACCCAGAGAGGCACGATAACGAGTTGGTAGAGCAGCTCCTTGCGCGCGCCCGAATGAAACGAGAGGTAGTAGGCGAGCGGGTAGCCGAGGAGAAGGGAACACAACATGACGGATAGGGCGATGCGAATGGTACGGAAGAGGACTTCTGCATAGAGAGGATTGGTGAAGAGCTTTTGGTAATTGGAGAGATTCCAGTGATGAACGAGGACGCCGTTCTGCACGAGCCAGAAACTGTGAACAAACATCAGCGCGTAGGGAAGCAGAAGAAAGAGTCCTACCCACAGAAGAGGCGGGACGGAGACGAGGGCTTTGTATGTGCGCGAGTACATGGAGAAGTGACTGGTGATTGGTGACTAGTGACCAATGAAAGGCAGTACAAGACGGACGATCGGTCGTTCACTGTTCATTGAAGCCTCCTCACCCTTTTACTCTTATGCTCGGCCCAACCGATGCATCCCAATCATTGGCAGAGCGCGGCCTCGACTTGCGATACGCAAAGCACTATTCCCGGACGCGAATGGCGTCCGAGATCGCAAAAACGAAATCGCGTTCGCCATCCATCGGCCCGGTCCCGGAAAGCCGCACGCGCAATCTCTGACCTCCGCCGCAATCCACTTCCAGTAGTTCGCTGGCGCCGCCATAGATTTGCTGGCGGATGGCGCCGCGAAATTTGACCTCATGCGTCTGGCGTTTGCCGTCAAGAGAGAGGCGAATGGCCTCCGGGCGCACAGAAAAAATTGCCGGGCCATCCGCGTCCTCGAAAGGCCAACGCAGGACGCCGCACGTGGCGATGCCGCGGAGAATCTCGCCTTGCAGCAAGTTGGTTTGGCCAATGAATTGGGCCGTGTAGGCGGTGGCTGGGCGCGCGTAGATTTCGCGCGGCCCGGCGACTTGCTCAAGCGAGCCATCGCGCAGGAGGGCGATGCGATCGGAAAGCGCCATGGCTTCTTCCTGGTCGTGGGTGACGAAGAGAAATGTGATACCGAGTTCGCGCTGGAGAGCTTTTAATTCGCTTTGCATGTCTTTGCGCAGATTCGCGTCGAGGGCCGAAAGAGGCTCATCGAGAAGCAGAAGTTGCGGGCGATTGATCAAGGCGCGCGCGAGAGCAACGCGCTGCTGCTGGCCACCGCTGAGCCGAGAAGGCTTTGCGCCGGCGAACTCCGACATCTTCACCATGTTCAACGCGTCTCCAACACGTTCAGCGGTTTCTCTTTTTGGAGTGCGTTGCGCGTGGAGGCCATAGGCAACGTTGTCGCGCACGGTCAAGTGCGGGAAGAGAGCGTAGTTTTGGAAGACGGTGTTCACGCGGCGCTTGTAAGGCGGAAGAGTGTCGAGCCGCGCGCCGGACATCCAAATTTCGCCGGAGGAGGGTTGTTCGAAGCCTGCAATCAAGCGAAGGAGAGTAGTTTTACCGGAACCACTTTCGCCGAGCAGCGTCAGGAATTCACCGGCAGTGATTTGCAACGAGATGCTTTTCAGGACGTCGCGAGCGCCAAAACGCTTGGCCACTGAGCGCGCTTCGAGAAGAGGAACATCAGCGTCCAGAGAAGGCGATTGCGGAATGGGGACGGAGCTCACTGCGCGGCTTTCACTTCGTTCCAGATTTCGTTGTACTTGTCGCGGCGCGGAACGTCCTGCCAGAAGTAAATGCGCTCCATGTAGGCATCCGGGTCATCCATGTGCAGATTCTTCTTTTCCGCGTTGGTCATGAAGGAAGTGGATGCCGGATTGGCCGGAGCGTAGCCCGTTACGTCAGCGATTTGCTCTTGGGTTCGCGCTTCGATCATGTATTCGAGGAATTGCGCGGCCAGCTCTTTTTGCTGACTCGCAGCGGTGATCATCAAATGATCGATCCATCCCGTTGTGTTTTCTTTCGGGATGATTTCGCCAATGGGAAATCCAAGCTTGCGGAGCTGATTGGTCATGAGCGGCCAACCCATGGCGGCGATGATTTCATGGTTCTGAAAGAGATTCGTGAGCTCGCCGCCGGTTGACCAGTATTTCCGAATATTCGGTTTCAACTCGATGAGCTTTTTCTTGACGGCTTCAAGCTGATCGTCGGTGAGGTTGTAGATTTGATAGGGATCAGGCTTGTCGAAGCCGAGCACTTGCGCGGCCATGTAGACGCTGGAAAGCTCATCCCAAAGGGAGATTTTTCCTTTGTACTTTGGATCCCAGAGATCGCCCCAGGAGTCCGGCGGCTGCGCGAAGGCTGTCGTGTCGTAGAGCAGCGGATTGGGACCCCACTGGAACGGGACGCCGTATGTTTGTCCGTTGATTTTGACGAGCGGGGAATTGCGAAGCCTCGCGGAGAGCTGATTGTACGAAGGATATTGAGAGAGGTCGAGCGGAGCGGCAAGGCCAGCGCGAGCGATGGATGTGGCGACATCACTCGATGGAGAGATGACGTCGTAGTTGGAAGCGCTTCCGCCACGGAGCTTGGCCACCAATTCGTCGCTCGAACCCATGTACGATGCGACGACTTTGCAATGATGCGCTTCCTCGAAGGAGTGAACGAAGGACGGATCGGCGTAGCCCTCCCAGACCAACAAGCTGAGTGTAGGTTCACTTTTCTTACAGGCACCACACACGATCGCGAGCGCGAAAATTCCAAAGATCATCGCGCGACGGTTCATTTTGTCACCCGTTTTCGCAACATGTTCCTCGCTCCGAGGGCCAATTTGCAAAACTAAAATCCGAGCGCTCCCAATGCTCTCAGAAGGTCGGCGGCGTATTCACCCACAAGAGCCAAGTTTCCGAACGCCCAGGATTTTTCCACCTGTGCGGCGTCGAACTTTCGAAATAGAGACTGTCGCCCGGCCTGAGACGGTAGTGCTCCTCGCCGTTCAGCCAAATTTCAAAATCGCCACGAAGAATGTGCAGGAATTCCTCGCCTTCGTGCGAGTAGGATTCGCCGCTGCCACCGCCGGGTTTGACGCGGAAGAGATGCGGTTCCATGGCGGTTTGCCCCCAGGCCAGAAGCTCCATGCGCACGCCAGGGGTGGTCTCCAAAATTTTTCGCTGCGAGGGTCGGACGAGGCGCGGATTTTTGGCGGCTGTTTCAAAAAGCGAGAGAATATTTGTGCGGTAGAAGCGCGCAATCCGGCGAAGCGTCGAAATGGAGGAGCGCATCTGGCCTCGTTCCAATGCGCTGAGAAATCCAATGGAGACTTTGGTGGCGCGCGCGACCTTCGCGAGCGAGAGGCCGCGACGAAGGCGAAGCCGCCGGAAGCGCTGGCCCGGAGAGGGAGGCAACTCCGTTGGGGGCGAAACGACACCCTGACGCTTGAGGACGTGGACAATTGCGGGCGGATTCAGTCCTCGAGCCCGGCGCAGAAAAACCGCGCGCTGTAACAAGCGCACGTCAGTCTCGGTGTAAAGACGGTAGCGGCTCCGCGTGCGCCGGGGAGAAACAAGGCCGAGCACTTCCCAAGCGCGCAATGCGGAAGAGGAAATGCCCAAGCGGCGCGCGACTTCACTGATGTGCAGCAGGCGTTGTTCCGTTCGATTTCCCGATGGCGTGGAGAAATTCTTTCCGCTTGACACGGCACCCAGCTTTCTCTAAGTTTGCGGGATTATAGTAAGGTTTCCGGGGCACAGCAACCTCGAAGAATCCAACGCCAAGAGAATTCTTCGAGCCGAGGGGTGAGTTCATGAAAGTGGCCGCAGGACTCTGGCAGAGCCATACGCGCTGCCTCCATAGCATATTTTCCTTACTTTCAATTACAACCGCTGTCTTGCTTATGGCGCCGTTTGCCGGCGCACAGAGCACTGGCGGTCAAATACGCGGAACGATCTCTGATCCGAGCGGCGCTTCGGTGGCGGCGGCGCGCGTAACGCTCTTCAATGAAGCGACGCGTTCGGCACGTGAAGTACAGAGCGGCGCCAACGGCGAGTATCTCTTCCTTGAAGTGCCCGTAGGAAGCTATGAAGTGGATGTAACACAAGCCGGCTTCAAGAAATTTGTGCGCAGAGGAATTGCGCTGGACTTGGATCAGGTTGTGAGCGTGGACATCACGATGCAGCTGGGGACGGCATCGGAGAGTGTGGAAGTCACAGGAGCACCGCCGGTTGTAGATACGACATCGACGCAACTGGGAGCGGTGGTCAACGAACGGGCTTCAACACAATTGCCTTTGAACCAGCGCGACGTCTACCAGTTGTTGCAATTGCAGCCCGGAGTGCAATCGCAGTTGGGCAACGATCTATTCTATGGGTCGGACAAGCCCGGAGTCGTGACAGTGAACGGCGGACGCGGTCGCTCGAACAACTACTCCGTGAATGGAGGCGACGGCAACGATCTTTTCGCGAACCTACCTGCGATCCAACCTTCGCCGGATAGCATCGAAGAATTTCGCGTCATCAGCAATTCGTTTGACGCCGAGTATGGCAGGAACTCCGGGTCGGTCGTCAACGTCGTGACGAAGTCCGGAACAAACAGCATCCATGGCAGTGTTTATGAGTTCTTCCGCAACGATGTGCTGAACGCGCACCCGTTCACATTTTTCCAGGCACCCAAGCCGGAGTTCCGCCAGAACCAATTCGGAGGGACCATCGGCGGGCCAATCAAGAAGGACAAGACGTTTTTCTTCGGCTCGTACGAGGGGCGCCGCATCGTGCAAGGAATTGTGTCGCAACCGATCAACGTGCCCACGGGGGCTGAGCTGACCAATGGAGATTTTTCCGCCGGGCAGACATTCACGGGATCGCTCACGGATTCGACCGTTGCAAACATCCTGCAGAATCGCTGCGGAAGCAACGCGCCATCCTCGGTACCTTTGAATCAAAGATTGACAGGCCCAGAGCAGACCGCAGTCGCCAGCGTTGCGAGCGGCGGCCCGGCAGTGCCGTACACGACCGTTTTTGCCAACAATCAGATTCCGGTCGGTTGTTTTGATCCGGTCGCGCTAAGCCTGTTGCAATACGTCCCTGGGGCGGGAGGAAGCGGAGGAGTGCAAGTCACGCCGAACATGACGGATCGCGGCGACCAGTTTCAGATCCGCGTTGACCACAGTTTTTCAAACAATCAGAAGACGGCGATTTACTACTACTTTGATGACGACAACACATTAGATCCATTTGCAAAGTTCCAGGCGTCCGGCGCAACGACCGGAAATTTTCCTGGCGTTTATGCGACAAGAACGCAACAGATCAACGTCACGCATACGTCCACGCTGGGCTCAACGGCAGTCAATGAGTTCCGTGTCAGCTATTTTCGCGAAGGGCAACTCCAGTTTGACTCTCCGACACGCACAAACGCCATTCAGGCATCGTGCGGAACCGGCGCTGCGGCCGCATTTTGTTTTACGGGCGTATCAGATACGCCTCTCGTCGACGACAGCAGCAATGTGCTCGGGACCAGCCCGGATTACGGCCTACATTCCGGACTTGGGCCAAGCAAGGAGGGCGTTCCGTTCATCAGCGTGGGCGGAGGATTCTCGATCGGCAACAACTATAACGGCCAACTGCCGCAGGTGGGCAACACGTTTCAATTCAGCGACAACTTCAGCAAAATCATCGGGAACCATAGCCTGAAGTTCGGAGTGGATACACGCTATCAGATGTTCAACCAGTTGCTCTATTTTGACGTGAATGGTGATTTGTCGTTCTTGAGCAACTCGAACCTTTGCGGTCCGGGGAATCCTGCCAATCCGACGCCGAATTGCACAGCGCCTTCCGGGGACGATGTGGGCTTTTCCGACGCCTATCCGGATTATCTCCTCGGTCTAGGAAACAGCTTTTTCCAAGGATCGGCGCAACACGAGCTCGTGCGCAGTACGTCCATTTATCTTTTTGCGCAGGACAGCTGGAAGATCAAAGCCAATCTGACTTTGAATTACGGGTTGCGATGGGAAATGAACACCCCACTCACGGATATCGGGCAGAAGGTGCAGACGTTCCGGCCCGGCCAAGAGTCGACAATTTATCCTTGCACTCTGCCGACGACAAGTCCACTTTACGTGGCCGGGAGCGTTACGACCTGCGATGAAGCCGGCGTGACGCCGGTCGGCCTGGTTTTCCCTGGAGACAAGGGAGTTCCGGAATCGCTCACCAACACTTATTACAAAGGTTTTGCCCCGCGACTTGGACTTAACTGGAGTCCGGGTTCAACGGACGGATGGATCAGCAAGCTGACCGGCGGCCCTTCGAAGACCAGCGTGAGCATGGGCTACGGAATCTTTTATAACCCCATCGAGCAGCTTGTACTCGAACAGTTCAGCGCCGAGCCGCCGTTTGGCGGAAGCAATTTCATTACGAACCCGCTGCTACAGACCCCGTACGTCGATCAGACGGGCTCTACATATCCGAACCCCTTCAACGGCATCTTGAGTCCGCCCCGAGGCAGCCCGATCGATTGGGAACAATTCCGTCCGATGACGTTCTTCGGAGAATTCCCTCCCAACCTGAGGATGCAGTATTCCGATCAATACAACTTGACGATCAAACGCCAGCTTCCCGGACAGATCCTCTTTCAAATTGGCTATGTCGGATCGCAGGGACACCGCCTGCTCGCAAGCTATGAAGTCAATCCAGGAAATCCGCAAACATGCAACGATCTGACCGCGTTGGGACAAGGCTGCGGACCTTTCGGTGAAGACAGTGCTTATTCGTTCGTTTTGCCGTCAGGCTCGGTTTTCCATATGCCGTACATTCCTGGTGGGCCCGGTGGTCAGAATCTGCCTTGCCCGATCGTGAAAGCACCCGCGGCCTGCACCGTCACAGGTGCGGCCGGAGGCACGCCGATCACGCTGGTGGGTATCAGGGAGTATTCCTCACCCGTGTGTAACCCGTTCACCGGCACCGGCTGTCCTTCGGACGGCACGCCGGTTTTCTCGGGAATCTTCAGCGAGGACACTGTAGCGAAGTCGAACTACAACTCGATGCAAGTCATGTTGCAAAAGAATTTTTCCCACGGCTTGCAGTTTCAAGCTGCCTACACGTGGAGCAAGACGATGGACAACGCGTCGAGCTTCGAAAGCGCTCTCAACCCGATCAACTTCGACGCAACCTACGGGCTATCGGCTTATGATGCGCGGAACCGGTTCGTCGTGAACTACGTTTGGGATTTGCCCGTTCCGAAGTACGATGGCTTCAAAGGGAAGCTGCTGGACGGCTGGGAAACATCGAGTATTTTGAGTTTCCAGTCTGGCTTCCCGATTCGAATCACCTCTTCAGACGATGTAGAGGAACTGGATTCCACTGACCTCTTCGAATTTCCTGGAGAACCGAATCTCACCGCGCCGTTCCATACGCAAAATATACGGCAGAACAACGGATTTGTGTTTAATCCAGATCTTTTCACCAATGCGACGGTTGCCGCAGGTACGATTGGGAATGCGCCGCGCTCCATCTGCTGCGGGCCGGGAATCAACAATTGGGATATGAGCTTCATGAAGGAGACTCAGTTTGGCGAGAGACTCCAAATGGAGTTTCGAGGAGACATCTTCAATATCTGGAACCACGCACAGTTCTACAGCGTGGACGGAGATGTGTCAGACACGGGCAGCACGTTTGGACAGGTGCAGCACGTTCACGATCCACGGCTGGTTCAGTTCTCGCTGAAGTTCCGCTTCTGAAGCGCTATTTGGAACTGATGTTGTTTTGAAGGCACGCGACCGTGGCCGGCGTGCCTTTACGCATTCGAAGAACGGAAGGGAATCATCCGCTCTTCAAAATTTGTAGCACATACTGACCGCAGGGAAGAGACCTGCCAGCGGCGGCCGTTTTACGGCCCCCTCAGCATACGGAAGAAGAAAATGCACGACGCACTACAAAAGGAAATCGCCAGCTATCAAAAGCGCACGCCGAAATCCGCGGACGCCTATAAGCGAGCTTTGCAACGCATACCTCTTGGCGTAGCGAGCAATTACCGTCACTACGAGCCTTACCCGCTCTTCGTAAGAGACGGGAAAGGCAGCAGAATTCACGATTTAGATGGGAATGAATACATCGATCACAATCTTTGTTTCGGCGCGCTTATGGCCGGGCACAGCCATCCCGCGGTCGTGAAGGCCGTCGAGGAAAAGCTGCATGAAGGCACGACTTTTGGCATGCCTCACGACATGGAGTGGGAACTCGCGGAAGAGATTTGCAAGCGCTACCCCGTCGAGATGGTGCGCTTCGGCTCGAGCGGCACAGAAGCCACGATGCATGCTTGCCGTATCGCGCGCGCTGCTACCGGCCACGATAAGATCGTAAAATTCGAAGGGGCGTACCACGGCCTCCATGACACTGCACTCGTCAGCGTAAAACCCAAAGCAGAGGATTATGGCGACCCCGAGGCTCCGAACTCGGTCCCTGGCGGGGGTGGCGTGCCCAAGGCATCGCTTGCAAACGTGCTCGTCGCGTCGTTCAACAACCTTCCGAGCGTCGAGCGCCGCTTCCGAGAAAATCCCGGCCAGATCGCGGCAATCATCCTCGAACCTATCTTGATGAACGTCGGCCTGTGCATGCCGCAGCCTGGTTTCCTTGAGGGCCTGCGCGAGTTGGCGACAAAGAACGGCGCGCTGCTTATTTTCGATGAAGTGAAAACCGGCGCGAAGCTAGCCTGGGGAGGCGCAAGCGAATACTTCGGGGTGAAGCCAGACATTATTTGCCTCGCGAAGTCCATCGGTGGCGGGTTACCGCTTGCAGCGTTCGGGGCGAGCCGCGCGGTGATGGATCTCATCGCGCAACACAAAGTATTTCACGGCGGTACGTACAACACCAATCGCGTGGCCATGGCGGCGGGACTTGCCACCTTCCGCGAAGTACTTTCCCGTGAGAACTACGCTCACGTCGACAAACTCAGCAAAAAACTGGCCGAAGGGTATCGAAGCATCGTGAAGAAAAGCGGGCTACAGGCTTATGTTGTGAGCGCGGGTGTCAACGGCGCGCTGATGCTCTATCCACAAGAGATACGCAATTACCGCGATTGGACCAAGATTGATATCGACCTTTGGCGGCACTACTGGTTTGGGATGGTGAACCGCGGCGTGCTTGCACAACCTTACTGGTGGGACGAGCAGTGGACTATTTCCGTGCAGCACACGGAAGCCGACATCGACAGACATGTTGCTGTGTTTGAAGAGATCGCTCCCAACCTCGCCAAAGCGCAACAGGAACGCGGCGTTGCTCATGTGGGCGCCGCGGGCCACTGATCGCAGGAGACAGCAACATTGCAGAATGAGGCCGCTATTGCGTCCGCCGCACCGGCAGTTCCTGAGGCGCCTCACCTGCGCCGCGTCTTGGGACGAATGGACCTCGTTCTTCTGTTCGTGGTCGCGGTTTTCAACCTGAACGTCCTTCCGTCGATTGCCGCCAACGGTGGCGTAACAGTCTGGCTTTGGATCATTTCACTCGTTTTGTTTTTCTGGCCTCAAGGAATCGCGGTCATTGAACTCGCGCACCGTTATCCGGGCGAAGGCGGCGTCTACCTGTGGGCGAAGGAAGTCTTCGGGGACTTCCACGGTTTCCTTTCCGGCTGGTGCTATTGGACCAACAACATGATGTACGTCCCCACCGTTATGTTGTATTTCGTCGGAGTCTCGGTATTCGCGCTTGGGTCCGGCCATGAGGCACTCGCGGATAACAAGACATTTGCACTAGCCACTTCGCTTTTGCTTCTGATCGTCCTTGTCATGCTGAATGTCGTTGGTCTCGGTGTCGGAAAGTGGATCAACAATCTAGGCGCGATAGGCACAGGCATTGCCGCGGCGGTCCTGATCGGGCTGGGGATCGTTGTGTGGTTGCGTTTTGGCAGTAGTCTGACTTGGAATGCTTTTCGAATTCCTTCCAATCCAAGATTCGTGCTGAATTCCTTTGGCGTGATCTGCTTCGGTCTCGTGGGACTTGAGCTCGCTTCTGTCATGGGCGACGAAATCGAGGAGCCGCAAAGAACTCTTCCTGGAGCCGTGGCCTGGGGTGGTGTGCTCTCCGGCGCGCTCTATGTTGGTGCAACGCTTGCGCTGTTAATTTCGCTCAGCAAGGACGACATCAATGTTCTGGAAGGCGTTGTTCAAGCGGTCGGCCACATGGCTGGACGAGTGGGCGTCGCTTGGATTCTGGCGCCTTTTGCATTCTTGTTGTGCCTGTCAATTGCGGGTATTGGCTCTGCATGGTTAGGAGGTTCGGCCAGAATTCCATTTGTCGCGGGACTGGACTCTTATTTACCATCCTGGCTCGGCAAGGTGCATCCGAGATATCACACTCCATATGCCGCGCTGATCACTCATGCTGTCGTCTCGATGATACTCGTCGTTTTGAACTTTAGCGGTTGGTGGATCTGGAATAAGTTCATAGGGCTGCCCTTCGTTGGCAATGTCTTACGAGCGTTCGGAGTCGCAGCGGAGCATTCTTTGGCTAGTCCAACGGGAGTACAGGAAACGTTTCAAAAACTGCTTTCGCTCGCTGTAGTACTGCAACTTATTCCGTTTCTTTACATGTTTGGGGCACTCTTGAAAATGGCGTTCAGCCATTCGTTCGTGAAGGGTAGGTATAGCAGAACGACATTGATCCTTTCGGGCTCAAGTGGGCTGATTACAACCATTCTGGGAATTGCTTTGGTCTTTTTTCCAGCTCAACAGGTGACCTCCCTTCTTTCCTACGAAGTATGGATGTTTGGAGGTACGCTGTTTTTCGTCGGTCTTGCTGCCTTTTTCTTTTTTGTTTATGGGCGGCGCAAATCGACAAGCCAGATCACAGAAGCGATATCGACAGGCTAAGGTTTCCAAGTCTTCGAGCAAGCGCTCACGTAACGATGTATTTGGGGGGTTGGGATGTCGAGCGGTGCGACAGCGGGAGTTCGAACATACAACAACTACATCAACGGAGAGTGGGTCCCAAGCGCCAGCGGCGAAACATTTGCCGTTTATGATCCTTCGACCGAGGAGGTCATTGCGCAAGTGGCCCAAGCAGGGACTGCTGATGTCGATCGCGCGGTAAAGTCCGCGCGGGCTGCTTTTGATTCAGGCGCGTGGCCAGCAACGACTGCCCAAGACCGTGGGCGCATTCTTTTTAGGCTCGCAGAAAAAATCCGGCAAAACAGCGCGCTTCTTGCGGACGTGGAGTGCCGAAACAGCGGTAAGCCAATCGTCGAAGCCGAATACGATATCGCAGATGTCGCGACCTGCTTCGAATACTATGGTGGTCTTGCCAACAAAGTTCTTGGCCATGTCAATCCCGTGCCTGCAAATGCGCTAAGTTTCACGCTGCGTGAACCCATGGGCGTAGCGGCTCAGATCGTTCCATGGAATTACCCCCTGTTGATGGCTGCGTGGAAGCTCGCACCGGCGCTGGCCGCCGGATGTACATGCGTTCTAAAGCCCGCCGAGCAGACGCCGCTGTCCGCTCTTGAAATGGCGAACTGGTTTGCGGAAGCGGGCTTGCCACCAGGCGTCGTCAACATCATTAACGGTTTTGGCGAAACGGCGGGTGCCTCACTCGTCGCGCACCCCGGGGTCGATAAGATCGCTTTCACGGGAAGCGCCACTGTAGGAAAGATCATTGTGAAAAGCGCAGCCGACACACTGAAACGGGTCACGCTTGAGCTGGGAGGCAAGTCTCCCAATATCTTCTTCGCCGACGCCGACTGGGAGGCGTCTGTCGATGGGGCACTTTTTGGCGTGTTCATCAATCAAGGTGAAGTTTGCTCGGCGGGTAGCCGCATCCTCGTCGAAAAAAAGATCTATTCAAAGTTTGTGGAAGCCATGGTCGAGAAAGCCAAGCGCATTAAGCTTGGCGCCCCTCTCGATCGCTCGACGAAAATGGGGCCGCTTGTCAGCAAAGAACAATTAGAACGCGTCAGCGCTTACCTTGAGGTCGGCAGGAAAGAAGCAAAGGTGGCGATCGGAGGCGGCCGGCCGACGCAGTTCGGCAAGGGCTATTATGTCGAACCCACTATTTTTTACGAGGTGGAGAACAGCGCTCGTATTGCCCGCGAAGAGATCTTCGGGCCTGTCGCTTCGGTGATTTCTTTTGATGGAGAAGCCGATGCGGTCCGCATAGCAAATGACACTCCGTACGGTCTCGCTGCCGCCGTATGGACGCGCGACATTTATAAGGCGTTCCGAATCGTCAAATCGCTCCGTGCCGGCATTGTTTGGGTAAATCACATGCAGCCGACCTACGTCGAAGCGCCGTGGGGTGGCTACAAACAATCAGGGTTTGGGCGGGAGCTGGGGCCTTGGGGACTTGAGGAGTATCTGGAGACAAAGCAGGTCTTCGTCAATCTCGATGAGACTCCCATCGCCTGGTATTAGGTTTCGAAGCTTGGCAACGTCGCAGCTGGCGGCAAGAAGGAAAGGATCATGCCTACTATTCAGATTCGAACCGAAATTCCGGGTCCGCGTTCACGGGCGCTAACGGTGCGCCGCGAGGCTGCTATTCCGCGCGGACCCGCAAGCGCCATTCCAATTTTTGCGGCGCGCGCGGATGGAGCTGTCATCGAAGACGTCGATGGCAACCGTTACATCGATTTCGCCGGAGGTATTGGTTGCCTCAACGCCGGCCATCGCTCTCCGCGTGTGCTCTCTGCCATGCAAGAACAGATCGAAAAGCACTTGCACCTGTGTTTTGCGGTTACGCCCTACGAAGGCTACGTCGCAGTGGCGGAAAAGCTCAATTCGCTGACGCCCGGAAAATTTGCGAAGAAAACGATTCTGGTCAATTCCGGCGCCGAGGCGATCGAAAATGCCATCAAAATCGCCCGCGCCTACACAAAACGCCCCGCCGTCGTCTGTTTTGAAGATGCGTTTCACGGACGCACGCTCCTTACGATGTCTCTAACCAGCAAGACACATCCTTACAAAGCTGGCTTTCAGCCTTTTGCGAGCGATATTTATCGAATTCCATTTGCCTACCCGTATCGAAGCGCTGTGGGTGCCACAAGCGTCGACTTCGCCCATCATTTGGAGGACGCTTTCAAACGGTCCGTAGCGCCTGAGTCCGTCGCCGCAGTGATTGCCGAGCCTGTTCTTGGTGAAGGAGGGTTTGTCGTCCCGCCCCGCGATTACTTTAAGCTGCTCCAAGATATTTGCCGAAAGCATGGCATTCTTTTTATCGCAGATGAAGTTCAATCTGGATTCGCGCGAACGGGAAAATGGTTTGCGTGTGAACATTTCAGCATTGAACCTGATTTGATAACTATGGCGAAATCTCTCGGTGGCGGAATGCCCATCGCGGCCGTTACGGGCCGGGCGGAGATCATGGACGCGCCAGGACCGGGATCTCTTGGCGGCACTTATTGTGGGCATCCCGTTTCCTGTGCAGCGGCCCTTGCCGCGATCGAGACGATCGAGAAGGACGGTTTGCTTGCTCGTTCCATGGCCATCGGCGAGCAATTTGAACAGCGAGCGCGTAGCTGGCAAAAGAGGTGGGCTCTGATCGGTGAGGTTCGCGGTCTCGGAGGCATGTGCGCCATCGAATTAGTGCGTGACGCCGATACTCGAGAGCCCGCTGACGTCGAGACAAAGGATATCGCCAGGTATTGCTACCAGCACGGACTCATCCTGCTTACCGCGGGGACTTTTAACAATGTGATTCGAATCCTCGTTCCGCTTGTCGTGACGGAAGAGCAATGGAATGAAGGGCTGAATGTGATCGAGGCTGCGCTATCGAGCGTTGCAGAACGAAAACAGGCTGAGCTTTCTCACGCATGAAAAAGACAGACGATTACGGGCCGGTGCGATAGTTCCGCCATGCGCATCCAACCTAAGTAGACTCTCAGGAGTAATCGATGCGGGACACGATGACAAAATCTGCAAGCATCGCCACGGAGCTTAAGGATCCAAGGCTCTTTCGCGAGGCCTGCTATGTTGATGGCCAATGGATCCAAGCGAGCTCCGGCCAAACAATGGATGTGGATAATCCTGCTACGAAAGAAATTATCGGCAAAGTGCCGAAGCTGAGCGGCGTGGAAGCGCGCTGCGCCATCAAGGCAGCAAAGAATGCGTTTCCGGCTTGGAGCAGCAAAACTGCAAAGGAACGAGCTGCCGTCCTTCGAAGATGGTTTGAACTTCTGATGTCGAATCAAGAAGATCTGGCTCGGCTCATGACGCTTGAGCAGGGCAAGCCGTTGGCCGAATCCCGGGGGGAAGTGGCGTACGCAGCTGCGTTTCTCGAATGGTTTGCTGAAGAAGCGAAGCGCGTTTATGGCGACACTATTCCACAACATCAGGCCGACAAGAGAATTGTCGTCGTCAAGCAGCCAATCGGAGTCGTTGCGTGCATCACACCATGGAATTTCCCGCTGGCGATGATTACTCGCAAGGCCGGCCCGGCGATTGGCTCCGGCTGTACCGTTGTTGTGAAGCCAGCCGAACAGACTCCTTTTTCCGCGCTTGCTCTAGCGGAATTGGCGGAGCGCGCCGGCGTGCCCAAAGGTGTCCTGAATATCGTTACTGGAGCGCCGGAGGAAATTGGCGCGGAACTCACTTCGAGTTCGATCGTTCGAAAACTTTCATTCACTGGTTCGACGGAGGTCGGAAAAATCTTGATGGCTCAATGCGCTGGCAACATCAAGAAAGTCTCGCTGGAGTTGGGCGGCAACGCCCCATTCATTGTCTTCGAGGATGCGAATTTGGACGCTGCTGTCGAGGGCGCAATTGCTTCGAAGTATCGCAATACAGGGCAAACCTGCGTTTGTTCGAATCGTTTTCTTATACAGGAAGGCGTTTATGACGCTTTCGCCGCAAAGCTGGCAGATGCTGTCGAGAAGCTGAAACCCGCTCCTGGGTTGGAAGTTGGCGCAACGCAAGGGCCGCTGATAGATGACGCCGCCGTGGAAAAAGTGGAAAGCCACATCCGCGATGCCCAGTCAAAAGGGGCAAAAGTAGTTGTCGGTGGAAAACGTCACGCACTTGGGGGACGGTTCTTCGAGCCGACGATTCTCACAGATGTGACCACACAGATGATTGTCGCCCGCGAGGAGACATTCGGCCCCGTCGCTCCACTATTTCGGTTCAAAACGGAAGCCGAAGCCATCGCAATTGCGAATGACACGGAGTTTGGGTTGGCCGCGTACTTTTACGGTCGAGACATTGCGAGAGTTTGGCGCGTTGCCGAAGCTCTCGAATATGGAATCGTCGGCATCAACACGGGCATCATTTCCACGGAAGTTGCGCCATTCGGCGGAGTCAAGGAATCCGGTCTTGGCCGAGAAGGATCCAAGTACGGTATCGACGAATATCTTGAGATCAAGTATCTCTGCTTCGGCGGAATCACTTCTTAGCGATAATCCGCGTTCACAGCAAGTCTACGGTTGGTTGATGTCTTCTTTGGCTTCCAATCGCTTAAGTAGCGGTTCGAGAAACGGCTTCTGCTGATCCGGCGCTCCGCCGATGGCTTCATTCATTTCTTTCGTGGCTGCAGGAAAATCACCCGAATTGGAATCGACCCGCGCGAGCGCAAGGTGGCTGA
Source organism: Candidatus Acidiferrum sp. (assembly GCA_049641765.1). Lineage (GTDB taxonomy): Bacteria > Acidobacteriota > Terriglobia > Acidiferrales > UBA7541 > Acidiferrum. Next base: position 30,918 of record JBAQJX010000005.1, read on the forward strand.
TCCAATGGTTTGCATCCTTCTTCGGAACCAAGGGATACAGTTCGAAGGCGCGTTTTGCGTTTCCCTGGCGCTGCAATCCCCGTGCGTAGACGTAGAGCTGAAGTGCACTCGCCTTGTCTATAGCCTGAGCAAGCGCCTTCTGAGCGTCATCCTGACGCCCCATGACCGCGAAGATGCGTGACTTCGTCTCCCAGTTTTCGAAGCGCGATTCATTCTGGATGGAAGTGTCCTCCCACTTCAGTGCTTCCTCCAGATTGTAGTTGTTGTCCAAGCACCAATTCGCGGCCTCGTCGTACCCAATCCAAGTGAATCCGCCTGTGCTGCGGAGCTGGTTGTGAATGCTCTTCAGGGTCACCGCTTTTACGTCGGCGGAAATGTGAAACGGAACCGCAAGTTTTTCCCATCGCAGAGTTGCCGCCGCCGAGTCCGGTTTGATGTCATCGAACATGTATGCCAGCGCTTCGCGAAACTCTGCCGGCTGTGGTCTTACAGTTACGCGCAGCGCGTCTTCCTTTTCGTCATAGGAGAAGCTACCCCATGACGTCGAGTTCTTCGAAAAAATCACTGTCCATTGGTCTTTGTCGGGAATTGTGTGCAGTCCGTAGGTCCCCGCGGCGAGCGGTTTTCCTTCCACATTCACATCGCCAGAGAAGGAAATTGTCGTGTTTTCGTTTGCCCCGGCGCGCCAAACCTTGCCATAGGGAATGGTCTTTCCCCAGATTTCACGCCCGCCAACGAGTGGCTCGTGGTAGACGATCGTGACATCGGTCAGGCCGATCCGCTGCGTCACGGTTGCGCCCTGACTGATCAGGGGCAGCACCAGTTCCGTGGCTTGGCTCCCATTTTTAAATTGAGCGTCGGCCTGTCCAACTATGCATGTCGCTCCCACAACGATCCCTAGAAATGCCCTCAAAATTGGACGCATACCCACCCCTTCTTTCATCGTACAGACTACAAATTCACTTGCGCAGAGCCTTTGCGCAGGTTACTCATTCCTTGATGCCATAGACGCCTGCGGGTCCAATGGGTGAGCAGAAGGGAGTTCACGCCATCGCTCAACTCGGAGAGAGATGCTCAGAGATCTTAAGCCGTTGCGGGGGACGAAAGGAATGGATGAAGGTGCGGAAAGGGCTCCTGCGACTTCAGAACGTCGCCGGCATCAGGACAGGCGGTTAGGTGTGAACTTCTCCGTCATTTCCATCACTCTTCTGTAGTAGTCCTGCTGTTTCAGACGTGCCCCGGCTGGTTCGTCAACAACAAATGTTGCGTCCGGGTGTAGTTGCAGGCAGGAGGCCGTCACAGAAGCGGTTATCGGTCCCTCGATTGCGTTCGCGACCGACTCGGCTTTCGCCTCGCCCGTTGCCAGGAGCACTATTCTTCTTGCCTCAAGAATTGTCCCGATGCCCATTGTGATGGCGCACTCCGGCATCCTTTCTCCCGGCGAGAATGTCCCCCGGTTATCCTCTATCGTCTTGTTCGCGAGCACCTTCAGCCGCGTTCTGGAGCCAAAGCTGGAAGTCGGCTCGTTGAATCCAATGTGCCCATTCCGTCCGATCCCCAGAATCTGCAGGTCGATCCCTCCTGCCTCGCGAATCGCTTGTTCGTACGAAAGACAATACTCCTCGTAGTTCTTGGTAACCGTCCCATCTGGAATGTGGATGCTCGCCGCATTGACGTTCACATGATCGAAGAAGTTCCTGTGCATGAATCCGTGAAAACTCTGCGGATGATCGGCCCCAAGCCCCAGGTACTCGTCGAGATTGAAAGTGATTACCTTCGAGAAATCCAGCCCTTGCGTCCTGTGCAGCCGCACAAGTTCTTCGTACATTCCAAGCGTCGTACTCCCAGTGGCCAAACCCAATTTGATGAACGGATTGCTCCTCACCGCGCCGGCAACAATCCGCGCCGCCTCATTGCTGAGCTCTTTATAGTTTGGTCTCAGAAGAACAAGCATCTTTGCCTCGTTTTCCTGCCGACGGCACAAACCATGTGTAGAATAGCAAACAGCATGAGTTCATCTCCGGCCCCTCATTTTGTTCGCCAGCATTGGCCGTTTAGACGTTCCGTCAAGTAGTGCTATATATATATCAGACAGATGCCCTTCGAATGATGTTTTGTAGATTCCTAGAAAATGCTCGAAATCAGTGCAGAGAGCTCCGCCCAATTTACATTGCCCGAATAGAGCTATATAGCAGTATACTTGGCCGCCATAGATTTCGGCAAAACGCGCATCTTGCGGAGTAAAACGAAAAATGGTCCTCACCGCCACGGATTGGATCGTCGTCGCCGCGTATCTTTTGCTCAATCTGCTTATCAGTCTCTATTACCGTCGCCGGTCTTCCGGCAGCACCGAGGAGTTTTTCGTCTCTGGCCGCAACGTCTCCTGGTGGCTTGCGGGAACTTCCATGGTCGCTACGACTTTCGCAGCCGATACTCCGCTCTTAGTCACCGGTCTCGTGGCCAAGAATGGAATCGCGGGAAACTGGCTGTGGTGGTCGCAATGCCTTTGCGGCATGATGACAGTTTTTTTCTTCGCGCGTTACTGGCGCCGAGCGGAAATCCTCACCGACGTTGAATTTGTCGAACTTCGTTACCAGGGCAAACCCGCGGCCTTTCTTCGCGGCTTTCGCGCCATCTATCTCGGGGCCTTGATGAATTGCCTGATTCTTGGTTGGGTCATCAAAGCCATGATCAGCATTACGACGGTTCTGCTTGGCGATGCCATCGCGCAAGGCCGTGTCCTTAAGCTTTCTCTTGGGAGCCACGAAGTGCTGCATTACACACTCGGCACACCCGAGCACACAGCGCTTTTGATTTGCGTGCTGCTGCTCGTCCCTTTCACTGGAATTTACACCTTCATTGGTGGCCTTTGGGGAGTTCTCGTCACTGACCTTTTCCAATTTGCGTTGAAAATGACGATGATCGTCGTACTTGCCTGGATTGCCGTTGCAAAAATCGGCGGCATGGGCGCGCTCAAACTGCAGCTTTCGCACATCGACACTCTGGCCCGCGGATCGGGCGATGCCACCGGCTCGATCCTTTCCTTCTTTCCATCTTTCCATCTAGGTTGGACCACAGATGCACTCTGGACCCTTCCGGTCATCACTTTCGCGCTCTATCTCGCGGTTCAGTGGTGGGCTAGTTGGTATCCGGGCGCTGAGCCTGGCGGCGGTGGATATGTCGCGCAACGCATGTTCAGCGCTAAGGATGAGAAAAATTCTCTCGGCGCCACACTCTGGTTCAACATCGCTCACTATGCTATGCGGTCGTGGCCCTGGATCGTCACGGCACTTGTGGCGGTCGCCGTCTATTCTCCACACGGAGGATTGCATCCCAGCGCGGAATTCGCCGCTGAACCGGAAAAGGGATACGTAATGGTCTTACGCGATTTCCTTCCGCCGGCATTGCGTGGTTTGATGATCGCAGCATTTCTTGCTGCCTTTATGTCGACCGTTGGGACGCAGTTGAATTGGGGAACGTCCTATCTCATCAACGATTTCTATCGCCGCTTCCTCGTGCGAAAAGCCGGTGAAAAGCACTACGTTCTTGTCAGCAAATTCATCATCGTTCTTCTCGTGATTCTCAGCGGTTACGCAGCCGCGAATATCAGTTCCATTCAATCGGCATGGCAACTTCTCCTCGGCCTGGGTGCGGGAACCGGTTCGGTCCTCGTGCTTCGATGGTATTGGTGGCGAATCAACGCCTGGAGTGAGATTTCCTCCATGATCGCCGCTTTCATCGTCTCGACTTCGCTCACGCGCGTTGAATTCGCTGGCAACACCTCCGTCGTTTTTGCCAAGACCGCTCTAATCACTACTGCGGCCACGACGATCGTATGGCTCATCACTACGCTTATTACAAAACCCGAGCCCGAAGCCAAGCTCGTACAGTTTTACCGTCGTGTCCGCCCGACTATCCACGGTTGGAGACATATTGCCGCGCTTGCGCCGGATGTGACGCCAGTGCGCGATTTCAGCGCTAACACGTTCGATTGGGTGATGGGATGCACGCTGGTCTACTGCACGATGTTCTCTATCGGTGAGTTTTCCTTGCACGAATGGCTGATGGGCGTTGTTCTGCTTATCATCGCGGCGCTCTCCGGTTATTTCATTTACTGGAGTCTTTCGCGGCGCGGTTGGCAAACGCTCTCTGGCGCTGAGCCAATTTCAACACCAAGTGTTAGGCCATAACTTGAGGTATAAGATTCAGTCTTCGGAAGAGAGTGACATAGAAGAACCGGGCTTTACGCCGTTTTCGACTTTCGTATCGAATGGGTTGAAATCTCTATCGGTCTAGCTCGAAACTCTCGCAATAAGTGTCGCGCAGGGTTCCATCGACAGTTTAATCGTGCGGCTCCGACATCAAAAAATAACTTAGCGCTATGCTCGCAATGCCTGCACACAAGAATCTTTTTCCTCGAGTTCTGCTCTTGTTGCCCGTCGCGTTGGGAAGATCCATGGCGCAAGAAACCCGTCATTCTCTCGGGCTTTCCGGTTGGAATTGCTACTTTGGCCGTACAATACGGAACAACGGCAATTAATAGCATGCGCCAAACCAGGGAAGGTAAAATTCCATTTGTTCTTCTCACGTCGCGGTCTTCTTAAATCTCTGTATCGTTCCGCCCTCGTCCTGCCCCTCGAAAGCATTCTCGCGCTCGCACGTCCATTGCATCTGCGCGAAGCCCCGAAGGGGCTGTCTCAGAATGTGAGCGGAAACCCAACGTTCAATTTGAATCAAGCCTCCACCTCCGATTCAAATCCTTATCCGCCTCCCCCAAGAGACATAGGCGTCGGCTTCCTCAATGTCGCACGCGAGTCAGGCCTCCACACCAAAACGATCTTCGGCGGCGAACACAAGAACAAATACCTTCTCGAAACGACGGGTTGTGGCGTCGCCTTTTATGATTACGACAACGACGACTGGCTCGACATTTTCCTTGTGAACGGCTGGCGCCTTGAAGGATTCCCCAAAGGCCAGGAACCCATCTCGCATCTCTTCAAAAACAATCGCGACGGCACATTCACAGACGTCACAGTAAAAGCAGGCCTGGTCCATTCGGGCTGGGGGCAAGGGGTCTGCATCGGCGACTATGACAACGACGGCTGCGACGATTTGTTTGTCACCTATTTTGGCAAGAATGTTCTGTTCCATAACAATGGCAACGGTACCTTCACAGACGTCACGGACAAAGCTGGCGTCGCGACAAACGGCAAGCGTTGGAACACTGGTTGCGCATTCGTCGACTATGATCGGGATGGTCATCTCGATCTTTTTGTCGCCAACTACATCGATCTCGACTTGGCGACTGCTCCGGTTCCAGAATCTGGTCCCTGCGAGTACAAAGGTGTCCTCGTCGCATGCGGTCCTCCCGGACTACTCGGCGGAAAAAATATTCTGTTTCACAACAATAGCGACGGCACGTTTTCCGACGTATCCGAGCACGCCGGACTCTTCCAGGCCAATGGAACGTTTGGCCTCGGTGTTCTCACCGCCGATTTCGACAACGACGGCTGGCCCGACATTTACGTCGCGAACGATTCCACCGCCAGCGCGCTTTACCAAAACAAGAAAAACGGTACCTTCACCGATGTTGCCATGGAATCCGGTTGTGCGTTGAGCGCCGACGGCAAGCCCCAAGCGGGCATGGGCGTTTCTGCCGGAGATTACGACCTTGACGGCAATCTAGACATCGTCAAAACAAACTTCGCCGGTGACACACCCTCTCTTTACCACAACCTCGGTGGCGGAAATTTTGAAGACGTCACATTTCCTGCCGGGCTCGGCAAGCACACTCAGTATCTCGGTTGGGGCTGCGGTTTTTTCGACATGGATAACGATGGCTGGCTCGACATTCTGATTTGCAACGGCCACGTCTATCCCGAAGTCGAACAACTGCGGACCGAGACAGGCTATGCACAGCAGAAAATCCTCTATAGGAACTTGCGCAACGGTCATTTTGAGGATGTCTCCTCGCAAGGCGGCGCCGGAATCATGGTTCCGGCTCCATCGCGCGGGGCGGCCTTCGGCGATTTCGATAATGACGGCGATATTGACGTCGTCGTCAACACGATCAACGATTTTCCGCAATTGCTGCGATGTGATTCGCAGCTCGGAAACAGTTGGATCAAGATAAAGACGATAGGAACAAAGTCCAATCGCAGCGGGATCGGCGCGCGGTTGCGCTGTGTGACGCATCCTCCCGGAGAAACGAAGCCGCATCAACAGATCGACGAGGTGCGTAGTGGTGGCAGCTACATTTCACAGAATGATTTGCGCGTCCACTTCGGGATCGGCAAAGCAGAAAAGATCGAATTGCTCGAAATACGCTGGCCGAGCGGGGCAGTTGACACCTTAAAGGACGTCAAACCCAACCAGATGATCGTAGTGAAAGAGGGCGAAGGAATTGTGCGCTCCGTGAGATTCGAGCCTGCTAAATCTGTCAAGGCTGCCGGGTGAGAAGCTTTGCCTATCGGAATCCTCTAAGTATATTTGCACACGGAAAGTGCCTCACTGCAACGCAAGTCAATCTGACGCTGTAGCCGCAACTCAAGGGGAATAGGCATTTATGGCTGCTGATACTGACCAGACATCCCCGAGTTCCATATCCGTCGGGATGCCGAACGCTCAAGCCACAATCACTATCCGTCGAACCTCTCCCGACGACGTACAGCAACGTCAAATTATCGTGAAACTCGATGGGAGAAATGTGGGAGAGTTATTGTTTGGCGACACAATCTCCGTGCCGGTTTCTGCAGGGAGCCATCGTCTCCTCGTGGACAACACCTGGAACTGGAAGACGCTCGAGTTAGACCTCAAAGCTGGAGACCACTTGAAATTTCAAACGACGAGCTGTGCCGGGCGCCTCACTTGGTTTCTTGTGAGTTGGTTCGGCGCTGGACCGATTTACGTTTCGATCCACCCCGAACACTAAAGGCAGCGCTTGGCTATATTCAGGAAAATCCAGGTCTCTTTCGCTATAGTGAACAACCTGTTTCGGCGCGGATAGAAGCGCGCCATGAGTCTGCCGTCAAGGAGAAGAATATGTCACGAAGAATTGTCTTGAGGTCAATAGTCGCAGCAACAATTGCGGTCCTCGCTTTGGCTATCGCGCAAGCACAAACGCAGGCGCCCACTCAGTACGGCGCGAACATAACCCTTGAAAAGGCGAAGAAGGCTGCTGGCCCGGCGTTGGCGGAGGCTGAGAAGAATCACTGGAACATGGCCATAGCGATTGTCGATACGAGCGGAACTCTCGTTTACTACGAAAAGATTGACAACACGCAAACGGGCAGCGCGAAACTGGCGATTGAAAAGGCACGCACGGCGGCGCTCTTCAAGAGACCGACGAAAGCTTTCCAAGATGCTCTTGCGGCTGGTGGGGATGGACTCCGAATACTCAGCCTGAAAGATGCCGTGGCCATCGAAGGCGGGCTTCCGCTTGTAATAGACGGCCAGATTGTCGGCGCGATCGGCGTATCAGGTGCGGCCAGTTCGCAGGACGCGCAGTGCGCCAAAGCCGGCGTGGATGCCTTGAAGTAACAGCTACACGTCAAGAATTATCGACGTGCTCTCTTTTCCGCAAAACGGGTGGCTTCTTCGATCACCTTTTCAACACGCCGAGCGCGCGCGCCCGGCGAACGATAGTAGAAGATGGCGATCAATTGCCCTCGACGCCGCAAAGGCGACATAAGGTTCCATCCTTCGAGCGCGCGGGGATCACGCCCAAATGCCAGCTTCAGCGCAGGCGGGAGTTCGCGTTCCGCTTCCATCGCGGAGAGAAGCTGCTCGGCCACTTGCTCGGCGCGCCGGACACGGGAGTCGGGATTCTTTGTCTGGCCGATCCAGTCGGCTAGCCACTTGCGACTTGAATAATTCAGCGTCGCAAACCACCGGCGAAAAGTGCTGTCTTCCGCAAGAATGCGCTTGAATTCGACCGGGATCGTGATGCTGCGTTCTTCGAGGTCAGGCTCTAGAAGAAATCGAGCCGTCATCCCGCTGCTCACAAGGGCGCCTGCTTGCATCTTTTTGTTGACGAGCAGAAAGTGTTCGCCCTTCCGTGTCGGAAAAAGGGAGGTGCGGAACGCAAAGCCATTGATCTCGCCCTTCACGCGAAACATGCCTCGCGTTCCCCATACTTCAGGAACGCTGAACGGAATCCAGGCAATCACCCAGCCAAGGTTCGATTGCATCCGCTCAAGCTTAGCCTCGAACCTTTTCTTGGATGTCTTTCCGGTTGTCTTGAGGTTAGGTTTTGTTTTCTTTTTCATGGCATCGCCATGTAGAGCTTGCAAAAGTCTAGTATGAGCACGCGGTTGGAGCGAGCTACTTTTGGGAGTTAAGCTTGACGGTGGTTCCGCGGCCTTGCCTCGCCGCAGATCGCGCGATGATGTTGTTTTGACGGGGAGACGTGGTTCGTCCATGAAGAAATTTACAACCGTGGGGTTGGGCGAACTCCTCTGGGATATTTTCCCGCAGGGTCGGCATCTCGGCGGGGCCCCCGCGAATTTCGCGTACATGACTAGTTTGCTTGGCGATGAGGGCGTAATTGCCAGCCGTGTCGGACTTGATGAGCTTGGTGAAGAAGCAAAACGGCGGCTCGAGCAGATCGGCCTCGACACATCGCACATCCAACTCGATCCAAGCTACCGAACGGGAGTGGTTCAGGTTGAAGTCGATGCAAAAGGCCAGCCCACGTTTCAAATCGTCGAGCCGGTGGCCTGGGATTCTTTCGAATGGACGGCAGCTTGGCGGACACTTGCGCAAAAAACCGACGCGGTATGCTTTGGGTCGTTGGCCCAACGTTCTCCACAATCTCGCCAGACCGTACAGATTTTCTTGAAGTCAATCCGACCGGAAACGACTCGCGTCTTCGACGTCAACCTGCGCCAGACTTTCTACTCGGCCCAAATCCTGGCGGATTCCGCAAAACAAGCAGACATCATCAAACTAAACCACGACGAACTGCCGATCGTCGCTCGCTTGCTTGGATTTCCGTTTCATGATGAAGAGTTCGCAGCTCAATGGCTGAGGAACACGTTCCACGCGAAGTTGGTTTGCATCACGCGCGGCGCCGGCGGAAGCCTGTTGGTCAGCGAATATGCAAAGCATGAGCACCCTGGAATTCCAGTGCAAGTCGCAGACACAGTGGGCTCAGGCGATGCGTTTACTGCTCCGTTGGTCTATCACTATCTGCGTGGCGCTTCGCTTGCGACCATGAACGAAGCGGCGAACCGCATGGGCTCGTGGGTCGCGGGACAAACGGGAGCCACGCCCGCCAGCAATGAAGCTCAGCTCGAGTTGATCCGGTCGCCCGGAGTGTGAATTTTCCAGGAAGAATCAATGTGCCGTAGCGGGAGATAGTTCTTCTACCCTGGCGAGTCACCCGACTTCGTTCTGAAGCACTTCATTCAACAACGCCAGGAATGCACCGTTGGTACAGTCAAAACCGACGACCTTTATGTGGCTAGCAGTCACCCTCGGCGCCGCCTTCGCCGATGTTAGAAGCTAGTCCGTTGTGTATGTTGGAACGAGCGTTTGGGGTGGCGAGTGACGAACGGAAAATGGTACAAAAAAGATGAGGTCGTGCAACCCAAGTACTGTACATAGAATGGGCTAACAAAATGCAGGGAGAGCCTCCTCGCCGTTGCGAATGCCAGAAGTCCAATTGGTTTGACCGACCTGCGCCTACCTCTCGAGTGCTTTGCGATCCCAGTTCCCGAGGTTGGCTCCTGCTTCGTAAGTGCTCTGGCAAAAATCGAGCAGAGTTGCGCTCGGCGACGCGGATTTCCGCACGTCCTCGTACATCAAAATAAACTCGCCGAGTTGATTGTCATAACGTGCTGCCTCCGGTCGTGGGCGAGTTTCCTCAAATCCCTTCGGCGCGGGAGCGGCGTAGGAATAAAAAGCTGCATCTTGAACGGTCCCACTTCCTGGCCAGAATCCAACGCTACACACCTCGTGAGAGTAAGCCTCGCGCGTCACCGCATCCGCGTCCGGCCGAACCGGAGCGCGTCGTCCCGAAAACCTACTGACGGCAAGATCAAAACTTCCCCAGAAGAAATGAACCGGGCTGCACTTGCCGATGAATCGCGCCCTGAATTCCTGGAGGACGCCGTCAACAGAGAGCAGGACGCGCCAAAATCTTGTTGCGAATTCGGCATCGTAGGATGCGTGTGTCTGATCTTGGTCGAACGGAACCGGGTTGAAGATTTCCACCGGCATTTTCCAGATTTTGACGTCGATGCCTGAAGAGTGAAGCATACTCATGCATTCGCGATAAAAATCAGCCACGGACCGTGGCTTTAGCGGAAGAGTCTTGACGAGGCCATCGCACTTTTCAAGGACAAGCTGATGCTCGATGAAATCAAACGTCAGTTCGAATGCCGACTTACCGAGGGGAATCTGCGATGTGGTGAGGCCCCGCGCGGTGACATAGAGCGGAACATTCCACCAGTGGTTGACGAGCGGCGTCAGCGCCAAGCGAACCTTGCCGATGACTTGAGTCCACATGTGTAGCGTCTCGCAGGTGTCTTTCCAGGAGTCAAATGGAAGAGCGGGCCAACATTCGGGCTGATCAACTTGCTTCACGAGGGCGCTCCTTTCTGCTTAGTGATCAACACGCAGACTGCTGTTGTCACCGGATTTAGGTAAGCACACGAGTGGTACGGTTCCAGGAACTCTGTTCGGTATAGTATGTTAGCAGCACGTGGGGCCCGTAGCTCAGCGGTTAGAGCAGCGGACTCATAATCCGTTGGTCCCAGGTTCAAATCCTGGCGGGCCCACAAACGTTCTCTCATTTTGTAGTCTGTTAGCCCGTTTTTCTTCCTCGATTCATGTTGCTGCTCTCGATCAAGGGCCACGCCGCACGGCCGGCGCCGGTGAACGGCAGAATCATTTTGCGATTCTCGGAAAGCCTGTAAGATTTCAGGTGATTTTGGGCTTGTCCATGAATCAGAGGATTTCCTGCGAGTTTCGAAATGTCTGATGGTACGGAAGCCATTCTCAAAAAAACGCCTTTGTTCGCGAGCCTGACGCCATCCGAGACCCGAGATCTGGCAGCGCGGACATCGCGAAAGAGCTTTCGACGCGATGAACAGTTGTTCGCAGAAGGTGATCCGTGCTCTGGTTTGTTTCTCGTTGCCACAGGTAAGGTCCGCATCTTCAAACTTTCTCCTTCGGGCCGCCAGCAGATCCTCGCGGTCGAAGGCCCCGGCAGTTCGTTCGCCGAACTCCCAGTTTTCGATGGCGGCAATTATCCGGCCACTGCCTCGGCCATGGAAGACACGGAGGTTCTCTTCATTTCGCGCAGGGATTTTCAGGATTTTTGCCGCGAACATCCCGACGTAGGTCTCAAAGTCATTGCGGTTGTTGGGTCGCGTTTGCGGCGTCTCGTTGGAATCATTGAAGAGCTATCTTTCACGACCGTCCGGCAACGCCTCATCGCCCTCATCTTGCGGCTTGCGCAGGAGGAGGGAACTCCCTCTAAAGCTGGCATTCGCGTCGAGCTGACCCAAAGCCACGAAGACCTGGCTTCCGAGTTGGGTACGGTTCGCGAACTTGTGTCCCGCAATCTTAGCCGCTTGCACGCTGAGGGTTTTCTGGATGTGGAGGGCCGCAAAATCGTGGTCAAAGACATTTCCGGCTTGAAGCGCGAGCAAGCCGCCGCCGAATAATCTGCTCAAACACCGTTATGCGCCTCACTGTTCCAGTGACTTTGGTCACTGCCCTCTTCGCTGCGTCCATCGACAATGTTCGAGGCAGGGAGGCCAATCATGAATTTCAGCGTGGAAACCAAAGTGAACGAAATTGCACTTTCAAATCTTGGAGCCCGACGCGTACCCGAGGACGCGGGCGTAGATTACTGCTGCGGCCAATGATTGGCCTACGCAAAAATGGCGTGACACATTCCGTGACAACGGAGCGCCCTTCGCTTTCTCCGGCACAGGTCTTTGAAGCAGCGCGCCTGCGCGAAGAAGCCAATTCCCGATTATTGATGACCTTTGTGACCACGGGGCTCATCTTCATGGTTTTTCCCGGAACCTTTCTCGGCGTTCGGAACCTTCTGCAAATCAGTGGGCGCGAGAGCGTCTCTTCAGTCTCGCCAGATTGGCTGCAAGCGCACGGTCATGCCCAAGTATTCGGCTGGGTAGGAAGTTTCATCCTGGGGATAGGCTTCTATTCCATTCCCAGGATGAGAGGCGGCCTCAACTTTTCCCACACGGGTGGTTTGCTTTGCTGGGCCATGTGGACCAGCGGAGTTTCTCTACGCTGGGCCGCTACCGTCACGCTTTGGGAGTGGAAGGGGCTCCTGCCGGTCTCTGCCTGTCTTGAGCTGGCAGCATTCATGATTTTTTTCCGCGTCGTCTCTCAGCACCGGCCGGAGGCTGCGGGTCGTCCGAAGCTGGAGCCGTGGATTTGGGTTGTGATCAGCGCAAGCATGGGACTCCTGCTGGTCTTGCTCACAAATCTTGCAGGTTGTCTCTATCTGGCCTTTCGCGGCACAACACCGGCCCTGCCACATCTGTTTGATCAGCGTTTCCTTATGCTCATGACCTGGGGTTTTCTGGTGCTGTTCGTCTGGAGCTTTAGCGCGAAATGGTTGACGGTCTTTCTCGGGCTGAAACCGCTGCGTTCGAATCTCCTCTTTGCGGCAGTGTTCATAAACTTGGCTGGCTTGATCCTCAGCGTTTCAGGCTGGTTGTGCTTCGGGTCGTGGTTGCTTGTCGTTGGGGTGGTCACCGTAATTGCCGCGATCCGTTTGTTCGAACCTGCAGAAAGGGAAGCGAAAATTCGAGGCGTCCACGGCAGCTTTCCTTTTTTCGTCCGCATGTCCTATGCATGGTTGTTAACCGGAGCGGCTCTCGGTGTGGCCGCCGTTCGCTGGGACGCTTCCGGCGGCATCTGGGGCGCGTCACGTCATGCCCTCACAGTGGGCTTCGTATCCTTGATGATTCTTTGCGTCGGCCAGCGCATTCTCCCGGCGTTCTCCGGAATGAGAATGCTGTGGAGCACGAAACTCATGTTTGCGAGCCTGCTGCTCGTTGCCCTTGGCTGTGCGCTCCGTGTCTCCTGCGAAATACTCGCGTGCCAGGAGTACGCGGCCTGGGCCTGGTCCGTGCTGCCCGCCTCCGCGTTCTGCGAACTTGTCGGACTAACGATCTTCGCCATCAACATTCTCGGTACCTTCATTTTCGAGCCCAGCCACTCGCAAAGACAGACAACCATGGCTGCAGGGCCAATCAAGATTTCCTAGGCTGTACTGCTCTCCAGGACCGCCATCCTGTGACACCGCTTACTCTGTCTCCCCTGCGCGTGTCCCACGGCACACGCGTGTCGCTCGCCGGACACATTGACTTCCAAACTTCCGCCTGCGTATTCCGCATCTGAGGCAGAAGTCCGATTGGCACAACTCGTGCACTGTTTGCTCACAGAGTGGATTGATGTCCGTTTTGCGCTCTCATGAACATGCACGAGTTTCGAATCGCGCTTCTTCTCTTCGGCCTCTGTGGCCTCCTTGCACTATTCGGTCGCGAGCATTCCATCGCTTTTTCAGAACCTCAGTTTTCCGAGCGCGCTCTTCGTCTTGCGTCAGAGCCGCCAGCCAACTTCCCGCCAAGACCAAACTCCGACGATCGTTTCGCCGACGGCACACCCGACTTCCTGCGTCTGGATGCTCCCGCCGATCAGGATACGTTTCGTCGCTGGTTCGTACTGATTGCCGAATTTCAAGCTTTGCGTCCTCCAAACGAAGTTCCAGCCGAAATCAACGATTGCGCCGCGCTTCTTCGCTACTCGTACCGGAATGCTCTTCGCACGCACGATGCAGGCTGGTTTCAGGAAGCGCAATTGCAGCCTCCCTCCGCGCTTCCTTCCCTCGAAAAATATCGCTATCCACACACTCTTCTCGGTGCGGCGCTTTTTCGCATTCGGCCCGGCGTTTATCTTCCCGATGACCTGAAGAACGGCACGTTTGCCGAGTTCGCAGACGCGAAAACACTGAAGGACTTCAACACCTTCTTCCTTTCGCGCGACATTCGAGACGCGCGGCCCGGCGACATTCTCTTCTACCGCCAACTTGAGCAGAACTCCCCGTTTCACTCCATGATCTTCGTCGGCCGCAGTCCGTGGCTTGGCGAGACGGGACCCGAGAACGGCGGTGACGTGATCGTTTATCACACCGGTCCGATCGGCAATGCTCCCGGCGAGATGCGCCGCCTCTCCGCAGCCGAGCTCTTGCAGCATCCTTCGCCGCGCTGGCGCCCTGTCGCCGGCAACAGCAACTTTCTCGGTGTTTTCTGCTGGAACATCCTCCGAGGTGCAAACTAGTGCGCTGGAAATCGATCTTCTTTCTTGCCTGTTTTTTCACGCTCATCACGCCTGCGGGCGGTCAGCACCCCGGCGCTTATTTTTCTCTTTCCACGGATAAGACCTATCTGCCCGGCGACAAAATCGGTGTGCACGTGTACGCCGTTAACGTCGATGCCCTCGAATTTCGCGTCTACAAGGTGAACGATCCCGCTTTGTTCATCAAGCGCCTCGATAATCCTCACGATTTCGACCGCGTGATTCCCAGCAAGGAGCAGATCGACAATCCCAGTTCCCTGGAACGCTTTCACGACTGGAAGCTGAACCTTTGGGAAAACATTCGCGACTTTTTCCGCTATCAATTCTCCGCGCGTTCCCGTTCGCGCATTCGAGAGGATCGCCATGCCAAGGAGAAAGCCAAAACTTCGGCCGCTCCCGTCGCCGATGTCTTCGCTCAGGCTCCGGTCCTGAATAGCTCTCAATTGATTGCTCGCTGGCATCAGCAAATGCCGCCGCGCTTCTACTCGGAGACGGAGAATGTCCCCCTTCAGGACTTGTCAAAGGGCGTCTACCTGGTCGAAGCCACGGACGGCCGCCTCCGCGCGTATACGATTGCAATTGTCAGCGAACTCGGGCTCGTCACGAAGACCACCGAAGGACAAGTACTTACCTTTGCCGCGGATCGCCGCACGGGTGTTCCCGTTTCTGGTGCCGACGTTCGCGTGTGGGCGGACGCCAAAGAAAAAGCTCACTTGAAAAGCGATGCCAGCGGCCTTGCCGAAACCGCGATCGCGCAGGGCCAATATCAAGACGTTCGCATTCTCGCGGTTCACAATGACGACGTCGCTCTCGTTACGCCCTATTCTTACAACATCAGCAGCAATCCCTCGCAGGACTGGACCGGCTACGTCTACACCGATCGGCCGGTTTATCGCCCCACCCACACGGTTCACTTCAAAGCGATTCTCCGCACGCGAAGCGGGGAGCGCTTTAGAGTTCCCGCGGGCGAACACGTGCAGGTTCTGGTTGAAGACCCCGATAGCAAGCCCGTTTTCCAATCCACGCTACCAATCTCTTCGTTCGGCACGATTCATGGCGACCTCAATCTTTCCGCGGTGGCAGCGCTCGGCTACTACTCCATTTCCGTCAACGGTCGAGGCGGCCAGCGTTACCCCATCAATGGCGGCTTTTATGTCGAGGAATATAAGAAGCCCGAGTACGAAGTGAAAGTCACTCCGTCCGCACCGCGCGTTCTTCAAGGGGACTTCATCGAGGCTACGCTCGAGGCGAAATACTATTTCGGCGAGCCGGTAGCCGGCGCTGATGTGAAATACGTCGTCCACACTTTGCCGTACTGGTCTCCGTTTATCGAACGAGACGAAGACGACGCCATGCCGGAGGAATCCTTCGGCTCCGAGGGCGATGGCGATGATTCAGGAGATTACGCCGGCGATCAAATCTCGGAACAGTCCGGCAAGCTCGATGCCGACGGCAAATTGACAGTCCGTATTCCCACGCGTGTCGATCAGCATCACAACGACGTTCGCTATCGCATCGAAGCGCGCGTCACGGATGCGGGCAATCGAGAAATCTCTGGCCACAATTTTGTCGTCGCCACGTACGGCCCCTTCGCGGTAGGAATCTCCGCCGAAAGTTATGTCTACCAGTCCGGCGACACCATTCACGCCACCGCTGTCGCAAAGGACTACGACGGCAAGCCCATCCAGACTGCCGTCCATGTCGAGCTGGTTCGCGGCTATTGGTATTACTACGGCGCGAATCAAAGAGAAACGGTTGTCGACTCCAGCGATGCAGTCACCGGAGCCGACGGGACGGCTCTGGTTACTTTCAACGCGAAGGAAGCGGGTAGCCTTTTTCTTCGCGTGAAAGCGCAGACTCCTGAAAAGCGCGAAGTCCAGGCCAGCACCTACCTATGGATCACCAGCGCGGGCAATAGCTGGTGGGGCGGCGAAAATCGCGAGATTCGCATGGTGGCCGACAAGAAATCCTACAAAGTCGGCGACACTGCCCACGTCCTCGTGTTGACCGGCATTCCCGACGCTTATCTGCTCGTCACAACGGAAGCCCGCACAATCCAAACGAAGCGAATCGTGCACGCGCCTGCTTCCTCCGTGACGCTGGATGTTCCCATCACGGCGGATCAGCAACCCAATGTGTTTCTTTCCGTCGCGTTCATTCACGACAACAAGCTTTATTCTTCGAATAAAAGCTTGAAGGTCCCCGCTGTCCAGCAAAAACTCCAAATCGAGATTCAGCCTTCACAACCGCAATTCCAGCCCGGGCAGAAAGCCAGCTATACGCTTGTCGCGCGCGATTCGAATGGCCAGCCCGTCTCTGGCGAATTTAGCATCGGTGTTGTCGACGAAGCCGTTTACGCCATCCGCCCTGATACCAACGGCGACCCGCACGACTATTTTTATGGGCCGGTCTACGACAACGTTTCTCTCAACTCTTCCTTGAATTTCTATTTCAGTGGCGAGGCGGGGAAGAAGCAGATGTTCCTCGCATATCGCGGCAATTCGGGCTCACGCGCTCTGGCTCAGCTCAAACCCACCGAAACTCTCGTCGAGCCCAAAGTTCGCAAGCTCTTTCCGGATACGGCGCTCTGGCTTGCGGATGTTCGTACGGACGCCAATGGGCGCGCCGAAGCCCAGTTAACTTTTCCCGACTCGCTTACCACCTGGCGCGCCACAGTTCGCGGCGTCACTTTAGACACGAAGGTCGGCCTCGCCACCGACGATGTCATCGTTCGCAAAAATCTCATGGTGCGCTTGGCCGTGCCGCGCTTTTTCCGGCAGGGAGATGAAGTCACCGTCTCAGTCATCGTGCACAACTATCTTGCCACCGCGAAAACCGTTCACGTCTCTCTCGATCTGAAGGGGCTCGACGTCCTGGCCGGTCAATCCGCCCCGATTGAGGTTCCCAGCCGGGGCGAAGCAAAGGTCGATTGGCGCGTTCGCGCGCAGTCCGTGCACGAAGCCGACTTGCTCGCAAAAGCTCTCACCAACGAAGAATCGGACGCAATGGAAATTACGCTTCACGTTATTCCCGTCGGCGTGAAGCAGACCGACGCCAAAGCCGGCTCCGTTGCTGGCGCGGATCAGGAAGAAAAGGCAATTGTCACTTTGCCTGGAGATCCCGATCAATCTTCGCCGACTTTGGACATCACGCTCAGCCCCTCGCTCGCAGGCAGCATCTTTTCCGCGCTCGACTATCTCACCAGCTATCCCTACGGCTGCACGGAACAAACCATGTCCAGCTTCCTTCCCGACATTGTCGTCGCGAAAGCGATGAAGGACTTGAAGTTGCAATCCACCGTCGACACTCCCGAGCTTGAAAAGAAAATTCAAGCCGGCATCGCGCGCCTCAAGGACTTTCAGCACGCTGACGGTGGCTGGGGTTGGTGGAAAGAGGACGAAAGCCAGGTCTTCATGACCGCTTACGTGGTCAGCGGCTTCGGCCAGGCGCGCGAAGCAGGTTACGATCCAGGCGCCGATTCGCTTTCGCGCGCGCTCGTCTACCTGCATTCCGCGCTCAGCCAGCATCCCGATATGCGTTACGACCTCCGCGCCTACGTTGTGTATGCGCTTGCCCTGAACAACGCCGCCAAACAGGAAGAGCTGCAGGATGCGTGGAGTGTGCGCTCCAAAATGAACACGCAAGGCCTTGCCATGCTTGGCCTCGCGCTGCTGTCCACCGGCGATCAAGCCAAAGCCCAGGAGATTGCCGCGACTGTCGAATCGCAAGCTGTCGTAACCGAGTTCGAAGCCAACTGGCCTTCGATTTACGACTACATGATGGAATTTGAGATTGACGATGCCGCTGAAACGACCGCTTATGCCGTGCGTCTCCTCAGCCTTACAAAGCCCGCTAGCCCGCTGCTTCCGAAGGCTGCGCTCTGGCTCGTGAATCACCGTGTAGGAGGATATTTCTGGTACAGCACAAAGCAAACCGCTATGGTCATTTTCGGCCTGACAGACTACGTAAAATCCAGCCACGAACTCGACGCCAATTTCCGCGCCGAGGTCTCCGTCAACGGCAAACAAGTTGCCTTGCACCAATTCTCCGCGGCAGACGCCTGGAATCCGGTGCAGCCTGTCATCCACCTCGATTCTTCTCAGTTGCAGATCGGCGCAAACGAAATTCGCATCCGCAAATCCGGCATGGGGCGCCTCTATTGGTCCGTATCAGGCGCCTACTATTCCAACGACAAGCGCCTCGTCCAAAACAACAAACTCTCTTTGAACATCACGCGCGATTATTTCCGGCTTACGCCCGAGCAACTGAACGGCAGGATCGTTTACGACCTCGATGCTCTTCAGGGCGAGTTGCACGTCGGCGACATTCTCGCCGTTCGCGTTACCATCGGCGGAAGCGAATGGCGCTACCTTTTGATGGAAGATCCCATTCCCGCCGGCGCGGAGTTCATCACGCGCGATGATCTTTATGAATTGAGGCAAAGGCCGTCTTGGTGGGAATATTGGTTCACTCGCCGCGAATTCCACGACGATCGCGCTGCTATCTTCCAAACCTATTTCAGCGGCCGCCACGATTACGTCTATCTGCTCAAAATCGTAAATCCCGGCAAGTTCCAGGTCAGCCCGGCGATGGTCCAGCCCATGTACCAACCATCGATCATGGCAACCAGCGACGCCGCCGTCGTGGAGGTGAAGTAATGTTTCATTTCGAAATTGTGCGCGCTTCATTTGCCGGTTGTTTTCGCAACCGTCGTCTCTGGCTCATTCAATTCTTCGCAAACCCGATTCTGTTTGCGCTCTTTGCCGCTTGGCTACTCAGTCCCGTCGCAAGCAATCTGCACTTGGTTTGGAATCTTCTCTTTGCCATATTTCTGATTATGGCCGCGTTGATGCTTCACGCCGGCACGCTGAATAGTTTCTTTGACCGCGAAAGTAGAGATCTCGCACCGCTCTGGCCTGCGTTTCGCCGCGCTTCACGTCATCTCCTTGCCGTCGCCGTCTGTGTAGCCGTTTTCTATTACCTCTGGACACTGGTAGACAAGCTCGAAACCTACTCGGACAGTCTCCCCGCCTACGTTCGTTCGACGTTTCCCGTTTACCTTCGCCGTCTCATTACGTTGACTGAGCTCGACAAAGTGTTCTCCGCCGTGCTGTTCATAACGCGCTGGATTCTTGCTTCCGGTTTGCTTTTGCCTTTAGCTTTGCAAACTGCCGATCGCGGTTTCCGCGGCTTCGGTCTCCGCGGCCTATCCGCCTGGAGAAAAACAGTCCTTAACTTTTCCTATTGGCTCCTGGTTTCTGCCTCAGCTCTCTTTGGAGTGCTCGCCACGCAAGCGCTCATGGCCTGGACGCCTGATTTTCGAACTTCAACGTTTCATTGCGAAGCCATCAGCCTGTCGTGGCGTCTCATTGTTTCTTATCTCTTTGGATTATTTTCTTGGATGCTCGCTTGCTCAGTCGTAAGTCGCAGCGCCGTTGCTGCCCGAATTTCCTCTAACATCGCTGGGGATTCCGTCGCCTAACCAGCCCAGCACCGTCTCTTTCCCACGTTCGCGCACGAGCGTCGCGACTCGGCTTTCTGCCGCTGCATAAGCTCGCCGCACTTCATCTTGGTTTCGCGGCTGGCGCAACACAGCTTCGATCTGCTCATCTGTCATTGCAGCAGGCCTGGCCAGCTCCGCATCGCGCGCCGCCAGAAAGAGTACGATCCCCTCGCGAAACCACAGCGGTGTCCCAGCCTTCGCCTTTTCCTCCACCAATACGTGAAAAATCTCGTGCCGCAGCGTCGACTCCACGATCGACCGCTTCTCCAATTGCTTCAGCGGCTGCAGCCGTATCGTACGTCCCCGCGTCGACGCCGCCACCCATCCCGGCTCTCCCGTCGTGTTTCGATACGCATCCATCGTTGCATAAATTCGCAGTTGGATCCCTGCGTTGGCGTCCCAGCCGATTGCCTGCTCATCTTCTTTCAAGATCCGTTCCGCAACCGGCAAGATTGCCGAATCGACTTCCGGCTGTGTGCTCAACAGCTCCACGTGTTCTCCGCCTCGCTTCTGCCATTGCGAGTCTTCCGCACTCTGCGGTCCAAGCTGCGTTCCCGGATAATAAAAATTCAAGATTTCGGCGTAACTCTTGCCCTGGCGCGCCATCTCTTCCGCGCCTGCCTGGCAGAGCCCGACGCCGTGGCCCGCCCCTCGTCCTGAAAAAACAATTTCATCGGTCGTATTTCGGACTTCATATAAATCGCTACGGATTTTGTTCCAGCCCAGTTCGCGGTCCACCGCAAACCGAAACGTGGATCCCGAAATCGGCGCTTCGCCTCCTGCCCCTCCTTGCAATTTCAACCGTTGCACTCGTCCGCTTTCCGAGCGCGAAGCGATCTCAATCGTGTTCCAACCCGCTGGTATTGTGAGTCCGGAAGCGCGCAGCGCTCTGTTCAAGTCGGTGATCCGAATCGCGCTCTCCCATTGCAAGCCCCCTCCAGCCGCGCAGTAAGGATCCCTGTGCGATACCAGATAAGCTTCCGTCACCGCCGGCCACGCCTCTTTCGCAGCCGCAATCGTCCCGCCGCAATTCTGGTGATAAAACGTCTGCGCGAGCTTTCCGTCGTATCGCAGCACCTCTCCGCGCGTTGCATTCGCCGCCGCGCGCACCGCCGCGCTCGTTCCTTTCCAGCCAATCACCTGGCAATGCGTCGTATCGCAAAAATCGAACCCGTCCTTCGCGTGCTGGCCGATGAACCGCATCGCATACGTCCGCGCGACAACGGCCATGGCCTTCTGCGATTCCGCGTATTTGAAGTCGCCGCTTTCTGCCATCAACACGGCCGCGACATATTCTTCGAGAGGCATCGTGACCGTTACCAGCAGATGCCCTTCGCGCTCTTCGATCTTTGCAGGAAAATCTCCAGAAAATATGGGACCGTTCCCTGGCCGCAGTTCGTAGTGCCCGCTCACGAACCATTCCGCGCCATCTCTGTGATTGTCTGTGCCAAGCGAAAGCACGTGCCCGCTCTTCATCGCACAGGTAGCGCACACTCGCCACCGAATCTCACCTTCGGTTGCGCGCAGGGTCAGCGCCGCGGGTGGTCGCGTCGTGTAGAGACGCACCCGCACGCCCTGTGAGTATGCCGCGCCCGGCGCCAGCACGCACCAGCTCAAGACGATGTGCCATTTCTTCAAGGTGCCTGCTTCTCTTTTGCGAACTCGATGAACACTTTTCCTGCTGTCGCCGCCGCGTCCCCGCCGTTTCCTTGCTCCAGAAAAACCACCACCACGATTTCCGGCTTCTCCGCCGGCGCATACCCAACAAAAAATCCGTGCGTCCGAGCGCTCTCCCGCGACGCCGCGGTCCCCGTCTTGCCGGCGATGCTCATCCCCTCCACATTTGCTGCATGTGCCATGCCATACGCAACGGACTGCTCCAGCCCCGCAAATGCGGGCGCATCAATCTCCGCGACGCTCCCGTTTCGCTTCTCAAGCGCCAATTTTCTATATGCGGCGAGCAGTTCCAGCGGCGTCACCTCAATGCCTCGGTCGCCCAGTGCTTCGAGCTGTAGCATGGCCCTGTTTCGTGGCATTTCGATCCGTCCGCTTGCCTCATCCTTTGCAAGCCCGCTCGGTGCGTCGAGCCCAGCGCGCCGCAATGCCTGCACCAATTCTTCTCCGCTCAACCTCGTCGCCGCTTCTGCAAAATAGGAATTGCAGGAATACGCGACCGCATCCTCCGCGTCCAAATTCACGACCGAAGCCGGATGCGAGCAGTCCATTCGCACACCGCCGATCCAAAGTGGCCTCCTGCACAGCAATCTTTCGTTCGCCCTCAGCTTCCCCGTTTCCAGAAGGGCCATCAGCACAAACGGCTTCACCGTCGATCCTGGCCTTTCCAATCGTTGCGCCGCCAAATCCAGCCCGTGAACCGCCAAAATCTCGCCGGAACGCACGCGCGCGACAATCACAGCGCCCGCTTGCCCCTCCATGGCGCGCTCGACCGATCCCTGCAACCCCTCATTCGACGGCACGCCTTGCCCCTCGAGCGCAACGCAAGCTCCGGTGGATAGAAGCGTCGCCACAAATCCGCGGATGAGCCAACGATTTCGCATTTTGTTCAACAGAACTTCAGGCAAGTAGGCTGCCAAGCTTCCTGTAGACGTTTTTCGCCTCAAGCAGCCGTTTCAGCACGTACTCTTTCTCCGCCGTCGAGCTCCAGCCAGGATAAAGCGCAGTTAACTCGATCATTCGGGCGATCCATGCCGCGGTTTCGATTTGAAAGGATGAGGTAGATCGATCTGGGGAAGGACAGGTTGGTGTTGCGCCCAAGCAGGCGCGCTCAAAACTAGAAACGCACTGACCGCAACAGCCACTCTCTGGTGCAAACGTGCCTCGCAGCCCGAAACGGTACGCCAAGCATTAGTCCGGCTGGCATTCGACGCTTCGGCAGCGCGATTTTACGCCAACCCTGCCTTCGAGAGCGGCAATTCCCGTATGCGTTTCCCTGTTGCTGCAAAAATCGCATTGCAGAGCGCCGGTGCAAACGATGGCAGTCCCGGTTCGCCGACGCCTCCCGGAGGCGCGTCGCTCGCCACGATGTGTACATTCACTTCGCGCGGCGCCGTGTTCATTCGCGCCATCGGATAATCGTCAAAGTTCGATTGGTCGATCGCTCCGTTCGTCGCCGTGATCGAGCCATACAACGCAATGCTCGTTCCCATCACTGCGGCGCCTTCAAACTGGTTCTTCACCATCTCCGGATTCACGACCGTTCCCGCGTCCAGCGCCGAATGCACTCGATCGATGTGCACGCGCCCCCCGTCGTCGATGTGCATCTCCACCACCGACGCGGCGTAAGTCAGAAAGCTTCGATGAAACGCAATCCCCATCCCTGCGCCATTACCCGATGTTTTCTTTCCCCAGCCGGATTTTTCGGCCACCGTTTCGACCACCCTCTTGAAACGTGCCGTATCGATCGGGTATTCCTCATAATTCCCGCCATAATTCGAATAATCCTTCGGCAATTCGCTCTTCGGAATGATGCGGTCAGGCCCGAGCAGCTGCATCGCATACTCGACGGGGTCTTTCCCCGCTGCGTATGCCAATTCATCCGTAAACGACTGTATTCCGAACGCGTGATAGATATTCGCGACGGAGCGGAACCAGCCGATTCGCACGTGCGCCTGCGCCGGCCCGTTTTCCGACCGCTGGTTCGGAATCGCAAATGGCAAGTCGCTGAATCCCAATCCAAGCTCACCGCCGTCGGAATAAACGGTGCTCGCATTGAATGTCGATCCGATCGGCGGGAATACCGTGCGCTGCAGCCAAGCCGTCGGTTTTCCGTCCTCGCCCAGCGCCGCTTTCATATACATCGCCGACACCGTATGGTAGGAATCGAATTTGATGTCGTCTTCCCGGCTCCAAACCACTTTCACAGGCTTGCCGGTCTTTTTCGAAAGTACCGCCGCTTCCACCGCAAAATCCGGAAACGACTTTCTCCCGAACGCTCCGCCCAGCAGCGTCACGTGAACGGTCACGTCCTCTTTCTTCGCGCCAACCGCCGCCGCGATCGCGTCTCTCGCCGTCACTGGGCTCTGTGTCGGCGCCCACGCCTCGACCTTCCCGTCTCGATAGACTGCCAGCGCCGCGGGTGGCTCCATCGGCGCATGAGCCAGCAGCGGCGCGTAATATTCCGCCTCGACGATCTTTCCGCCCTTCGCAAACACTGCGTCCACGTCCCCGAGCTCACGCACAACTTTTCCTGGTTTCCGTGCTTTTTCCTGCAACTCCTTCTTGTAAGGATCGGAGCTGAAAACGCTGTGCGCGCTGTTGTCCCAGTCGACTTTCAACTTCTTTTTCCCCTGGAACGCCGCCCACGTGCTGTCCGCCAGCACGGCCACGCCGCCCAACGCCTGGAAAAGCACCGGAGGTTTAAACGTATCGATCGTCGCCGTTTGCTTCACGCCCGCAACTTTCAGCGCTTCCGAATCGTCCACCGATTTCACTGTGCTTCCCATCACCGGCGGGTGCGCGACGCTCGCATACAGCATTCCGTCCATACGCGCGTCTTGCCCGTATTTCGCTTGTCCCGTGGACATCGCTTTCAAGTCGTATCCAGCCGCTGGCTTTCCGATGTACCGCCATTCGCTCCGCGGTTTCAGCTTCAACTCTTCTTTCTTCGGCACTTCCAGTTTCGAAGCCGCCATCGCCAATTCGCCGTAGCCAAGTTTTTTTCCGGAGGACTTGTGCATCACGTAATGCAATTCCGTCGAGCATTCTGTTTCCGGCACGCCCCACTGTTGCGCCGCTGCCCGCACGAGCATCAGCCGCGCAGTCGCTCCAGCTTCCCGCAGTGGCACGAAGAAACTCACCACCGAGTGCGAGCCATCCGTATCCTGGTCGCCGTACTCTTCGCTGCCGATGGCTTGCACCACCTTCACGCGCGCCCAATCTGCATCCAGTTCGTCCGCCACGATTCGTGGCAGTGACGTGCGCACTCCGTTTCCCATCTCCGACCTGTGCGCCACCACATACGCAGTTCCATCTGTGTCGATCGCCAGGTACACGTTTGGCCGAAGCGGCGCTTCGCTCTTTGGTGGAAATGGATCGCCCAGGAACGTATCGTTCGCGCTCGCATCGCCGGCCGCGAGGAGCCGCTCGGGCAGAACGGAAACGCTCAGCACGAACGCGCCTGCTCCAAACATGCCCTTCAAAAAGCCGCGTCGGCTGCTTCCTGCTTCCAATATGTTTTTCGATATATTTTCGACTCGAATCATGGCACCCCCTACACTATTTCCGGCTCTGCCGCTTTCTACTATTGAGAAATATCCTACCCCCAATCTCTAGACTTGCAAGCTTTCGCCGCCACGGCGAATATGCGGCGCCGCTTTCGCAATGCTCTATGGCTCTGACCACGCTCCTAGCGCTCGCCGCAGATCCACGAGTTGCCCCAGGTGGTAGGAATTGTGATCCGCCAGCAGCAGCGCCTCCCGCAAAATCGTCTGCCCTTGCCCGTGCGGTATCTTGGCAAAAAGATCCGTCTTCTGGTTTTCCACCAGCTTCACCATTTCCCGCAAACCTTGCTGAAATGCCGCCACGCTCTCTTCCCACGCTTTCTCATTCGGCGGAATCGGTGTCTTCGGCCAGTATCCGTCCGGAAAGTTTGGCGACACATGTTTCGGGTTTCTGCTGAACTCCAGAATGTCCCGCTGCGCCAGACGCACATGTTCCAGCAACTGCCATCCCGTATGCGGCAGCCCGTTGGCAAATGTTCCGTACTTTCCCGCCGGGAAGTCCTCCAGCGCGTCCATGAAGTGAATGTGCGCGCCGCCTCCCTTCAACAAGTACACCACCTGTTCTCGCAACCCGCGGTCTGAACCCTGCGCCGCCTTCGCGCCCGTCTTTTTAGCTGCCTTTTTGGTCTGCTTTTTCTTTTTCATTCGGGTTTCTCGGAGATCAGCACCGTTTGCGGCAATCCGGCGGCGGGATGCTTTGTCGTTTTCGGAAAGCCCGCGTTCGCAAACATCTTTTCATACTCGGAAAACGTGTAGGCATCTCCCGCGTCCGTCCCGATCAGCATATTCAGGCTGAACGCCGCTGCCGCCGGCGGGGTCACGCGATCGTCGTTGGGCACGAACTCGAGCGTCACCGCTTTTCCTCCCGGCTTCAACGCCCCATGTACCCGCTTCATCAGCCTCTCGCACGTCGGTTGATCGAAATGGTGGAAAATATTCGTCAGCAGCACGAAATCGTATCCGCCCCCCAAATCCGTCTCGAACGCGCTTCCAGGCCGCGTCGAATGCCTCTCCGCAATTCCCGCCGCTTTCGCATTTTCGCTCGCAACCGCCAGCACCGACGGCCAATCCACTGCCACAATCTGTGCCCGCGGATTTTTCTTCGCGATCGTGATGCCGTACATCCCGTGCCCGGCCGCAATGTCCAGCACCTTGCACGGCTTACCCTCCGCTGCGCCGATCAGATCCGAAATGAAATTTGCCGCAGGCAGCGTGATCGGCGCCATCGACTTCGCGAACGCCACCCATACTTCATCTTGTGGCTTCGTGTTGTCTCCTCTGGTATCGGCCGTTCCGCCCTTTCGCACCGCCGCCGTCAGCGACTCCACATTTCTCTTGTGCCATGACGTCGCCAGAAATCCAGTCACTGGGGCCACGCATGCCGGCGACCGCCTGTCCAAAAACAATGCCGACTCTTCCGTCAACGCATAACGCCCGTCGGCCTTCGTCAGCAATCCCATAATCGTCAAGTAGTCGCACAAAATCCGCACTCCGCGCTCTGCCGCGCCGGTCTTGGCTCCCAGAAGCGCGGGTGTGTTCGCCCCCGCCCCTATCGCCGAGAAAACATCCAGCTCGATTCCTGTTTTCAACGCTTCGGTCTGCTGAAACGCATTCATGAACGCAAAAATGCGTTCCGGCGTCGGCCGATTTGTCGTCGTTGGTGTTGCCATGGTCTTTCCTCCGAAGGTACTCCGTGTTCGTTCAAATATACACCCGCCGCGCTGTTCGATTCCCACTGCATTTCCCCACGCAATTCAATTGCTCTTCTCTCGCCGCCGCTGGCATACTTCATCCTCCCCGCGTCTCTTGCGAGGCACTCTTCATGAAACGCGAAGTTCACCGCTGGCACTCTCCCCGCCTGGGGCTTGACCTTGGCGTCGTCGTCTACGGCCATTGGGGCCAGCCTCTCATCGGTTTTCCCACCAGCGCCGGTGACGAGTACGAACTCGAAGGCCAAAGCATGATTGGCGCGCTCGCCGACTTCATCGATGGCGGCAAACTCAAAGTCTTTAGCGTCAATTCCATTAACGGCCTCAGCTTTTATGACAAGGGCGCACATCCTTTCCATCGCAGCTATGTTCAGTCCGTCTTCGATTCCTACCTTCGCGAGGAAGTCATTCCCTTCATCTGGGACAACTGCCAGAGCCAGGGCATCGCCATCTCCACCATGGGCGCCTCCTTCGGCGCCTATCACGCCGCAAACTCCCTCTTCAAGCATCCCGACGTCATCAAGCGTTGCTTCGCCATGTCCGGCGTCTACGACGTCCGCAATTTCATGGACGGCATGTACGACGACAATTTTTATTTCAACAATCCCGTCGACTACCTCGCCAATCTTAACGATCCCTGGGTTCTCGGCCAGCTTACTTCTTGCGATATTCACATCACCACCGGCACCGGCCCTTGGGAGAATAGCGGCCCCTCCTACCGCCTTTCGGAAGTCCTCTCCAGCAAGGGCATTCGCCACTCCCTCGACAACTGGGGCCCCCAGGGCGGCCACGACTGGCCCTTCTGGAAGCACCAAATGCGCGAATACGTCTCCCGCCTTTTTTAACACGTCTCCCGTTGACTTCGACGCTCGCCCTGTTCCTCGATTGCCCGAGCCTTCCGCGTTTTCCACACTTTTCCACAGCCGTATCAAATCCATCAATCCCCGCCTAACTCCCTCAGGGACCGCAACTTCCCCCAGTCTCGTTCGAATCCCGGCCTTTTCATTCGAATGGCAATACAGTAAAATAAAATATGTATTGACAAATCGTTAATACTCGGCTACCATTCCCCATGTTTCGCCCACGCCGCCACTCAAACCACTCCGGTTGTCTGCCCGTTTCCGCCCCTCGCCCATGCCAGCCCGCGCGCGGTGGCCAAAGTCTCCGGATCTGTCACCAGGGATCTGCTGTTCTTTCCATCCCGCCATCCACACCCTTCATAAGCGGCGCTGCGCACACGCAGAAAATCGCGCAACTCCAATCCGCTCATGCGTTTACTTCATACTTCGCGGATACCCCGGGGGTGGGGGTCGACCGCACAAATCGGAGCTCCAAGAATCCATTTTGTTTCCAAAGGCGCGTCGCGAGCCAAGGTTTCTTCCACCAGCCGAGCAAAGGCACCATGCTTGCGTCCGGACAGCACGGGTAAGGGGACTCAATTCAGGTTGTCCCACGCCGCCGAACTGGTTAAGCTCCGCCCTCAGGAGGAGGTAGACCTCATGTCTCGACCCTGGTTCCTTCGTTTCGCTTATTTGTTATTTGCGCTGGCGGCGCTTGCCTTCGCGACTGAATTCGCTCCACCCCGTGCGCTCGCCGCGCAAGCGGAGACGCCGCTGGCCGCAAGGAACCTGCGTTGCGAGTACAAAGTCGATCCGCTCGGCATCGACGTGAAGAAACCGCGCTTGAGTTGGGAGTTGGCCAGCGCCGGAAAAGGCGTGATGCAGACGATCTACGAAGTGCGCGTCGCTGCATCGCCCGCCGAACTGGCCAAAGGAAAGCTCCTCTGGGAGAGCGGCAAGCAGGCTTCCGATGTTTCTATCGACGTCGAGTACGACGGCCCAGCTCTCGAGAGCGGCCGGATTTATTACTGGCAGGTCCGCGTCGCCGATAATCACGACCACATGTCCGATTGGAGCAGCGCGGCGCATTGGGAGATGGGCTTGCTCCAAGCCTCGAATTGGAAGGCCAAATGGATTACGCCCGATCTCGCCGAAGACGAAACGAAATCGAACCCGTCGCCGATGTTGCGCAGCGAATTTACCGCAAAGAATAAGATCGCCCGCGCGCGACTCTACGCGACCGCCATGGGCTTGTATGAAATGTCCCTCAACGGCCAGCGCGTCGGCGATCAGTACTTCACGCCCGGCTGGACTGCTTATGATTTCCGATACCAATACCAGGTCTACGATGTCACCGCGCAGGTGAAAACCGGCGAGAACTGCATCGGCGCGCGCTTAGGCGATGGCTGGTTCCGCGGACGTCTGGCGTGGGACAACAAGCGCAACACGTACGGGAAGAAACTCGCGCTGCTCGCGCAACTCGTCATCACGTACACCGACGGCAAACAGGAAATCATCGGCACCAGCGGCACGTGGAAAGCGGCCACCGGCGCCATTCTTGTGTCCGACATCTATAACGGCGAAACCTACGACGCACGGCTCGAGCGCACCGGCTGGAACGAAGCCGGCTATAAGGATGCCGACTGGAAGGGCGTCACCGTCATGGAAGCGCCAAAAGCCGCGCTCATTGCGCCCGCCGGGCCTCCCGTCAAGCAAATCGAAGAAATCAAGCCGGTCAAAGTGCTTCACACGCCCGAAGGAGATACCGTTCTCGACATGGGACAAAACATGGTGGGCTGGATGCGTTTCCATCTCAGCGCCCCCGCCGGAACGACCGTCACATTGCGCCACGCCGAAGTCTTGGACAAAGAAGGCAATTTCTACACCGCGAATCTTCGCTCCGCAAAAGAAACTATTCGCTATACCACGAAGGGCCAGGGCACCGAAACGTTTGAGCCTCACTTCACTTTCCAGGGTTTTCGTTATGTCGCTGTCAGCGGTTGGCCCGGCGAAGTGAACCTGGACGATTTCACCGGCGTCGTCGTTCATTCCGCCATGGAACGCACCGGCAAGTTTGAAAGTTCGAGCACGCTTCTGAACCAGCTCGAGCACAACATCATCTGGGGCCAGAAAGGTAACTTTGTCGATGTACCGACGGACTGCCCGCAGCGCGACGAGCGCCTCGGCTGGACCGGCGATGCCGAAGTCTTCGCGCCCACTGCCTCCTTCAATTTCGATACCGCTGCTTTCTACACCAAGTGGCTCAAAGACGTCGCTCTCGATCAGGAAGATGACGGCGCAGTGCCCTTTGTAATTCCCAACGCCCTCTCTCATGACACGCGCAAAGGACAAGCAGCCGCTGCCGGTTGGGCCGATGTCGCCGTCGTCGTCCCGTGGACCGTCTACCAATCGTTCGGCGACAAGCGCATCCTCGCCGTGCAATACCCCAGCATGAAAGCCTGGGTCGAATACATGCGCCGCCAGGCCGGCGACCGCTATCTCTGGAACACCGGTTTCGCCTTTGGCGATTGGCTGGCCTTTGCAACCACGGACTCTGATTATCCCGGCGCGACCACCGACAAGGACTTGATCCAAACCGCATATTTTGCCCGTTCCACCGAGCTGCTCGCGAAGACCGCGCGTGTGCTGGGCAACCGACAGGACGCCGAGGAGTACGCCGGTCTCGAGGACAAAATCAAAGCAGCGTTTCAAAAGGAATTTGTAACTCCGAATGGCAGGCTCGCCTCGAACACGCAGACTGCCTACGCGCTGGCGCTCTCCTTCGGGCTTCTCCCGGAATCGGAACGCTCCGAAGCCGCCGCTCGCCTCGCGGCGGACGTTAGGAAATTCGGGCATCTCACCACCGGCTTCCTTGGCACGCCGCTTCTCTGCAAGACACTCAGCGACTACGGCTATTTCAAGGAAGCGTACATGCTCCTCAACCGCACAGACTACCCTTCGTGGCTTTATCCCGTCACCAAAGGCGCAACCACTATCTGGGAGAGGTGGGACGGCATCAAGCCCGACGGCACCTTCCAAAGCCCGTCGATGAACTCCTTCAATCACTACGCGTACGGCGCAATTGGCGCGTGGATGTATGGCGTGGTCGCGGGAATTGAAATCGACGAAGCCGCGCCAGGCTATAAACACAGTTTCATCCAGCCGCACCCTGGAGGAGGTTTGACGCACGCAAGCGCTTCAATCGACAGCGTGTACGGGCCCGTATCCTCCGCATGGGAAATCGCGGACGGCAAGTTCACATTAAAAATCGAAATTCCGCCGAACACCACCGCAACCGTGCGGATACCGAACGCAAAGCTGCAGGACGTAACCGAGGGCGGAGAACCGCTTGCGGGCCGCGCCGACGTGTCGCACCTTGTCCAATCGGATGAGTCGGTCGTCCTCGAAGTCGGCTCGGGAAAATACGAATTCCACAGTCTCTATCCAGCCACGAATTGAAATTTGTTGTACACGTTCAGGAGGGCTGAAAACAAAAATTGGAAAGCGGCGAAAGGATGTTTGGCGGAAATGCATACTCCGCGAGTCTAGGCGAGGCCAAGGTGGCCCAGTTGGTAGTGGCCCTTCGAGATCACCTGATCGTCGTCGATCCACACGTCGCAGTTGCGCGTCAGGACGTCCACGTGCGTTTTCGATTTCCAGTTCGCGTGCGTCTGGCTTCCGTAGGGATCGCCAAACGCGATGTGCACGCCCGGAAACTTTTCGTCCTGCAGAAGAATGCCGATCATCTCGGATAGCCCGAGATTGGTTCCGAAGGCAAGCTCGCCGACGCGGTCGCTGTTTTCGTCCGTGTGGCAGTATTGCCAGAATTCCTCGGCGAGATCCTTGCGCGCGCAATCGACGCCAGTCAGCCGCGCTCCTTCGATCTTGAGCACGAGCGGCGTGTTCTGCAGGTCGCCGTACTTGCCGTTGAAATGGTCGCCGGCTGTCGCGTCGCAGACGAACGTTCCGTCCACCGTCGCCGGAGTCGTGAAGACTTCTCCCGCGGGCAGATTCGACCAGTAGCGCGGGCTGATCAGGCCGCTCGTTTTCACCCAGTCGAGGCCGCGATCGAAATGCGCTGCGAAAGACGTGCCCGCTTCCGTTTTCACGGTGAGCGTTTTCGCGTGCAGCATGCGTTCGCGCAGCTTGTCGCTGAGGCGGTCGACCATTTGATAGTCCGCGCGCATTCCTTGCTTCATGATTTCCCGCGTCACGCCGACCATGTGTGCGTAGCGAATCTGGCGGCGTTCGACGACGCGAACAATCGCCATGCGCGCGCCAAGCTCGCCCGGCTGCGGCGTCATGCACATCACCCCCGCGTCCGCGGTTTCCAGCGCTTGCAAAACGGCGGCTGGCGCTTCGGTCATCGGACGCGGCCCAAAATCTTCGAGCAGAAGGCCCGTGTATTTCGCGTGGCGGTCTTCAATCGCGGCGGCGATGCTCGCGGCGACGGAGCGGCTGGCTTCATCCGCAATCAGCGCGACGTGCTCTCCGGGACGCACGCTGAGGCACGTTTCCACGGCGTTTCGTGCGCCTGGCATCAACTCCGGTTCTGGAAGGCCAAAGTACATCTCTTGAGTTTACAAGAATGACTGGAAATTTGAAGAGGAGCTTGGGAAGGGAGTCGCTGTTTTCGAAACAGGCCGATCTGCCGCAAAAAACTAGCTGCTCCGAATTACCCGATGCCAAGTCGCTCGGCGCCGAATCATCCGGCGCCGAATCACGAGGCGCGTTGAGACACGCGAAACGCGGGCACCTGGCCGCCCCCGCTTGTGACATTGGCCAAACCCGTCGCGCTCAAGCGGGTGAGGAAGCCGGCGACTTTTCCGCCGAAGAGATACGGCGCAAAATCGACGAGCATGTCGCGGTAATCGACTTTGCCGATTTGCGCGATGTACGGAAACACCTCGCGCCGAATGGGAATGCGCTCTTGCACGATCCACGCGCCGTTTTTCGCGGAAAGCGCCTGGCCGGTCGCGGCGTCCCACTCGCTCTCGCTGGTCTCCCAGCCGAGAGTCACGCCCGTGCCTCCGTATTCGTCGCTCGGTTTGAGCACGAGATTCTCGCGCTCCTCCGAAATGAAGGCCAGCAGCTCGACGGTTTGGCCGTAGTGCGCGGTCTTTACGTCAGCGACAACGCGCGTCCAGGGAATGTGCCGGCGAATCAATTCGCGTTCGCCGTGCGAGAAGAGCGCGCCATTCTGTTCGTCGGTGAGGACGGCGAAGAACGCTTTCACGTGCGGAATTTTGCAGCGAAAGGTATTGGCCACGCAGACGGCGTTGGCGGTGTAGGCCTTCACGAGAGCGGAGCACTCGGCGGGCTTGGCCACGATGTCGTTGATCAAAACGCGGCGATACACGAGGTCGATTTTCTTCCCGTGCGTATA
The DNA here is from genome assembly GCA_049641765.1 of Candidatus Acidiferrum sp. GTDB lineage: Bacteria > Acidobacteriota > Terriglobia > Acidiferrales > UBA7541 > Acidiferrum. The sequence goes on from JBAQJX010000005.1 coordinate 63,938, forward strand.
AAGCCGCTGGCCGTCGAATCGCAGCTCGCGCGGATCGGCGATGACCGTCGGCACGCCCATTTTTTCGAAGCGGGATTTCAGAATTTCAAACTCGCTCCACGTGGGCACTTCTTCCCAATCGACGATGGCGATTTGCGGAGGACTCTCGGAGCCGCCCCAATCCACATAGCTCGTAACGAGCGCGTCGAGCAGCCTCGCGCTCAGCGGGTAACTGTGAATCGAGTAGCTCTGCACAAATTTCGCCATCACCGGCGTTTCACGGAAAATTTCCGCGAGCGTTTCCGCGTAGCCCGCGCCGGCGGGCGATTCGCCGTTGTATTCGGCGAACTTCAGGGAATCCGGCAACAGGAACGCATCCAGCCGGGACGCGGCGCTGGCACGGCCGTAAGAAACCGGCAAGCGAGCCAGTCGTTCTTCCTCGGGGCGAAGATGAAGCTGAGCGAAAAGATGATGGTCTTCAAGCGCGGCAGTCACCACGCGCTCGCCAAGATCGGCGATGGTCTCCGCAACGCTCCGAACGCGCTCTTCATCTTCCAGCGTCAGAAAGAAAGGACGAAGAAAAGGGCAGTGGACTCGGTCCCCAAACGTGAGATTCGCGTTGCGCATCCTTTTGAACAAATCTTCCGGCAGAGCGGGAACGCGCAGCAACGTCGCTTTGAGAATCTCCGTCCAATCCGCGGCGGGATCGGGAGGGAGCGGAGATGGAGTCGGAGCGCCGGTCATTTTGTTTTGAGACCCGGCGATGAAGCGGATAAGCTCGGCGCGGCGGATTGGCCGGCGGCCACGCTGCGAGGCGCGCCTGTGAACCCGCTCGCGTCGCCTATTCCCATCATCTCTTCCCATCGCGGCCAGGGACTGGAAGCATCGCCATGCAACGCGCGATCGATTACTAGACGAGCCATTTTGTCGACGACGTGCTCGAAATAAAATTCGGTGATGCGGTCGCGCTCGAAATCCGGAGCGGGATTCAGAAAATCGATGGCGTAGGGAACGCCGTCCTTTACGGCAAACTCAATGGTGTTCATTTCGTAGCCGAGCGCCTGGTTGATCGTCTGCGCATCCTTAACAACGCGCGCGCCGAGCTCGGAAGACAAATACTCGTGGTCGACGAGATACTTGCGCTCCTTGGGGTCGTAGTGGACGGGCAGAATGTCGGACTTCCCAAACGTGAAGCAGCGAATGTATTGCGTAAAGTCGATGAACTCCTGGAGCGTCATGCAGTAGGGAGACGTCTTGTCGTATGCCGCAAGCAGCTCTTCTTTGTTGTGAACTTTGTAGACGTGCTTCCAGCCGCCGCCGGAAAACGGCTTGAGAATCGCAGGGCGGCCGACGTAGTCGAGAAGACCGTCCCAATCCACCGGATAGGTGAGGTTGTGGAGCGATTCGGAATTGATGTCGACGTCGCTCGGATAGCCCTTTTGCGGCAGAAGAACGGTTTTCGGAATGGCTATGCCGAGCTTTGTAGCCACGGCGTAATTGAAAAATTTATCGTCGGCCGTCCACCAAAAGGGGTTGTTGATGACGTACGTTCCCTGAAGGACGGCGTGCTTGAGGTAGCCGCGATAGTACTCGACCTCGTGCGAGATGCGGTCCACGATCACGCGGTAGCCGGAAAGATCGCCCATGCGCGTTCCGCCGAGCTTCACGAATTCCGCGGCCACGCCATCTTTTTTGCCGAGCTCATTCACACGAACGATAAATGCCGGAGGAAAGCTGTATTCACGCCCGCAGAGAAGGCCAACTTTTTTCATGGTGCCGCTCCTACTGTTGGAACACCGACTCCGTGCCTGTGGTGCCTCTAATTGATCGCGTGTGCTGAAGAAGCTCGTGGTTCCGCGATGCCGCGTGTTTCAGCGACAAGGTGCTTGACGACGGCCTTCAGGTCGCCGGTCTGCTGATAGACGCGCAATTGGCGCTCCGCGCTGGTGCCGTCTTTCAGGATGGTATGGATGTATTCGACGGCGCTGCGGCTCCCGAGTTCGTCGACGACGTCATCCACGAAATCGAGCAGCTCGAGGGCGAGTTCGCGCATGGGCACTTCCGCCTGTTTGCCAAAATCGATGAGCTTGCCTTCGATTCCGTAACGCGCGGCGCGCCACTTGTTTTCTTCGATCAGCGCTCGGCGATAGAGGCGATAGCTTTGATTGCGCCCGTAGAGGCGATGGAGCTTCACGACGATGGCTTGCGTGAGCGCGGCGATCGAAACGGCCTCTTCAACTTTGGTGGTCACGTCGAACATGCGAAATTCGAGCGTGCCGAACGTGGGATGCGGGCGAACGTCCCACCAGATTTTTTTGCCGTTGTCGATGCAGTTCAGTTTCATGAGCAAGTTCACGAAATCTTCGTAGGCGCTCCACGATTCGAATTGCTCCGGGATGCCGGTGCGTGGGAAGCGGCGGAACACCGTGGTGCGGAAAGACTTTAAGCCGGTGTTGCGGCCCATCCAAAAAGGCGAGCTGGTGGAAAGCGCGAGCAGATGCGGCAGGAAATAGCGGACCATATTCATCATGTCGATGGTGGTCTGTTTATCGGGCATGGCCACGTGCACGTGCATGCCGAAAATCAGGAGCGAACGCGCCAGCTGCTGAAGCTCTTCCACGATGTGCTCGTAGCGCTCGCCGGGCGAGATGACCTGATCGATCCAACTGGAAAACGGGTGCGTTCCCGCCGCAGCGACCTGCAAACCCACGCGTTCGGCCGCCGCCACCAGTTCGCCGCGCGTGCGGTGCATTTCGATGCGCAGCTCGCCAACGTTTTCGCAGATGCGCGTGCCCGTTTCGACGATGGACTGGTGCATCTCGTGCTTCACTTGCTCGACAATGTCCGGAGAAGCGGCGGAAACCAGCTGCATGACGTGCGAACGAAGCGCGCACGTTGCGGGATCAATGATCTGGAATTCTTCCTCGACACCGATGGTGAAGCGGTGAGCCATGGGGCGGCCCTCCGGATAGGCTCAGTCTGACTGGGGACTTCTCAGGCGGTATCATACGCCGCAGGCGGGAAAAATTCACGTTCGCCCGACCGGGGAGAACGGAAGAAAAAGAGAGTGGGACAGACGGGGATGCCTGTCCCACTCGCCTCTTGGGTGAGACTAGAGGGAACGCAGGAAGTTCAAGAGATCCTGCTGTTGTTGAGGACTCAGTTGTTTGAAATTGTTGATGACGGCGTTGGCTTCCGATCCGGAGCTGGCGTGCTGGTTGATGGTGTTGAGCAGATCGGTGGTACGGCCGTCGTGCAGGAAAAAGATCCGCTGGCCGAGCCCCCACAGCGGCGCGGTGCGGAACTGGTCCGGTCCGGCTACGCCTTGCGAAACGCCGTCCGCAAGATTCGTGCCCATGTGGTGCACGAGCAAATCGGAAAATAGATTTGCGCTGACGTTGCTAAGGCCCGGCGTAAACGCCGAAGCCGAGGTTTGCAGCGCAGGCGTGTGGCAATAGGCGCAGCCGATCGAGTTGAAGACGCGGCTGCCGTTCGAGACGGATTGCGCGCCGCCGGGATTGGTGGTCGAAGGCGTTGGAGGCGCAAGGAAACGCATGAACATGGCAAATTGCACCACGTCGCTCGGAACGGCGGGGTATTGCGTGGCAGTCATGTTCGTGTCGTCTTCGGGCGTCGGATTGATTCTGCAATTCGCGGGCAAGCCGCCGGCCAGCGCTTCATCCGGACTGGCGCGCTCATTTTGGAATAGCTCGTTCGTGATACCCATTTCGACGTTGTAGGCCTCGCCGGCAAACATTTCGAGGGATTTGTTCTGCGCCTTCCAGCCGAAGCGAGTGATCATGCCGTCATTTCCATCGCGGTTGGGAACGCCGGCAATGCCCAAAGATTGCTTCTGCTGAGCGTTCGCTTCCATGTTGGCGTAGATCGTTTCTTCCGAAATGTTCTCGATCAGGCCAGCGCCGAAGGTCGGCGTCGGTATCCGGTAGATGACGTTGTTCAGCGCAAGATTCTCATGGAAATTCGGCTGTTTGATGGAGCAGCTTCCGGCATCGCTGCGGCCGGAAATAACGAAGAGGTCGTGGACACCGCCGTCGGGCGTGGAGCTCAGACTGGTGCCGTTGGAGTTGAGGAAAAATTTGAAACGAGCCTCCCGCACCGGGCCGTTCGGGGTGATGAAGCTCGGGAGCGTGTTCTGCGCCCCATCCTGGCTGTACACCAAGGTTTCCGGATTCTGGCCGACAAACGGAAACACCGTTGAACTCGGACTCGAGCCGCCAACAGCGGGCTGCGAATGGCAGCTCGAACATTGGTTGCTATTAAAGCGCGGGCCGAGCCCGTTGTTCGCGCCATTCTGGACGGATTCGATTTCCTGAAAGCGCACCATGCCGTTTGCGAAAAAGTCGGACGCGCCGGGAGTTTGTGAAACAGAGGCCAAGGGCTGGCCGGAGTTCACCGTTCCTCCCCGAACGCCCGGATCGTGCGGCGTAGATTGGCCGAGCGTAATGGTTGCGAACGAAATGGCCAGCAAGAAAGCGATACAGAGGGCTGGTTTGCGAAAACCGCCAAGCTTCGAGTCCTGGTCGTTGCGAGCGAATACATCTGACGACATAGATTCTCCTTTGGGCAGACCTGTAGCGCGATGCTTTCTTGGGCGAGAGCCGCGGCGCCGCCGAAGACACACACCAAGCTGCGGGATCGTGCCGATACGCAGAACGCTCGGAGAGAACCTGGTCAAATCTGGGCCGGCAGTGGGATAAGCCCAAGCGTAAGGCTGGGATTCTGTGCGCGGGAAGTTACAGCGAATACAAAGGCAAGTCACCTGAACCGAGGTACAGTTTTGGTACAAGTACGCGCGCGCTCGGCACGCGCAAAGGATTTTGAAAGCGAGATGACGGGTGCTTGATCAGAAAAAGATGCGCGCGGTAGCGGCCGAAAAAAATGGGACAGACACAACTGTCTGTCCCACCGAATGCTTTACTCGAAGAGCCCCTGCGTTGCCGCTTTCGTTTTCGAGTTGCGTGCCGCTAAATCACGCGGCGCCTAGCGCGCGCCGCTGCTGAAAACATTCACGGCAAAAAACCGGCCGGCCTTGCGTTGGCCGGAAGGGAACCGTAGTCTCTTTGCCGCACTGCGAGCAAGTCGTCTTCGTTTCCGAGCGCATCTGCGAAGCGCCGCCGCCACCGCCTCCGCCGCCTTCCGCACGTTTGGCTTTACAACTCTTGCACCGTTTCGGCTCGTTCTTGAAACCCTTGTCGGCGAAAAACATCTGCTCGCCGGCCGTAAAAACGAACTCCGCGCCGCACTCTGAACATTTCAGGACTCTGTCGTGGTATTCCATGAGCCGCTCTCCCGTTGCCCCGGGCCAGAAAGGGAGATGGGCTCATTTCGCATGGCGGGCCAAGTCTTGCGCTGAAACCTATAGTCCGGGGGTACCGGGCTGGGGTCCCTTGGGCCTAAATCTGCGAAGCTGCAACAGTAACCCAAACTTCTCTGCCTGACCGGGGCCTAAATCACGGAAGTGCGGCGCTGAGCTGCTGCGAGAGGGACTTAGTCCGCTTCTCGCCGCTGCTTCTTGCGCAGTCGCTTCCGCGAAAGCGCTTCCTTGGCACGGCGCTTTTCGCCGGGCTTCATGTAGAAGCTATGCTTCTTGATTTCCTTGATGATGTCTTCCTGTTGCACCTTGCGCTTGAAACGGCGCAGGGCATTTTCCAGAGACTCACTTTCCTGGATAATGACTTCGGCCACTATTCATTCACCCCCAATCCGGTTCGGATTGGTTTCATGCGGTGCCACTGCTGCGTTCGAACACCGCCCCGTATCATTATCGCATGCCTGCCGATGCGCGACCACTCGTCCCGCACGCGGTTTACCGCTTCGAGTTGCCATGGAACGCAACGCAAATACCTGCTCTAAAAACCACATTTTGTCTTGCGCACCATTTGGCCGTTCTGGAGTCACCCTGATGAGGTTGATGGCATCTTCTAATCAATTGCGGGCACGGAAGTCAAGGAATCTTTACAAAGCGAGGTGGGGCGCCTGGGTCGTCCGGCATAAGTACCCCTGTAGTTACGGATGTATTTTATCGGTATATGTGTCGCCAATCCGAATGCGCGTCACCTCCTCGCATTTTCTCCTTTCCGTGCGCTTCGCTTGTACTTCTCGCAACTTCTCTTGTTAAAATGGGCCGCTTCTAAGAAGCGCGCCCGGAGGCCATCCATGTCCGCGATGAGTGATGCCATCGGAGTACTCCTCGCTGGAGGACAGGGTGAACGGCTGTGGCCCCTGACTCGCGACCGCGCCAAGCCCGCTGTGCCTTTCGGCGCTCTTTACCGCATCATCGACGTCACTCTCTCGAATTGCATCAACTCCGATTTGCGCCGTGTCTTCGTCCTCACGCAATACAAGGCGCTGAGCCTCAACCGCCATATTCGCGCGGGCTGGTCGCCGCTGGCCGGCCTCGGCGACTACATCGAAGTGCTCACGCCGCAAATGCGCGTTTCGAAGGAGTGGTATCAGGGCACGGCGGACGCTGTTTACCAGAACATCTATTCGATCGGCAGCGAGCGCTCCAAGTTCGTCTTCATTCTTTCCGGCGATCACATCTACAAGATGAATTACGCGAAGATGCTGAAGCAGCACCTGGATTCGGCTGCGGACGTGACCGTCGCCACGATTCAGATTCCCGTGGCCGAAGCGGCGCGGCAGTTCGGCGTGATCGCAGTCGACAAGGATTGGCGCATCATCGGCTTTGAAGAAAAACCCGCCGAACCCAAACAGTCCCCGCACCGTCCGGGGAATTGCAACGCGTCGATGGGCATCTACATTTTCAATACTCACCTGATGATCCCCATTCTGCTCGCCGATTCCGAGGATCCCAAGTCGCATCACGATTTCGGAAAAGATATTTTGCCGCGCATCATCTCGAAACACCGCGTTTTCGCGTACAACTTCATCGACGAAAACCAGAAGGACGCGCTCTATTGGCGCGATGTCGGCACGCTCGACGCCTATTACGAAGCGAACATGGATTTGGTGAGCGTCTCGCCGGTTTTTAATTTGTACGATATCCATTGGCCGCTGCGCACCTGGCAACACCAGTATCCACCGGCGAAATTTGTCTTTGCAGATCCGGAACGCATGGGCGTCGCGCTCGATTCCATCGTCGCGGGCGGCTCGGTGATTTCCGGCGGACGCGTGCAACGCTGCGTCATCGGCAACGACGTGCGCGTGAACAGTTATTCGGAAGTCTCCGATTCCATCATCTACAATCACGTGAACATCGGGCGCCATTCGCGCATTCGTCGCGCCATCATCGATCGCCACGTCAGCCTGCCGGAGCGCACCGAAATCGGCTATGACACCGAAGCCGACCGCCGCCGTTTTCATGTGACCGATTCGGGGATTGTCGTCGTCGTACGGCAGGAATCGCTCATCGAAGAGCCGGAAACGGCGTAGCCGCGGCGCAATCAAAGCCTCCGGGTAGGGGCACGAGATATCGTGCCCCTCTGGCTTTTCTATTTTCACGCTGCTCTGCCCGCTACTTTTTCTCGCCGCGAAACGCCGCGTGCTAAAATCCGCCGCCCGGAGGCACGCATGAAACTTCACGCCACATCATTTGTGCTCGGCTGCGCATCGAGCATCCTTCTTCTCGGAGCTGCCGCTGTCGTCCATTCACAGCAGCCCCCCGAACGCACCCAGCGCTTCCCGCAATTCGAAAACGACGCCGTCAAAGTGTGGAAGTCTGTCGTGTTGCCAAACGCGCCGCTGACGATGCACCGGCACGATCATCCGCGAGTCATCATCGCGCTGCGCGGTGGAACGATGAACATCGTCGACGACAAGGGGGGCACCGAACCGCACCCGTGGGAAACCGGCAAAGCCTATTGGCTTCCCGCCAACCCGCCCGGCACGCAGCACGCCGACGTGAATGCGGGGACCAGCCCGATCGAGGTGATCGTGGTCGAGCTGGAAAAAGAGAAGTAAGCAACAAGGCTCAATGGCGGCTGCTTTAGCAATTGGCAATTGGCAATTGTGATGCTAAAATGTATCCCATGAGAAAGGCAAATTTGCGCGACCTGCGCTATCGCTTTTCGCTCGTGGAAGACCTCCTCGGCGGCGGCGAAGAAATTCAAATCACGCGCCGCAAGCGCGTCATCGCCCGCTTACTGCCCGCGGAGCCGGTTGCTTCGCCGAAGCGGCCGGACTTTCTCGCGCGCCTGAAACGCCTCTATCGCGGCAAGCCTCTGAAAGTCTCGGGAGCGGATCTGCTCGGCGCCGAGCGTGAGCGCTTTTGAGCGCGTATGCCGATCCCAGTTTCCTCGTTTCGCTTTACGTTCTCGACGCCAACTCTACTTTGGCCGCTGCTCGCATGAAGCGAGCAAAGCTTCCGCTGCTTCTCTCCTCATTTGGCGAGCTCGAGTTGGTCAACGCCATCAGCCTCCGTCTCTTTCGAAAAGAGATCAGCGCTTCCGCTGGAAAAGCTTCTCTCGGGCTACTGAAAAACGATGTGGAAGCCGGCATCCTGATGATTCGCCCGCTGACGCCCGCCGTTTTTGAGCGCGCGAAGCAACTCGCGCGCAAGCGTACGCCACGCCTCGGCACGCGCTCGCTCGATATTCTGCACGTTGCCGCGGCGCTCGTTCTGCAAGCCGATGGCTTTTACACCTTCGATACACGGCAAGCCAGGCTCGCCGAAGTAGAAGCCCTCCCAATTTCCTAACCAAGGGTTGATCGCCGCTTGACAAGGAATCCATATTTCTGCAAATATGGAAATATGGCCACCAACAGTCCAGGGAAATCGGACGATCGAGTCGCAAAATACGCCGATATGTTTTCCGCAATGGGCGTGGAACCCCGCCTCCGTGTCATGCAGCTGCTCTTGTCCGCGCACCCGGAAGGGCTGGTCGTCTCGGAGATCCAGGAGGAACTGGATATTCCGAACTCAACGCTTTCCCATCACCTCGAAAAGCTGAAGGCAGAGCATCTCGTAAACGTTCGGCGCGAAAGCACCTTTCTGCGTTACACCGCAAACACGGAAGCGCTCCAGGAATTGCTGAGGTTCCTCTACGCCGAGTGCTGCACCAGGAATAAAGCTTTAAAACCAAACGCGATCGTCGCCGTTTGCAAATAGGAGCGCCCATGAGCAACCAGGACATTCAAAGAGAGGTCAGAGAAAAATACGCTGAGGCTGCACAGCGAATTGCGACGGGGAAGACGACATGCTGCGGCACTTCGCAATCCTGCGGCTGCGATCCGATCACTTCCGACCTTTACAGTTCCGTGCAAGCCGGCGAAATTCCCGATACGGCGTTGCAGGCGTCGCTCGGTTGCGGCAATCCCACGGCGCTCGCAAAGCTGAATGCCGGTGAAACCGTCTTGGATCTGGGCTCGGGAGGCGGCATCGACGTGTTGCTCTCTGCCCGGCGAGTGGGGTCGGCGGGCAAAGCCTACGGGCTGGATATGACCGACGAGATGCTTGCGCTGGCCAACGAAAATAAGCGCAAAGCCGGAGCCACGAACGTCGAGTTTCTGAAAGGGGAAATCGAGAATGTGCCGCTCCCCGACAATTCCGTCGACGTGGTCATCTCGAATTGCGTCATCAACCTGTCGGCGAACAAGGACCGCGTGCTTCAGGAAGCGTTCCGCGTGCTGAAGCCCGGCGGCCGGTTCGCGGTGTCCGACGTCGTCGTGCGCGGCGAAGTCCCGCCCGAAATTCGCCGGAACGTGCTCCTCTGGGTGGGCTGCGTTGCCGGAGCCCTGGAAGAGCGCGAGTACGCCGGCAAACTGGCCGCGGCCGGATTTGAAGAGATTGAGGTAGAGCCGACAAGGATTTATCGGATCGAAGACGCCCGTGAATTTCTCACCGTGCAAAACGTCGATGTCGACGCCATTGCACCGCAAGTCGAAGGCAAATTCATGAGCGCCTTCGTTCGCGCCGTGAAACCCAAGTCCACCGCGTGCTGCGGGCCGGCCTGCTGCGGCGGGAACGCATGAAATGGCCCGGCATTTCAATGTCTTGTTTCTGTGTACCGGTAACTCCGCCCGGTCGATCATGGCCGAAGCCATACTCAACGGAAAGCGTCTCCAGCACTTCACGGCTTACAGCGCAGGCAGCCAGCCAAAGGGCGCGGTCCATCCCGTTGCAATCCGCCTGATCGAGGCCGCGGGCCTCGACACCGCTTCGCTTAGGAGCAAGGATTGGTCAGAATTCGAAAGAGCTGGCGCCCCGCGCATGGAATTTGTTTTCACTGTATGCGACAACGCCGCCAAGGAGATTTGCCCCGTGTGGCCTGGCCAGCCGATCACAGCGCATTGGGGAGTTCCCGATCCGGCAGGCCTGCGGGGGACCGCCGAGCAGATTGAACGAGCCTTCCGCGACGCATTCGTGACCTTGGAACGCCGAATCTCTTTGTTCCTCTCGTTGCCACTGGGTAGCTTGAATTCGCTCGCCATGAGAAATGAGGTCGATCGCATTGGGCGGGCGTAGCTGCGTGCTGACCTGTCGCTCTTCGAAGCCGACAAGACGCGCAGTCTCCCCACTGCTCGCGGCGAGTAGGAGGACCACCAGAACGAGAGTTCCAGCGTCATCGAAGTGAGCGTAGTCGAGCGGAAGAAAGAGAAGTAGCCGCTCGGTTCATGTCCTTCCGACAATTCCGCGTGCAGCCGCGCTTGCCGCGACGCTGATTTCGTAGAATGTTCGGGCTTGAAATATGCTCCTTGTTCCGCAGTCGCGGAGGATTGTTGGTACTCTTTCGCGTACAGCGCGATAAATCCTCCACATCTCCGGCACGCTTGGCTGCTGGCCGGGGCGCACAAACGCGCTGCACAGTTCGCGGAAGACGCCTTGGATGGTTCCTCCATGAATGTAAGGATCTGTCCCGTTCAAATCGCTCAGCGACTTCGCCAGACGGTACGGGATTGTTTCCATTACGAACCACATGTGCCGACTTTTCGCCATCTTTTCCCACATCACAGCCAAGCCCAGCTCAAACGGCATGTTGAACCGCGGAGTCCGCGGCGGCAAAGGGTTCAATTCAACGCGCGACAAATCGTGTACGGAGTACTCGCAGCTTTGTATCAATTCGATGATCCGGTCGAGCCCGCGCTCACCGCCGGGGATTTCCAGCGTTACATGCGGTTCCATGCCGAATGCCTGGATTCCACAGATGTAAGCGAGGTAGGGATTCTGAAATGGACTGTCGTAAGGTAGGTTGAGAAAAACTCTAGTGCGATTTTTTGGCTTTCGCACGCGCGCTCTTCCTTCGCGAGGAGTTGCGAGACTTGGCCCCTGCTTTTCCGTTAGCTCGTGCACGAAGCTTCACGCGATCGGAATGCCCTTCCGCACCATTTCGGTCATGCTTCGCCGTCCAGCCTTTCAGGCGTTCAACAGCTGAGTTTCCCTTCCTGGCAATACTTTCTTCAACCATCCGGATCAACTCTTTCGCGCGGCGCATGGGCATCCCGTAGTTGCGCGCCGACTCTTCCGGAGTCACCGACGGTCCCGTGATGACGGCTTGTTGTCGCATGTTCTATTCTCTTTCTCTAGTTTACGCTTGCAAACTTGCGGCCTCAAGACGAAACGAGCGATCGATTGTCGTCGCTTTTGCTCCTCGAGTGGCGCCACTTCCCCGATTTTGTTCAGCCGTCGGCATAGCTTGGAATGTCTTGTCCGATTCGAACAGTACTACCCAATAAAATAATTGTTCTTGACATATTCTATGTTTCGTGCTAGCATCTTGCGTGAACATTGGCACAAACGCGTTTGCGCCATCCCCATCTTGCGCTAACTCTTTCGGAATCAACACTTGCAGCACCCCTTCTTCCCATCTCCTTTGGAATCAGCATTTACAAAGCCTGCTCATAAGTGCGGAAAATAAAGGGCTTATAAATCCTTTAGAATCCGCACTTGCGCAAACCTGCGACTCTAACTTCTTTAGAATCCGCACTTACAAAAAAACAGGGGGGTGGGGGTGCTGTCCTACCGGTACGGACCGGGGGGATGGCTGACAGAATAGACCGGGAGGATTCCTGACACTGTGAATAATGGCAGGCGCTAGGAGGAAGGAGCGCCGATGCCGTGGAAAGAGAGCAGTGTTATGGAGGAAAGGCTGCGATTCATCTTGGAGTACGAAGCGGGTGAGGAGTCGATGACCGAGCTTTGCCAGCGGTACGAAATCTCACGCGAGACCGGGTATATGACGCTACATCGCTACCGGGCGTCGGGTGTCGGCGGACTGCTGGCGCAGAGCCATGCCGCGCACCGGCATAGCAACCAGACGGCGGAGGAGATCGAAGAGCAGGTGCTGGAGCTGCGGCAGGCGCACATGCGCTGGGGGCCGCGGAAGCTGAAACGCATCCTGGAGCGGGACGAGCCGGGGCGCCACTGGCCGGCGAGCAGCACGATCGGAGCATTGTTGAAGCGCGAAGGTCTGGTGGTGCCGCGCAAGAAGCGCTTGCGCACCGCGCCGTACACGGAGCCGTTGGCGCATGCTGCGGAAGCCAACCGCGTGTGGTGCGCAGATTTCAAAGGCTGGTTTCGCACCGGCGATGGAGAGCGCATCGATCCGCTGACCATCTCGGATGCCTACAGCCGGTACTTGCTGCGCTGTCAAGCGGTGGAGAAGACCAACACGGAGAGAGTGCAGGCGATTTTTGAAGCAGCTTTTCGTGAGTACGGGATGCCGGAAGCGATCCGCACGGACAACGGTGCGCCGTTCGCATCGCCAGCGCTGGCGGGATTATCGCGGCTGGCGCTATGGTGGATTAAGCTGGGGATCGTGCCGGAGCGCATCGAAGCAGGGCATCCAGAACAAAACGGAAGACACGAACGGATGCACCGCACGCTGGACCAGGAAGTGGCGCAGCCACCGGCGGCCAACCGGCGCCGGCAACAAGAGGCGCAGGAACGTTTTCGCCGGGAATACAACGAAGTGCGTCCGCACGAAGCACTGGGCATGCAAACGCCAGCCGCCGTCTATCGACGCTCGGCAAGAGCCTATCCGTCGCGCGTGCCGGAACCGGAATATCCGGCGGGCATGGAGGTGCGCAGCGTACGGCCCAAAGGACATTTTCGCTGGAAACAAAATGACGTGTTTTTGAGCACCGTGCTGTGGGGAGAAAACGTGGGGCTGCAACCCGAAGACGGACGCTGGTTCACCGTCTACTTTGCGCACCTGCCGCTGGCGCGATTCGATAGCCAGAAGTTGCGGGTGATGCCTTTACCGAAAACCGAGGGCTCTCCGACTGCCGGGGAGGGGGACGCGTCCCCCTCCCCGGCAGTTCCCCTTCACAATCTCGGCCAGCAGAAACTGTCAGGCATCCGCCCGGTCTAAAATGTCAACCATCCGCCAGACCGCACAGGCGTGTCGCGGAGCCAAGAGCGCGAGCGACCTGTCCGGGAGGGTTTTACGGTTGCGTGATGGTCACGGTCCAAGTGTCCGTCGTGGTCAGTGCGCCGAGAGCCTGTCCGTCGATTTGCGCGACGGCCAGCAATGCGTCTTGTTTCGAGCGGCCATTGATTCCGGCGAACGAGACAGAGTGACTGTGCGCATCCGCGATGGCGACGGTGTAGGTGTTGACTGGATCTCCTGCGATGGGTGATGTCATGTTCGGTGTCCTCCTTTCTTTTCGTGTTGCTGCGAAATTCTTAGCCTTCGTGGACGGCGCCGGGGTCTTTCACGACGCTGTACTCTTTGTCCAACGATTTGCCGTTCAGGTACTGCTTGAACGCTGCGATCAGTTCGCCGTGCGCAATCTGCGCATCGGCGAACTTCTTTTCGGCCTCGTCGATTTGCTCGTTCATCTCCTGGACTTCGAGCGGGTCGTTGTTGTTCGACACGGTGTCCTCCTTTCTCGCGGTCATTTGCCGTAC
>JBAQJX010000007.1:0-7750 GCA_049641765.1 Candidatus Acidiferrum sp.
CCTTGGTCGAAATGCAGGAAAAAGAAAGAGCAAAGATTCATACAAGTGAAGAGAAAAACGAACCCTCGCGGATCGTAAACCCGAGGTGTCTCTTGACAGAGCCGACGCCTTCATAGAGGGTGGCCCGATCGTAAAATAGGGAACGAATCTGGGTGGCCCACACGTCGGTTCTACGTGTGGGGTTTTTCGAATTCGGCACAACCCCTTAAAATTCATCCACTTCCGCGCCGATTCGAATCGTAACTAACATTTTACTTGACATAGAGTATATACTTGTGGTAAAATCCTTCATGTTCTCGTCGCTGTCTCTTTCTCTACCCGCACCCAGTCCAACCTCCTCCCACCCCGCTATTCCGCGTCCGATAATATCTTCTGCAACCTCTTTAGAATCAACACTTCCAACACCCCCTGCAAGTGTTCATTCTAAACCACTTCCAGCCACCCGCTTTCCTTTAGAATCAACACTTCCAAAAAAACCTAGGGGGTGGGGTCAATTATTGTTAACCAGACACGCGATCAAGCGTGTCTGTCCCGAGGAGCATCGCGACGAGGGATCTCTCTTAATCTGTATTGCGGATTTGTATCCCGAGCGACCAACGGGACCGAGGAATCTCTCTGCACACGCGACGATCGCAGCCCACGACCTTGGCGGAAGTCCTCTCCGTACCGAGCCGCTGCAAACGACTCTCTCTTTTTCCTTACCTCGTTACCTCTTTACGTCATTACTTCATTCCCTCGCCGACCCAAAGGAGGCCCACCGAATCCAAGCATCGTCGAACATGCTAAAATACGTTCATCCCCAGGGGGCGACACGGTTTCGACGGAAGCTGTCGCGGCCCGAAGGCATGCCGGGACCCACCTGCCCGTAACTTGGTGGAAACTAGAAATGCCAACAACAACTTGGCACTTGCTGCTTAATTAATTAAGCGCACGCTTCCCCGGGCTTTGCTCATGGGCCCGACAAGAAGCGTCACACAGTGAGCTGGCCCGGCCCTTTCGGTCCGCAAGGTTCGGGCGAGATTCATCGGACTAGCTGGCTTCGTTTCTTGCTCATTCTGAGCGCGGCCGGCGAACGCGCGATCAACCCGCAAGGGCCGGGTCGCACACCGAATTGAGATAAGCATGTAGGCTTCGGTCCGTAGCGCTTTTCGGACGGGGGTTCAACTCCCCCCGCCTCCACCATTTGCTCTTGCGCCGCCGCGCGATTATTTTTCGCCCGGCCGGGAGCGAGTCGCGCGCCCGAGCAAATCAATTTTGTTCGGGCAACTAATTTGCCCGCGCGCGCATGGAATTAATTCGCGCGCGTAATCGAGTTCCGCTCATTCGCGCGAGTGGTTTTCAGGCGCGAACAGATTGCTTTCTTTTGCGCTAGCAGTTCTTGGAGCATACGGATCGTGTTGATTTGTTCGAGCTTTTCTTGGCGCGAGCCAATCGTTTGCATTCGCGCGAGTTTGCTGCAAAAACGCGCTCGCGTCCCTGACAACTTTCCCCAGCCTATTCATTTCTTCACGACATGACGGAGTTGTGGTATTCCGTTAATGCGCGCAACATGCGACAGCAGTTCAGAAACTTGAGGTTTCGAAAATTCTTGTTTCCCTCGAACCTGCAGGTGCATCCAAAATAGTCCAGCAACGCGTTGGTTTAGCTGCGGCACCGCGTAGCGCCCAAAGCTCTATGTTATATCGAAGCCGTCCTGGTCAGTTCGAGGCAAGGAGGTTCTCTTGAGGATTCGTTACAGACCCGAGCGCGCATTTCTGCTCGCGGGAATTCTTTTCTGCGGAGCAGCCGTTTGTTCCGCGCAGAGCGAACCACCTTCTAGTACAGGCACTCCCGGTCAGGCAATTCCTGGAACGCAAGGTGTCAGCCCATTTTCTGGAAGCGTGCCGACGAAACTGGTTTCGGGAGTGATGCAGCTTTCGCTGCAAGACGCGATCGACCGCGGTTTGAAGCAAAATCTCGGATTGCTGATTTCGAGCACGGACATTGGCGCCGCGCGGGGACAGCGATGGGAACAACTGAGCGCGCTGTTGCCACACGTAACGGCCTCGCCTGCGGTGACGGACTCGGAAATCAACCTCGCCGAGGGCGGCATCCGAAAGCTGTTGGGATTCTCGGTGCCTCCATCGGACGGTCCTTTTTCTTATTTCGATGCGCGCGTTTCCGTGAACCAGTCTTTGTTCGATTGGAAATCAATCAATAGTGTGCGGGCGGCCAATCAGAGTTTGAAATCGGCGGAATACAGTTTCAAGGATGCGCGTGACCTCGTGGTGCTCGCCGTTGGCTACACCTATCTGCAAGGCATCGCGGACGAAGCGCGCATCGAAACCGCGCAAGCACAAGTCAAGACGGCCCAGGCGCTGCTCGATCAGGCGAACAGCCAGGTGGATGCCGGTACTTCACCGGAGATCGACGGCTTGCGCGCAAAGGTGGAATTACAAACGCGCCAGCAGCAGTTAATTCAGGCGAAAAATAATTTCGCCATTCAGAAGTTGACGGTTGCGCGTGTCATCGGACTCGCTCCCGGCCAGGAATTCGAGTTCACGGACAAATCGCCGTACAAGCCGTTCGAGAGCATGACCATCGATGAAGCGATGAAGCGCGCGCTGGCCTCGCGTTCGGATTATTTGGCGGCCCTAACCGACGTGAAGGCGGCCGAATTTTCGCGCAAAGCAGCGACGGCGGGATATCTTCCTTCTCTCTCGTTGAATGCCGACTATGGCACCGGAGGGGGACACCCGTCGACGGCGACGCAAGTTTTCGACGTGCACGGGACGCTGACGATTCCGATTTTTCAAGGCGGAAGCGTGCGCGGCGACGTTTTGCAGGCCGATGCGAGACTTGAACAAAGCCGCGAACGTCTGGAAAACCTGCGGGCGCAGATCGACTCCGACGTTCGCACGGCGCTGCTAAATCTCGAATCATCGGCGGAGCAGGTAGCGGTGGCGCGCAGCAACATCGATTTGGCGGAGGAAACGCTGTCCCAGTCGCGCGATCGCTTCACGGCCGGGGTAACCGACACCGTCGAAGTGGTGCAATCGCAAGAGGCGGTCGCCAGCGCGCACGAGCAATACATCTCAAGCCTCTATAGCTTCAATTTTGCAAAAATCACACTGGCTCGAGCCCTTGGTGTCGCAGAAGCAGGCGTCAAGGAATTTTTCAAAGGACAATAACATGGCGGAAGAAAACCCACCCCGACCGGTACCCGAGAAGAGCGAAGAACCCGTGCTTGATTCATCACCGCTCAAGGACACGGTGTATTCGCCGCCGCGATATCACCCTCCGAAGAAGCGCAAAAAGCTGTTGATCGCGGCGATCGTGGTTGTAGTGCTGATTGGCGGCCTCTTCTTGTGGCGCTATGTCGGCAGTTACGAATCGACTGACGACGCGCAGGCTGATGTCCATCTGTATCCGGTTAGCGCGCGCATCTCCGGCTATGTAGTGAAGGTGAACGTCGGCGACAACCAATGGGTGGAGAAAGGGACAGTGCTGGTCGAAATAGACCCTCGCGACTACGAGGTTGCCGTGGCGCAGGCGCAAGCAAACCTGGCAAATGCGGAGGCGACAGCGCAATCGCTGAATATCACGGTGCCCATCACGTCGGTGAACACGACGAGCCAGCTGACGTCATCCGCGTCGGATATCGTTAATGCCAGCGCGGGAATCACGGCCGCGCAGAAGCAGCTTACCGCGGCGCACGCGCAGCTCGAAGAGGCCCAAGCCAACGACGTGAGGGCGCAAGACGACCTTCACCGGTACAAACTGCTGGTGGACAAGAAGGAAGTGTCGCAGCAGATTTACGACCAAGCGCTGGCCACGGCGAAATCCAGCACCGCAGCCGTAGCGGCGGCGGAAGCCAATGAATCGGCGGCGGAACAGTTCGTCCAGCAAGCGCAGAGCCGGTTGGTGCAGGCAGATGCAAACCATCAATATGCCGAGACTGGCCCACAGCAAGTCTCGTCCACACGCGCGCGGGCACGCGCCGCGATTGCAGATGTGGAGCAAAAGCGCGCGGCGCTCGAACAGGCTCAACTGAACCTGCAGTACACCAAGATCGTCGCGCCTGTTTCCGGCGAAGTGAATAAGACGGTGGTCGAAGGGCTAAACGTTGAGCCCGGACAGCAACTTCTCACGGTAGTTCCGCTGGAACAGGTGTGGGTCACGGCCAATTTCAAGGAGACGCAACTGCGGCATATGCAGGTCGGGCAGAAGGCGGAGATCCACGTCGATTCGACGGGCAAAACTTTGAAGGGCCACGTCGATAGCATTGCGGGAGCGACGGGGCCTCTCTTCAGCTTGCTGCCTCCCGAGAACGCTACCGGGAACTACGTGAAAATAGTGCAGAGGATCCCCGTCAAAATCGTTCTTGATCCGGGCGAAAATCACGATCATCAGCTTCGGCCCGGCATGAACGTGGTGCCGGACGTTTACTTACGATGAGTTCCGCCGCTCTCACAATCGATCAGGATGTCTGGCGGCCACGTTTCAGCCCCTGGCTGATCGCTGTGGTTGTGGCGATGGCTGCCTTCATGGAGGTCCTCGACACGAGCATCGCCAACGTGGCCCTGCCGTACATGGCGGGGAACCTGGGAGCGAGCAACGATCAAAGCACGTGGGTGCTGACTTCCTATCTGGTTTCGAACGCAATCATTCTGCCGATCAGCGGCTGGATTGCGGGCACAATTGGGCGCAAGCGTTTCTTCATGACGTGCCTGGGAGTGTTTACAGTCAGTTCCCTGCTTTGCGGGATAGCGCCCAGCCTCGGGATGCTGCTTCTCTTTCGCGTGATGCAGGGAGCGGGCGGCGGCGGACTGCAACCGATGGCCCAGGCGATTCTGGCGGACACATTTCCACCGCAGCAGCGCGGACTAGCGTTCGCGTTGTACGGCATTACGGCCGTCATGGCTCCAACGATCGGGCCGACTTTGGGCGGATGGATTACGTTCAATTATTCGTGGCGATGGATTTTCTTCATCAATTTGCCGGTGGGAATCCTTACCTTCCTCCTGGTCCGGCGCTTTGTGGAAGATCCTCCTTATTTGAGCCGACTTAAGAGGGCCGGCGTCAAATTGGATTACATCGGCATCGCCTTGCTGGCCGTGGGAATCGGAGCGTTGCAAGTCCTGCTCGATAAAGGACAGGAGGACGACTGGTTTGGGTCCCACTTCATCACGACGCTCATCGTCGTGGCGACGGTGTGCTTGATTTCTCTGGTGATCTGGGAGTGGTATCAAAAGTCCCCCATCATCGATGTGCACATGTTCAAGAGCTTCAACTTCGCGAGCTCGAACCTAATGATGTTTATGCTGGGAATCTTGCTGTTCAGCAGCCTGGTGCTCATGCCGCAGTTTCTGCAAACGCTCGTGGGATACACGTCGGAACTCGCGGGACTGGCGTTATCGGCGGGAGGGCTGGTCTTACTTTTCGAAATGCCAATGGTCGGCCAGCTCACGACGAAATTGCAGGCGCGCTACCTGATCGCATTCGGCTGGCTGTCGCTAGCTCTGGCCATGTACTACTCGACGCAACGGATTGACCTGCAGATTAGCTTCAGCGCGGCCACATGGCTTCGCATCTACCAGTCCTTTGGACTTGGATTCCTTTTCGTGCCGATTACGCTTGTGGCTTATATCGGGATCGCGCCGGAAAAAAATAACGCGGTCGCCGGAATCGTCAACTTCATGCGGAACATGGGGAGCAGCGTGGGAACGTCCCTGGTGACAACATTGATTGCGAGGCGCGCGCAACTCCATCAGGCGCGGCTGGTGGAATATGCTAGGCCGGACAATCCGAATTTTCAAAATGCGGCGACCGGCCTGGCGCGTCAACTTGCCCACTCCGGGATTGGCGCGCATGACGCCCGGGGGCAGGCATACGCGAGGCTCTACGAAGGCGTGGTGGCGCAGTCGAACACGCTGGCTTATATCGATACGTTCATGGTGCTAGCCGTAGGCTCCGCCATCATGTTCTTCCTTGCCTTTCTGCTAAGAAAGAACGAGCCGGGCGGGGGAGGCGAACTGGCGGCGGGTTAAGCGAAGTGGAATAATGTGCGGTGTGAGGGCGCGAAACACGCGGCCGCTGTGAGAGGAAACCATGATCAAAATTCTCACGATTGAGCGCGAATACGGAAGCGGAGGCGGGGAGATCGCGCAACTGCTTGCGGAGCAGCTTGGCTGGAAGCTCTGGGACCAACTGCTTACCGAAGAGATCGCCAGGCTTGCAAACTGCCCTAAGGCCGTGGTGGAAGTTCGCGAGGAGAAGAACGATCCGCTCTATTACCGGCTGTTCCGATCCTTTATGCGGGGCAGCTATGAAGGAAGCCTGAACGCGCCGAAGCTCAACGTCGTCGATAGCGAGACCATTTTGAGGCTAACGGAGCGGGTGGTTCTGCACGCGGCGAAAACGGGAAATTCCGTGATTGTGGGAAGAGGTTCCCAGCATTTTTTGCGGAACCGGCAGGACACGCTGCGGCTTTTTCTTTACGCGCCGAGGGCGGACAAGATCCGCCGGCTTCTGGCGCGCGGGAAGACCGAAAAAGAAGCTCAGGAGCGGGTCGATACCGTGGATCGAGAGCGAGCCGATTTCATCGCAAGATACTTTAACGTTCAATGGCCCGACCGGGACGTCTATCACGCCATGATCAATACCACGGCCGGGGACGAGGCAGTGGCGTGCATGATTCGGGATCTGATGAAGACAGTGGATGCATGTAAGCCGGCCGGCGCCCTGGCATAGTACTTTTTGAGTTCCCGAAGCGATGTTGCAACCAAAGAAACCGGTCGGCCATTCCCAGCCCCTTTATTGCCCCTGATTGCATCAAACTAGACTGAGCCGTTGGGGACGGCCACCCACCCTGCCATTGGCGCCTCAGCGAGCTGTAAATCCTAAAGTTTCATTACTCTTTCGAAAGGATCGATACCCTATGAAACGCATGCTCTTACTTGGTATGGGGCTTAGTTTAGGGCTGTGCTTCCTGGCAGTGCCGTCTCGAGCGCAATCCGCGGATGCCTCGATCGGCTATTCCTATTTCCGACTCGGTGGCTCTGACGGGATCAACCAAAACGGTATCAGCGGCTCGGTGGATTACAAGCCGATCCCATTCTTGGGGATTGTGGGCGATTTTGGCGGCTACCATGCCTCACCGGGCGGCGTTTCCCTGAACACATACACGTACATGTTCGGTCCGCGGATTATCCTGCACAATCCGACGCACATTACCCCGTTCTTCCAGTTTCTGGCTGGCGGAGCGCACTTCACGGCGGGTTACGGCGGTGGATCCGCAAATAACTTTGCCTACAGCTTCGGCGGTGGAGTGGACTTTGGAATTTTGCCGCACCTGGCAATCCGCCCGCAGCTCGACTATGTCGGCCTACACAACGCCGGCGGCACAGCGAATTGCGCGCGCGCATCGATCAGCGCGGTGGTGCGGTTCTAACGCGGTTACGGCGAACTGAGACCCACGCGCTGCTTGATTGGAGAATTCCTAAAGGGCGCAGGATCGAGTGGCTCTTGCCTTCCGAGAACCCTAGAACGCCAAGTTCCGGGGATTTCGCAAAAGGCACGGGCCACTTTCTGTTTTCAGGGACGAGCCGCAAAGAGCAGAGGCAGGGCCCGGAAACGAGTAAGAAATTTCTTACTTTCCACGATCGGATTTTCCCGAAGCATCAATCGTTCGTTTTTCAGATTTTCATTTGACGAATCCATTGCGGTATGAGAAAAAGTGTGTGGTGCTCTTGGTTAGTCCCCCAGAAGT
>JBAQJX010000029.1:0-1653 GCA_049641765.1 Candidatus Acidiferrum sp.
GGCAACAAAAAATGAGGTGAGGCCGGTCTGAGGGGTACTCTTCCCGGCCCCGGCCATCCCTCATCAGTCTCGCCCTGTGGGTATGGCGTTTCAAAAGGGAAGCCGTTGCGGCGATTGATATAGGCCCTCGAAAAGATTTTTGCGAAAGGTCGCGGCCCTTGCGGCCTCAGGAAGCCTGGACACACCAATCGCCTGCGGTCAGTTACCGCGATGGTTTTGTCGGAGCCCCGGCAGCGGAAAAGAACAAATCTCTCGTCGCAACTGCGCTGTGCTTTGCTTTGCCCGCTCGCTTCCCGGCCGCTTCCTCGCTATTGGAAGTTCATGTCCGGACGCGGATAGGCAGCAACCACGCCCGCAATCACGAGAAGAGTGATTCCCGCGACGCCGGGAATTTCCGTCGGGCTGTGCTGTGCGTCCCTGTTTGCTGTTGCGGTTTCTGACTTGGAGTGAGAAGTGAAATGGGCCCAGACTCCGAACTGGGCGGCGATCAAGGCCACGGCAAGCACAGTCAGCCCAATCGCGACCCTCTTGATGTGTCGCATGGATGCCTCTTTTCAGGCCGGGATTCCATTTTAGCAGCTTGCGGTGCGGAGGGATTCGCCAAAATACTACGCGCCAATTCTTCCCAAGAAATGACTTGAACACCTGTTTGAATCGCATTAACTCGTCCGCTCCATTCTGAGCGGTTTTCGTTTTGCGGCTCGCATCCTTCTGCTTCTTCTGTTAAAAGTTTTGGAGCAACTTCGGCGATCCGTTCTGCCCAAAGGAGCTCTATGTCTCGTTCCGCATGGTTGTGCCGCATTGTGCTCGGCGTCTTAAGCTTGTTTGCCCTCTGCGCAGGCGCTGCGGCGCAGGACGCGTCCGAGCCCTCCGCGCGAATGTATCTTCACGAAAAGTGGCAGATTCAATCCTCGTGCATCGCAAAGGAAGCGGGCGATCAAATCTCGACCGTCGGTTTTGACGCAAACGGTTGGCACTCCGCAAACATTCCTTCCACAGTGGTTGCCGCTCTGGTCGCCGACAAAACTTACCCTGACCCGTTCTACGCCACGAACTTGCGCAATCTCCCGGGAATGTATCCATCGAACAAAATTCTCTTTGCGAATCGCGAGTTGCCGAAGGACAGCCCCTTTCTTTGCTCGTGGTGGTATCGCACGGAATTCACGGTTCCCGCCGATTTCGATCAGCAAACGGCGTGGCTCAATTTTCTCGGCATCAACTACCGCGCGAACATCTGGATCAACGGACATAAACTCGCCGACGCCAAAGACGTCGCCGGCACTTTCCGCACGTTTGAGTTCAACGACAGCAAGTTTCTCCGCGCCGGCAAACAGAACGCGATAGCCGTCGAAGTGTTCGCGCCGAAAAAAGACGATCTTGAAATAACCTGGGTGGATTGGAATCCCACGCCTCCCGACAAGATGATGGGCATCTGGCGGGAAGTCTATCTCACGCACAGCGGCGACGTGACGGTGCGCGCGCCGTTCGTCGCGACAAAACTCGAAAACAATTACAGCAACGCATCACTCACGCTGAGCGCCAGCCTGCACAACGATTCCGATCACGCCGTCACGGGCATTTTCTCCGGGTCTATCGGCGATGGCGAAGAGCCGCTTTCGCAAACCGTGACGCTCGGACCCAATGAAACAAAAA
>JBAQJX010000012.1:0-7427 GCA_049641765.1 Candidatus Acidiferrum sp.
GTGCCGGACGATTTCACCGTGCTCAGCGGCGACGATGCGATTACTCTGCCCCTCATTTCGCTCGGCGGGCGCGGGGTCATTTCGGTCGTCTCGAATGAGATTCCCGCCGAGATGACGCGCCTCACGCGGCTTGCGCTCAACGGCGATTTCCGCGGCGCGCGCGAAATTCATCGGCGCGTGCATCCGCTGATGGAGGTAAACTTTGTGGAATCGAACCCGATTCCTGTGAAGGCGGCCATGGCGCAAATGGGATTGCTCGAGCCGGTCTGGCGGCTTCCGCTGGTTGCGCCAAAAGCGGAAAGCGAAACGCGCATTCGCGCCGTGCTGGAATCGCTCGAGCTTGTGGACGCTGCGAAACCCCAGCACGCAGCCGTGCACGCCGCCGCGTGAAAGGATTCATGCTGCAGCAGCAAATCGAGCGTCTCTTCGACGAATCTCCCGCGCAATACGGCGACGAACATCTCCGGCTCTTCCGCGCCTTCAAGGACGCGCTGAATCGCGGGGAAGTTCGCGCGGCCGAGCCTGACGCCGCTTCGCCAACGGGCTGGCGCGTCAACGCGTGGGTGAAAAAAGGAATCCTGCTCGGGTTTCGCATGGGCGCGGTCGTCGATATGTCCATCGACGCGGCGCGCCAGCCGTTCGTGGACAAGTCCACGTATCCCGTTCGCGCGATCACGGTGGCGGATGGCGTTCGCATCGTGCCGGGTGGTTCGAGCATTCGCGACGGTGCGTTCGTCGGGCGCGGCGTCGTTTGCATGCCGCCGATGTTCATCAACGTTGGCGCGTACGTCGGCGACGGCGCGATGATCGATTCGCATGCGCTCGTCGGAAGCTGCGCGCAGATCGGGCGCAACTGCCATATTTCGGCAGGCTCGCAGATTGGCGGCGTGCTTGAGCCAGTGGGCGCGATGCCCGTCATCATCGAGGATGAAGTTTTGGTCGGCGGAAATTCGGGCGTTTATGAAGGGACGATCGTGAAGCGGCGCGCAGTGCTAGGCACCGGAACAATTTTGAACCGCTCGATTCCAGTTTACGATTTGGTGCGCGATGCGGTTTACACGGCCGGCGAAACTTCGGCAGGCGAAGCTTTGCCGCTCGTGATTCCCGCGGAGGCGATCGTGGTGCCGGGCTCGCGCGCGGTGAAACATGCTGTCGGGGCGAAGCACGGACTTAGCTTGCAGTGCGCGGTGATCGTCAAATATCGCGACGCAAAAACCGATTCGCGAATTCAGATCGAAGATCTTCTAAGATAAGGCCGGGGCGATCTAGCGCGACAGGACTTGCTCGAAAAATTCGAGCGCGCGCGGATCTTTCGATTGGCCCAGCCAGAACATGGCCTGCTTGCGGACTTCGGGATTGTGATTTGTCTTCGCCACTTCGATGAGCTTCGGAACGCCCTCGTCCTTGGGCATTTGGCTTAGAGCGAAGACTGCTTTCTTTTTCACTTCGGTGTCGGGATCGTTTTCGATTGCGCCGGCAATGGCGCCCATTGCTTTTTGTCCCGCCTTTTGCGCCAGCCAGAAAAGCGCTTGCCCGCGGACGTGCGCGCTATCGTCCTCCTTGGCCATGCGAATGATTTCGTTGACCGCATCCGCCTCGTGGCTCACATAAAGCGCGAAGGCCACTTGCGAGCGCACTTCGGGACTGGGATCGCTCTTCGCCATTTTTTGCAGAAGTTGCTCGCCGGCTTTTCCGCGCGCCGCCCCGAGCCAGAAGGAAGCGTGTTTGCGCAACTGCTCCGGCTGATCCGCGACGACGAAGGACTCGAGCGCGCTTTCCGCCGAGGCGTCGGCATGAAGCGCGATGGCCGAGAGCGCGCCCTGGCCGAGTTCATGCTCACCGTGGCCTTCGAAACTTGCTTTGTGCACGAAATCCGTCAGGAACGCCACGCTTTCGGCGGCTTTCACGCCCGTCAACCAAATAAAAGGGAGGCTGCCCGCGTCAAGCGTGCAATCCTCCGAAGCGGTGCGGATACGCGACACCTGTTTGCCTTCGAGGCGGAAGAGCACGACGAGCTGGCGCGAGCCTTCGAGCTCTATCGTCCCCTTTTGCGCGGATGTTCCGGAAGAATTTCCTGAATTGCTTGTGGTGAAGCCGTTTTCTTTCTCGAGCCGGCAGGTGCCGCAGTTGCCGTATCCGTCGTTGTAATTGCCGCAGCACACGGTGCGGTCACCGGAGATTTGCGAGACGCTATAGCCAACCCATTCCGGATTGTCGGCGCGCGCCTGGATAGCGCGCAATGTGTCGGAAAGGCTGCCGGAAACCGCGCGGGTTTCCAACTTTGCGTTGACGACTTGCGTGGGTTCGGCACCAGCCTGCGCAGCCGCTGCGTTTGCTTCGTTCGCGGCCGCCGGGGGAATCGCGCGCATCGTCCCGACGAGCAATAGCGCGACGACAAGTACGGTCAGTCCAAGGAGAGTCCGATTCATTTTCAACATTTTCCACCTCGCACCCATCTCCGCTATTGCAATCCTTTGCGGCTTGTTACTCGTCACGAATCGACACTCACTCGCGGGCTATTTCTGCAAAATCTCCATTAAGTAGTCGTTGCCCTCTTTCGAATTCATGAGCGCAAGCTTCGATACGGCGGTCTTCTTGAGCTCGGGATCTTTTTCCGCACGCGCGATGGTAACCAATGCGTGCGCATTCCCCTGAATGAATAACGCGTTGAGGACAGTTTCCTTGTTTTCGCGATCGGTCTCCTTGGCGTAGATGGCGAGCAGCGCGTTGCGCGCATCTTCCGAGCCGAGCAGACCCAAATTGTGGATTGCGGCGCGGCGAACTTCCGGATCCTTGTCACTTTGCGCCACTTCGGCCAGGAACTTCCCATCTCCGCTGAGAAAGAAGGCCTGCAAGAGATCTTTCTTCACGTCGGTGGAAGTCTCCCGCTGATAGAGCTGGTGCAACTCTTCCGGCGCGTGAACGATGCCAAGCTGGCGAATCGCATCGGCACGCAGCGCTGGATCTTTTTCGCTCTTGGCCGCTTCAAACAGATGCTCCTTATCGCCGGCGACCATGTAGCTCTTCAAGATCGCGCGCTTGATGGCTACGTCGGTCGTCGACGCGTAAATATCCGCGAGCGTCTTGTGGGCTTCGGGCCCGCCGAAGAGTCCCAGATATTCGACAGCTTTGCGCTGTAGGTCCGGGTTGCTCTCGCCGCGCGCGATACGCGCCAGGATTTCGCGCGACTGCTCCGTGCCGTTTTGCGCGATCACAAACAGCGCCTTCGACTTTTCCTTGGGCGTGCCCGTACCGTTTAGGACTTTTTCGAGCAGCGGCAATGCTCGCTGCGGGTCGCTGTTCATCAGGCCCGTGATGGCCAGCATCTTCAGCTCTTCGTCCGGCTGCGATTCGGGATGTGCGGGCTGGCCAGTCGACTGACGCACTTCGATTTCAAGCGCGCCGGCATCCTTAATCCAGCGGCTCTGCGGAAATTTCTGTTTCAAGTTGGCAATGGTGGTCAACGCGGAGTCTCTCTTGCCCAGCTTGTTTTCCGCGTAGGCCTTCCAGTACATCGCCGCGTCCGTCTGCGGCCCGTTCATGGAAACGAGTTCGCCGAATTTCTCGGATGCCTTGTCGTAACGGTCTTCGTCCAGAGCTTCGCGGCCGTCGCTGTAGAGTTCGTCGAGACGCTCGAGTCGCTCCTGGTCTCGATCGCGCTTTTCCTGTTCCCGGTCGCGGGCTTCCTGCTCGCGGTCGCGTTTCTCCTGCGCGCGATCCTCATCTTGCTGCGCACGATCCTGAGCGTCCTGGTCTTGCCAGGTTTCCGCCAGCGCCGCGGCCGGCATCGCCAGCCGCGGACCGATTAGCAGCGCCGCCGCAATTATCCAGACTTTCATGTTCTTACTCGTTCGTTCTCCGATTGTCATGCCTTGTTCCTCTCTCTTGTTTCCGATCCCGGCGCGGCCGGCGCGGAAATGGTGTTCTGTTTTTTCTGCAGTTCCTGGCCGACCACTCGAACTTTGAACAAAATTCCGTGGGACTCGATGCGCTTCTGCAGCGACTCCAGTTTTGCGGGAGTGAGCTCATCGGGGCTGTGCGCCACGTCCAGCAGCACGCGCTCGAGATCATCCAGCACGCTGGCGAGCGCCGCGTCGCCGTCGTGCGCTGCCGTCTCGCGGTACAGCCGGTTGGCATCCAGCAAATCTTCCGCTCGCTTCTGCTCCGCGGAGATATTGATCTCTTTTTGTCCGCCACTTGCAGGCGCGGCGTTCGCCAACTCCATCAGCACCATTTCCGATTTTCCGAGGTGCTCTCCCACGGCCACGACGAGCACACGTTCGCGCACTTGCGCTGCGCTTGCCGCCGGGAATCCCGTTCCCGCATCTTTCGGCTTTGTCCAACGCCCCGCAACGAACGCGGCAATCACGATGGCCGCCATGGCGCCAATCGCCGCCCATCGGCGCGGTTCAAACCATGCGCGCCATCCGCGGCCGGCTTTTTCCGGCAGGCGCGGAGCAATCTGCTGCCACACCGCGCGACCGTACTCCGGGCCGCGCTCAGGAACCGGAAGATTGTCGAGCGCAGCAAGCACCGCTTCGATGTGTTCGAACTCCACACGGCAAGCCGCGCAGTTCGTCAAATGTTCGGCGATGGCTTCGCGTTGCGTAGGCTCTCCCTCTCGATAAGCGATCAATTCTTCTTCTGTCAGGTGATTCATGGTTCCGTTCCCCTGGATTCCGGCGCGGCGCCCGCTACTTTTGCTTGCAGCGTGGTGCGCGCTCCCACGTAGGGCTCCAAAGCCCGTCGCAATTTCTGTACCGACCGAAAGACGGTGTTCTTCGCCGCGCTCGTGGTGGATTTCA
The DNA here is from genome assembly GCA_049641765.1 of Candidatus Acidiferrum sp. Lineage (GTDB taxonomy): Bacteria > Acidobacteriota > Terriglobia > Acidiferrales > UBA7541 > Acidiferrum. Next base: position 4,806 of record JBAQJX010000012.1, read on the forward strand.
GGACCGCCGCGATTTCTTCGATCGCGCAGCCTTCCCAGTGGCGCATCACAAACGCAGTTCGTTCCGAGTGGCTCAGCTCTTTGAGCGCTTCTTCCATCTTTCTCCTCAGCTCCGTATTCACAGCGAGCCGGTCCGGCGTAGGCCTTACATCCGGCGCTAATTCCAATGGATCTTGTTCCTGCTCTTCCGCCAAGTTGCTCGGCGTGCTGCGCCGTGCTTCCTCGGTGCGTTTCTGGCGCATGCGGTCAATCGCGTAGTTCGCCGCGATGCGATAAGCCCACGTGCCAAAGTTTGCACGCGACCCAAACTGCCCGAGATTTCTGTACGCTCGCAAGAAAGCCTCTTGAACCACTTCTTCCGCGTCGTGCTCGTTACCCGTCATGCGATACGCCAAGCGAAAAAGTTGCTGGCTGTGGCGTTCGACCAGCACGCGAAATGCGTCGCGCTCGCCCGCGAGCGTACGCTCGACAGCGATGGCATCGCTCTCTCGGGCCGCGTTCTGAACCGCCTCGCGGGCTTGCATGCTGCCGGCGCTTTCGCTCATCCGAATCATTAGACAGGAAAAGGGCTTCGCGGTTAGGTGCAGGATGTCCGAATTCGGACATCTCTCGAACTACTTTATCGGCATGGCTGTAAGTGCCGCAATATCATCGCGCTGCGGCAGGTCGCTCATTTGTGGACTGTTCAGAAATGAAACGTTTGTCCCGTCGGCGATTGCAAATCGCTCAGGCTTGCAGCTGTTACTTTGTTTCGTAGCTTTCTTATCGCGCCGGCTATTCGTGCCTCAGCGCCACGACGGGATCCACGCGCATCGCCCGCCGCGCCGGCAGGAAGCACGCCAGCAGCGCAACCGCGACGAGCACGACGGTAACGGCCGAGTAGGTTACTGGATCGGTCGGTGTAATCTGAAAAAGCAGGTTGCGAAAGAGTTGCGTCAAGGCCAATGCGCCGCAAATCCCGACGACCGTTCCAATTCCCGCCATGAACATCCCTTTGCGAATTACCATGCGCAGCACGTCGTTTCGTTGCGCTCCGAGCGCCATGCGAATTCCGATCTCATTGGTGCGCTGACCTACCATGTAGGAGATCACGCCGTAGATTCCAACGCCAGCGAGCAGCAACGCTAAGGCTGCAAACAGACCGACGGCCGCCGCCTCGAAACGCTGGCCAGCAGTCTCGCCGGCGAGCAGATCGTCCATCGCCGCAACGTCGGAGAGCGGTACTTCCTTGTCGATGGCAAGCACCTGAGAGCGAAGCGCGGACACAGCCGCATTTGAATCGGACGCTGTGCGCAGCAAAACCGTTATGTCGGTGCTCGGCGACTGCGCGAAAGGCTGGAAAACTTGCGGCAGCGGTTTGTCGCCTAGCCCAACACGCCGAATGGCGGCAGACACACCCACGATGGAGACCGCTGTCTGATCCGGGGTGCCATCTGCAATCAGGACATGCTTCCCCAGGGCATTTTCGCCGTCTGGAAAAAAGCGTCGAACGAACTCCTGGTTCACAACCGCGACGTTGGCGGTCTTCGGCCCGTCCCGGTTGTCGAATCCACGGCCCGAGAGGATGGGAATTCCGAGCGTACGAAAATAACCGTCGCTCACCGAGTCGAGCGGAACGGACGCCGTCGGATCATTCAACGCGGGGACTGGGCGGCCTTCGATTCCCATGCGCATCTCCGAGGATAGTTCGTTCGGAAGACTGGTGGAAAGGCCCGCGGCGCGAACTCCGGGAAGAACGCTGATGCGGTCGAGAAGCTGCGAGGAAAACGCCGTTTGTTGTGGTGCCGTGGAGTACTTATCGTCCGGAAGGAAAATTTGAGCAGTTAGGAGATTGTGGGGGTCGAATCCGGCGCTCACATTCGTCAGACGAAGAAAGCTTTTCAGTAGCAGGCCCGCAGCGACCAGCAAAACCATGGCGGCCGCAACTTCCGCGACGGCCAGCAGATTTCGCAGGAACATATTGCTGCGGGAGCCCACGACCTGCACTCGTCCCGTTTGGATGGCGTCGTTCAGGTTGGGATTGAAAAGAGCCAGCATCGGCGCGAAACCAGAGACTGCGCCGGCCAAGGCAGAGACAGCCACAGTAAACGCCAGCGCGACGGCGTTGATGTGCACATCTTGGACGTTTAACACACCGCGAGGCACGAAAGAACGAAGAAGCACGACACCCCAGAAACCGCCGAGCAGTCCGGCGAGTCCGCCCATGAACGACAGAAGCATGCTTTCTGTAAGCAATTGCCGCGCCAAGCGAGAGCGCGGAGCGCCCAGAGCGGAGCGTAAGGCGAACTCGCGCGAACGGACAGAGCCGCGCGAGAGTTGCAGGTTTGCAATGTTCGCGCAGGCAATCAACAAAATAAATGCGACTGCGGCCATTAGCGTCCAGAGAGGAGCACGGACGCTGCCTGTCAGATGGTCATGCAGGGAAACGACGCTCAGATGAACCTCTTGGGTGTAGCGGCCAAAAAATTTAGGAAGCAGCCGCAATGTACGGCTGTCAATCAATGAAAGATCGGCTGCTGCTTGAGCGAGGGTCACGCCTGGTTTCAGTCTCGCGATGACCCCGAGATACCAAATCGCCGAACTCGCATCAGGCGGCGCCGCGAGGGGTACAAAAACCTCCGGT
>JBAQJX010000020.1:0-87136 GCA_049641765.1 Candidatus Acidiferrum sp.
AGGACTTTGCCCGGAAGTTTCTTGGCAATAACATGGCGATTTATTTTGTCAAGGACTGCCTGCTTCTCGTGGTGTACATCTCTTTTATCGCTGCCATTCGCCGAAAGGAAGTGAAGCTCTTTCGGCCTCCCTTCCTGGTGCCCCTCATGATTTTTGTCTGGTTCGGCGCTCTCCAGATATTCAATCCTGCCTCCACGCACATCATGTATGGGCTGATGGGTTTCAAGATATTCTTCTACTACGTCCCCTTGGTCTTTGTCGGATACGGCCTCCTGAATTCCGAAGCGGAGCTTCGCCGCTTCTTCACCGTCAATCTTCTTCTCGCGATGGTTGTCATTTCTCTCGGCATCGCTCAATCCATCATAGGCCCGGGATTTCTAAATCCGGCAGTTCAAGCGGAAGACCTTCGCGAACTGAGCGGTCTTTACCGCGTGTCCGAAACCACGGGCGCCCTTGCGTACCGGCCGACTTCGGTTTTCGTCAGCGCCGGCCGCTACGCCGATTTCGTGATGGTAGCCTGGCTGCTCGCGCTGGGGTTCAGCGGTTACCTGCTTCTTCGACACAAGAAAGGCAGAATCCTTGCCTTCATCGCGATTCCAGTGACGGCCGCGGGCGCATTCATGACCGCATCCAGAGGCTCTTTCGTGTGGGGTTTGATCGACCTGGTGACAACCAGCCTTGCGTTTGTCTGGGGCGCGCCGTGGCGCCAGGGCGAGGTCAAACGCGTGTTTCGCGCTCTTCAACGCGCCGCGATTGGAATCGTCCTGGGAATCGTTGCGCTCTTCTATGCCTACCCAAACGCTCTTCAGTCTCGAATTGATGTCTACGAAGAGGCGCTTCTTCCCAGCAGTCCAACCAATGAGCTCGCGCATCGCACCTGGAGTTATCCCGTCGAGAATTTCCTCAAGGCCTTCGAGTACGATCGCTGGCCCTATGGTTACGGAATTGGAACAACGTCGCTCGGCGGTCAATACGTGGCTCGCATTTTCAATGTGAAGCCGCCTGTTGTTGGCGTCGAAAGCGGCTTCGGAGCGATTGTCATCGAGATGGGGATCGGAGGCTTACTCCTCTGGTTTGTAATGAGCGGAGCAATTCTTTTCGCTGCGTGGAAGGTCGTCAAAAAACTGAAAGGCTCTCCCTGGTTCCCGTTAGGCTTTGTCATTTTTTGGTATGCGCTCGTCCTGTTTTATCCCTCCACGTTTGCCGGAATGCAAGCCTACGAAGACTTCCTCCTGAATGCATACCTTTGGTTGCTGCTCGGCTTGCTCTTCCGACTGCCGACCATTGCCCTATCTGCGCAGTTCGGGGTCGCCGCTCCCTCAACTCAACCTGAGCGCCCCGGGATTCGCTGACTTGCGGCTCGCCGTTGTCTCTCCGTTTGTCGACCGGCGCCACGGAACTGAGCGCGCGATCGCGGAATTGCTCGAGCGTCTTGCCAAAACGTATGGCTGCGAGATTCATCTCTACTCGCAAAGAGTAGAAGATATTGCGCTAACCGATTCGCAGAGCAAGCGCGCTGAAAATTCGGGCGCCATCATCTGGCGCCGTGTTCCTTCCGTTCCCGGGCCACACATCATGCGCTTCATTGTCTGGATGCTTTTGAACGGATTTCTTCGACGATGGGACGCTTTGTTTGGCGGTAATTCTTTCGATCTGGTTCTGTCTCCGGGAATCAATTGCCTCCATCCGGATGCTGTGATCGTGCACGCGCTTTTTCATCGATTGAAATATCTCTCCCAAGACGAAACCCCGAATCCGGCTGCACGTTCCAACTCCTTTCGGAGAACCCATCGCCTGCTTTACTACCGGCTTCTCACATCCCTTGAGCGCCGGGTCTACACGAACTCCCGCGTCACACTTGCCGCAGTTTCCGCGCGCACTTCCGATTTGCTGGAGCAGTACTTTCACCGGAATGATGTCCGCGTGATTCCGAACGGAGTGGACACAACCTATTTCTCGAGCGATGCAAGGCTTGCGCTGCGCGAACAAGCGCGGGAACGGCGGGGCATTCGCCGCGACGAGTTTGTCCTCTTGCTCATCGGCAACGATTGGAGCGTCAAAGGCCTGACCACTGTCTTGGAAGCGATGGCTGCCCTCTCCAATCCGTCGTTGCGCCTAATCGTTGTAGGAAATGACGTCGCGGAGCCGTTCCAGGCCATCGCCAGAAAACTAGGAGTCGAGCAGCAATGTCTTTGGGAAAGTCCGCGCCCGGATGTGATCGACTTCTATGCTGCCGCGGACGTTTACGTCAGCCCAAGCCGGGAAGATTCTTTCGGCCTGCCCGTGGCGGAAGCCATGGCGTGTGGCCTGCCCGTGATCACTTCCGCGTTTGCAGGCGTCGCCGACTGCGTTCACGACGGCTTGGATGGATTTGTTCTTCGCGATCCTTGCGATGCGCAGGCGCTCGCGCAACTAGTCGAGCGTTTGCATGAAAACTTGCGGCTAAGAAACGAGATAGGCGAAGCGGCGGCCAAGACGATTCTCGCTTGGACGTGGGACCGCAACGCCGCTGCCGTCTGGCAGCTTCTCCAGGATGCCCAAGCGAGGCGCAATCCTCGAAGCTAAAAGCCCTTCTGTGCTTCAGGGCTCTTTTTCGCTTTGGATTCCACGGCCTTTTTCGTGGCCTCCAGCGTGAAGCCCAGCGTTTCCTTTGGAATGCTCGTAACAAACGGACCGACGAGCCAGCCGAGACCGGTCGGAATGTCGCGTGTCAGCGATACCACCTCGCTCTGCACATAAACACCGCCGTCGCCTTCTTCCATTCGCCACCAGGTTTCCATGCGCCACAGGTAGCCGCCGTCCTCGCCGGGAGGTAATTCGCGTTCGTCGCTCTTGCCGGGGTTCTCCACTTCGGCAATACGCACCGCAGAACTTCGGCTATGAGCGCGTCCAGGCGCGTCGTGAAAGTATCGAATATCGTGCTCGGTATCCAGAACGACGGTAATGACCTTGTGCCTCCTGAACCGAAGGAACACACGAAAATGGTCGCCGTCGCGTGACTCGATCTTGGAAAGTTCGACGTCCGGTGTGTAATAGAAGGACTGGCGGTTGTAATCTTCCAGCACGCTGAGCACGTCGTTCAGGTTGGCGCCCGGAATGAAAACTACACCTACCCAGTGATGGATTATTCCTTCTGGACATTCGATCGATTTGCCGTCGTCGAGTGTGTGCAGCTGTTGGATCTTTACCTCGCCACCCTTCAGCGCAGAATAAGCCTCGGCTCGCTGCGGAGCAGAAAGCGAATCGATCCACAAGAGGTCGCTGCCGCGCTTTAGTTCCGTCTCGTTGCGCTGATTCGTGAGCTGCACGTAATGATTGAATGCGGCAATCGTATTCGATCGCAATTTCGCGGGGGCAAGGTCGGAACTCGCAAGGGACGGCGCACAAAATAAACAGGAAGCGAATAGACCAGCAAAAATGAGCATTGCAACCAACGGCCTGTCCGGCAATCGCCTCACCTGTCGCCTGAACTCTTCAGCCACGGCCCGGCACCCTCCACAAACCTATGATTACACAACGTCTAAATCGCGAGCCCGAGTAACGCTAGGATTGGATTGCACGAAGGACGCCTATGGTTGCGGCAGGATAGTCGGGCAGGTAAGACAGTCTAAGTGCTCAAACTGCAGGAATCTCTTTGTGCTCGCTCATTGGTAAGTTCACGAAGAGAGTGGCGGGTTGGGTAGCTCGCACACGGCCCCTTGCGGAGCCGCTGTCCCCGCGCGGCCCCCAACCCGTTCTTAGAAGGCTACGCGCCGCATTTGCGGCCCTCAATGGGTCGCCAGAGCCACTTGGAGGGGTACCGCAGTTGTGGTACTAAAACGAGTTCCTGATCGCACCTTCAATAGGTAAATATGTCTTTTATTTTCAACTTGATACAGACATGGAAGCGTCTGCGCGGAGCCTCAAAAAGTACTAATGTGGCGCTCACTCCGTTTCGGATGTGATCCCGGTAGGCAGGCCGCTTAGGGTTTCGGCTTTTTGTCAGAAATGGACTTCGGCATTTCCTTCGCGTAAATCAAGTGCAGCTCAACAGACCGCGTTTGCCCCTTGCGCAACGGTATGTTTTTCTCCCAGTCCGAAAAGATGCCATTGGCGGAGGCCCGAATGTCGTAACTGCTGGCCCGCAGATGCGGAATCGTGAACCGGCCATGCGCGTCGGCGCGCACAGCATGAGGCCCACTGCCATCGGAGTATTGATAGGAGATACCGGCATGCGGCGCAGGCTTGTCGTCCGGCCCAATGACCACACCGCTGATCGTGGAGGTCCCCTTCGATTGCGGAACAGCCAGACCGCGGGGGATTACCACTAATGCCAGAGAAAACGCCGCGAGGAAAATGAGAGTGCGTTTCATCATCTCCGTCTCCTGCTAAGAGTGGCCCTGCCCTTTCGCAGGCAGACTAGGAAGGCCGCTCGACACCGGTCCCTTACAGTCAGTGTAGCGCCACGCATTTCCGTTTTCGGCTGACTTTCTTATCTTGTGACGCACGGCGAACCTGCCTTTTCGGACAGGTCAGGGACGCCGCTCTTGGTAAATGCGCGCGTGGGATTCCAGCATGCGCTGGAAATCGCAAAATTCGAGCGCGCGATCCCTCGCGAGTTGGCCGATGCCTGCGGCGAGCGCTGGATCATCAAGGACTCGGGCGAGCTCTCTCGCGAGCGCTTGCGCATCTCCGGTGCGAAAGGTGAGGCCGGCTTCTCCAACCACTTCGACGAACGCGCCCAAATCCGATGTAACCACAGGCAGCCCTCGCTGCATATTTTCGGCGACCACAAGGCCGAAAACTTCTCCGCCCAAGGACGGCACGACTACAACACTGGCTTCCGACAGCACGACGTCCATCTGCGCTGCCGAGAGTCGGCCCGTGAAACGAACATGTCCCGCCAGTGGCGCACGCTGAGACAGTTCTTCCAGTGCAGCGCGCTCGGGACCATCACCGATGACGACAAGCTCGAAGACATGATTTTGTGCTCGCAAGATACGCGCGGCCTCGAACAGCACGCCGACTCCTTTTGTCGTCACCAACCTGCCCTGAAACACGACAACTGGCGTGCCTTCTCGCGCTGCGGAGCGCGCCATGGGATCAGCAATCAGCTCAAGCCCATGAGGGATCGCAACGCTCTTCGGCAATTGCAATAAATCACCGAGCCATGCCGTCGGCATAATGTTGGTGGAAGCTCGCCGGCAAAGGAAGCGGCGCACGAAGGTCAGCAACCACAATTTGCGCGACGCGAACCATCCTTGGCCGGAATTGCAGCGCAAACACTCGCCGTGATGTCCAGCCATGAAGTGACCCGGGCAGGGCACCCCCGCCGGTTCGATCAGAAGTTGTCCGTTGGGACAAATCGTTTGAAAACCATGATGCTCGATGAACAGCGGCTTGCGCGCAAGAATCGCGAGTAGAACCGGTGCAATCGCGGGGCCTGCCACGTGAACTGCATCGGAAGCGCGGATCAAGTCCCACAGGTGGATGAGGCTCGGCGCTCGAACCACACGAAAAGGGAGTGTCGAGTCATCAAAATTTCCGGCGGCGGTTTGCGTTACGAGGCTTACTTCAAATTTCTGTTCTCCGCTCGGATCGTGAAGTCCTGCAAGCCCTCGAGCAAGCGACCGAACGATCGTCTCGACGCCCCCCACGCTCGGCGCAAAATAGTGCGAATAAATGAGCAGCTTCATTCGTGCAGTTTTTCCGAAGCGCCGGGCGAGGCCTGCGCTCCGGGCGAATCTCCGGCCATCTTCTGAGGCCGCAGTCCTTTATGTTCTACCGCCTTCTCAATGGCTTTCAGCGTGGCTGCAACGTTCTCTCGCGGCGACCACGTTTCCATTGCCGCCCGCGCATTCCTCCCCAGAGAAGCCAGCCTCTCACGATTCCCAAGCAGATTCCTCAGCTTCCCCGCCAAGGCTTCCACGTCGCCGCACTTATAGATGTCGCCGGTCGCTCCGGGCCACACCAGGTCGAATCTACCGCGGATCTCGTCGCTGAGAAGGACGGGAAGGCCGCAGACCATCGCTTCACACACCACCACTGGACAGGGATCGTATCCGGAGGGCAATACAAAAAGATCGGCGGCAGAATAGACCGCCGGCAGCTTGCTCTGATTTATGAAGCCAAGCATGCGCACTCGCGGCGCGACACCTAGTGCCGCGGCTTCCGACTCGATTCTCGCTCGCAGCGGCCCCTCTCCCGCGAAAACCAGCGTCGCTTCTGGTACACCTGCTTTGGCGAATGCTCGCAGTAAATCAAGCGGGCGTTTCCAGTCCTGTAGCTTCGCGCAGAACAGCACGGCTAAATCTTGCTCGCCGACCCCCCACTCAACTCGGGTGATACTGCGATCGCAGCGCCGCGTCTGCTCGATCCACCAATTGGTGTCAACCACGAAGGGCGTCAGGGAAATCCGCTCGTCCGGTATCCCCAATTCCCGCATCATCACCGCCGTTGCCGAAGAAGGTACGATCACCTGGTCGGCCAAACGGAAAAGCAGCGGCCATGCCACGCGCTTGATTTGAGGCTTCCAGCGGGCCCCGTCTCGTGGCGCAATGCTTGAGGCATCGGTACCAAACAGAAATGCGCTCCCGCTCATTTGCGCCGCCAGATACGCGATCCAGAATGTCGCCCGCACGTAGCCCACGAAACAGAGCACGGCGTCATACTTGCCCTCTCGAATCAGTTTGCCGACCCCCGGATTGCGCAACCCGAAGAATGTCTCCCTTCCAGAGCCGCGGTTCGGAACGTGTGTCCACGAATACCCCTCCAGCAATGGGACATCCCACTGGATGGTCGTCCCAAATTCCGGATCGTGTGCGGCTTCCGCGCCGCGCAAACTGCAATACGCCACGTGCAGGTCAAATCCAGGGTGCGCCGCCATCCGCTGGAAAATGGGCGACATATATTGCACTGGGTGGGTCGCGACGGCCAGAACGCGATAACGCCGGTCAGGCATTTCTGTATCTTAGGAAAAGAGCGCGGGTCGCTGCAAATTCAGAGAAGCTAATTGAGCGCAAGGTGATGCCCCGTCCGGCAGTATACCCGGTTTCCCGTGCGCGGCGGCTGTGCTAAACTGGCCCAGTTCCGCAGGGGTTTGCGGTTTACCCTAAGTCTCCGCACAGATACGCCCCGCCATGCGGGGTAGACGAGCCGAACCGCCACTCCGGTGGCGCGCGGCCGCATCAAACTCACTCAACGTGGCTCCCGTACGGTCGAGAGCACGCAAAAAAGAGGATGTGTCATGTCCGGGCATTCAAAATGGGCCACCATTAAACACAAGAAGGCGGCCACCGACGCCAAGCGCGGCCGCGTTTTCACTCGCATCATTCGCGAGATCTCCATCGCCGCAAGAATCGGCGGCGGCGATCCGAACTCCAATCCCCGTTTACGCACAGCCATCCTTGCCGGCAAAAGCGAAAACATGCCCAACGAAAATATCGAGCGCGCCATCTTGCGCGGCACCGGCCAGCTCGAAGGCGAACAGTATGAAGAAGTGACTTTCGAAGGCTATGGCCCGGGCGGCGTGGGCATTCTCATCGAAGCCGTCACCACGAACCGCAATCGCGTGGTCGGCGAATTTCGCCATCTCATGAGCAAGAACGGCGGAAACCTCGCCGAGGCTGGCGCGGTCGGCTGGATGTTTCATCGCAAAGGCGAAGTCGTTGTGCCCAAGGAAGCCGCCAGTGAAGATAAGCTGATGGACATCGTGCTCGAAGCGGGAGCGGAAGATCTGAAGGACGATGGCTCGGGCTGGTATATCGTCACGCCTCCAGAGGCGCTCGACAAAGTGAAAGAAGCGCTCTCCAAAGCCGGCATTACTCCGGAGTCCGCGGAGATCGGAATGGTCCCGCAAAATTACGTCAAGCTCACGGGGCAGCAAGCCACGCAAATGGTGCGCCTGGTCGAAGCGCTCGAAGAACATGACGACGTTCAGCACGTCTACGCCAACTTCGATATCGACGAATCCGAAATCCAGGCTGCCGTAGCTTCCAACTAAGTCACAAAGTGTTTTTCCGTCGGCGTGCTTGAGCTTCCGGCGATTTGTCTTTTTTTTGATCTTCCGAAAATCTTCCTGACAAAGCTCTAGCAGCGCCCCGGCGAACGCCGTAGACTTGGTCCGATGAAAACGGCAATTCCCTCCGTGCCTCCTGCAACAGGCCATCGTTGTTTCCGTGTTCTTGGTGTCGATCCTGCTGCCGCGGGCCCCACCGGATATGGCCTCGTCGAAAGCGACGGCCATCGTTGCCGTTTGCTGCATTATGGTGCATTGAAAGTCGCTGCCAAGCGCCAAAAGGAATGTCACGGCGCGGTCTTGCAGGACGTTCACGCCCTGCTTTGCCGCCTGATGGATGAATATTCTCCGGACGCCCTCGCCGTGGAGTCCGTCTTTGCGGCTCTCAACTTGCGAACTGCATTGCGTCTCGCGGAGGTGCGCGGCGTGGTTCTGCTGGCCGCTGCCCAGCGCGGCATTGCGGTGCACAGTTATTCGCCGCGTGAGGTGAAGGCCTCTGTCGCCGGCTATGGCCATGCCGACAAACGGCAGATCCAGCTGATGGTGCGCGCGTTGCTTGCAATGGAGGAAACTCCGGAGCCCTCTGACGCGGCCGATGCTCTTGCCGTGGCGCTCTGTCATTTGCAAGCGGAACAAGCAAGACAGCGATTTGGACTTCCGGAAAAAACAGCTGCCGCAAAATTGTATCCGGGCGCTCTCGCCGGCAGGACCGCCGTTCCCCGCGGCGGCACAACGAACGGGGCGCGCCGCGCATCGTAAAGACAACGATGAAGACTATTTTTTCGCGATTTTCCTTGCTGACGTTTTTCGCAAGCGGCCTATTGGGCTGGGCGGCCTTGGCAACTCCCCGCGCGCAAACGCCTGCTTCTTCGCCCGCCTACGAGAAGCTTTGCTATCGGCGTATTTTCAAATCCAGCACGCCAGAATTTATCGAGATCATCGTCCGCAACGACACCGACGCTGCCACTTTTGAGATTCGCCAGCTCGATGAAGAACCGGGCGCTTTGCCTTTCGAAGTTGGCGCTCCGCTCCGCGCAAAAATGTTTGAATTGGCCGCGCAGTTGAATCACTTCCAGGGATTGGATCTCGATGTCCATCGCAAGATCGCCAATCTCGGCCTAAAAACGTTTCGCTGGGAAAAAGGAACCGAAAACCACGAAACAAAATTCAATTACACGCTCAACTCGCCGGCTTCTCAATTGATGCAGATATTCGAAGGCTTGGCTCGCGAGCAGGAGCTGGTCACCATGCTCGAGCGCCGCATGAAGTATGACCGCCTCGGTATCAATGACGCTCTCTTGGAATTTGAAACGGACCTCGATCACAAATTGCTTCCCGAACCGCAGCGCGCTCTTCCTACGCTCGACCAGATTGCCGGCGATTCCCGTTTTGTCGAAATCGGCCGCCAGCGTGCCCGAGCGCTCGCCGAACGCATCCGCCACTCCGGCTAAACTTTCGAGCTGTCCGGGAGTTATTTCGTCTCCGCGAGCGATTTCAGCGGCAAGAGCGCCGTCTTGCCATAGTGTTCGCCCTCCAGGATTCGCGCATGGCAGCGCGAAAGCGCCGCATCTACTTCGATCACTCTCACTGGCGTTCCGTTCGGCACCATCAACAGCCTTTGCGAGGCGATCAACATGGACAAACCGACATCGTCGTTCGCCTCGTCCAGTTTTTCTCGCTCTAGTGCCGCTGCTTCATCCACGGCCAGCAGCGCCAGCGCATTTCCGTTCTCGCAAACAAGTTTTGCCACGCGCCCCACCCACGCGGCTACGGCTGCCGACTTCGCGCTTGCTTTTCCTGACACCGCTGCGGATTTCGCCGCCGTCTCGTTGCCATCCGTAGCCGGCTTCTTCACCGTGCCCAAAAACCTGTATCCGCGCTTGGGCAACGTTTCGACAAAACGCGGCTTCTTCCTGTCATCACCGAGCGCTTGCCGCAGCTTCTTAACCGCGGTATTCACGCTGTGATCGAAATCAACGAAAGTGTCCGCGGGCCACAGGCGCTTCTGCATCTCTTCCCGAGTCACCACTTCTCCGGGTTTTTCCAGCAGCATGGCAAGCACATGAAACGGCTGCACTTGCAATTTGACTTTCCGCCCTGCCTTGTACACTTCTCCGGCGCGCAAATCCACCTCAAACGCGTCAAAGCGCACAACGTTCGTCGATCGCGCAGTCTTTGGCATCGGAATAAATTCTGATTACGAAACTATACCACTCCTTCCGAGAATCCTGCCTCACCCCGTCACGGCCATAAACCCTCTGTTTTCGGGAACTTGGTTGTTCACTCAAAGTCGCTTCCCAGTTCACCTTCCGTGCATTGTTCTCTCCCGCGAATTGCGCGAAAGTGCGCTGCATGTTGAGGCGCTGAGTAGGGCATCCAACCAGGCAAAGGGCAGTTCCCATTGGATGCCGCCGGCAGATCAAGAAAGAGGAGGTCGTCATGGTCAAGCGAGCAATGGTTATGGCAGTAGCGATGGCGCTCACGTTCGTGGCCTTCACCAGTGTGGCCACTGCGCAGGAAGAGATGGTCGTTAACATCCCCTTCGACTTTGTGGCCGGCAACACAACGCTTCCCGCCGGCGAGTATTACGTTAAGACGGACAGTTCACGACACTCTTTGCTCTTGGTCGACCGCCAAGACCCTGCCACTTCCGTCTTCCTGCCCACAATGGACGTCATCGCCCGCGAAGCCCAACCGCAATCGAAACTGATTTTCAGCCGCTACGGCGAACGCTTCTTCCTGACTCAGGTCTGGGCGCAAGGAAACCTCCGCGGACGGCAGCTCTTCAAGTCCAACCGCGAAAAGGAAATGGCGCAGACCGCAAAACTCGAAACGACTAGTCAAGTCACTCTGGTCGCACAGCTTCCCCGAAACAACCCCTGATCTAATTCCCACCTCAATCGCCCACCGGGAATCCGGAACCCCACGCCGGATTCCCTTCCCTCCTTTTAAGCCCTTCTGATTCCTCGCTCTTGAATCGGCTCTCCAGATGTTGTATCTCTGATATGCAAATCGAATTGTTCGGCCCGGAGCGGCAAGCATGGGAACCCTTTGGCAGACTCTGCGTTACACCACGCGCGTACTTGCCAGAAGCCCCGGCTTCACCATCGTCGCGATTCTCTCTCTCGCTCTCGGCATTGGCGCTAACACCGCCATCTTCACGCTCATTAATGCTCTCCTCCTTCGTGATCTTCCCTTCCGCCATCCCGAACAGCTCGTCCAGCTCGCCGCTTCTCGTCCGGATAGCAACGTTCCTTTCTCCTATCCCATGTTTCGCGAGGTCGAACGCCACCAGCAGGTCTTCACCGGACTGATCGCCTGGGGCGGCGGCGGAATCTTCAACGTCGAAGTGAACGGCAACTTCGCGCAGAACGACATCATGAGCGTGACCGGAAACTGTTTCTCCGAACTCGGTGTTACTCCGCTTCTTGGCCGGTTGCTCATTCCCGAAGATTCCGATCCCGACAGCCACACGACTTCGCAAGTTGCCGTCATCGGTTATGACTTTTGGCAGCAGCGCTTGGGCGGCGCGCTCGATGTCGTCGGAAAACAGATTCGTATCGAGGGGCATCCGTTCACGATTGTCGGCATCACTCGAAAATGGTTTTACGGAATGAACACTGGCCAGCCGCCGGACATCATCATTCCCATCACTGCCTTCCCCGTGCTCATCGAAGGCAATCAATTCACTCTCGAAAACCGCTCGCTGCTTTGGCTCTTCGTCACCGGCCGTTTGAAAGACGGCGTCACCATGGAGCAAGCTCGCTCTCAACTTCTCTCCTTTTGGCCGGACGTCCTTCGCGCGACTGCTTCCACGGAAACGGCCGGTCCCCGCCGCGACAGGTTTCTCTCCATGGGCCTCGTTCTCACCTCGGCTGCGAAAGGCTTCGCCACGGGTCCGCGTCTGGAATTTGCCCGCCCGCTTTACGTTCTCGCCGGAATTGTCGGATTGATCCTGCTGGTGGCTTGCGTGAACCTCGCGAACCTGATGCTCGCGCGTGCCGCGGCGCAAAGTCACGAGATGAGCGTGCGCGTGGCCATCGGCGCCAGCCGCTGGACTCTCGCCCGGCAAGTTCTCTCGGAAAGTTTGCTGCTCTCGCTCTCTGGCGCTCTGCTCGGCCTTGTCTTCGCTTACTGGGGAAGCCACCTTCTCGTCGTTCTCATGACTCAGGGAAGCGAGGTTCCGTTTGCGCTCGACGTAAGCCCCGATGGTCGCGTCCTTGCTCTCACCATCTCCATCGCCGTCCTCACTGGAATCTTTTTCGGCCTCGCCCCGGCGTGGCGCTCTTCGCGCCAGGATCCCGCCGCGGTATTGCAGCAAAACGCGCGCACTCTCGGTGGTGGCGCCGGAAAACTACTCGGCAAAGGTCTCATCGTCACGCAGGTTGCTCTTTCTCTCGTCTTGCTCTTGGGCGCGGGCCTTTTCGTGCGCAGCTTCGAGCGCCTGCGCTCTCGCGATTTCGGATTTCAAAAAAGCAGGCTTCTCGAAATCGCCCTCTATCCCCGGCCCGGCGGCTATCACAATCTCGACTTGAATTCTTATCACCAGCAGCTTCTGAATCGCATCTCCGCAGTGCCCGGCGTCAGCACGGTTAGCTTCTCGGACGCCGCGATTCCAGAGCCCTATCCATGGCACGACTTCGTTTTCCAGTCGATCGCCGATCCCGCCACTACCCTCCATGTAATCGCCGACGCCGACGAGATTTCGCCCAATTTCTTTCAAACTCTGGGTATTCCGTTGCTGCGAGGCCGGACTTTCAACGAAACCGATGATGCGCAGCATCCTCGTGTTGCTCTTATCAGCGCCAGCCTCGCCGATCGCCTTTTTCCAGGCGTCGATCCCGTAGGAAAGACGGTCAACTTCGGCGTCATGCCCACCTATCAGAGCATTGAGATCATCGGCGTTGCCGCTGACGCTCGCCTTTTCAACCTGCGCGACGCTTCTACTCCCGCCATTTATTTTTCCTACGTCCAATACCCTCACGAGTGGGGCTATCTGCTCGCTCGCACGAAACAATCTCCCGATTCGCTCATCAAATCCGTCGGCCTGCAGGTCGATTCCATGGGCCGTGAATATGTTCGCAGCGCGAAAACAATCGACGAGGTCGTAAGCAACGCGCTCTCCGAAGAGCGCGTCACCGCCATGCTTTCCGGTTTCTTTGCCGTGCTTGCTCTCTTACTTGCTTCGATTGGCTTGTACGGATTGATGTCCTACTCCGTCACGCGCCGCACTCGTGAGATCGGCATTCGCGTCGCCGTCGGCGCTCAACGCGAGACGGTTCTTTGGCTTGTCCTTCGCGAAACTTTGCTGCTGGCTGCGCTTGGCATCTTCATCGGCATCCCAGCGGCTCTCGCTGCGGCCCGCCTGATTGCCTCGATGCTGTTTGGGCTTTCCCCCAGCGATGCGCCGACCATCATTGCGGTCTCGCTGCTGCTTCTGCTGGTCGCGCTCCTCGCCGGCTATTTTCCGGCCCGCCGCGCCTCGGCCATCGAGCCTATCGTCGCACTTCGCGCCGAGTGATTCGAACAGTCAATGCCTTATAGTATTATTTTCTTGACAACAGGCCTGTTTCCTGCTACCATTCCCCATGGTTCGCTCGCGGCAAGCCTTCTCGTTTCACAATCCCCCATCCAACTCCGCCCGTTTCGCAGCCGCCCGATCTAGTTTTCGGCATTTGCGCTCATTCACCGGCCCGAGCCTCCCCCATCTCATGCGTTTCCCGTACCTCGCTGGCCATCTTCAGCTCGTTTTCTGTTCCCTGAGCCTGCCTTCTCCCCGCGCTCTTGCGCTCTTTTGCGCAAAAGCTCAAGAATTAACTCCTTTGCTTTCACACTCTTGCGCACTCTTCCAAAATGAGTATTCCTCTAACCCATTCATAATCAATAACATCCGCACTCTCTGCAAAAATACCGGGGGTGTCACCCCAAAGCTGGGAAATCACGACCACCGCGCAACTCTGTCACCAGTCACCAGTCACCAGTCACCAGTCACCAGTCACCAGTCACCAGTCACGTTCCACCCCTCACCTGCCGCTGGTTCCTTCTCACTGGCCACCGGTCACTGGCCGCTGCCCTCAGATCTTCACCCAGCACCATTCCTTCGAGTACGGCACCCGGCTCATCCGGTATCCCGACTTCACTCCGGTGACCACGTGATCGCTCCAGTTGAATCCAACTCCGTTCTTGGGGTCGTAGAGCCCGGGCTCTTCGGAAAAGCACATGTTCTTCTTCAGAACCGTGTAGTCGCCCAGCGCCATGTACGGCGGCTGGTGCCCTTCCGAGCCTTCCCCGTGCGCCGGCCGGTGATAAATGTAATCCTGCATTCCTTGCGCCACCTGATACTTGTGAATCTCGTAGGCCACGCTCGAGCACGTCACGCCCTCTTTTTGCAGTTCCACCTGCATGTCGCACGTGTGCTGGCTGACTTCCCAGAGTTTTCTCATGTGCTCGTCGAATTGGCCCGCGCTGTCCGCCAGGATATACATCCGGTAGTTTTCTCCGCCGTGCCCTCCGACGTAAGCGTCGCCATCGACTTGCAACGGCATATTCCGCTGGATGCGGTTGAATCTCGGCTGGTTCGGATGCGGGTAAGCGCAGAGCCGTCCCACGCGGCAATCGATTTCGACGCTCGACTGCACGCCGTGATGCGGCAAGCCGCCGGCAAGATCCAGATCCGAAAGCAGCACGTTGTTGATCCAGAATGTGCTCGCCACTCCGACCTCGTAGTCCGTCACGTCCGTTCCGAAGGTCAGGATGTAATCCCTCGCGTAGGCGTGAGCGCGGTCAAAGTACGTGTACGCGCGCCGCGTGAGCGCAAGCTCTTCCGGCGTTTTCACTTCGCGCATTCCAAGCAGCGTATCGCTGACGTCCACCCATTTTATCTTCGGCAGAACCTTTCGGGCCGTTGCCAGCTCGTCCGCATAAAGTTTCCCGTCGATCCCGATTTTGTCGCCTTGGACGCCTTTCGCTTTCACTCCTTCGAGAAGCATCTCGAACAAATCGACAGTCTTCCCTTGCACCACTTTCCCCTGCTCGGGGAAGCCTCCTTCGGCGTGTTTCGTGTCGAAATATTCCCAGCCGCCGCCAAACCACCAGCCTTTCACCAGATCCCGGTCCAACCCCGGATACAAAAACCAGGGATCGGCGTCGCCCTCGTTCATGTACACGACCTGCGGCCGTTCGGTGTGCGTGTGCCAGTATCCCGTCAAATAAATGATGTTGAGCTCGTCGCGACAAAGGAACGCGTGGATGTCCTTCTCCGCCAGTTTGGCCCTGAAGCGCGCCACCGTCTGCTTGTTCCAATCGAGCGGCAAGCGGTCATATTTCGCCGGTTCCGGTGGGCCTTCTTCGCCGGGAGTCGGACCAAGCAGCAGTTTCTCGCTGGCCCCCGTGCTGCGGCTCTTCACGATGTCTGCAAGCGATCCTCCCGCGCCTTGCGTCTGCATTCCGTCGATTTTATCCATCCGGCGAAAGAGTCCGCCGCCCAGCAATGCAAGACTTCCAGCTTTCAGAACGTCTCGGCGATTTCCGTTCATCCTTCCTCCTGTTTTCTTCCGCACACGCACTCTCGAAAATCATTTCTGCCCGGCCACTTCATCCCACTCCCGCTCGCCGCGCGCAATCACGGCAGGCAAATCCTCGGGCAGCAGGAAACGCTCGCGAATCAGCTTCACTGCTGCTTCCGTGAATTTGCCCAGGTATTCGTCGCGCGAGGCGTATCGCTCCGCGATCGAAAGCCGCGGATCGCCGGATTTCTGCCGCTCCTCCGCCGTCTTCGCGAACGGAATGAAAGAGCCGTAAAAGCTGAGCCGCAAATCCGCCGCTCCAATGCTGGGATCGCGCAGATTCCATCCGGTATAGGTGGCCAACGGAGCTTGCAACTCCGGCAAACTTACACCGCCCCGGTCGTTTCCGTCCGCATCCACTTGGGGCACAAGAACCGGAAACGCTTTGCCGACTTTGGGCGGAACGAAGGTGACGATACCTTCCTTCCATTGCGGGCCGAAGTCCAAGTGGTACGCAAGGCTCACCTCGTGCGGCTTGTTCAC
Organism: Candidatus Acidiferrum sp.; assembly: GCA_049641765.1. Taxonomy (GTDB): domain Bacteria; phylum Acidobacteriota; class Terriglobia; order Acidiferrales; family UBA7541; genus Acidiferrum. Next base: position 16,045 of record JBAQJX010000020.1, read on the forward strand.
ACCAGGAATTTTCGGAAAATTCCATTTGTCGAGCGGCACGAGCGCGCCATCTGCAATCTTCGGATACCTGCTCGGTGGAGGAGGCGTCCCGTCCTTCACCCATTCGTTCATGTCCGTAATCAACGCGCGCCAGTACCACTGCACGGGGTTGGGATTGTAGAGCTGTTGTGCGTTGGAGTCCGGCGAGCCGGGCGAGGATTTCTGCGGCGGAAACCTCGCGGAAAAATGTTGCAAACCGGAGAGCAAGTACACGCGAACGTCTTCGCCGATCTTCGCGTCGCTCAATCCGTCCGGCGAAGTATGAATCAGCGACGCGGACCTTCCCCAATACTCGTACGACGTATTCGTGAAAAATATCTTCGGCGTGTTGTGCGATTTGGCAGCGACATCGAGCAGTCCGGCGGTTTCGCCGCCCCCCGGATCGGTTTCCGGCAGATCGGTGTAAGGAAAAAGATCCGTCGGAAAGAAAATGCTCGAAAGCGGCTGCGCATCACGCGAAGGCTGCGCAAACCGGTGATTGAAGCTGCCGCGGCCGGCGCCTGCAACATGCGCGATGACGCCGTCCATTACCTGGCGGCCCTGCTCGTCGGAATTGAAATCCTGGTAAAGAAAGTGCCGCAGGAAACGCCCGCTCTGCGAGATTCCCACGGCATATACGCGATGAACCGGCGCAGCGGCCTGCGGATCGTATTTCAGGTAGGAAAGAAAATCGCGGACGGAAGCAAGGCCAAGTCCCGCGACGATAGGATCCTTCGATTCGTAGACGACTTCATAAATCTTTCCCGGCTGCAATCCGCCGTCCAAGTGCAAGTAGTGCGGATCGGCAACTTCCTTGCCGTCCACGGCGTGCGCGAAGCTCCACTGGCTGCGGGGAATTATTTTGCGCAGCCCGTCCGGCGTGTCCCGCACCGTCAGAATATTTTTGGAGCTGCCGGGATCATCGACCGCGTAGCTCTTTCCGCCGGTCGGCCCCAGCAGAAAATGTCCGAGCGGTGTGTCTTCCATTTTTTCCGCGGGCGTGAAATCGGAGCGCACCAGCCCGCGAATCGTTTCTCCGCCCGGTCCGTGGGCAACCGGAGCCGTCATGCGCAGCCGGTCGCCTTGGTCGGAAAGGTCCGCTTCCCAGCCAACCCAGGCAATCGTGTAGCCCTGGCGCATCAGGAAGCCGTCGCCGAACTGCGCTTTTGGATCGGAGTAAGTCACTCCGTTCACTATGTTCAGGATTCCTTTTCCGCCGCGATTCGACACTTCAAACAGGACCGCGCCGTTCCCTTTGTCCATATCTTTCGGCCGCAGCACATACATGTCGGCGGAAAATTCGACTTCGCCTTGCGCGTTGCGCGGCGCTTTGTCCAGGTCCACGATCTGCCGGTTGTGAATATTCGCGGGATCGACCGCGAAATAAACGCGCCCGACAATTTTCTCGTACGCTCCGGCCAGACCGAACGTCTGTCCATCCTGAATAACGGTTCGGGAAATGATTTCGACGCGCGTAACTCGCGCATCCGCGGCGGCGGCGAAAAGCAACGACAAAATCGCGAAAATCCAAAGGAATCGAACGCGCAAAGAACGCATCGGGCGCCTCCAAAGAGAGCACAGCTTACATCATTGTTTGCCGAAGCCAAATGCGCGGGTGTGGATTTTACCGAAGAGAAGCGCGGCGTGCCTTTATTGATCGTGAGACATTCCGGCCATCGGATGCGCGCCCGGTTTGCGCCGCAGATGGGCCAGCTCTGCGTCGTTCGCGGGAACAAAATACCCCACGACAATGCCCATTGCGCCATCGCGCAGAAGCTTGCCGGTCGTGTTGTCGTACGTCGCGGAGATTTTCAGGACGTCTTTCGCCGACAATTTGTATCCGCCGCGATCGAGAAAGAGCACCGTTGGCATGCTCAAGATTTCGCCGTGCTCGTCGACCTTCGCATCCAGCGTCGCGACGGTCTCCTTGCGCGCGACGTCTTCGAGCACAAGCTGTTTAGCGTAATCATGCATGTGACCGCCGACGCCGAGCAGCACGCCGTTGTATTTCACGGTCACGGTTCCCGTGCGCGTGCTGTTCCCCGCGGGCAAATCGTACGCGGAATCTCCGCAGGACTTCACGTCCATCCAGGCCGGATAGAAATTTCTTACGCTCGCGCCTCCCGCGGCCTGCAAGTAAGGGATGGTCACTTCAAAATAGACCTTGTCGTACGAAGCGTTGGTCGGATTGTGCACCATGGTCTCGACACGGATTTTGTCGCCCATTTGCACGCGATAGCCATAGCCCGGCATCTCCGCCCAATTGGTCAGCTCGCCGCCCGCTCCGAAAATGTGCTCCTCTTTATTGGGGCAGAGAAAGTCGGAGCGGTCTTCATTCCAGAACGCGGTGTGATGCAGCACGCGCCCCGGCACGGTGTTGCCGTCGGCATCCACAAGCTTTGGTGTGTAGCCCAGAAGCCAGCCGTCGATCGGAATTTGCCAGATCAAATCGGGCGGCTGCGGCATTTTCATGTGGCTGGTGTTGGCGGGCAAATTCATCGGGCCGATGCGCACAACGATGGTATGGCCGTCGATTTTCTGCTCGAGCTTCACGCCCTTCGCGACCGTGTGGTGCATGCCGCCCTGCATGAAGCCGCCGTGGTGCATCTGTTCCATGCCGGATTGCGCCCCGGCTGGATTTTCTTGCGCCGGAAGGTGAGAGGCCATCAAGAGGCCTGCTGCGAGAAACAGTGTGGTTCGCATGGTCTTGCCCTCGCGCGGCGCCGGGATGCCGTATATGTTCATCATAGCTCTATTTCGAGGGTCGAGGCGCGTGCGCGGGCGATCAGGAGTTCAGCGGGATGCCCAGCTCTTCCGCGAGTTGTTCGGCGTCGAACGGGCTCGATGAAAAGAAGCGGCCGCCAACTTCTATTGTGGGAACTTTGCGCTTGCCGTCGTTGGCCTTCACGACGATTTCTTCCGCAGCCGGATTTCCTTCGATGTTCACTTCGCGAAAATCCACGCCGCGCTCTTTCAGAAAGGTCTTTGCGCGCCGGCAATCCGGGCACCACGCGGTCGTGTACATCGTGACGGTTTCCATCAAGCGCTCCAGCGTATTGGATGCGGAACAGGAAAAGTGGTCGCAAGCGCAGCCAGCGACGAAACACGGGACAAGCTTTAGCGCGACTCGACCGGCGCGCCGCGATATTTGCGCACGACTTGAATCCTCAGCAGCGCTCGTTGCAGCGCGATGGAGGCGCGGTCCCAATCGATATTCGGATCTCCGGAAGCCAGATGCTTTTCCGCGCGGGCTTTCGCGGCTTCCGCGCGAGCCAGGTCGATTTCCGCGGCGCGCTCGGCGGTCTCCGCAAGGACCGTAACGCGATCACCCAACACTTCCGCGAAGCCTTGCATGATGGCAAGCGCTCCGCTGGGATTCGTGCCGGCGCCGCGATAGGTTAGCTCGCCGATGCCAAGCTCCGTCATCAGAGGCGCGTGGCCCGGCAAAACTCCGAGCGCGCCTTCCGAACCGGGCAACACGACTTCGACCACGCTTTCGCGCAGGAATTGCTGCTCCGGCGTGACGATGACCAGCTCGATGGATTGCGGCAGCATTTGCGCTTAGACGCCCGCCTTCATTTTTTCGGCCTTCGCAAGCGCTTCATCGATCGTGCCGACCATGTAGAACGCCTGCTCCGGGATATCGTCGTACTTGCCTTCGACAATTTCCTTGAAGCTGCGAACGGTGTCCGCGATCTTGACGTACTTGCCTTCGAGGCCGGTGAACTGCGCGGCCACGAACATGGGCTGCGAGAGGAACTTTTCGATTTTGCGCGCGCGCGCCACGGTACGCTTGTCCTCGTCGGAAAGTTCTTCAATACCGAGAATGGCGATGATGTCCTGCAAATCCTTGTAGCGCTGCAGAATGGACTTCACGCCGCGGGCGACCGCGTAGTGTTCCGCGCCAACGATGCGCGGATCGAGAATGCGCGAATAGCTGGCCAGTGGATCGACCGCCGGATAGATGCCGCGCTCGACGATCTGGCGGCTGAGGTTCGTGGTGGCGTCAAGGTGCGTAAACGTGGCTGCCGGAGCGGGATCCGTGTAGTCGTCGGCCGGCACGTAAATCGCCTGCACCGACGTAATCGAGCCGGTCTTCGTGGAAGTGATGCGCTCCTGCAACTCGCCGATTTCGGTGTTCAGGTTCGGCTGGTAGCCGACGGCGGAAGGCATGCGGCCGAGCAGCGCGGAGACCTCCGAGCCCGCCTGAACGAAACGGAAAATGTTGTCGATGAAGAGAAGCACGTCAAGATGCTCTTCATCGCGGAAATATTCGGCGACGGTCAGACCGGTCAAGCCGACGCGAAGACGCGCGCCGGGCGGTTCGGTCATCTGGCCGTAAATGAGAGCCGCGCGGGACTTTTCGGAATTCCCCGGAACGACGACGCCGGCTTCCTGAAATTCCAGCCAGAGGTCGTTGCCTTCGCGGGTGCGTTCGCCGACGCCGGCGAAGACGGACACGCCGCCATGCTGCATGGCGACGTTGTTGATCAACTCCTGAATGAGCACCGTTTTGCCGACGCCTGCGCCGCCGAACAATCCGATTTTGCCGCCCTTCAAGAAAGGCTGGATGAGGTCGATTACCTTGATGCCCGTCTCGAACATCTCAAGCGTCGTGGACTGATCCAGCAGGCTCGGCGCGGGGCGGTGAATGGGATAATTCGTCTTGCTGGTGAGCGGACCTAGTTGATCGACCGGCTTGCCGAGCACGTTCATCACGCGGCCGAGGGTGGGGCGGCCCACCGGAACGGTGATGCCGGCGCCGGTGTCGACCGCTTTCATGCCGCGAACCAGACCTTCCGTCGGCTCCATGGCCACTGCGCGCACGCGGCCTTCGCCGAGGTGCTGTTGCACTTCCGCGGTGACGTCGATCGGCTCCGGAACACTGAAGCCTTCGCTGGTGATGCGAACGGCATTGTAAATGGCGGGCAGATGCCCGGCCTCAAATTGGACGTCCAGGACCGGTCCAATGATCTGGACGATGCGGCCCACGATAGCGTTTTTCTCTGGCATTAGCTGCTGCTCCTCTGGCTCGGCGGTGACTGGTGATTGGTGACTCGTGACTGGTCCTTCGCGTTTATCTTGCCTCGCAGCGAGCGGCCCAGCGCATTTATCAAGCGACCCGTCGAATCACACGCAGCTTCCATCCGAGCATTCTCATCCTTGGAAATTCTTCCCAAATCGCAACTCAGAAGCATGAAGTACCGAGTTTCCTCAAGCTCGCCCCGTGCGATCTGAAGCGACCTCAAGAGTTCCTTTGTCGTCCCCCTTCCGAAGCCTTCGGCGATATTTGCCGCGACCGAAGAAGAGGAGCGCCTGACCTGGGAAACGATCCCGTACTGGTCAGCCTTTGGAAACTTCTCTGTAATACTGAACACCATCAAAACAAGTTCATGCGCTTTCTGCCAAACCTGCAACTCGCGATAACTCTTGATATCCACCAGTCACCAGTCACCAATCACTAAGCAGTGGACGATGCCCCGCTGACAATTTCGATGATCTCTTTCGTGATGGCGGCCTGGCGCACCTTGTTCATGTGCAGCGTCAACGCTTCAATAACGTCTCCGGCATTCTTCGTCGCGGATTCCATCGCCGTCATGCGGGCGGCGTGCTCAGCGGCGGACGATTCCAACATGGCGCGAAGAATTTGTGTTTCGATGTACCGGGGCAGCAGCCGGTCGAGTAGCTGTTCTTTGGGCTGCTCGTAAATGTAATCGATTTGCGCCGTGGAACGTTCTTCGGCGGATTCCTCGTCTGCGCTTAAGGCCGCAACCGGAAGAAGCTTTTCAAGGACGAGGTTCGGCGTCATGACGGTCTTGAATTCGCTGAAGACGATGTACACCGCATCCACTTCTGCTTTGGCGTACAAATCCGTGACCACCGAAGCAATGTCGCGCGCGGTGCCGAAATTGACGCGCGCGAGAACGTTCACGTATTCCGCGGGGAATTGAAAGCCGGCTTTTCGAAGAGAGTCTCGTCCCTTTTTTCCGACGGGAATCACGGAAGTCTTCTTCCCCTTGTTGGCGCGGAAAAATTCGTTGGCCTTGCGCAAGATATTGGAATTGAAGGCTCCGGCAAGGCCTCGTTCGCCAGTCATGACGATCACGAGAATTTTTTCTTCCGGACGATGGGCAAGCAAAGGATGTTCCGGCTGGTCGATGCGCGACATGATGGAGCGCAATACGCGCGCCAGCTCACGCGCATAAGGACGCGCGGCAAGAGCCGCTTCCTGTGCGCGGCGCAAGCGGGCCGCGGCGACGAACTTCATCGCGCGCGTGATCTGCTGGGTGTTCTTCACCGAGCGGATGCGGCGCCGGAAATCGAGAAGTGTTGGCATGGTCGTCTGTTAAGGCCGGCCTCAGCTCGCGGCGACGGCAACGGCGGCCGTGAAACGCTCCTTGAAGGCGTCGATGGCGGTCTTGATCTCGGCCTTGATGGCATCGTCGAGAGCTTTCTTCGCGGCGATGGTCTTGAGCACCGAAGGATAATTCGTCTCCGTAAACTGCAAAAACTCGCGCTCAAAGCGGCCGACATCCGCGACGGCCACGTTATCCAGAGCTCCGCTGTTGGCGACGTAAATGACGAGAACCTGCTTTTCGACCGGGAGCGGAACGTACTGATCCTGCTTTAGAACCTCGGTGAGCCGCTGGCCTCGCGCAAGCTGCGCCTGGGTGACTTTGTCGAGCTGGTCGGAACCGAACTGAGCGAACGCAGCGAGTTCGCGGAACTGCGCCATGTCCAGCCGCAGCGTGCCGGCAACCTGGCGCATCGCCTTGATCTGCGCGTTGCCGCCGACGCGGCTGACGCTGATGCCCACGTTGATGGCGGGACGAATGCCGGCGTTGAAAAGGTCAGCTTCGAGATAGATCTGGCCGTCGGTGATGGAAATCACGTTCGTCGGGATGTAGGCCGAAACGTCGCCTGCCTGCGTCTCAATGACGGGAAGCGAAGTGAGTGAGCCGGCGCCGAGCTTGTCGTTCAGCTTCGCGGCGCGTTCGAGCAAGCGCGAGTGGAGATAGAACACGTCGCCAGGGAAAGCTTCGCGGCCCGGCGGGCGGCGCAACAAGAGCGAAATTTCGCGGTAAGCCTGCGCGTGCTTGGAAAGGTCGTCGTAGAACGTGACGGCGTGGCGCTTGTTGTCGCGGAAAAATTCTCCCATGGCGCACGCGGCGTAAGGAGCGATGTACTGCAAAGAAGCGGGTTCCGCGGCGCTGGAGGCCACGACGATGGTGTATTCCATGGCGCCGGCGTCGGTGAGCGTCTTGACCACCTGCGCGATCGTCGAGCGTTTTTGGCCGATGCCGCAGTAGATGCAAATGACGTCGCCGCCCTTTTGATTGATGATCGTGTCCAGGATGACGGCGGTCTTTCCGGTCTGGCGGTCGCCGATGATAAGTTCGCGCTGGCCGCGGCCGATGGGGATCATGGCGTCGATGGCCTTGATGCCGGTCTGGAGAGGCTCGCGCACCGGCTGGCGGTCGAGCACGCCGGGAGCGATGCGTTCGAGCGGATTGCGCTGCTTCGAAACGATGGGGCCTTTTCCGTCGAGCGGCTCCCCGAGCGGACTCACGACGCGGCCGACGAGAGCATCGCCGACGGGCACGGACATAATCGTGTTCGTGCGCTTGACGACGTCGCCCTCTTTCAACTCGGAAGATTCGCCGAGAAGCACGACGCCGACTTCTTCCTCTTCGAGGTTGAGCGCGATGCCGAAAATATTATGCGGAAATGAAAGCATCTCGCCGGCCATGACCTTTTCGAGGCCATGGACGCGGGCAATACCGTCGCCGACGCTGATGATCGCGCCGACTTCGTCGACCGAAACGGTTTGCTCGTAGTTCTCGATCTGCTCGCGCAGAATCTTGCTAATTTCGTCTGCTTTGATGTTCGCCATGCCCGCTCCTGAATTCGACTCCGCTATTCCGCCACGAGACGCGCGCGCAGTTCGTTCAAGCTATTGCGCACCGAGCCGTCATAAATGGTGTCACCCACTCGTACCACCGCGCCGCCGAGCAGCGCAGGGTCCAGCGAATATCTGGCCTGAATCTTTTTGCCGGTGATGCGCTCGAGAGTTTGCGTGAAGCGTTTCTTTTGTGCCGCGCTCAACTCGGAGGCCGAGGAGACTTCCGCTTCGGCAATCCCTTGCCTCTGCCGGATCACGTCTTCGAACGCGGCAATGATTTCCGGCAAGATGTGTGTCCGCTGGTGATCCGAAATGACAAAAAGAAAATTGCGAATGATTTTGCCCGCGCCGATGCGGGACGCGATTTTTTCGATGACGCCGTGCTTGGCATCGCGCGGCACGCCGGGACTGGTCAAGAAATTCCTGAGATCCGCCGAAATTGCATAAGCCGCGCCGAAATCTGATAGCTGCTTGAGCGCGGCGTCGGCCGCGCCTTGCATCAGAGCGACATCCGCGAGGGCGTTCGCGTATTGGAGGCTGGCGGACTTCAATTCGGCCTCCCTTCCAGGCTTTTCACGAAGGTATCCACGAGCGATTCCTGCGCGGCGGGCGTGAGCTGCTTCGCGAGCAAGGATTCCGCTCCGTCGACGGCCAGCGACGCCGCCAGGGCCTTCAACTCGATGCGCGCGGCGCGTTCTGCAGATTCGATTTCCGCTTGAGCAGCGACGCCGACTTTTTTCGCTTCGGTCTGCGTGACGGCGCGGATGTGCTCGCCTTCCACGGCGGCTTCGCGTTGCGCTGCCGCCTGGAGCGTGGCGATTTCCTGCTGAAGATGCGCGAGCTTCGTCTCAGCATCGCGAACCTGGCGCTCCGCTTCTTCGCGGGCGGCCGTCGCCTTCGTGATCGCGGAGCTGATGTTCGCGGCGTTGCGATGGAACAGCGGAGGCAACTTCTTGCCAAAAAGCCAGATCATGAAGCCGATGACGAGGACGAAATTGACCCAGCGAAAGATGTCGCTGACATGTTCGGCGGAGGCCTTGGCGCCTTCTTCAGCGGCGTGCGCGTTGATGGCCACAAAGAAAAAGAGCAGCAGCAAACTCGAGAACGCGTGCAGCCGTTTTTGCCGGAATAAATCGCTGAACTTCCAGATGCGCGTCATCGGGCCCCTCTTGCGGAGCCGCCGGACCTCGGCGCCGAGGGCAGAATGCGGCCGGCAATTTCCGCGGAAAGCTGTGCTGAAGTGGTTTCAAGCTGGCGTCGGGCGGCGGCAAATTCGCCGGCGATGCGCTCTTTGGCGGTCGCGACTTGAGCAGCTGCAGCGGCACGGGCTTCCTTGATCCGCTCGGCACGCTCATCCAGCAGCTTTTTTCGCGCGGCTTCCTGCTCGGTGTAGACCTGTGCTCGAGCCTGCTTCAGGGCGTCCTGGTACTGCTTGTCCTTCCCCGCCGCGGCGGCCTGCGCAGCTTCGGCGGCCTTCTGAGCGCCGATTGTGCGCGCCTCGCGCTCCGCCATCACCTTGAGCAGCGGCTTGAAGAAAAGCGCCCGCAAGATGAAGTAAAAAAGGAGGATGATCAGGACTGAAGGCACAGCCTGAAGGAAGAGTTCTCCCAGTTGGTGAACCATCTCTTGCATTAAGTTGAGTAGCCTAACACTCGCTTTGGGGCCATGGAACGGCCACCGAGTTGGCAGCCGCGCCGCGTCCCCCTACCCGGGAAGGGACTGTACGGTGGGCCTGACGCTGCCTGAATAAACAGTATTTTATAGCATCCAGCGCCGCACCACGTCAACGTGGGCTGGAAGCCGGTGTTTCCTGAGATTTCATGGCGACAGGCGTAGTGATGTCCGTGTAGACCTCGTGAATAGCTGAAACAATTGTATCGGGCCGTTCGAACGGAATCATGTGATCGCTGTCCGGAACCATGATGCGCTTGCCGCGCGTCGAAAGCTGGGACTCCTTTACCTGTAAATCGTTGACCCACAGCGTGTGCAGGTCGTCCAGATCTTTCTGCGTGATGCCAGCCGGCAATTGGGACGCAGGCACGCTCTTGCCGGCCGTCAGGACGATCAGCGGTTTGTCTCCCAGGTTTCCCGCGGCTCGCACCTCATCCGCGCTCTGCGAAAACGCGGCCAACTCCGCGCCCGTGGCTTCCATGAACTTTGGCTGCAACTGGAGATAGAGCATCTCCTCCGCAAAATCCTTCGAGACCCCCGGAGCCGTTTGATTGCGCTGCGAGAAGCGGGCGATGCCAAAAAAGATCAGCCATGGTGCGATCTTTTGCTGCGTCTTCATGCTTTCCGTTTGCTTCTTCATGTATGCCTGGAAATCCGGAGGCATGCGCGCTTCCTGATCTTCATGCGAGGCATCCACAAGCACTATTCCTACTACATCCGCGGGATATTGGCCGTTATACACGCGCACGTCGTAGCCGCCGAAGGAGTGCCCCACCAAAATATAGGGACCTTTTTCATTCGCCGCCGTCAGGAGCGCGTGAAGTTCTTTCGCGATCTCGAGGCTCGTGCGAGGAGCGGAAGTCGAGCCGCTCCATCCGTACCCCGCGCGATCGTACGAGCAAACCCGCGTGAATTTGGCAACGTCCGGCTGAACGTGGTTCCAGCCGACGGCGGGAACGCCAAGGCCGCTATCCAGAATCACCGTGGTACTGCCTTGTCCCTGGCAATCGATGTTCAGGGCCAGATTGCCGAAGTCCGGGCCGAGCGAAACGGATTTGCCTTGCTGCGGAAAGCGGCGCGCGTCGGCTCTGTTTCCAAGAGCCTGATAGCTGGCGCCCACCGCCGCAGCGGCGACGACGAGAACGACGATGCCGAGCACTCCCCGAATGAGCCAGCGCTTCAAGCGGCCGGGTCGGCGTGAAACGTTTGTTGCATTTTCGGTTGCCACGGAATTCTCCTGCGCGCCCTCGCGAAAGGGATGTTCAGAGGCCGGATATTAGACCGTCCGGAAGGGCGCGTCAATGGACGCGGAGAGCGGCTTCAGCGCGGAGGCAGCCATTCATTGAGCGCCGCAATTCGCGGCAACAGCGCGAGCGCGTTCAGTTCGCGAAACCGAGCCGCGCGTTTGCGGTATTCGAACGTCCCCGGCGGCAGAATGGCCATGAATGGAACGCGCGCGTCGCGTGCGGCGAGCGCATCGTCAATGTTGTCGCCGACGTAAAGCGCGGTGGATGAATCGCGCTTGCCGAGAATTTTCAGCAAGCCGTCGGGGTGCGGCTTCTTCCGCTTCACGTCGTCCATCGTAACGATCGTGCGAAAAAAGCGCGTACCCGGCCAGCGCTCGAACGTGTACGAAAATTCCTGGCGCGTGCGACCGGTGAAAAGATCCAATTCAAATCGCGCGGCCCAGCGTTCGATCTGCCGCGGCGTAACGACCAGCTTCTCCTTGCGCACGTTGCCGCGCTTGCCGTTTTTCCCCCAATAGAATTGCTGGAACGCTTCGCACGCTTGCTCGTACGTCGTGGGCCGGCCGAGCGCCGTGGCCCAGCTCGCCACCATTTGCCAGTCGTCGTTGTTTCCCGGCATGCTTTTCCATTGGTGCAGCTCCGCCCAGCGGACGCGCTTGCCGGTCAAGAAATGCATCGTCTCAAGCGCCGAAAGCCAGTACGACCGGCGCACGTCCACGAGCACGCCGTCCACATCAAAGACTAAAAGTTTCGGAAGTGAAATCGTTTTCGATGAAGCCACGCAAGAATTGGAGCAGAAAAATTCCCATTCGGCAACGTGCCGCGCCTACTTGCCGCCGGTTTTCCCAGCCGCCAGCGCGGCTTTCACTGCTTCTGGAAGCACAAACACGTCGTCGCTCACATCGTCGTAGGTGACGGAGGTGATCGTAAAAATCGAAACACTGCCACCTTCGCTGTGCGTATTCTTCGTCGCCATGCGAACGCCGCCAAAATCTTTGTAGTCCTCAAACGTCTCGGTCGCATCGCCGTCCCCTCCGCGCCACGCGGTGTTGAACGCGTATCCCACAAGCAGGCCGTTCTCCTTGTCGTAGAATTGCTCGTTTGTTTTTCCCCAGTTGTTGACGCCTTTCAGGTGATAGCAAGCGCGCCCGCTGAATTCCTTCACGCCGATCACCTCCATCGACTTGAAATATTTCATCACGTGAAGGTGGTAATACATGTCGGCATCGCGAGCCGCGGATGGCGCCACGTCGGGTTTCGCAATATCAACTTTTCCGTCGGGGTCAAGATTCCATGCTGTCTGCCCGTCATAACCGGACGCGTTTTCCTTTCCGTTCGGCAGGAGAATCTTCTGGAGCGCCTTTCCGTCTTTGGTATAGAGCACTCCTTCGCGTTCGATTTTGCGCGACGGCACCTCAAAGCGTCCGTGAATCGTCATCGATTTGTATCGCAGCAGAGCGGCACTGCCGCCCGTGACCTCGACGTACCGCGCGAGCACTTCCCCCGCGGTCGGCAGCTTTTCCGCGTTCTGCGCCGCCACAGCCCCGGCAAGAACAAAGCTCAACAAGGCCAGCGCGAACAAGATTCCACGCTGGGAATTTCGCGCAAACACGCGCATTCGTTTCTTTGGAAGAAACACAAGAACCTCCGCTGCGCGGGCGGAACATCTCGTTCCAGTCGCGCCAGGATGGTCAGGAAATTGGCCGAGATCAACCAATAACGCGTCCGCTGACGGGTCCCTCATCCCATAGACGCTTCGGACCGCAAATTGTTTCCGGACTCTTCGGTGGCTTCATCCCGACACGGAAAGAGGATGCCGAAGCAATGATCTTCGTTCCGCTTCGGCGGTGCCTCGGCCCCATCTCGGCAGTGCACGCCGCGCCCGGTCTCGGCTGATTTCCATTTGATTCGACCTTGCGGAAATTGCGCTTGCCTGTGGATTTTTCGATCAAAGCCATTTTGCGAGAGCGTTTCGCAGGCTGACCGGCATTTCTCCGCGGCAATACCGAAAGCAAAGCGCTGCGTAGATCGTCCTGGTTTTGCTCCGCGCCGGCCGAGGTGAAGCCTATCGTCCTCTTGCGTGTGGAATCGCTTGCTCCGCCAAATTCCCCGCTTCCATGCGCCGCGACACGTACGTCTCCAGCAATTGATCCAGCTCCTGCGGCCGAATCGGCTTCGTAAGGTAACCGTCCATTCCACCGGCCAGGCACTTCTCCCGGTCGCCTTTCATCGCATGCGCGGTCAAAGCAACCACTGCTTGGCGCAATCCTGTTCCTTTTTCCTTTTCGCGAATCACCGCTGTCGCCTCGAGCCCGTCCATCTCCGGCATCTGCACGTCCATCAGCACGAGGTCGAAGCTTTCCTTCTCAAGCGCTTTGAGCGCTTCCAGACCCGTACCTGCGACAACCACCTGATGTCCTCTTTTCTCCAGTAAGCGCACGGCCAGGCGCTGGTTGACGACATTGTCTTCGGCAAGCAGCACGCGCAGGAACACTCCAGGCTCGCGCGCGTCTTGCAGCGAGAATCTCGTGATCAAGGGAATGGCGCCTTCCTGTTCGCGCGCGCCAAGCACGCGCGCCACGGCTTCGCGCAATTCGGTCTGCCGGATCGGCTTCAGCAAATATGCCGCCACACCTAACTGCTCGCAGCGCGCTGCGTCTCCGCGATGGCCGGAGGAAGTCAGCATCATGATTGTGGCCGTCGACCATTCCGGGTGCCGGCGGATCTCTTCGACCAGAGAGAAACCGTTCATGTCCGGCATGTTCATGTCCGTCAGAATCAAGCCGTAGGGCTCGCCCGCTTCGCGTGCCGCGGAAAGCTCCGCGAGCGCGGCGCGGCCCCCTTCCACTGTGGCCGGCTTCATGTGCCAGCGCAGCAGCATACCTTCCAGAATTCGGCGGTTGGTGCGATTGTCGTCCACCACCAGCACCTTCACGCCGCGCAAAAGCTCTGGCGGTGCGATCGTGCCCAGCTTGATTTTCTTCGCGTCCGCCGCTCCGAGGCGCGCCGTAAAGTGAAACTGGCTGCCGCGGCCGATTTCGCTTTCTACCCAGATTCTGCCGCCCATCATCTGCACGAGCCGCGTGGAAATCGTCAATCCCAGTCCGGTTCCCCCGTACTTGCGCGTTGTGGAAGTATCCGCCTGCGAAAACGGCTCGAAGATCAGTTTCAGCTTGTCCGGGGAAATCCCGATTCCGGTGTCCACAACCGTGAAATGGCAGATGCAGTCGGCGCCTTCGATGGCCTCGAGCTGAACCTTCACGGCGATTTCGCCTTTTTCCGTGAACTTGATGGCGTTGCCCACCAGGTTGATCACGATTTGCCGCAGCCGCGTGGAATCCCCTCGGACCATCTCCGGCACCTCGGGCGCAACTTCGCAAAGCAGCTCGAGTCCCTTTTCGTCTGCCCGGAGCGCCACGGTCTTCAGCGTGGATTCCAGGCTGTCACGCAAGTTGAAATCGATGTACTCGATGTCGATTTTTCCGGCTTCGATCTTTGAAAAATCCAGAATGTCGTTGATGACCGTGAGCAGCGAATCGCCGGACATCTTCACGGTTTCCAGATACTCGCGCTGCTCGGCCGTAAGCTCGGTTTCGAGCGCAAGGTCCGTCATGCCCATGACGCCGTTGAGCGGCGTCCGTATCTCGTGGCTCATGTTCGCAAGAAACTCGCTCTTCGCCCGGCTCGCTGCTTCCGCGGCTTCCCGCGCCTTTTGCATTTCCTCTTGTGCTTTCTTGAGGTGCGTAATGTCGCGGCCGATGCCCACGAGGCCCGTAACACGGCCGCTCTTGTCTCGCAGAGGCACCTGTGTCGTCATGACCTGGCTCGTATTTCCTTGTGAGTCCAGTCCCGTTTCCTCGCGGTTGACCTCCGCCCGCCCCGAACGAATCACCTTTTGCTCGTCCTCGTAGAACGTCGAAGCCAGTTCGCGCGGATAGAAATCGAAATCGGTTTTTCCAAGCAGTTCCTCGGGCGATTTTACTCCCATCTGCCGCGCCACCGAAACGTTGGCCACCAGGAACCGGCAATCGACGTCCTTCACGTACATGAAATCGGGCACGTTGTCGATCAAGGCGCGCAGCACTTTTCGCTCGTCCGAAAGCGTCTCCTCGGCCCGCATCCGTTCGTTCACTTCGAGCTTTAGTTCATGGGTCCGGGATTCCACGCGCTGCTCCAGCTGATTCTTCGCGTCGCGCAGCGCGGCGTCGCGTTCCTGAATCCGCTCGAGCATTTGATTGAACGAACCGATGAGCGCCCCGACTTCGTCGTCGCCGCGCGGCAGCGCGCGCAGTGCGTAGTCCTCCTTCTCGGTGACCCTGCTTGCGATGTGCGCCAGGTGCAGGATGGGTTCCGTGATGAGGCGCAAAAGCCGCGAGGACACGAGGTATGTCGCGAGGACGGAGATCAGAATAATGATCGCGGAAATCTCGGTGTACTGCCTGAGCTTGGCCTGCAAAGAGCCGAGGTCGGACACAATGGCGATGGCTCCCGCTTTTTCGCCGCCCAGGTAAATCGTCCGAAAGAGTGTTAGCGAGTTCTCTCCGAACGTAGCGCCGTCTTCGTGCCACAGCGGCAGCGCAACCGCAGGGCCTGTTTCGTCCCGCCGATATTCTGCGAAAACCATCCCGCGGCTATCGTAAAGGCACGCGGCCACGATATGGCGCTCGGAATGAAGAGCATTCAGGATATGCTCCGCGGATTTCGCGTCATTGAAAGCCAGGGAAGCGGCGGTGTTCGTTCCGAGCGTGTCGGCCAGCGCCGAAAGCTCGCTGGTCATGGAAGCGCGAAAACTTCGCCGTTCATAAAGATCGAAACTGAGGCACGCCAGGCTGAGGCCCGCAAGGCTCGTGCACACGATGACGAATGCGAGCTTGCGCTGAATCGACGTGTTTCTTATGAGGTGCATTTCAGGTTCCCTTGGGTCCCCCGATCACCGTTTTTGCCAGGGCCAGCAATCTTGCGCTGATTCTTAGCTTGGAGTGCTCCGCGGCGGCGAGATTGATTTCGAAGCGCACCTTGTTGTCCTCCAGGCAAAAACCGATCATGCCGCCGTCCTGCGCGAAGTGTTCCCATTCACCGACCGTCAAGATAGGGCTCCCCTGTAGATTCGCAAGCGCCGCGAGTGCCGGTTCCTTACCCACGATTCCGATGAACAAAACCTGGCAGCCCTGAACTTCCTGCACCTGTTTGAAATGCTGCACGCGAAACGGCCGCGAGCCGAATTTCTTGCCGTTCAGCGCCGCTTCCAGCGCGCCATGAAACGAATCTTCTCCAACGGTGCAATAGGTCAGCGGGCTGTCGGCGGCTTTGAATGTTTCCGGCGGCCAGTCGACGAATTGCGCGAAGTGAAACAGGAACGCGGCCTTTACCTGGTATTCCGCGGAATCATTGGATTGCGCTGAAGCCCAGCGGCCGCCTGCGAGAGCGATCAGAACCATCAGGACGGCCGCGACGCTCCAGGAAGGCAGATAGCAAACTTTTCCCGCGCGGATTTCCGCGAGGGAAATCCGCGAACGTGGCCGCATTTTGCCTGCAAGACTCAATGCCTCTCTTTCCGCGCTAGAGCTGCCACGTGATCTTGGCGTAGGCGCTCCGCTTGATCAGCGTGGATCGCGACGCTCCCGCGCTATCAACAAATTCCAGATGGCTGTCTCTCAGCAAGTTTTGCCCTACCAAGCTGAGCGACACTCTTTCTCTCAATCGCCACGTCAATCCCGAATCCAGCCGCGTGTAAGCGGGCACTGGTGTGATAAGGATGCGGTCCACGAAATAGACCGAAGTGTCCCAATCCAATTTCGCGGTCAGCTCCGCGTGCGACCGAATCTGGGCCTGCACGTGTGGATCGCCTTCGTCCGTTTCCGCGGCGGCTTGGGGATCCTGGCTGAGCGGACTCGTCTGCATGAAAAGCCGTGCGAGGTCATATCCCGGGCTGATGGTCCAGCGATCGGTCACCTTCCAGTTCGCGGTAGCCTCTAGCCCGTGTCCTTCTCCGTGCATCAGGTTTTGGTAGGTGCTTGGCAGAACGAGGTGAGCCGGAGCGGGCACGGGCTCGAAGAAAGGAGCAGCCGGCTCGGTGGTTTGCTGATTGTTGTACTGGTTGTAGTAGGCGGCGAAATCCATCGAGAGACGTTTTCCAAGCGTCGTTCGGTAGCCAAACTCGTAAGCGAGGACGTCCTCGTTTTTGTAGAGCGGATTTCCAATCACCGCGACCACGGCAGGTACCCCGTTGGGACCCGGAAATCCAGCGACATTCAGCCGTATGGAAGTATCGGTCGCTGCCGGAGTCCGAACGGCTCGCGAGACTGCCGCCCACAGCATGTGATGCGGGCGAAGCGCATAGGTCGCGCGAGCGGATGGTAAGAGCGCGAATCCCGTGTAGTAGTCGTGCTCGAGCTTGGTTCCGAGCGTGAGAAAGAAGCGATCGGGAACGAGCGCGATTTCGTCCTGCACGAAGGAGCTGAAGTATTGGGAATCGACGTGGGCGGGGTTGAGCGACACGGTGAGGTTTCCGTCGGAACGGGACTCGGAATCCCGGTAACCTGCTCCCCAAACGAAATCCTGGCGACTGCCCCAGGCGATGTGATGTTGAAAATCGATGTCGAAGCTTTTCCGGCCCTCCCTCAGCGCGTCGTTCCTTTGATACGCGTTGTAGGAAACCGTGAGTTCGGTGGAGGAATGCGCGGACAGCGTGTGGTCCCAAACGGATTGAAGAAATCCTCCGGAAAGATCTACCTGCGGGTCGACGTTGATTTCTCCCGGTGAAGTCACGGACGGAAAAATCATCGTGGGATTGCCCTCGTTGCCCGTGTAGATGTCGCCTTGAAACATCAAGCTGTCGTTCGCGCCGAGCGTTGTGTCCGTTCGAAAACCGCCGCGCAAATTGTGCCAGCCGTCGCCGCCGTTCTGGCCGGTAAGGCTTGGCATGTGGTCCTGGTTGAAATATTTCGTAAAAACGCGGAAGTCGGTATCGCCCACCTTGCCGCCATACTGCGTGGTTTCAAATCCCTGGTTGAGATTTCCGCCGCCGGCAACGACCATCGCTCCCTGCGTCTCGCCGGCTTTTTTCGTGATGATGTTGATGACGCCGCCGGCGGAGTTCGCTCCCCAAATCGAGCCGCCGGGGCCGCGAATCACTTCGATTCGATCGATGTCCTCGAGAGGAAAATCCAGGACATCCCAGAACACCCCGCCGAACGTCGGCAAATAAACGTTCCGCCCGTCGACCAGAACAAGCAGCTCATTGCTGAACTCTCCGTTGAATCCGCGGGCGCTGACCGCCCACGTGTTGGCGTTGATTTGCGCCACTTCCATGCCCGGAACCATGCGCAATAAATCCGGAATATTGGTTGCGCCGGAGCGGCGAATGTCTTCGCTCGTGATGACAAAGATTGCCGCCGCCGTCCGCGAGAGCTTCTCGTCTTTCTTCGAGACGGAAGTCACGTCCATATTCATCAAGTCTTCGATGCTGACCTGCGTGAGATCTTTTTGCGCAGCGGGCGGCCCTTGCGAGCCCTGCTGTTCTTGCGAAGCGTCTTGCGTTGAAGACTGCGCCGGAGATTGTGTCTGGGACTGTTCCGCAGCTTGCCCCTGAGGAATTTGCGCTCCTGTGGAAACTTGCCCTTGCGATGGCTCGCAAGTGAATAGCAGCGCGAGGAAAAGCGCGCTGCCCGTTATAGCTGCGCGATGGGCGCGAGACAACGTGGTTCGTTCGTTTGCAGACACTTCTTCCTCCCGCGATGGAACGTGCACATCCGGGACCGAATTTTCATGCCTGCCGCAGGCGTAACTTATTTAGTTTCAATGTGTTAATGCGCAGCTATTCGAACGCAAATTCCTAAATTGAGTCTTCTCCACCGACGCGTGCCATAGTGGGGCACGGCGCGGCTATGGACTGGAGCTTTGCGCAGCCCGGGCGGCGCGCCTATGCCTCGCCAACTCCGGTATGATTGCTGGAGCCGGAAGGGCCTTGCTACAATCTCGCGCGCGATGGCCGCGTTTCAGAAACGCGTTTCAGAAAGAGGAAGGAATGCCTGGATTTGCCGGTGTGGATTTCATCGACTTTGACTCGCAATTGAACGACGAAGAGAAACTGGTCCGGCAAACGGCGCGGCAATTCGTCGATAACGAAGTCATTCCCATCATCGAAAAACACAGCCGTGAAGGAACGTTTCCAAGTCATCTCGTTCCGCAGCTCGGGGAACTGGGATTTTTCGGCGCGAACTTGCAAGGCTACGGCTGCGCGGGAATGTCGAACGTCGCGTACGGGCTTGTGACGCAGGAGCTCGAACGCGGCGACTCCGGATTGCGCAGCTTCGTTTCCGTGCAGAGCGCGCTCGTCATGTATCCGATCTACGCGTACGGCAGCGACAAGCAAAAAGACAAATGGCTGCCTCTGCTGCAACAAGGAAAAGCGATCGGCTGCTTTGGATTGACGGAGCCGCAGTTTGGCTCGAATCCCGGCGGGATGCTGACGCGCGCGGTGAAGAAGGGCAACAAGTACATTTTGAACGGCGAAAAGATGTGGATCACGAGCGGCTCACTGGCGGATGTGGCGGTGGTGTGGGCCAAGTGCGAGGACGAAAAAATCCGGGGATTCCTGGTGGAGAAAGGGACGCCGGGATTCAAGGCGTGGGACGTGCACGGCAAGTGGTCGCTGCGCGCTTCGGTGACTTCCGGGCTGGCGTTCACCGACTGCGAAATCCCGGAAGAGAATTTGCTGCCGAACGTGGCGGGACTGCGCGGACCGCTGGGGTGCCTGAATCAGGCGCGCTATGGAATCGGATGGGGAGCGCTGGGCGCAGCGATGGCTTGTTACGACACGGCGTTGCAGTATGCGAAGACGCGGAAGCAATTTGCGAACAAGCCGATTGCTGCGCACCAGCTCGTGCAGGAAAAGCTGGCGTGGATGATTACGGAGATTGTGAAGGGACAGTTATTGGCGCTGCACGTGGGCCGGCTGAAGGACAAGGGGAAAGTCGATCCTTCGCACATTTCAATGCTAAAGATGAACAACGTGGTCATCGCGCTGGAGACGGCGCGGAAGGCGCGCGATATTCTGGGCGCGAACGGAATCGTGGACGATTACTGCATCATGCGGCACATGAACAACCTCGAGAGCGTCTATACGTATGAAGGAACGAACGACATACACAAACTGGTGATCGGAGAAAAGATCACCGGAATCAGCGCGTTCGTTTAACCACGCCCAGGCGGGCTGACGCGCGGCACACGAGCGCTGCCCAACAAATCAAAGCCAACCAATTTCGCGGCGCACCGAATCTTGTATGCTGTAGAGGCGCGGCACGCGGCTTGCTGCGCCACTGCGATTCGATTGAGCCGCGCGGGCACAGCGTGGCGTGCCCCTACAGGAGAGAACTCCATGACTGCTTCCGCGTTCGGCGCATCTCGCTCATCGCTTTGCCGGGTCCTTGCGCTTCTTTTGTTGCTGGCAATGATGGGCGGCATGGGCGAAGCGCAGCAGCGCAAAGCGCCGCCCGAACATAAACAGAAAATTCGCGCCATTACGGCGTTCGTCAATCTGGACCGCTCGCAATACCTGCTGCAGATCGCGGACGCGGTGAAAATGCTGAAGTACGCGCGCACGGTTTTTGAATCGCGCGGCTTTGAAGTACAAACCATCCGCATCGCGACGCAACCATTCCCGGAATACATTCAAGGGTTGACCACGGACCAGGCGCTGACATTTTTCAAGGATTACGACCTGCTCGCGCAGAAAGACGGTTTCGACGCGTCCATCGGGCCGGCGATGTTCAACGCCACGGACAGCGCGGCTCAGGCGGATCTGCTGGCGGACATCCTGCTGAATACGAAAACGCTGAACGCGAGCCTGGTGGTCGCCGGGCCGGAAGGCGTGCGATGGCCCGCCGTGGGCGCCGCGGCGCGCGTAATGAAAAAGCTCGAAGACACCGAACACAGCCAAGGAAATTTTCGGTTTGCGGCAATCGCCATGGTGCCGCCGCTCACGCCATTTTTCCCCGCGGCGTATCACACGGGATTCGGCCACCAATTCGCGATTGCGTTCGAGTCCGCGGGAATCGTGGCTGCGGCGTTCAAGGATGCTCCGGACCTGGAGACGGCTCGCCAGAGATTGATCGACTCACTGGGACAAGTTGCGTTCGACGCACAAGCGCAGGCGGGGCGCATCGATCAGGACACCGGATGGGCCTACATGGGAATCGATTTATCGCCGGCTCCTTTGGGAGACGATTCGATTGGCGCGGCCATTGAGAACTTGACGACACAGCCGCTCGGCTCGAGCGGAACGTTGACGGCCGCAGCAACGATCACCTCCGCGCTGCACGCCATTCAAGTGAAGCAGACCGGCTACTCCGGACTGATGCTGCCGATCCTGGAGGACTCGCGGTTGGCGCAGCGCTGGAGCGAGGGGCGCATTTCGATCGACTCACTGCTGAGTTACAGCTCGGTGTGCGGCACCGGACTTGATACTGTGCCCCTGCCTGGAGACATCAGCGCGGAGCAACTCTCGCTGATCATTGGCGATATGGCGAGCCTGGCAGTGAAATGGCATAAGCCGCTTTCAGCGCGGCTGTTTCCGGTGCAAGGCAAGGGTCCAGGCGACAAGACGGAGTTGGAGGGTCCGTCCTTGGTGAACGCAACGATCCAGCCCCTTTCCAAGCCGTGAGCCGGGGGACCTCGGTTGGCCGCTACCGTAGGGCTCTCGCGGATGGTACGGATTACCCGAGATTGGTTAACGATAACTACCCCACCCCCTCCCCTTTTCTTGTAAGTGTTGAATCTAAAGAGCTTACGTTTTCTATTAAGTCGAGTAGAATCAACACTTACGAGACTTGTGTGTAAGTGTTGATTCCAGACGGTTTAGTGACTTTGTGACTTGACCGGAATGGGTCATACCCTCTAAAGCTGAGACGCCCACCCCCGGGTGTCCACTAGTCATGAAGTAAACCACAGAGGGGATTGGGTTTGCGCGGATTCCTGCGTGCGCGCATGCCCCCATGAGCGGCGCCTTGGTAGTCCGGCGTTGTATCGCGTCAAGATCCTGCTTGTCGTGTGGGGCAAAGCAACAGGATGCGACCAGGTGGGGGCTGGAAAAGCGCACAGGAAAGATTCATCGCGCGAAAAACCGCGCGATGGAAGAGAAAGGCCTGTGCCACTTAAAAGCAAAAACGCCGACATGCTGTCGGCGCAACGGGCTAAGATATAGTATTACCTGCCCGACATAATAGCAGAAATTACGGATTTGTCAAGAGGAATCCAGGGGCATGTCCTACTCTCTGGTGGCGCATTCGGGCGGCCCGCAGACGATCTAACTCCATTCATGGTTATTTTGTCAGCACTCAGCTTCCGGGGAGGCATCCGGACGACGGCTCGCATCTGATTTGGCGTGACTTAAATGGAATTTCTGTACGGTCGCACCTACTCCGACCGTGGAGTTCAGAAGTATGAGTAAAATCCCCGCCATGGAAACAGCGTGGCAGAGTGCCGCGACGATTGGCCGCGCCTACTTGTGGTCAATCCTGCTCTGGGGCTCATTCGCACCGGTGATGGCGGGGCAGGAAAAAGTGCGCCTACTGGAGAACGGATTCAACACACCTTATTGGAAGTTGCTTCTCGTTACGGGCGCCTGGAACCTGACCGCAGCAATTCTAACGCCTCCCATTTTTTCCATCGTGCACCGATTCCCCATTACCAGGCCCAAGGGACTCCGGAGAATCGGTGGGTACTTGCTGGGAGCCGGCCCGTACTTGATTGCTTCGTTGTGCGTGCGGGGAATCGTGCTGCCGCCCTGGGATTCGGCAACGCAACAATTCACGGCTCGCTCATTTCAAGGGTTGCTCCACAACGCCGATCTATTCGCTCTGCAAACCTGGGACTACCTGGTGATCGTAGTCGTAGCGCACGCCTATGAATACTACATGCGGGCGCGGGATCAGGAGTTGGAGCGCGCGGAATTGCAGCGCGCGCTTGCAGGCAGCGAATTACAAGCACTCAAGAGCCAGCTCCAGCCCCACTTTCTCTTCAACACGCTGCACGGAATTTCGACCCTGATCGAAGTGGACAAAGCGCGAGCCAAGACGATCGTGCTGAAACTTTCCGACCTACTGCGCACAGCTCTGCTGCACGGGAACTCCGACCTGGTCACGCTCGAAGAAGAGCTGAAATTCGTCAAAGCTTACCTGGATATCGAACAGATGCGCCTCGGCGGGCGGCTGGAAGTGCGATGGGAGATCGAACGGCGCACGCTTCAACTGCTTGTGCCGCAGCTGATTCTGCAACCGCTGGTGGAGAATGGGATCGTTCATGGCGTGGCGTGCTCGCGAGAGGGAGGCTGGCTGGAGATCGGGCTCAAGCGTTCCGGAAATCGAGTCGCGCTGACGGTGCGCAACACGGTGAAAGGCAAAGGAACGCCCGGCTCGGGGCTCGGTCTGCAAAACACGAAGGCGCGGCTGAAATATCTCTACTCGGACGAGGCGAGTTTGTCGTTTGCGATCGGGGATGATGAGGTTGCGACCGCGACGATTTTTCTGCCGACACTCGGGGCAGAAGGACCGGAAATCGCAGCGGAACCGGCCGAACTGCAGGCGAGGAGTGCGGAGGAGAGATGCGCGTCCTGATCGTGGATGATGAGCCGCTGGCGCGAAACGCCCTGGAAGGGGTGCTGCGCGCGAGGAACGACATCGAGAGCGTGGACTCGGCGGTGGACGCATTCGAAGCGCTCAACTTTCTGCAGGAACGGCCGTACGATGTGCTGCTGCTCGACATTCGGATGCCAGAACTTTCCGGAGTCGAACTCGTCGACCAGCTCAAGAAACGAAAGCTTCCGGCGCCGTCGGTCATTTTCGTAACGGCGTACGGCGAACATGCGGTAGCGGCGTTCGAAAATCACGCCGTCGATTACGTGCTGAAGCCCTTTTCCGACGAGCGGATTCACAGCGCGCTGGATACAGCGGTGCACCGCACGAAATCGGAGCGCATCACGCGATTCATGGAGCTCTTGCCCCAACTGGAAAGCCTGGTGGCGAAATCCTCCCGCATCGCGATCAAGACAAAGAAAAGCATTTTTTTCATCGATCCGGCGGAAGTGGCAATTGTCGAAGCGCAGGGCAACTACGTTCTGCTGCAGCGCCTCTCAGGCTCCTATTTGCTGCGGGAGTCTATTTCGACAATCGCACAGAAGCTCGAGCCTCACGGGTTTGTCCGGATTCACCGCTCGATTCTGGTGAACTCCGGTTTTGTAGAAGAGATTCGGCCGTGGACCACCGGCGAATACGTGCTGCGAATGAAAGGCGGAAAGGAGTTGTCCGTCTCGCGGACGTACAAAAAGAATCTGAAATCGCTGGCGCAATTCTGGGTGGGCACGAGCAGTTTTGCCGCTGAATAATTAGAATCGCAGCCGACAATGAATTGTAAAAACCGCGCCTCCAGCGAAACAAGCTGGAGGCGCGGTTTTTTCGTTTCGATCCGGATGTCCGGCGGCGCTGCGTTCTTACGCGGCGCCGCCGATTTTATTTAACGGCGGACGCGGAGGCTGATGGTTGGCGTATGGCTCAGAGAGCCGGAGACGGCCGTGATGGTCACAGTTCTTGTGCCCGTCGTGGCGCTGCTGCTGGCGGTTAGCGTCAGCGTGCTCGTGCCGGTGGCGGGATTCGGACTGAACGCAGCGGTCACGCCGCTGCCGAGTCCGGAAGCCGACAAGGTTACGCTGCCAGCGAAGCCGTTCGACGGTGTAATGGTGATGGTGGTGGTTCCGTGCGACGACCTGGTGATGGTCACGCTGGAGGGCGACGCGGAGAGCGTGAAGTTGCCCGAAGCAACGGCGGTGACGGTAAGCGCGACGGTGGCGGTTTGCGTAATGCTTCCGCCGGTGCCAGTCACAGTGATGGTGTATGTGCCGGTGGCGACGGTAGAGGCCACGGCAATGCTCATGGCCGACGTGCCGGAACCCGGAGCGGCGATCGAAGCGGGACTGAAGCTTACGGTCACGCCGGACGGCTGGCCCGAAGCGGACAAGGCGATCGCCGAGCTAAACCCGCCGGAGACCGCGGTTGTAATCGTTGAAGAGCCGTTGCCGCCCTGCACCACGGAAACGGAACCGGGCGAGGCAGAAATCGTGAAAGACGGAGAGCTCGAAGTGGGAGCGAGGGCATTGATCAAGCCAACGCCGTTCGGGCTGCCCCAACCGGTCACGAGATCGTAGCCAGCGACGGCGGAATAGCTGCCGGATGTGCCGCTGGTGATGTCGTGAAAATCCGTGGAGTAGCCGGAGCCGATGTTCTGCGAGTAGATGGTCGGGTTGATGAAGCCGATGGTCGGGTCTCCCTGGGAAGCCAGTTGCTGGTTTACGAGAGCGATGTAGCCAGCCCACATCGGCGTGGCGAAACTGGTGCCGCCATAGTCGTTGGCGGTGCAAGCGGTTTGGTCTGCGCAAACGTAGAAGGTGAAGTTCGCATTGGCGGAGACGTCTGGTCCGTTGCGAAGGGTGGTTGAACCCTTGTTGCTGGAATTGATCACGCCCGCGAGCGTTTGCCAGGAAGGAATGGCGATTCCATCGGGAGAGATGCCGCCGCCGCTATCGACCCAAGCTGTTTCCGACTTCCACGGGCCACCGGCGCTGGCAGTGACCAGGTCCGTGCCGCCAACCGAAACGACATAAGCATTGTCCGCCGGCCAAGCTTCATTCTTGGACGACCAAGTGGAAGAGTCACCGGAAGCGGCGAAGAAATTCTGACCCTGCGCCGCCATCTTCTGAAAATAGGGATTCAGAGTGCTTGGATCGGCAGGAGTCCAGCCCCAAGAACAACCAATCGTCGTGGGCAGCGGGCTGTGCGTGGTCATGGCGCTGATGATGGCGGTGTCGGTGGACCCGATGTACATGACGAGGCTGGAAAGGCCGGGGGCCATACCGATAGCTTGCGTCATATCGAGCGTCTGTTCGGTGTCGTCGCAATCGCCGCCGGAGCGGGAGTCAACGCAAGAAGTGCTGGTGCCGTCGGTCGAGAGAAGCGTGATGGGGACATTGTTGGTCTGGCCGACGTTCTTGAAGTAGGTGGTCAAGTCAGCCAAGTCCGTGCCGAGATACTCGAAGAGACCGAGATTCTGGCCTGCGCCGGTGAGCGTTGACCCGCCGTAATAGGCCGCCCGCATATCGCTGCCGAGGAAGGAAGCGGACGGGCCGGAGCCAGTGGTGGCATGAGAGACGAGAGAGTTCGCGTCAATGCCGTGCGCGGCGGCGAAATCACTCTTCTTGACGTACATCGGATGAGGGATCGAAAAATTGTCCAAGCCGGAGATATGCCAGAGCTGGAAAGGCAGGTCGACCATAGGCTCGCGATCCGGAGCATAGAAGGTGCGATTTTCCGTCGGATGCTGATAGACGCCCATGCTCACGTGGAAAGCCGCCTCGATGTTCGCGACGGAGCCTTCGAGCTGAACGTCCATGCCGTCGCGTGAGCCGCCAACCACAGCCAAACCGTTTGCTTTCGCATAAGAAACGAGGGCGTCATAGTTTTCCTGCGTGGGACCGAACCGAGCGGTAAATTCCGGCACGGTGAGGAAGTGCCGATAAGAAGGGCTTGCAGGATCATAGAGCTCCTGCAAAAAGCTCTGCAGGCCGGCCTGATCACGGACCGGAAGGACGACATCGATTCTCATGGATTGCGTTGCGGGAAGCCGGCTTAAGAAGCGCGCCTGCCCGTTGAGAACCGCTTCACGAACATGATGCGTCCCGAAGGACTGCGCATGCGCCATGCTCTCCACCACAAAGAGCAGAAGAAACGCGCACAACGCAGCAAACAGTCCGCGCCGAAACACAACTCCATGATGCTTCTCTGGCTGATTCATTAGTTGGCTCCTTGTATTTCTCGGATCGGGGACACTCCTTTTGGGAGCGGGATCGATACGGTACTTGGCGGGTAAGGACCTTCCGAGTAGACCCCGGTTGAGCGCATGGTACGCTTCTTGCCCGCGCGACGCAACGAAATTGAGGTACAGGCAAAACCTGGCCCTAAGAGAGTAGAATTCGCGCTGTGGGGAGCGAGCGACGTGGAAGATCTTTCGAAATACCACTATCCGGTGAGTGAGCTGTTCGCGCAGCCACGCACGTCGGAAGAGTGGGAGAAATACCGGTTGAGCGAAGAGCAGGTGGAATTTTTCCGCGAGAACGGGTACTTGAAGGGCGTGCGCATCTTAAGCGATGAGCAAGTGGACATGCTGCGCGGAGAGCTGGAACGCCTGATGAATCCAACGCACGAGGGACGGCAGCTTTTCCACGAATACCACTCGAATGAATCGACCGATCCGAACCGCGTGGTGTTTCACGCGTTGGGGGCGTGGCGCGTGCTGCCCGGCTTTCACGATCTGCTGTGGAATCCGGCGTTTCTGGTGCCGGCGTCACAACTACTCGGCGGCCCGGTGCGCTTCTGGCACGACCAGCTTTTCTGCAAGCCGGCGCGGCACGGAGGAGTGGTTGCGTGGCACCAGGATTATTCGTACTGGACGAGAACCACGCCGCTGGCGCATTTGACGTGCTGGATTGGGCTGGATGATTCGACGCGCGAGAACGGCTGCTTGAACTACGTGCCGGGGAGCCACAAATGGCCGGACTTGCCGAAGCCCGCGCTTACGGGAGAGATGGACGGAATCCGCGGAAGTTTGCCGGAAGAGTTGAAGGAGAAATTCCAGCCGGTGGCGGTCGAGCTGAAAAAAGGCGAAAGCGCGTTCCATCACGCGCGAACGATGCACGGCTCCGGGGCAAACGATACACCGCGGCCGCGAAGAGCAACGGTGATCAACGTGTTTCGAGACGGCGTGATGTCGAATGCGGATGAGCCGCTGCTCGCGGGAGTGCCGGTGATTCCGCGCGGGGAAAAGATGGGCGGGGCATTTTTTCCGCTGCTGTTCGAACCGGGGGCGGCGGGCTAGAAGCAGTAGGCTGTTGACTCTTTCCGCGTCCTCAAGGGCGAGAGACGCAAAATTGACCTATCATTAGCGCTCGCAGGAGAGCGCTTCGCTATGGAAGAACAACTTAGCCTGGAATTTCTGCGCGTGGTGGAGAACGGCGCGGTGGCCGCAGCGCGGACGATGGGATTTGGCGATCGCCACAAAGCGGATGAAGTGGCCGTGGAGGCGATGCGCAAGACGATGGACGCGGTGCAGATGGACGGGACGATCGTCATCGGCGAAGGCGAACGGGACGAAGCGCCGATGTTGTATATAGGCGAAAAAGTGGGGCTGGCGACGCATGCGCCGAAAGCGCTTTTCCCCGAGGTGGATATTGCGGTCGATCCGCTGGAGGGAACGAATCTTTGCGCGACAGGCGCGCCCAATTCGATTGCGGTGTTGGCGGCGAGCGAGCGCGGAGGATTGCTACACGCGCCGGATTTGTACATGGAAAAAATCGTAGTGGGGCCGTCGTGCAAAGGGGCGGTGGATTTGGATGCTCCCGTCACGGACAATCTGAAATCGATTGCCAAGCGGCTGGACCGCGACGTGGAAGATCTGGTGGTGATTGTGCTGGACCGGCCGCGCCATGAAAAG
Organism: Candidatus Acidiferrum sp.; assembly: GCA_049641765.1. Taxonomy (GTDB): domain Bacteria; phylum Acidobacteriota; class Terriglobia; order Acidiferrales; family UBA7541; genus Acidiferrum. The sequence continues at coordinate 44,419 of JBAQJX010000020.1, forward strand.
CTGATCGAAACTATTCGCCGGGCAGGAGCACGCATCCGGTTGATCGGCGATGGAGATTTGTCGGCGGGAATTTCGGCGGCGGTGATCGGCACGGGAGTGCACGCCGTGATGGGCACGGGCGGGGCGCCGGAAGGCGTGTTGACCGCGGCGGCGCTGCGCTGCTTGAACGGGCAGATTCTGGCGCGGCTCGTCATCGGCAAGCCTGAGGACCAGATACGATTAGAAAAGATGGGCGTAAAGGATCCGAAGCGGATTTACGACACAGAGGATCTGGCGCCGGGCAAAAAGATGATTTTTGCGTGCACGGGCGTGACGGACGGAAACATTCTGAAAGGCGTGAGATTTTTTGGCGAAGGCGTGCGTACGTCCTCCATGATTTTGACGCTGGATGACCGGCAAGTGCGTTTTGTGGATTCCGTGCACCTGGATAAGCGGCCCGACATCAAGGTGCGATTCAATTGAGGTAGTGACTGGTGAGCGGTGACTCGTGATTGGTGAGGACCGCGCCAATTCAAAAACCCTTTCAGAACGACCTGACCTTCCAAAAAGCGGGACTGAACTAAAGAACAGGAACCCATAGAACACATTTGGGGCGGTTTCCGGATGACCGCAGCGGCATTTCTGCGAAACTGAACGCTGGGCGAATTGTGCCCGCTTGGGAGAGATAGGCAATGGCAAAAGAAGCTGCGCAGGGCAACTCGTCGGCCTCCAAGTCGCTCATGTGGATGATGATTGCCTTGTTCCTCGGGTTGGGCTTGTTGTTGGCGGGCGGCCTATTCGTGGCCAGCCGCGTTGTCCGCTCGATGGGGCTGACGGCGGCCAGCGCAAAGGACACGATCCACACTCCAGGCGGAACGTTCCGGCTGGAAAAGGAAACGGAAGTTGGCCCAGGATTGCCGATTTACCCGCGATCCTCGCTGGTCGTGCCGGACGAAACGGAAGCGGCGACGGCGGTCAGACAAGCGCAGAATGGCGTTGAAACGTCCATCTATCACACGACGGATCTGCGAGATTACGTCGACAACTGGTACAAAGAACATTTAAGCCCGGAGTATACGCGCCACGACCCGGGAGACAAGCCGAGTGCGGACTCGTTGGGCGGGACGAACATTTCCGACAACGACGTTTGCTTCATTGCAGAGCGCGAGCAAAAGGTGCGCATCGTGACGTTGTCGCTGGACGCCGGCGGCACAAAAATCTCGCTGATACGATTTGAGAAGTCCGGAACGGGGACCGACGGATCGCCAGCACCACCACCCACAGCGGACCAGCCGGCCGCGCCGCAACCGGCGCCCCCTCAGTAATACGACTACGCACTCCGACGAACACAGCGACCTTTCACAAGGCGCAGCAAGCCGCTTCGCATATTCGTGAGTTCGCTGGGTTGTCCGCGATGTGCAGCGCTACTGTTGATTCTTCGTCAGAGCCAGAAAGACGCCATCGTCGACGGCGATGGAGCGCGTAAACCAAGTCGCGACGCTTCCGTTCGCAAGCGCGACGTGATCGGCGCTTCCGCTAATGGCGGGACCAGCAGGCTTCGCGGAATCAGTTCCCGTGGTGCTTCCTGGCTGGAGCGAAATGCGCGTCGTTTTCGGAGTGCAATTCGCCACGCCAAGACACGTATCCCGCACGAAAACCTGGCTGTAGTCACTACTCGTCGAACTTGCCGCTGAGGTTGCCGCGGATTTGTTCGCGGCAGCGGCGGAGGCTTGCGATCCCTGCGTCTGTGTTACGGCGATGAATGCAATGAACCTGCCCGACGAGCTGACCGACGGCAGAATGCTTTCCGTTCCGACAAGGTTTCCGCTCGGATCGGTGGAAATCAATTGCGTCGAAGGCGTGCATCCGTTCGTCACACCGGCGCAGGTATCGCGCAGATACACCTGGCGGCCCGTCGTCGACTCCGAAACGAGATTCGGCGCCGCAGAGCTGAAGGCGACATAGCGACCGTCGGAACTCATCGAAGGAGCATGGCTGTCGTCGTTCCCCGCAGTGCCATCGAGCGCGGATGAGACGAGCGTCGTGGTCGGCTGGCACGAAGTATTCGCTCCCTGGCATGTGTCGCGCACGAAGACTTGCGAGTGGCCGCTTTGCGTAGCGGCGTACGCCACATAGCGGCCATCGAGACTTACCGCAGGCGTTTCCTGCTGAACGGCGGCGGAGTTTTTGTTTGCATTGTTACCTCCCGGGTCCGTGATCGTGAAGGTGAGGCCGTTGCTTGTGCCGCCGCCACCGAAACCGCTGCAGTTGATAACACATCCGCTATTTGGTGGCGCTTGGACAGGGCCATTGTAGGCAGTCACGGTGGCGCTTCCAGCCGTTGCCAGAAGCGACGCGGGAACGGTCGCCTGGATTTGCGTGGCCGTGATGTTGGTAACCGTCAGCGCCGTCTGCGTGGTCGACGAGTTCCAGAATGCCTGAGAGCCCCCTGTAGGATCCGACGTCAAAAGAAAGTTCGTGCCCGTAATGGTTAAACCCACCGATGCGCTGCCCGCCGCGGCAGTATTCGGAGTGATACTCGTAATCTTGGGAATGGAGTTGCCGGGAGGGAATACGACGAAAGAAAGGGCATTGGAGAGACCGTTCATTCCGGCACCGGAGTGTGGTTGGACCGTCTGGACGAAATACGTACCCGGTTTGGCCGTCATAGCGGCAGGGACCACGGCGGTCACCGAAATTACGGTTCCCTGGTCATTCGCCGGTGCGCAGACGTTTGCCGCAGTCGTCGTGACGACGCATGTCGCAATCCTTTGCTGATCCCACGTGGCGACGGTTTGTACGACGAAGCCGCTGCCCGTCAGCGTGATTGTTAAATCAGGTCCACCAGCGTTGACGGCAGAAGGAGAAACAAACTGCAAGAATGCGCCCGTGTTGCCTTGAAAGGTGTTGCCGTAATCGTCGCACCCTGTCACGACAAGAAGCGCCGCTAACGCGACAGCTAGGGCTGTCAGAAACCTCTTCATCGAAACTCCTTCATCGTCACTGGTTACTCCGGCACGGCCGGAGACAACCTCGCTGGTCAAACGGCGGGGAACCCCCGGGTGCCAGTGTGCTTTTCGGGTGAGATGCGCAAAGTGCGCGGCGCGTTGACCCCAGCCAGGCCGGAGCTACGCAAACCTTGTCCGGCCCGCGCGGCGGATATGCCCAGCCGCCTGCCCTGTCCAAACGGGTCCAGTCAACCCTTCATGCTTACCATTCTGCCCGAGGAAAGGTCAATGAGCAATTCTTGCACGGCGGGAGCAGAGAAGGCCGCCGCGAGGCCTCTTTTTTTCAATGACTCCCGGAGGTGTCCGCCTCGTCCCTGCTAACCCCTTGGGCGGCCAGGGAGGCCCGTACCAGCTCCTTGATATGAGCGCTACATTCTCGATCCTGCACGGCGAGTTTCGCGACCACCTGATAAGAGGCAATCGCCCGTTCTCGCCGGCCAAGTTTTCCGTACAAATCGCCGCGAGCCAGTTGAAAAAGAGGATTGGAGGGATATTTTTCAACCAAGGGCTCGATGATGGCGAGCGCTCTTTCATACTGCTGGTCGTAGCGATGCAGATCCAGCGCCAGATAAAACCGAGCGGCATCGGAGGTGAGGACGCCGTGTGCGATATCGCGCTCCAATTGCCGGATTCCCTCCTGTTTGCTGCCGCCGGGGATGCCCATGAAGAAGCCAACGACCTTGGCGAGGGCGCTTAGGGTATCCACATAGTAGTTGTAGAGCCCCAGGCCGAACTCGGCATCGACAAGATCCGGGTTCATCTGGATGGCGCGCAGAAAGTGCGACCGGGCACGAATTCCCGCGCGAGCGGTCGCGCGATTTTCGCCTCGAAGACCATAGAGCCGCGCAGCGAATGCATCCGCCAGCCCCGCATAAAACTGCATCTCGGATGATTCGTGCTCCTGAAGGTGCGTCTGTGCAATCGACGAGGCGCGGCCAATGAGATCGATGTAGCGCTGATCTTCCGGAAGCTTTGCGCGGTGCCGCGCGTCCGTCATCCCGTATTTGTACTCAGCGGAAGAACACCAGATTCTCCACCACATCGCCTCCGCTTCGAGCAAGTAGCCAAAAGGACGATCGGGTTCCGCCCTCTGTATTCGTTGTGCGTCCTCGGCGGCGGCGTTCAAATCGAAGGAATAGATTTCCTCGATCGCTTCCGGTGCCCCAGGCGGCAACTTCAGCGCTTGCGCCTGCGCTTCGGGCGTAAAGAACACGCTCAATACGATGGTGCAGAAAAGCAACGCAGTCTGTGCAAGGACATGCCGAAGGCTCAAGCGGTCACCTGACGAAACGTCGACAAAGCCACTCCTTTTTTTTCGCGCAAACGGTCTCTGCACACGACGAGTTTAAGACGTCCGGCAACGCTTGCAAATCGAAATGGCATTCTCCATCGAAATACTTCCACGAGCATCGCCAGGAAATGCGCGTTCGCCGACGCGCAGCGCTTTTGTTATCCTCGGCGACGTGCCGACTGCGCCCGACAACTCCGTTCCCGGCAAAACCATAAGCTCCGCGCTGGAGCAGCCTTCCGGCCTCGAGCGAGGCTTGGGCCTCAAAGAAGCCGTCGCGCTCAACATGATCGAGATCGTGGGCATCGGCCCGTTCGTGGTCACTTCGCTGGTGATCAAAGCGATGGGCGGTCCGCAGGCTCTAATCGCGTGGCTGGCGGGAGCAGCTCTGGCCACGCTCGACGCTTTCGTATGGTCGGAGCTGGGCGCGGCAATGCCCCAAGCAGGTGGAACGTACGTTTTTCTTCGCGAAGCCTACGGTCCCGGACGGTGGGGCCGCTTGATGTCCTTTTTGTTCGTGTGGCAGACCTTCGTGCAGGCACCCCTTTCGGTTGCGTCGGCTTCCATTGGATTTGCCGGTTATGCCGGGTATCTTCATCCGCTAACGACGCTGGAAGCCAAGGCCGTCTCGGGCGGCTTGGTCTTGCTCCTCATCATTCTTCTCTACCGGCGCATCACCACCATCGGAAAAATCTCCGTCCTTCTTTGGGCAGGCGTAGTCGGCACCCTGCTTTGGCTCATCTGGGGCGGGGCGACTCATTTCAACGCCAAAATGGCGTTCGATTTTCCTCCCGGCGCGTTTTCTTTTTCCTGGGTTTGGTTCACGGGCCTTGGCGCAGCTATGGTGAATACGATCTACAGCTATTGGGGCTATTACAACGTTTGCAATCTGGGCGGCGAAATACGCGATCCGGAGCGCAATATCCCTCGGGGAATCTTTCTCTCCATTCTCGGAATTACGGCGCTGTATCTGGCGATGCAGACGAGCATCCTGGGAGTCGTGCCGTGGCGGGAAGCCCAAAATTCAAGATTTATCGTGAGTACGTTTGTTGAGAGACTGTACGGCCATCACGCGGCGCAAGCCGCCACCTGGATGGTATTGTGGATCGCGCTCGCATCGGTTTTTTCCGTGCTTCTCGGGTATTCACGCGTGCCTTATTCGGCCGCGCTCGACGGAAACTTCTTCTCTATCTTTGGGCGCCTGCATCCGAAGAAAAATTTTCCTCATGTATCGCTTCTCGCTCTCGGCGGGCTCGCCTTCGTCTTCAGCATCGTTTTGAATCTCAAGACGGCCATCGCGGGAATCCTGGCGATGCGTCTGCTCGTTCAATTCATCGGCCAGGCGGTGGGAGTGATATTGTTACGCCGCCGCTGGGGCACGGCGCGACTGCCGTTCAAAATGTGGCTCTATCCCTTGCCCGCCGTGCTGACCATGATCGGTTGGGCGTGGCTTTTCTGGCAGACAGGCCCGGCCAGAAAGTGGGGCTTGGCGGAGATCGCGCTGGGGGCTCTTGCATTTCTCATTCGGGCGCGCGAAATGCGACAATGGCCGTTTGCAAAAGCGTCGGTGGAAGCGTAAAGGAACCGGAGGTCGCGTGAATCGATTTATCCTGAAGTCTGTCGGATCCATTGGTTTTGTCATTCTGCTCATGTCCCTTTGGGCCAAGCCGGCGTCGTCTCAATTTTCTCCCGCTGCTGGAACGGGCCCGGGCTTGCCCGATACGATCGAAGCCATTGAAAACGCGCGCGCGACCACGCGCATCCTCTACATCACGGCGCACCCCGACGACGAGTCCTCGACGCTGCTCACCTATCTCGCGCGCGGCCTTCACGCCGATGTGGCCCTGCTGACTCTTACGCGGGGAGAAGGCGGGCAAAACGACCTCGGGCCGGAACAGTCGCCGCAGCTCGGTTTGATTCGCACGCAGGAATTGCTCGCCGCTACGCGCGGCTACGGCGTCCAACTATTTTTCACCAACGCGCCAGACTTCGGTTTTTCCAAGACTCCAGAAGAAACAGAAAGAGTGTGGGGAAAACCGGTTCTGGGAGACATGGTTCGCGTAATTCGCACATTTCGGCCAGACATCGTGGTCAACGGCTGGGGCGGGGTTCACGGCGGGCATGGACATCACCAAACCTCGGGTTTGTGGACGCCGCGCGCCGTGGAAATGGCGGCCGATCCGAACGAATTCCCCGAGCAACTTCGCGAAGGACTAAGACCGTGGGGAGGCTCCGCAAATCCCGTGCAGCTTCTGGATACGGAGCGCGGCGGCGCGACAAGTTCGGAAGGCGCTTCGCTTCCCGTGGACGATATCTCGTCACTCTGGGGAAAAACTTGGCGCGAAATCGGACTCGATGCGTTTGCCAACCACCGCTCGCAAGGCATTACGAATTTCATCGGCTCGCCGTTTCTTCGCAGGCCGGTCGTTCTGATCGAAGAGAAAGGCGGAAAGTTCGATCCCGCAACGCTGGATGTGAGTTTGGAGCAGTGGGCGAAGGCCGTGGCACGAACCCAATGCGGCCCGGACAAAATGAAAGACTGCAAAGTTATGGCTGCAGCGGAAGCGGACCAGAAAATTGCCGCTGCGCGAAAATTCGCGCTGGCTCTCGACTGGAAAGATGCGTTGAAACAATTGGCCGAAGCGGGAACTCTTCTCTCGAACGCGCACAATCATGATTGGTACTCCAGCCTTACCGCGGACCAGGCCTTCGATCTCGAAACTATGAGAACACGTCTCAATCGTGCGCTAGCGCTGACCGCGGGACTTGAATTGAGGGCCGAGGCGGACCGCAGCACGCTGGTTGTGGGCGAAACGTTCGGCATTCACGCCGAAGCGCATTGCCGAAAGGAAGGCGGCTGCGAACTCGGCGCCCTGCAAGTGAATCTTCCCGAAGAGTTCAAGGAAACGAAGCGCGAAGGCGATGCCGAAAAGGGATATGAAATTACGATCGCCCTGAATCATGCCGCTTCTCCTCTGAGCGCTTGGGACAAGCTCCAGCCGGAACCCCCGCCGCTCATCCGGGCCGAGCAAGAGGTGACCGTCGACGGCTACAACTTCAAAGCGGAAATTCCCGTGACGCACATCGCGGCGAATTCGACGCGCCTGGACCGCGTCCCGCTGCGAATTGTGCCTGCTTACACGCTGGCGGTTGATCCCAAGCAAGCCATTGCCATTCACGGGAAACCGGAAAAGCCCTTCGAGGTGCTGTTGCGCGTGCATTCCTACGCAACGCAACCCGCAAAGCTTACGATCGGCCTCGATGTGCCGGACGGCTTCACCGCCAGCCAGCCCGAAGAAATTTCCATTGAAGGCTCCGGCGACCGTTACGCGAAGCTTACGCTCACGGCTCCTGCCGGGCTGTCCCCAGGAAATTACGCAATCACGGCTTACGCAAAGCGCGGCGACGAAAAGTTCTCGACTTCAATCGAGCCGTTGCAGACATTGCCGACGCAATTCTGGAGCGAGCCGTCGCAATGCGTCGTCCACGCGCTGGCCATCAACGTTCCGGAAAATCTTCACGTCGGCTACATTACGGCGGAGGGCGAGCCGATTCCGCAGGCTTTGCGCATGTTGGGAATTCAAGTGGAGAATTTGGATGCGGAGCAGTTGGCGTTCGGCGACCTTTCGAAATTCGACGCTATAGTCGTCGGCGTCCGCGCGTATGAGTTGCGCCCAGAACTTCCCGGCGCGAACCAGCGTCTCCTCGACTACGTCTCGAAGGGTGGCACTCTTGTCGTGCAGTACAACCGGGACTTCGCTTGGAACCGGCAACAATTCGCACCGTATCCAGCGAAAATCACAAACGGCTCGGGCGGCCAGTTGCCGCGCATCACCGACGAGACCGCGGCCGTCAAGTTCCTCAAGCCGGACGATCCTCTCTTGAACCGTCCCAACAAAATCACCGAGGACGATTTCAACGGCTGGGTGCAAGAGCGCGGTCTCTACTACTGGACGCAGTTCGACCCGAAATACACGGCGCTTCTTTCCATGCACGATCCCGGCGAACCCGACCTCGATGGCGCGCTTGTGTACACGCACTACGGCAAGGGCATGTACATCTACACGGGCATCGCCTTCTTCCGGCAGATTCCCGATGGCATTTCCGGCGCGTACCGGCTCTTCGTCAACTTGATCAGCGCAACGCATTCCGGAGATTGAGCGCGCCGCGCGGCATTTTTTTCGTTCTCCGATTCTCTTCGGCGGATTCGCGCCAGTAAATCAACTGAACACACGGCTCCCGCGTACAAATCAGCGTGTTATCCTCTTTCACCGGGGGTTGAAGACGCATGAAGAATTTTTTCGGTACTCGTTTTTCCAGCCGGGCCATCCAAGCCGCCTTTTCTATCGTTTTGGGCGCGGCTCTTTTTCTGGCGTGCAGTTCGCCAGCCGCGGCGCAGAAGAAAAAAAAGAACGATACGCCGCCCGCTGATACCGCGTCCGCGGTCCCCTTGGGCGACGAGCAGGCAATCGACTACGAGATTTCCGAGATGCTGGGCGCCTGGCAAGTGGGGGACATCGAGAAATTGCACAAGAACTATGCCGACGATGTAGAGGTGGTCAACGGCATCTGGGCGCCGCCGGTGTTTGGCTGGAAGAATTACCTCGCCGCCTACCAGGCGCTCCACGCCCGCATGGAGCAGGTTCGCATGGACCGCTCAAACACCTACATCAAGTACACGCCCACCTTTGCATGGGCTTGTTATCAGTGGGAATTTTCAGGGGTCGTGGATGGGCAGCCTTCGCTATCGCGCGGGCAGACCACGCTCATCTTCGAAAAAAGGGATAACCACTGGCTGATCGTCCACAACCACACGTCCGTGGTACCAACGGGCCAGACAACCGCGCCCGCAGCCACACCGCAAGCACCACAGCCCCGGCCCAACGGTCCATCGACGCGCTGACGAACCGGGAGCCGCGGCTCGCTTCAACGGTCTAGAAGTTCTTCAGGCCGTTATAAAGCCACAAGCCAGCAAGAACCAGCAGAAGCGCCCCGGAGGCGATGCCGCTCGTCAGCAGCGGCCGTGAAAGCGTCTGAATCTTCGCGATAAGCTCCCGCTGTTCCCGAGCCATGTGCTCCGACGCCCCGTCGAGGAAGATTTGATCATCCTCGTGGCTGGCAAGAAGGCTCCGCCGAATCAATAGCAGCATGAAGACGGCAGTAACGATGCCCCAGGCGATCAGAACATATAGGATGGACCCTGTGAGGCTATCCATGATGACCTCCCACTGGAACCGACACGCGGCCTTTGGTTCGGCGAGGACGAGGGGGTGAGAGACCGCGCTGGAGCGGAGTATAGCACTAAGCATACCAATTTCAACTACTTGCCATTGACCAAACGAATACCGAAGAGCTCAGGGGAATATCGCAAGTTACGCACCCAAAATGCCCTTCCGCGGAGCATCCCGGCGCTTCGTTGACAAACTTGGAAGCGGCGGGCACAATGAAAATGCCTCGTTGAACTGGAACTCCCGAATAATTTTGGGGTTCGCTCACCGCGCTTGTGCCCGAGTGGCGGAACTGGCAGACGCGCTAGCTTCAGGAGCTAGTGATCGCAAGGTCGTGGAGGTTCGAGTCCTCTCTCGGGCACCAAATTAGCATTCTTATTCGACCCGCAGCATCGATGCCGGATCGATTCGCACCGCGTGGATCACCGGCCGCAGCGCCGCCAGCAACGCCCCCGCTAGAATCGCCAGCGACGGCAGCGCCAAGATCTCCAAGTCCGTTGCGCTTACCTGATAAAACAGCGACTCGATCGATCGCACCGACACCAAGCCAAGTGCGACTCCAACAGCCGCGCCCACGAGAACCATCGCGAACACATCCGCCGTCACCAGCCGCGCGATGCCGCCGGCTTGCGCGCCAACCGCGATTCGAATGCCGATCTCGCGCCGCCGTTGGAGCACGGAATAGTGCAGCACCCCGTACAGACCCACGCCTGCTAGCAGCAGCGCCACCACCGCGAAAAACAGCGCCAGCGTCGCCAGCAATTGTTCACGGACCGTGTGCGACTGATTGATCTCCAATTGCGTCCGCACGCGGCTCACGCGAAACTCTGGCCGCGCACGCGGCACTTCCTGCCGAATCAGCGCTGCAAGCGCCCGCGGATTTTCGGTGGACGTCCGCACCAGCAAGACTCCCGCGGACTTCTTACGCGGCGATCCGTTTGCGTCGACCGAGTTGAACGGCACATACAGCTGCGGCAAGATCGGCTCTCGCAAATCCCGGTAGATCACGTCCGCCACCAGTCCCACAATTTGGTACCGCAGGCGCACGCCTTCGTCCATCACCAGTTCGAACGACTTCCCCACTGGATCCACGCCGTCGAAGTACGTCTTCGCGAAAGTTTCATTGACGATCGCTGTTCCCGGCTGCGCATCGCTCGGCCGAAAATCTCTGCCGTCGATCAACCGAATCTTCATCGTGTCTAGCCAGTCCGGGGAAACCGCTCGCATGTACGTCAGAGTTCCGTCCGGCGGCGCGCCATTCACCGAAACCGAATTGTTCCAGCTGCTGCCCCCGAGCAGCGGCGAATCGGTCAGCGCGACCGACTGAACTCCCTGCATGTTTCGCAGTTGTTCCGCCACTTGTCGCCAGTACTCCACCGGTTGCGGTTGCTTCGCCACCGTATCCACCACCAGCAATCGATCTGCGGAAAATCCTGTCGGCACGTTGGACAACCGCTTGAACGTCGTAACGAACAACCCCGCCACGAACAGCACGATGAAGCAGAACGCCACTTGCGCCGCGACGAGCACATGCATCAATCGCCGCTTCGAATGCGGATCCTCTCCTCCCTTCAGCGCGCACACCGGATTCACCGACGACGCCCGCAGCGCCGGCGCCAATCCGAAGAGCAGCGTCACGCCCAACGCAGTCGCCACGCCGAACATCAGCATTCGCCAGTCCGCGGGTAGAAGCAGCCTCGCCGGATTGTCCGGCGGATTGATCATGCCCACGACGAACGGTCCCGACCACCACGCAAACAATCCGCCCACCCCCGCGGCCAGCACCGCCAGCCACGCGCTCTGTACCAGGACAAGCTGAACCAGCCGTCCTCGCCCTCCTCCGATCGACACGCGCACCGCCATCTCTCGCGCACGCGCCGACGCTTGCGCCGTCATCAGGTTCGCCACGTTCGCGCACGCGATCAACAGCACGAGCGCCACCAACACTCCCAGGATCGTCAGTGGCTTCCGCGTCTCCTCTTGCAGATCCGACGCTCCCGTCGCCGCCGGCTCCATCAGCAGCTTCTGGCCCAGATACTGGTCGATGGTCTCCTTCGACATTCCAAGAAATCCCTTGGCGCGCTCTTCCTCGAACGCTCGCGAAGTGGCATCCAGTTTCTGCCGCATTGGCTCGAGCGTCGCGCCAGGCGCCACCAGCGCCAACGTCCTGTGCCACGTCCAGTCTTTACGCGTCACTCCAGGGTGCATCATCGTCGGCACGAAAATATCCACCATGGTCCCCGGCTCGGTCCCGGTAAAGGGCGCCTGCGCCACGCCCACAATTTCGTAAAGGTCGTTGCCCATGCGAAACTTGCGGCCAATCACGCCGGGATCCTGCCCAAATCGATGCGTCCAGTAATCGTAGGAAATCACCGCATACGGTTCTCCGCCCGGCTTCACGTCGTCGTTCTCCGTAAACACGCGCCCCAGCGCCGGCTTCACGCCAAGCGTTGAGAACGTCCATCCGGAAACGTATTGCAGGTAGGCCCGTTCCATCTCCTCGTCCGACTTGTACGTCAGATCCACCGTATCTGCGTACGACACGGCGATCAGCTCCGCTTGCTTCGCCACCGCCGCACGCATCAGCTGAAAGTCCGGATAAGCCCATCCGTCAAACGTCTGGGGTTTGCCTTCCGGCCCAATGCCTTGCCGCGCCAGGTCGTATAGCTGTTCAGGATGCGCGACCGGCAAAGGCCGCAGCAGCAACGCGTCAATCAATCGGAATGCGCACGTGCACGCCCCGATCGCCAGAGCGAGCGACAAAATGGCGGCAATCGAAGTCACCTTCGTTTTCGCAAGCTGCCGCAATCCGAACACCGCGTCCGCGCGCAAAGATTCCAGCCAGCCGATCAGCCTCGCGTCGCGGCTCCCTTCGCGGTGCCGCAACGGAGAGCCGAATGCTTTCCGCGCGCTCTTTGCATCTCGCCCCTGCGCGATGGCCTCTTCGATGTGCGCTTCGAACTCTTCGTCGATCTCTCGATTTAACCGCTCGCCGCCGAAGATATTTGCAATTCTCGACCACAACGACATATCAGGCCTCTCGCAAAACCCTGGTCACCGCCAAAGTTACCGCGTGCCAGCGCGATTCTTCCATCCCGAGCTGTCTCTTCCCTGCCGCCGTCAGTTCATAGAGCCGTGCCCGCCGCCCCGTCTCCTTCGTGATCCACTCCGCGCGAATCCACCCGGCTTCTTCCATCCGGTGCAGCGCGGGGTAAAGCGACCCCTCCTCGACCCGCAGTACTTCGCCCGAAATATCCTGAATCGCGGACATAATCGCGTAGCCGTGTAGCCCCGGCCGCCGCGAAAGTATCTTCAGGACGAGCAGATCCATTGAACCCTGCAAAGAGTCAGGTTTGCCCATGCTCAGACCTCTCCATACACAGACGTCTTAGCAAGCCAAAAGTTCCGTGAAGTTTTCAGAGAAGTTTGGGTTAGCTGTGCGGCGTAAGCTGCGGGCGGAGGAAAGTGCGCGTGCGAGCCCGTGTCAGACGGATGCGGCAAAGCAGAGGGTCGGGTCCCATCCGGCAGGTATTTTCCCGAAATTGGATCCACGCCACTTGGTTCGCGCCGGTGATCATCCACGCGGTGCCGTTGGTCGCATGGTGAGTCTCTTCCAGATAGTAAGCCGCGTTCATATCGATGTCGGCGGCATCCGCATTCAGCTGTTCGCACATGCTCTCGGGGGGCGGGGCCGCTCCGTTCGACGCGGCGCAATGATCCTCGTCGTGCTCCAGCAAAATCTTTTCCTTCATGCCGGTGAGGAAGTAGCGCGTCGTCAGCATTGGCATCTTCGAATCCGCTGCCCACTGGTCCAAATCCTGTGCAAACGCCGGCGGAAGCTGGCTCATCTCCAGCGAATCTTCCAGGATCTGCTTCGAAAAAACCGTCACCGTCGGCGTGGGTTCGCCATTCGTGGGAGCAAAGAAGAAAGCGCCTAGCCCCAGGCCGTCCTTCATGTCGATCCAAAGGAAACCTCGGCCCTTCAGGTATGGGCCGCGGTGGCCGTAAATCAGCACATATCTGTCTTCCCGGATTTGAACCTGCAAGGACGAGCCCCTCATCACCATGTCCATTGCATCGGAAAGGGACATGTCCCTGCCGTAGTGAAAAATCACATTCGGCAGCAGGCTGTGCATCAATTTATGGAACTGCTTGTCGCGGAACAGGTCCTTGGTCTTCGCCCCTGCAAACTGGTGCAGGAACGCAAGCTGATCGCTCGGGATGGGGTTTTGAAATATCGATTTGTCGTACGTCGGCGGTGAAGCGAACGGTTCCTCGGGCTGCCCCTCTTGACGTTGCTGAACCGCGGACTGTGGCTCTTGCGCCCGCGCCGGCGAGGCACTTTGTTGCGTGTTCTTCGATTCTTGCGCCCCAAGATTGAGTTGCGGCAGCATGCCGCACAAAAGCAGCCAGGCCACAATGGTCGGAACCCAACGACATTTTGTTGTATGGAGAGGCGCGCGAAAGGAGAACATCGAAAAACCTCTTCTCCCCCACCCAGTTCGGCGCGGCCGTCCTCAGCCGCAGTATCGGTATCATACAATTCCGTCGCGCGTGTCTCAAGAAATTAAACGCGGAGCATCGGCGCTGCCGCGCAAATCACGGCTCCACGACGCCGTGCCTGATGGCATAGCGAACCAGGGTGGCCGTTTCGTGGATGTCCAGCTTTTGCATTAAACGTGTGCGATGCGATTCCGCCGTCTTCACGCTGATGTTGAGCAGCGAAGCGACATCCTTCGTCGACTTCCCCTCGGCTATCAGCTGTAACACCTGCCGCTCCCGCGTCGTCAACCGGTCCTTCGGCCGTTCCGTCTTATTACGGAACGCCTCCATAACCGCGCCCGAAACTCCGGGACTCAAATACACTTGCCCGCGAGAAACCTGTTTGATGGCTTCTAGCAGGTCGTTAGCCGCCTGGCTCTTCAAGACATAACCTTTTACGCCGGCGTCGAGTGCTTCGGAAACATACTGATCTTCGTCGTGTTGGGTAAGCAGAATGGTTTTCGTTCTGGGAAAAGACCGCGTGACCTCTCGCCCGGCGTTTAAGCCGTTCAAGACCGGCATGCTGATATCGAAGATCGCGAGATCCGGCCGATGCGATTCCACCTGGCGGACTGCTTCCTGGCCGTCGGCTGCTTCCGCCACGACTTGATAGCCCTCGCGCTCAAGCAACGACTTTAAGCCCTGCCGGACGAGAGTATGGTCATCGGCGAGGACGATGCGAACGCTCATCGAGTGCCTCCCTTGGAATTTGGATAAGTAGTGTTGTTCCCTGGCCCTCCGCGGAATCGACGGATAGAGTGCCGCCGATCGCGTTCAATCGTTCACGCATGGCGACCAGCCCCAGGCCCTTCCGCGCATTGTTCGACTGCAAAACCTGCGGATTGAACCCCGCTCCGTCGTCGCGAACGCGGCAGCAAAGCTGGAGCCCTCGCTGCTGCACTTGAATTCGCACGCTCCTGGCTTTCGAATGCTTCGTCGCATTCGTCAACGCCTCCTGTACAACACGGTACAGCACGGTTTCCTGGGCCTCGGGCAGTCGGCCCTTCACTTTAGATTCGAATTTCACTTGTAGTCCGGTGCGCTCCGTAACCCCGTCCGCCAGGAAGCGAATCGCGGAAATCCATCCGAGATCGTCCAGGATCGTCGGTCGCAGCTCGTGGGAGAAGCGGCGCAGTTGTTTTTCGACTTGCCCAAGCAGCCCTTCGACGTGCATGAGTTGCTGTTTTTTTTGCTCCGGCAACCCCCCCGCAAATTCCGCGAGCGCCAGGTGAACCGCCACCAGCAACTGTCCCGCGTCATCGTGAACGGCGTAAGCGATACGCTTGATCTCTGCTTCAAGTGTGTCGTTCAGGTGGCGGAGAGATTTCACCGCGTCTTGAAAACCGCGGTGCGTCATTTCGAAAGGAGAGAGGCTCTCCATAAGGAAACTCGCGCCGCAGCTGAGAATCTGTTTCCGGACTTCTGCCGCAGCCGCTTCATGCACCATTCCCTGAATCGCTTGGTGATGTATCGAAGCAAGATCGAGCAGGCTCTTGCCTTCCGCGATCGCGCTGCGGCCGAGTTCGTAGGCTTCTCCTAGTGTCTCCTCGCCGGGATTTCGCACATGCGAAAGAAGCCCAGCGTGATATCGCTGCTCAAACGTACCGGCCGCCTTTTTCTTTCGTTTGGTTGCCGGCGTCATGTTCGAATTCCAGTCAGCCGCACGACAAGCACCAGCGCATCGTCCGTTCCGCTTTGGTAGCGTAGCAAAATTCGATCCGCCGCTCTTTGTGGAGCCTCAAGACGCGAAAGGCCTTCGACAAATCCGTTTTTTACGCCGTCAGTGGCGAAGACCAGCGTGTCTCCGTTCCCCACTGGCAACACGGCCGCTTGCAGCGGCGGAAGCTGGCCGCCCACAACGCCTCCGCGAAGGAGGAGCGTATCCTGTTGTGTCGCTCCATTCTGGCCGGGGCGCATCAGCAGCCCGTGAACGTTTCCAATTCCCAGCCACGTCATCATGCCGTGTGCCGCATCGATGGAGGCAAGGCTTAAAACCGCGCCGCGGCCTTGGCGTAATTTCTCGTGGCAAATCCGCACCAAGGAAATAACCGGCTCATCCACTTCTTGTCGAAGAATCGTGGTCGCCAGTTTCGCCGCCTCGGCGGCTTCCTCTCCGTGACCCAAACCATCGATCGCCGCGATAAGGATATTTCCCTTGCTGCAGCAAACCAGGTGCTGGTCGCCTGACTCTTTCTGGCCGGGCAGAATGAATTTCGCCACCCCGTATTCCAGAAGCGGCGTCTCTATCGGTTCCACTTTTTCACCACGACTTTTGTCCCGCCGCCAGAGCGGGACTGAATCTCAAACTCGTCCATGATTCGTTTCACTCCAGGCAGCCCCAGTCCCAGGCTTCCCGATGTTGAGAATCCGTCGCGCATCGCTTGCCGGATGTCGGTGATCCCCGGCCCGTTGTCCGATGCAATGACCAATATCCCTTGCCGATGGGTGGTTTGAATGCCCTGCAGACTGACAACACCGGTCTGCGCGTAGGACACGATGTTTCGCGCCAATTCGGAGATGGCAGTGGCGATCAGCGTCGCATCGCCCGGAGAAAAACCAAGTTCTAACGCCAGTGAGCGGCCCCTTTGGCGGGCGACGACTATGTCCTGGTCCGAGTTAATCGCCACTCGGATTTCTTGAGGCGGCCGCATGGAGTTCCTAGCCTATGTTCTTGAACTTTTCCGTCAGGTACGCCAGTCCTTCTTCAAGGTCCAGCGCTGTTGCCACGCCTTCTAACGTGAGTCCTAGCTGGACCATCGCAAAAGCGACTTCAGGTTGAATTCCCACAATGACGGTCTCCGCACCGCGGAGACGAATCATGTGGGCAATCTCTCGGAGGGTTCGCGAGGCAAAGGAATCCATCACGTCCATGGCCGTGACGTCCACAATCACGCCGCGGGACCGCATCTTCACGACTTGCAACACCAGGCCCTTGCGCAATTGGTTGAGATCGGCGTCGGAAAGGGCTGCTTGAAAGGTGGCTATCAGCACCGCTCCCTGCTTTAGAATTGGGACTTCCACGTTGCCCCTTCCTTTGGATGGTCTAGCGAGTTTCCGCCACGGCGACCACCTTATAGCCTAGCAGTCTCTCCGCCTGTTCGATGCCGCCTTGCAGGTCGCCGACAGTGTTCATCTTGCCCAGGTCCACACCGATCGTGACGAGTGTCTGTGCAATTTCCGGAGACAGGCCGGTGACGATGACAGTTGCTCCAAGGAGCCGGGAAGCTTCGACGGTTTGAACGAGGTGGTTGGCCACCGTGACGTCCATGGCGGCCACACCGGTGATATCGATAACCACGACTTTCGCGCGATTCGTTCGAATCCCGCGAAGCAGTTGCTCCGTTAATTGCCGAGCGCGCTGCGGATCGATGACTCCGATGATAGGCAGAATAAGCAGTCGTTCGCGAACCTGCAAAACAGGCGTCGACAGTTCGCGGATCGCTTCCTGCTGCTGGCGGATGACGCGCTCGCGTTCTTGCACGAAACCCACGGCCACCGTGTTCGCGATGCGGTTCGCCGCCGGTTCGTAGGCGTCCAGAATGCGGTTGAGTTTCTTGAAGTCTGTTTGGTACTTGGCGAAGAGTGAGCGCGCGAGCACGTCGCGTAGTAGAAGAACGATACCCACGACTTCGTGGGTCTCAACGCCTCGAGGAATGATGCGTTCGGAAAGGTTTCGTGCGTACGCCTGGAGTGCTTCGAACGTCTCTGTTTCGAGAGCTTCCACGTAGCTGTCGTAGACCGACGTCGCTTCCGCGAAGATCTCTTCTTTGGTCATCGCTGTCAGCAGGCGCGTCTCCGAAATGCGGGCGATCCACTCTTCGCGCAACTGCGTCCGGTTTTGCCGAAGGTGGGCGACCAGCTCTCGGAGTAACTCCTGGGCCGCCTCGCTTCCGACCATTTCCGCCGATTTTTGGCCGCGATCGTCGGAGTCCTTGGAATTACTTTCTCGTCTCGCCATGACTGGGTTCTCCTTAATAATAGGCGCCGCAGACACCTGGCACGTGCGGGCCGGGTAGAGGGCACATGTGAAGCTACTGTTGCAGCCTGTTGCTGCCCCCTCAATCCGGCAAACCACTGTCACTTCTATCAGGTAAACACCCGATAGCTCAATCACCTTGGAAGCAATTCTCCGCATCTGGCGCTGCCGTCTGCGTCCCTGCCGCTTAGTCCTAATGGGATTACCTGCCCAATGTTTAGTGAACCGACCTGCTTGTTCTGATCGCGCTCGCATGGAACTATTCATCCCACGGCGATTGTCCCGTTTGCCGCTTGTTCACAGGAGGTTTTATGGGAGTCCCCGGAGCTAGAAGTACGAGCCTGGCTGCCAATTTTTCGCCCAATCGCAGGATTTTCTATATGGATCGAAAAAAGACACCCGCCGCGCCGCAAGGACTGGAAGAATCCCTGGCTTCCGCTTTGCAGGCGGCGGACAGCGAGCTCGGCCAGATTTTGCACGAGGTCGATCAGATTTCCACGATCCTCAAGTCCGAAGAACCTGACAAGGACACACTTCGTGTCGCGGGTCACCCCGCAGTTTGGAGCGCCATGAAGCAAGCATTGCTGGATCGCGAGCTGAGGTACTTGGCGTTAACCGATGACTTGACCTGTCTTTACAATCGCCGCGGATTTTTCGCCGCCGCCACGCAGCAGCTCAGGCTGGCACGCCGCGATTCGCAGAGCTTGCTCCTCCTCTTCTGCGACCTCGACAACTTGAAGCGAATCAACGATACCTTCGGCCACCAGGAAGGCGACTTGGCCATCATTCGAACGGCGGATGCTCTGGAACAGACCTTCCGGGGCTCCGACGTCATCGCCCGTCTCGGCGGAGATGAATTCGTCATCCTTGCCGTTGAAGCGGGCCAACAATCCCTTGAATCCATGTTCCGCCGCCTCGAGCAAAACCTCAAAAAGGCCAGTTCCTCGGGCAGCCCATGCACGCTCTCTCTGAGCGTCGGGGTCGCTCGGTTCGACCCCAAGAAACCCATCAGCCTCGGCGAGCTGCTTGTCCAAGCCGACAGGGCCATGTACGAGAAAAAGCGGAAGTCCAAAACCGCAACCGCTTCGACCGTCTAATGCAAGTTAACCGGTGCATTTATAATAACTTATCGCCTTTTGTCGGCCTGATCGGGGCTGGCGAAATCATCTTCCCTGAGGCAGTCGCTCGCCAAGAGGCCCGGATTTAACCACCCCGTCAAATTCGGGCCTTCTCTCCACAGCTTGCTCCCAACTCCGGCTTCCCTTATCCCTTCCTCCAACCTCGTAACTACTTGTGCAAACGAGCTTTACACGTCCCTTCCCCCCGCCGCTTTCTTGCTACGATAAAAATACCTTAGGACAAGACTCCGGCGTGGAGTTGGAGGCGCTCGCGGCAACCAAGCGAGATTCCTTTGTTTTCAACAAGAAGTCGCCATTCGCAGCGACCGAGGAGTTCTGACGTGAAAAAGGCATTCTTCAATCTCGCAATCGCGGGCCTGCTCGGTTTTTTTGCCGCTCCCGCATTCGCTCAAGCACCTGCGGCGGCAAAGTCGCAAACGACCGCGGCTCCCGCGCCGGCCACAAGCGCTGCACCCGCAACCAGTGCCAACACCGTCTTCCGCACCACGAAAGCGGTGAACTATCGCCGCAACGGCGGCGCCATCAAGATCGATTTTCAAGGAACCGAACTCATGCAGGGCGCATCGGGCGAAGCGCGCGTTGAAGTGAAGAGCACCCGCATGGAAATTGACGCGAAATTTCAGGGGTTCGAAGAGGCCACGAAATTCGGGCTCGAATACCTGACCTACGTGCTTTGGGCCGTTTCCTCACAGGGCCGCGCGGTGAATCTCGGCGAAGTCGTTCTCAAGAACGGCGGCGGGCAATTGAAAGCCATCACCGATCTGCAAACGTTTGGAATGATCGTTACCGCCGAACCGTATTTTGCCGTTACGCAGCCGGGCAACATGGTGGTGGTCGAGAATGTTCTTGGCCCCGCCACCCAGGGCAAAGTCGAAAACATTGACGCTCAGTACGAGTTGCTCGGCCGCGGCATCTACGCCTCTTCGAACACCAAAATCGAAAACGCCATCTTCGGCATCGACCGCAAAACGCCTCTCGAACTTTTCGAAGCGCGCAACGCCGTCCGCATCGCGCACATCGCGCAAGCCGACAAGTACGCGGCGCCTTCGCTCGCCAAAGCCGAGCAGCAGCTCCAGAACGCGGAAGACGTTTATCGCCGAGGCAGCGACAAAAAATCCGTTTCTGCTACGGCCCGCGAGGTTGTGGAGACGGCGGAAGAAGCGCGCGTGATGGCCGTGAAACAAAAGGCCGAAGAAGACGCGCAAGCCAAGGCCGCCGCGGACAAGAAAGCCGCGGAAGAACAAGCGGCCGCGGAGATCAAGCGCCGCCAGGACGCGGATCTGGCTCGTCAACAAGCGGAAGCCGCCAAGGCCGATGCGCTGCGCATGAAGCAGGAAGCGGAACAAGCCGCCGCGGAAGCTGCGCGCCAGAAAGCAGAAGCCGAGCAGGCCACCGCCGCCGCGGTAGCGCAACAGCAAGCTGCTCAAGCCGCCGCCGAACAAGCAGCGAGGGATAAAGCCGCCGCGCAAGACCAACAACACGCCGCCGAAGCCGAAGCCGAAAAAGCGCGCCAGGCCGCCGCAAAGGCCGAAGCCGAAAAAGCGGACCTTCGGGCACAGCTTCTAAATCAACTCAATTCCATTTTGCAGACGCGCGATTCCGCTCGCGGTTTGATCGTCAACATGTCCGACGTGCTCTTCGACACCGGCAGCTACACGCTTAAGCCCGGCGCGCGCGAAAAGTTGGCGAAGATTTCAGGAATTTTGCTCGCGCATCCCGGCCTGAACATGCAGATCGAAGGTCACACCGACAGTGTGGGCACGGATGAATTCAATCAGCAGCTTTCCGAGCGCCGCGCGGACTCCGTCCGCGACTTTCTCGCCGAGCAAGGTGTTCCGGCTTCCACGATCACCGCCCGCGGCTTCGGAAAAACCCAGCCCGTCGCCACGAACGATACACCCGAAGGCCGTCAACGCAACCGCCGGGTCGAGATCGTCTTGAATGGCGATGCCATTGGAAACGCCGCCGCGTCAAACGCGACCACCAATCGATAGGCTTGCAGCTGACTGCAAGCGCTCCTTACAGATCGCCACAACCGCTTAAAGGGCGTCCGGCTCTAAGCGTCCTTGTTCGAATGCTTAATTCTGCTTCGGCTTTTCTATCTTTTGGTCCGTGTGCACGGAAAACAACATGAAGTTCGAGAACGTGTGGGCGACGATCGTGCGATGATCGCCAAAATCGCAATAACCCTGGACTAGCTTCGGCAGCCACACGCGCACCGCTTCTGCCTGAAATTGAATAGGGGCATAGTCGAGCGAAAGGTAGGACTGCTGGACTCTCACGCCGCGAACCGGCTCCATCAGGCCTGTCTCCATGTGCACGACCTGGCCGGTTCCGGCGACAATCCAGGCGCGTCCCTTAAGCGCCGCCGGATGCACCTCATTGTTGATGCGGAAGGAATAGGTGCGGCGCGGTTTATCCTTGCGCTGCAGAAAATGGACCACCCACGTGAGTTGGCCGCCCCATTCCACCTGGCCCTCGCACTTCATTTCGTAATCGTCCTGCAGGTTCGGAAGAAAAATCAAAACGATTTCCGGCAGTCCCATGTCTTGTGACGCCTCAGCCGTGAAATTGCTTCCGTGCGTGGGATTCCGCTTTTCTTGAAACAACAATCCGCCGGGTGATTTTTCAAAAAGAACATTGTATTCAAACGTCTCGGAACCAAGATTCTGAACCATGCCATCACGGTCGAATGTTTGATATTGGATTTGTTCCTCCGCCGTGAAATCTTGAAGACGAGTGGTTTCTTCGCTCTCGCTTGCGGCCGCCTGGGCGAGGACCTTCGAGAGATCGCACGGCGGCGAGGACGCAAGCGTTCGAAGGTGCGCGTCCACCGCGGGAGGGTTCCACTGCAGGTTCCGGCTCTTTGTTTTATTATCCTGATCGTTCGATGGCTGCGCGCCCGTCAAGCAGGAAAATAGAAACGGCCCAAGTATCAGGATTCCCGCAAGCGTCGCGCACAATCTTGCACTGGAAAATCCGGGGAATGCTCTTCGCAATTGGCGTTGGAAAAGAGTCATGCCGTTTCTCTACGGAACTTGGAGCATCTTGCTCGTCGCGAAGAGATTGCCGTGCAGCGCTTCCTGCACAACCACGCGCAAGCGATAGGCGCCAGAAGGCGCTTCCAGTTGCATGACGCCGCTGATGCCGCTTTTCGAAAAGCGCTCGAAGCTCTCCGGTTTCAGCGCAAGATCCATCTCCGCTTCCTTGCCGGTGATGAAATTTCCCTGCGGGTTGAAAATCGCCGCCACAAACGTAAGCTTCTGCACCTGGCGATCCTCTTTCTCTTCAAACGCGAGCTTCTGAATATCGACGTGCGTTTGCACGATAATTTCCGGCCCGCCGGACTTGGCCGTGCCCAGCTTCTCGCTGATCGTGGCGGGTAAATCCGTCTTTTCGTCGGTCCCGCTCATCAGAGCGTCCATCTGATCGACGGGCGCGGGCTGTTCGGCGGCTCCAGGCGCCGGCGCAAAATAGCCGGGACGCACCTGCGCGAATTCGCGCGCTTTGTTTCTCAGCTCTACTTTGATCTTGTGATACTTCCCGTCCTCCGCCGGCGTGAATCCCACGAGGTACGTACATGCAGGAACAAGGCCGAGCTGGCGAAACCCAAGGTCCAGATCGTTGTTATTGCGAAAGAGCAGGCCGCCGGTTCCTTCGGCAAACCGCGCCATGCTGGAATCCACGCTATCGAGGCGGTCGCCGAGCGATTCGATCTGGAAGACCGTGCTGCTGACAGGAATATCGGTCAGCTCCTGTGTCTCGTTGATCGGGCCACCCGGAGCTTCGGCGTAAAGCCCCTTGGCGTCCAGCGAATTAATGATGATGCCCGCTCGAACGGCATGATCGATGATGGCGTCCTGCTTTTCCTCCAGCTCGCCGGAAAGAAATCCGGAGGACGCGAGCAGCAGAACGCGATTGCCCGGTTTTTGCGAGAGAGCGTCGAGATCTTCCTGGATCGCCTGCATGGTGAGCTGGGAAACTTGCAACGCGAGGTCCCAGGTCTGCTGCGCCTGGGACTGCACGGACTCGATGATGCCAGCGCCCGCGCCGTTTTGGAACGTGGGGCTCAAGGGCTCGCCCGGTGGAAGCTGCTCGACAGTCATGCACAACCCGTTCGTAGGGTCCGTACCGCCGCAGCGGCAGGCTTCCGTGATTTTCATCGTCAGGGCCGTCGGATCGTTGTTGACGATCCGATAGGCCTCATAGGGCGTGATCCTGGGACAGGACGAGATTCCGGAAGGCGACATGCGCTGATGAGCCTGTACTTTTGCGATACTCGCAAGAACGGCGGACGTATCGCCGGTAAAATCCAGCACTCGCCCGGCGGAAGTGGTGAAGACGGCGATTCGGTCGCCGTTCCCGAGTGCTTCATTCACGAAACGCTTCGAGGCAATTTTGGCGTGAGCCAAATCGCCAACCGCAGTATTGATATCGTCGAAGTGAAGGACAATCCAGCGGTCTCTAGCGGGCGCCGCACCTGAAGCCTGAGGTTGGCTCGCGATATTTGAAGAAGTTGCTAGGGATGAAGACTCTCCCGCTTTTGCAAGCTTGGCGGCATTGCTGCCAGCAGGTGGATTCAAAATGCTGACCGAGAATGCGGAAAGATCTCGCACCTTTCCGGAATCAAAAACGGCGAAATCGTCTTTCGTCAGGCCGGGAACCGCAATCCCGCGCGCGTCGCGCACGACGACTTCCAGCTCCACGAGCCGGCTCACCGCGCGAAGAAGCGGCCGGGGCTCGTAAGGACGGCTGCTCAGGCGGACTTCGCCGGGCGAAAGGGATTGCGCCGCGGCGATGAGAACGCAACCGCAAGCTCCTAGGATCGCAGCGGCAATCGCGAACCTCGCGCGCACAGGTCGACCGCCGGATAACCTGCGGAATGCTTCCCTGCGGCTCGTCCCACCCCACCACATGGGAGGAGCGTATCACTTTGGAATGTGGGGTTCCACGCCGCAGAGGAAGATGGCACCAACGGAGCGGGTGCCGGGAAGGAAGAGAAGAGATAGACTCGACGAGCAGAAAGCGATGCGGCAGCGAGGTATCGTGGCTGAGCCAAAAGCAGAATACGCCAAGCGAATCGAAAAATACGAAAAGCGGATTGCCGAGAAAGAAAAAATCCACTTTCGCGTGGGATACGCGAAGCTCGCGGCGATTGCGGCGGAGCTGCTGGTCTTGTGGGGAATTTTCGGCAAGCACGCGCTTGCGGCGTACTGGATCATCGCGCCGGTTGCCGCGTACGCCCTGCTGGCGATTTTCCACGGACGCGTGCTGCGCGCGAAAGGCTGCGCAAATACCGCGGCGGAATTCTATCGCAAAGGAATCGCGCGTATCGAAGACCGCTGGGCGGGAAGCGGGCAGACGGGAGAACGATTCCGCGATTCCTATCATGTGTATGCGGAGGACTTGGATCTCTTCGGGCGAGGATGCCTCTTCGAGCTGCTTTCCACGGCGCGCCTGCCCATGGGAGAAAACCGGCTCGCGCAATGGCTGCGCGAAGGTTCGGATGCGCAAGCGATTTTGGAGCGGCAGAAACTGATCGAGGAGCTGCGCGAAAAGCTGGACCTGCGAGAGGACCTGGCCGTGACCGGAGAAGACTTGCGCGCGCGATTGAATCCGGAAACGCTCATCGAATGGGCGGAGGGAAAATCGCTCTTGCCTGTGAGCGCCGCCTGGCGTGTCGCGGCCGTGGTGCTCTCGTTGTGTGCCGCGGCGGCCATCGTCTATCTCTTCGAAACTTCCGCGCTCTGGCCGCTATTGGCTGTTTTCGCCGTGGAAGGAGCGATTCTCCGCTGGCTCTGGAGCACGGCGCGCGCCGTCATGGAAGGAGTGGACGCCAACGCGGAAGGCTTGCAACTCTTTTCGGAAATCCTGGAACGGCTGGAACGCGAGCCGTTCGCCGCGCCGAAATTGCGCGAATACGCGGCGGAGTTGAAGCAGGGCGGCGAGCCCGCTTCGCGAGCGATCCAGAGATTCGCCCGCGTCGCTTATTGGATCGACGCAAGCGATAGCCTGATTGCGCGCATATGCGAGCTGCCATTTCTCTACAGCGTGCAGGTCGCGATGGCGGCGGAGGTGTGGCGCCGGCGCTGGGGCGCAAAAATGCGCCGCTGGGTCGAGCTGACGGGAGAGATGGAAGCGTTGCTCTCGCTGGCGGCCTATTCCTACGAGCATCCCGCCGACCCTTTTCCGGAATTCGCGGCCGCGGAGGATGGATTGGGATTTTTTGACGGCGAAGAATTGGGACATCCGCTGATTGCCTCGCAAAAGTGCGTGCGAAATAGCGTGCGGCTGGATGCCAAGACGCGCGTGCTCCTCGTGAGCGGTTCGAACATGTCCGGGAAGAGCACACTGCTGCGCGTGGTGGGAATCAATACGGTGCTGGCGATGGCCGGCGCGCCAATCCGCGGAAAACGATTGCGGCTGAGCGCGCTGAGAATCGGAACGCGGCTGCGAAGCACCGACTCGTTGCAGGAAGGGCGGTCGAGTTTTTACACGGAGATTCTCCAAATCCGCAAAGTGTTTGACGGGGCGAACGAGCAGATGCCGCTGCTGTTTTTGTTCGACGAGTTGCTCGAGGGAACGAATTCGAAGGACCGCAGGATCGGCGCGGAAAGCTTGATCCAGGCGCTGCTCAAACGGCGGGCGATTGGAATCGTGACGACGCACGATTTGGCGTTGACGGAAATCGTGCCGGCGGTGGGAAACGTATTGCGAAACATGCATTTCGAAGACCAGGTGGTCGACGGAAAAATGCGATTCGATTACAAACTGCGCGAAGGCGTGGTCGAGAAAAGCAACGCCCTGGAATTGATGCGCCTGATTGGGCTGGAGACGTAATCCTGCCTGCAAGATTTCTCTATCGATGCCCGAACCGCAACTCGCCCATCACGCTGCGGAGATGCGGCGCATGAGGTCTTGCTGTTCCTGAATCGATTCGGCGCCGATCGTGAAAGCGTCGAGAAGATTCAGGCCAAGCGCGAAGTTGAGCGCTTCGTCTTGGCGATCGCGCATGGCTCCCTGGCCGAGAATTTTCATCCCGACAATTCCTTTGCCGGCGGCGCGCATCTCTTTGATCACGCCGACGACCGTGTCCGGATCCGAATCCATGAACGCGCCGACGGGATTGATGCGCACGAGATGAACTTCCACCCAGGAAGATTTCGTGGCGGCGCGAAGCGCTTCGATGGAATGGCACGAGCAGCCGTGCGCGCGGATAATCCCCTTTTCCTTCGCTTCGGAAAGAACATCCATCACGCCGCGGAAGCGATCCGTCCAGTCCGGCTCGGTCAGGCAATGCATCAGAAAAAGATCGAGATAATCGGTGCCCAGCTCGCGGCGAAATCGGTCAAGGTCGGAGCGCATGGTGGCCGCGTCGCGCGCCCAGGATTTTGTAAGGACGGTGACTTTGTCGCGCGGGACGTGCTTCAGCGCTTCGGCGACGTGCGGATGGCTGCCGTAGCTGTCAGCCGAATCGAAAAAGCGCAGGCCGTGATCGTAACCATTGAGCAGAAGATCGGAGAGGCCTTTGATGCCGAGAGCGGTCTGGTGTGAGTGATGGCCCGAGCCGACTGTGCCCGTGCCCATTGCGAGGCGGCTGGTCTGGATGCCGGTCTTTCCGATGGTCACGGTATCCGCGGCGCTGAATTTGCGCGGCAGAGGTTTGAGGGCTACGGCGTGGGCGCGGCGAGGGAATGCGCCATGGAACATGGCGGCGCCCGCGGTGCAGGCAGTGCGAAGGAGAAATTCGCGGCGTTTCATGGAGCCTCCTCGGAATCGTCCTTCGAGAGGATGTTACACCCACTAGGGACGGATGAACGCTCGGGCGGTTATCAGGAATGGCTGCGAATTAGCGGAGAGGGGATGCGGGGGAGTTGGACTCGGCCGGCTGGGTTCGCGCTTCAAGAGAAAGATTAGAGCGAATCAGCGATTCGACCTGATTCCAGACGGCGGGGTCGCACTCAATTTCGATGTGCGGTTTCATGAAGGCGCGGTCCCACCAGGGATACTGGCCACAGGTGAGCGGCTTCGATTTGTAGTCGGAGCGGAAGTTGCCGAGGATGTGCGTGCGCGAAGGATCGGCGGCGCGAATCTGAGGCTCGCCATGAAGGAATCCATCCAGCTGATAGAAATTCACGGCCTGAGCGACGTTGGAGGGAATGACCGCATCGTTTTCGCCGATTTTCGAAACGCTATCGACTTGGATGGTGAGAAGGACGGGAATGCCTTCTTTTCCGAGCTCGCGCGCGAGCTCGACGGTTTCCGAGGCGCCCCAACTGTGGCCGAAGATGATGATGTGTGCGTTCTGTTTTTCCTGCGGGGAAAGAGTGCCATCGCGGTTGACATCCAGACTCTGGAGAACTGCGTTGAACGCGTCCTTGCCGTGATGGTTTTCAAACATGTGGAGATATACGCTGGAGCCGTACTCTTCGCGGAGGCGGTTGATGAGCTGGACTTCCATGTGCACGCGGTCATCGTGGCGAACGAAGCCGCCGACGAAACCGATGACGATCATGGGCGTTGCGGAGGTAACGGGTGCAGTCGTAGCGGGAGGATTGGAACACGCCTCACTGGAGGCAATTAACAACACAAAAACCAAAGACAAGACCCGGAACGAGGGAAGCATCTGCTGCACCGTGACGGGAAACTACATCACTACAGATGAAATAAACAAGACTAAAGTTGCGCAAATTCGGAGGGGAGAAAATGGTACAGAGGAACAAAGAAAAATAGGAGAAATGCCTTAGTACTCCCAGGACTGGGAAGGTGGCGGAATCATGGAGCTGGCGCCGGAGAAAATGAAGCCATGCGAGCGGCGACCGTGGCGGAAGGATTGTTGACGGCGGTAGAAACGGAGCTGTTGATGCGCGCGGATTCCAGAAGCGCCCAATCTTCCTTGAAATCGGGCATGATTTCGCGGCTGTGCTTGGGGCTCTTGAGATAGTGATTGGCGCGGGCAAGAGTCAGCGCATAGGCCCACTGAGAATCGGTGCCGGAAGCGAAGAGATTGCTGGCGCTCAGGCCGAGTTTTTCAGGCTTGCCACCTTGCGCAAGCTCGAGCCAAACGGCGCCATTGGCGTCGACGGTGGCGGTGCCGTTGCGGTCGAGAAACTTGAAAAGACGATCGAGATAATCGGCGTCGGGAATCACTTCGCGGCTGATGGCGTCATTCGTGAAAGCGGCGAATTCCGAGCGGTATTGTTTCCACTCTTTTGAAGAGCCCACGAGCTCGGTGCTTTCCTGATTGACGATGGCTTCGAGCTGCGCTTCGCGAGACGGATCGTTGTCCAATTTCGCGTCGTGAATTTCGTGCTGAAGATCGGAGGCTTCGGCGGTCGGATGCTTTTCGAGTTCGGTCTCGGGGTTAAAGCGCGCGGTGATGAGATACGAAGCGGCGATGAACGGCAATTCGTGATCCGCGAAAATGAGCATGGGAACGAGAAGCTTTTTCGAGTGGTACAACTGCTCGGTTCCATTGCGGCATTCGCTGCTGCGCTTGATGGTACCGGGCAATTGAGCGAAGTGGAGAACTCGAAACTGCGCTTCGGGATGATGTTCGCCATAGCGCGCGAAGGAGCGAGCAATAGCCTTCGGCGTGATCAGGCCGAAGTCATTCAGATAATCGGGCCTGGCGGCATTGGGAAAATAAGTGTTGAGAACGCGGCGCGCAAAGTCCGCGCAATTGCGGGTTATGCCGTTGAAGTGATTGTGATTGGGCAGCGAATTAAATTCGTCGATGAGAGCCTGGTCCTGCTCGACAGTGGTTGCGACGACGAAAGCGTAGATGCTGCGCTCGAGCGTTGCGCCAACCATTTCGCGCCATTCGGCCTTGTTGCTGGTGCGGCACTGGGAGGAGTCGCAATAGTCGACGAGGAATTTTTCGCGATAGCGCTCCTCGAGAACACGCTTGATTTTCTGCGAACCAAAGAGCGGGCGATTGCGTGGATCTTCGACGCCATACAAATAGATGGAGAGCGGAACGACGTTCCACTCGTAGGGCTGGTCTTCGCCGAGCGTGGTGTAGTTGCTCATGACCGAGCCGAGTTCGCCGGGCCGGCAGAGACGGAGCTTGATGGGCGAGTCCGCGCAGATGCGGGAGAAATAGACGGCGCTGTGGCCGGAGCCCGTGATGCGGGCGACGCTGGTATCGAGCGATTCGTTCAAGAGCACGCCGACATCGGCGTAGGCGGGAGCCGCGGAAAAGCACAAGACCGCAAGACCGAGGACGGCAGCAAAGCGGGCAAAAATTGCCCACCGGCCGGATTGCGAACGGCCTGAAGCGGCGCGGGAACGGGTTGGAGTCAGCTTAAGCAACGCAATCGGTCTCCTCATTGCCGGAGCTTGGTGCCGAAGGCTTACACATCAATTTTAGCGGGCCAGGATGTATCGAACGACCCCTTGTAGGGGCCGGACTATTAGTGCTTTAGGCAAATCCAAGCCAGCACTAAAGGACAGGTAGACTTTCCGTAAGCTATTGAAACGGAATGACCTACCCTACTATTGAGATGCCCCACGATGGCGGAAGGTTGCGCTTTTGCCGAAGCCGCCAAGCACCTTTTGGGAGGCGGATCCACCCAGCTGATGAAAACGGGCGAACTTGCCCTCCCTAAAATAAACACCCGGGAGGCGGCGGAGTTGCGGCGGATTTCGACCGATGGCTCGTCGCCAAGACCCTCACTTGTTCTGCTTCGGATGTGGGAAAGGGGTCCCAAGGCTGGGCGCCCGCAGGGAGCGTGAGTGCAGTCGAGTGTGCCACGTCGAAGCAGCGGAAAATGGCTGAACTTTGGATGGATTCCACGAGCGTCCGAGCACGTCCGGCAAGCAATAGACAGCGCACACGCGGCAGATTCGAGGTTGACATCTTCGCGGGCCGCTCTTGTAATGAATCGACTCCATCCTATGCGCAAGACAGTTCCCAATCCCTCGTGACAAATCCCGGAAAGACAGAAGAATCGCGGGACGGGTCGAAGCGCCACGCATTGCTCGTGGCGGCAGGGATTTTGCTGAGCCGCATTGCCGGGCTCATCCGCGAGCGGGTGTTCGCGCACTATTTCGGAAACTCCGACGCGGCAGACGCGTTCAAGGCGGCGTTCCGCATTCCCAATTTTCTGCAGAACATGTTTGGCGAAGGAGTGCTCTCCGCATCGTTCATTCCGGTTTATGCGAGCCTGCTGGCGCGCAAGGACGATGAAGAAGCGAAGAAAACGGCGGGAGCCGTGGCAGCGCT
Source organism: Candidatus Acidiferrum sp. (assembly GCA_049641765.1). Taxonomy (GTDB): domain Bacteria; phylum Acidobacteriota; class Terriglobia; order Acidiferrales; family UBA7541; genus Acidiferrum. Next base: position 74,806 of record JBAQJX010000020.1, read on the forward strand.
GCTGGCGCTGACAACGTCGCTGATTGTGCTGGTGGGCGTGATTACGACGCCGTACCTGATCGATGCGATCGCCGGCGGATTCACGGGGGAAAAACGGGAACTGACGATCCGGCTCGTGCGGATTCTTTTTCCCAGTGCGGGCCTGCTGGTTTTTTCGGCGTGGTGCCTCGGCGTGCTGAACAGCCACCGGCGATTTTTCCTTTCCTACGTGGCGCCAGTCGTCTGGAACGCGGCGATGATCGCGGCGATGTGGGGATGGGGCGGGCGATACGCGCAATATCCGCTGGCGCAAATCCTGGCGTGGGGATCGGTGGTGGGGAGCGCGCTGCAAGTGATCGTGCAACTGCCGGTTGTGCTGCGGCTGCTGAAGGGGCTGCACCTCTCGCTGAACTACAAAACAGAAAACGTGAAAACGGTGGTGCGCAACTTCGTTCCCGTTTTCGTCGGACGCGGCGTGGTGCAGATCAGCGCGTACGTGGATACGCTTCTGGCCAGCTGGCTGCCGATGGGCGCGGTGGCGGCGCTTTCTTATGCGCAGATTCTGTACCTGCTGCCTGTGAGCCTGTTCGGAATGTCGGTTTCGGCGTCCGAGCTGCCGCACATGTCCGGCGCGCTGGGCAGCGAGGTGGAAGTGGCGGCGGCACTGCGGCGGCGGCTCAATTCCGGCTTGCGGCAGATCGCCATGTTCGTGGTTCCTTCGGTCGCGGCGTTTCTGATTTTGGGCGACGTGATCGTGGCGGCGATTTACCGGACGGGACAGTTCCGACAACACGATGTGATGTACGTGTGGGGAATCCTCGCCGGGGCGACGGTGGGATTGCTGGCGTCGACGCTCGGTCGACTTTATTCCTCGACGTATTACGCGCTGCGCGACACGCGGACGCCGCTGCGATTCGCGATTGTCCGCGTTGTGCTGACGACGATCCTCGGACTGCTCTGCGCATTTCCGGTGCCGCACTGGATTGGCATCGAAGCGCGCTGGGGAGCGGCGGGGTTGACGATTTCCGCGGGGATTTCGTCGTGGGTGGAATTCGCGCTGCTGCGCCGAGCGCTCAACCGGCGCATCGGCGAAACGGGGCTGCCGGTGAATTCGCTGGCGAAACTCTGGGGAGCGGCGATTGTCGCGGCGGCAGCGGGGTGGGCGATCCGGCATTTCGTCGGGCACCACTCGCCGGTGCTGGTGGCCGTGGCCGTGTTGATTCCGTACGGGCTGATCTACTTTGCGGTGCTCCTGGCGCTGGGCTTGGACGAGGCGCGGGGTTTCTTGCGAAACTTCACCGGTAGACTGGCGGGGCGGTAGAAGGCGCGGCGCCGAGGTCCTTGGACCCCCACCCCCGGCTGTCCGCAAGTTATGAAGTAAACGATTGACAGCACGGGAGTTGCGGCGTTTCCTGCGTGTTGCGGAGGGCGCTGCGATTGCGATGGGCTGATTGTATCTGGGCGTGCTCGGTCCATGAGTTGATCGCTAGCCCCCCCTCTTTTTCTGTAAGTGTTGCATCTAAAGAACTTAGACGCCTCGCTAAACCTTTTAGAATTCTACAATTACGGGATTTTCTGGAAGTGTTGATTCCACGAGACTTGCGGGTAGGTGACGGGCAGGACAGGGCTGCCCGCGGCAACCGCACAAGACATTGGATCGGGATGGGCACTCGCAGAAAGCAAAAACGCCAGCGGGAGGCTGGCGGTATGGGATAAAACCCAATATTACCTAGGGAGTACTTTACACTACCTATTAGAGATTTGTCAAGAAGAATTTCGGGGCTAAAGCTGAGGCTTCTTGGCGGGGGCTTGCCGGAACCGAACGCCTACCCAAGCATCGTTTGCGTGATCGCTCGCTTGCGCTAGTTGCGAGGTCGCCACTTACGAGGTCACCCTCGGGCAGCTCTTGCCTGCATATCGTTGCCAAAAAGGTCAGGGCTGGATTGGCTCGAGGCTTACTGGAGGGTGGCCAGCGGAGGCGGCAGACTTGCCGTGGGTGGGGCGCTTCTTGCCGGAGGGGGCGGTGGCATCGTCTGGCGGCGCGGGCTTGAAGGGCGACGTGCGATCGGAATTCATGCGCCTTAGAAGCATGGCGGTGTTGGCATCCTTGAGAGACAGCTTGACTTCGTCCTTGCTAAGCCACTGAGCGACGGCAGGTTCGACGTCTTGATCGGGAAAGAAGAAGCGCAGAGACCAGGAGGCGGGTTCGCGCTTATCGATGGAGTATTTTCCCTTGTATTCCAATTGGCCGAAGACACCTTTCTGAAATTCAGCCGGTGAGAAGAAAATTTCCTGAGGAAAGGGATCGGGCGAGCCCGGACCGGAGCGTTCGCCGCTTTCGAGGATTGCCCAGGTTCCTTCGAGGCCGGTTGACGGGATTTCGGAAGCGATTTCCGCGGCGACGCCTTGATCCAACTGTTCCTTGCGGGCGAGGGCGGCGATGCGGCGGGCGGAGCCGGCGGAATCGCCGAAGATGGAAAGCTGGAGCGGAGCCGAGAGCGTGAGGCAGTGGATCGAGCCCTGAGCTTTGGCGGCGTCGGTGGCCTCGATGGTTACGACTTCGGAGTTGGGACCGAACGCGTCTTGGATGAGCTTCAGAGCCGCGGACTGAATGTCCGATTCGTAGTCCTTGTAAGAAGGGATGAGAACTTCGCGGTAGCCGTCGGCGGCCTGGCGCACGAGGGCGTTCAAGACGCTCGGATAGTAGGTGTGGCCGTTGGCGGGGATGCGCGGAAAAGGCGAGGGAACGGAGACGACGTCATAGCCCAGGCGGCGCAGGCTGTCGGCATCGGTTTGCATTGCCAATGCGGCGTTCAAGACCAAGTCGCGCTCGGGAGCGCTCAGCTTGCTCCAATACTCGGCGGCAAATGGATTCGCGAGGTCGTAGGAAGCGAGGAGGATGCGATTGCCGCCGACGGGGAGAGCAAACATATCGATGTGCTCGATGACGGGGCCGGGCAAAGGCTCGAGGAAGGTGACTTGCTTGCAGCCGCCGATTTTTTCGAGCTCCTGATCGAGATTGATGTTTTGGTCTTTGTTGCGCGAGAGAAGAGTGCGGGTGGTGAGGCAGCGGCCATCGTCGAGCTTGAAGAGATTGCCGCCGTCGATGGCGACCTGCGAACTCTTGTAGGAGAAATCAGGATTGGCGAGGACGGCGTCGGCGATATCGAAGGCGGAGTTTTCGTCGTTGGTGCGCTGGGGAGATGTGTCGTTGAGAAGTTGGGTGAACTCGCGAAGGACGTAGAGTTTGGCGTCGATGGCGGCGTCGAGGGCTTTGCGCTCGTCGGGCGAAGATTCCTGAGCGAAGGCGTCGGGCTGGTCCTGCTGCTGGCGAGCCTGGAGCAGACGAAGGCGGGCGGTTTCCAGCTCCTGAAGCTTTTCCTGCTTGGCCTCTTCGGTGCGAATGTCGAAATAGCGCCAGTGAACGACATTGGCCGAATTGCCGGCGGCTTCGATTTGCGGGCCGAAATCGCGAACCCAAACGCCGTCGTGAGCGACGACTTTCATGCGGAGGCGGTCGGACTGGAAGAGAGCGCAGATTTGAAACTCCTCGCAGCGCTCAAGGATGGCGCCGCGGGTGGTTTCGTCGGGGACCAAGAGGAGGACGGGGCCGAATTTGGCGGTCTCGCGGACAATGTGCATCTGTATTTCGAGGAGATGCTTTTCGACGTCGAGTTCGGCCGCAGAGTCGCCGGCGAGCTTTTCTCGAACCTGGCGTTGCAGCTCGGCATGAGGCGTGAGGGCCTGGAGGGAGAGCATGACGACGTCATTGGCGGAGTGCTGCACGGGAGCGGAGGCTGTTTGGGACTGCGAGCGTGCGGCGAGCGAAAGGAAAAGGAGCAGAAGGAGAGGAAAGCGCAGCGGCGTTGTACGTTTTCTACTCCGAATCATGCAGCTTCTCCGAAAAGCAATACCGTTTTACCACGCATCCGGTTTACCGCGTAGCGGGCCGGGGCTCCATCGGGCGGAACAAATACCAAGGGTGACCAATGGTGACCAGCGGTTACACGAAGGCGCAAGGGATGGGGAATTGGGCGTATGGCAGAGCGCATTATTGAATTTACGCGACCTCTATGATCCATTGCCATGCGAGCAGGGAATGGTTCCCAGGCGCGGCGAAAGGGTAGTGGGTGAGTTTCCAATTATCCGACTTGCAGAGACTTAGCGGCGTGGTGCGAGTGGCTTGCCACTCGCTCGGTGACCAGCGGATACCGAAATCTTGAGTGCTGGGGCGATGTTTCAACAGTTATCGTCCAAACCCCGTGCAATCAAGCGCATTACGCCTTCCCCAAAACTCGTTCGTATAAAACTGCACGGTGTACCAATGGCTCTCAAGTTGATGTACTTGAGCAACCTCGCATGGTATGCCGTTGAACTTGCCGGAGGCATGATTCGCTGCCGCCACCGAGAGCGAATCCGTCGAATCGAAGACAAGATAGACATTTGTGTCCTGTCCGGCCCAGCCCCAGCCGTCCCAGTCGATATGCTTCAACCCTCTCGCCGGCTCCGGTTGCGCCAGAACTTCGCTCTTGTAACGCTGCGACCACATGGACCACTTTGCGGCGGCGCGAATTGAGTAAAAGCTCCAAGCGACGGCGGCTGCAATAACGAGAGAAGCAACGATAGAAAACGCGCCTATCGCCGCAAATAACCTCAGCGTTTTGCTGCGTCCATTTTCGTCAGCTACTCGCGGCTTCAAACCACGACTTTACACCGATCTTCGGACAAAGCGCCACGATTGTTGGCGAAAACAGGCGGTAGCGCTCACGACCCGGACTGGCTGCGTTCGGATTCAGGGACGATGACATGTCACTCGAACGTAATCCACATGCCCGCAGCGGTTACCGGAGACTGACACACTACCGGCAAAAGGCGGGCTTTGACGGGGATAGTGCGTCTGCTAGAATGAAAAGCTCAGTATTGAACCCATTCAGGGCAAATTTCCGGCTGGACAAATCGGCCCGAGTAGGAAGAAAAATGGCATTGAAGTGTGAATTTTGCGGCAAAGCTCCGCACTACGGCAACGTGATCAGTCACGCGAACAACACGAGGCGGAGGCGGTGGAATCCCAATTTGAAGCGCGTTCGAGCGGTTGTGGACGGGACGAGGAAGCACGTACGAGTTTGCACGGCCTGCATCCGCGCGGGCCGCGTGAAGAAAGCGGCCTGAGCACCCCACCTTGAATCCAACGCACGCGAAAAACAGCGCGGCTGGGTGCGCGCACGCCCCGATGAAGGGAATGGCGCGTCTGGCACTGCTGTTGCCCGCGGCGGCGATGGTCCTGACGTTGGGCACGGGCTGCAAGCAGAAGGCGCAGCCGTCGCCGGACGTGTGGGCGGTGGTGAACGGGCAAGAGATCAAGAGGGACGACGTCGAGAAGTATTACCGGACGCGAGTGAATCCGGAAGGCCAGGAGCCATCGCAGGAAGAAGCGCTCTCGCTGAAGTTGAACGTGCTGGACGAACTGATCAACAACGAAATCCTGCTGGAGCGGGCGAAGAAGCTGAACCTGGAGGCGAGCGACGGCGAAGTGGAAGACAAGTTCACGGAACTGAAGAGCCCCTACACGGAAGACGAATTCCAAAGACAACTGAAAGAGCGTGGCGTTTCCGTGGACGACCTGAAGAGCGACCTGCGGAGACAGCTATCGATCACGAAGCTGCTGAATCACGAAGTGGTGGCGAAAATAACGATCACCGACCAGGACATCGCGGACGCCTACAACGCGAACAAGGCGCAGTTCAACATCGCGGAGCCGCGCTACCGGATTTCCGAGATCGTCGTGACGCCGCGGAAGGAAGTACAGATCCGCAACCTGAAAAACGACGACGCGACGAATGAAGCCGAGGCGGAGCGCAAGGTGAAGATGCTGGAGGACAAGCTGAACAGCGGCGCGGACTTTGCGCAATTGGCGATGGATTATTCCGAGGATATGAACTCGGCGGCGATGGGCGGGGATTTGGGGTACGTGCCGGAGTCCGCGTTGAACCAGTCGGACCCGATCCTGAAAAAAGCGGTGATGGGAATGCAGGCGGGGCAGGTGAGCCCGCCGCTGGCGATTCAATCGAAGGACGGACCGCGCTTCGTGATTTTGAAGCTGATTTCGAGAGAGTCGCCGGGGCAGCGAAGCATGAGCGACGCGCAAGTGCAGCAGACGATCCGCGACACGCTGAGAAATCACAAGGAACAGTTGCTGCGCGCGGCGTACTTGACGATCGCGCGAGACGATTCGCGCGTGACGAATTATCTGGCGCAGCAGATTATCGAAGCCGCAGGGAAATTGCCGGATGCGGCAAAGACGCAGTTTCCGGAAAAATCATCGGGGCATTGAGAAGAGTTTGATTTATCGCGCGGCCGTCCTGGCTGCGCAGCTCGTTTCGCAAGTTAATCCCGCAAGTTAATCCACCCAGGCGAGAACTTCACCGGCGTTGACGGGCTGGCCCTCTTTTGCGAGGAGGCGCTCGACCGTGCCGCTTTTCGGTGAGCGAATTTCATTTTGCATCTTCATGGCTTCGACGACGAGGAGGCCCTGGCCGGTTTCCACTCTGTCACCGACTTTGACGAGAAGGCGAACGACTTTGCCGGGCATGGGCGCGACGATTTGCTGGCGGCCTTCGACTTCGAGCGCACCGTGGCGGCGGCCGCGCCACGCGCGGGGATCGGCGACTTCGGCGGTGAATTCCTGCAAGCCGGTTTGGATCTTGAGCAAGCCGCCGGGCGCGGGCGTGACGTGGACTTCATAGGATTGGCCATCGAGCAACAGAGAAAGCATGCCGGGAGCGATCTCGACAGCATCCGCATCGACGGGCTGGCCGTCGAGAGAGATTTTCCAGCGTGCGGAGTCGCGTTCGAGCTCGACGGTGCGAAGCTTTTTGCCGGAAGAGCCGGTGAGCTGGATTTCGAACTTCATTTTCATGGCTGGCGATCCAACTCCTGGCGGCGGCCGTCCTGTTTCCAGCGCGAAGGCTGAGAAGATTCCTGGGTTGAAGAGGATGGAGCGGAGGACTTTTCCGATTGATTTGCTTGCCAGAGAGCCGCGGCGATGGCGGCGGCATCGGAAGCGCGCGACGAATGCGAAGACTCGTGCGATGCGTGCGCGGAGGCGACGGCGGACTTTTCGGAAGAGGAGCGATGAAGAAGTTCGTCGAGCCACTTGGTATGGATTTCGGCGCGAAGAAAATCGGGCTCAGCGAGGATGCGGCGGAACAAGCCGGCGTTGGTCTTGATGCCGGTCACGCTGTACTCCTCGAGTGCGCGGCGAAGGCGGGCGACGGTTTCTTCACGGCTGTTGCCCCAGGCGATCAGCTTGCCGAGAAGCGGATCGTAATCCATCGGAACGGTCCAGCCTTCGTAGACGCCTCCATCGAGGCGAATGCCGGGGCCGCTGGGCTCGTGGAGCGAAAGAATTTTTCCGGGGGACGGAAAAAAATTGTTGTCGGGATCTTCAGCGTAAAGGCGGACTTCCATGGCGTGGCCGCGGGGCGTGATGGTCTCCCAAGCGAAAGGGAGACGGTGGCCGGCGGCGATGGCGATTTGAAGCTTGACGAGGTCGAGGCCCGTGACTTGTTCCGTGACGGGATGTTCGACCTGGAGGCGCGTGTTCACTTCGAGGAAATAGAAATTGAGATGAGCGTCGACGAGGAATTCGACGGTGCCGGCGTTGACATAGCCGCCGGCGCGCGCAAGGCGGACGGCAGCATCGCCCATTTTTTTGCGGAGCTCCGGCGTGACGACGAGCGAAGGAGCCTCTTCGATGACTTTTTGGTGGCGGCGCTGGACGGAACATTCACGTTCGCCGAGAGAGACGACGCGGCCGTGGGTGTCGGCCAAGATTTGTATTTCGATGTGGCGCGGCTTTTCGAGATATTTTTCGAGGTAGAGGCGCGCATCGCCGAAGGCGTTCAGGGCTTCGGAAGAAGCATCCCGCCAGGCGGGGGAAAATTCGGCGTCGCGCGTGACTACGCGCATGCCCTTGCCGCCGCCGCCCGCGACAGCTTTGAGCAAAACGGGATAGCCCATATTTTGCGCGAGGGCTCGAGCGTCGTCGGGATTTTCGATGGGATCGTTGGCGCCGGGAACGGTGGGGACGTCGGAGCGACGAGCAAGCTGACGGCCGGCGGTTTTCGAGCCGAGAGCTTCCATGGCTTCGGCGCCAGGGCCGATGAAGGTTAGGCCGGCGTCCGCGCAAGCGCGAGTTAATGCTGGATTTTCGGCGAGAAAACCGTAGCCGGGATGAAGGGCGTCGCAGCCGGCACGGCGCGCGGCGTCGATGATTTTGTCGATGCGGAGATAGCTTTCGCGGGAAGACGCGGGGCCGATGGGATAGGCTTCGTCGGCCAAGCGAACATGGAGCGATTTGCGGTCGACTTCGCTGAAAACGGCCGCGGAGCGGATGCCGAGTTCGCGGCAGGCGCGCAAAATGCGCACGGCGATTTCTCCGCGATTGGCAATCAGAATTTTCCGAAACATGAGCTCTTGGCGATGCTCGGGGATTCTAGCACGAGGGCCCGGCCGCGAGGCCGCACTCGCAGCAAGCGTGTCCAATTGTTGGAAATGCGCCAAGCGCAGAAAACGCGGCGGCGCGCGTCGTGAGCTAGCCGCCGATGGTAACGTGGACCTCGTATTGGTTGGAGCGGGGAATGCCGCGCGGCTGAATGCTGACCGCGTTGAGGCGCGGCGTGTCCAGCAGAACGTTCATCACTTTATTCAGAGTGATGGATTCGACGAGATAGCGAGCCGTCAAGCCATTGGGCGCGGGCTGGCCGTGCGCGGTGACGGAGTACGGCGCGATGCCGTACTTGTTTTTGAGGCTCGCGACAATGCTGACGAGATCCTCGAGATTATCTTTTTCGATCCCGCTGAATCTCATGTGGTCGAAAAGATAGTAGTCCAGCGAATACTCGCGAACGGTGGTAGCCATGCGACATCCCTCCAAGCCAAGAGTGTTGTGGGGGGCTCCGGCTAGGCCGGAGGGAAGGTTCGCTTCGAGAGTAGAATCGGCAGAAGGAGCGGTCAACTTTAGAAGATCTAATGGATGCGAAACAGAAAATCGGCAAAATGTGCCTAGCGGGTTCTCCTGGCAGCTCGCGAGACTAAAGATTTGTCAGAGCGGGATGTTGCCGTGTTTTTTCTTGGGGTTGGTGTCGCGCTTGTTTTCGAGGGCGCGAAGAGCGGTGATGATGCGCGGGCGAGTTTCGGACGGCTCGATGATGGCGTCGATGTAGCCTTTTTCGGCGGCGACAAAAGGATTCGCAAAGCGGTCGCGAAATTCGTCGATTTTCTCCTGTCGAAGGCGCGCGCGATCGGCCTCGGGAGCCTTGTCCAGCTCCCGCTTATAAACAATGTTGACGGCACCTTCCGGCCCCATGACGGCGATTTCCGCGGAGGGCCAGGCGAAGTTGGCGTCGGTGCGAATGTGTTTGCTGGCCATGACGCAGTACGCGCCGCCATAGGCCTTGCGGGTGATGACCGTGATTTTGGGAACAGTGGCTTCCGCAAAAGCGAAAAGCAATTTCGCGCCATGCTTGATGATGCCGCCAAATTCCTGCTGCGTGCCGGGCAGAAAACCGGGAACGTCTTCAAACGTAATGAGCGGAATATTGAAGGCGTCGCAAAAACGCACGAAGCGCCCGCCCTTGAGAGACGCATTGATATCGAGGACACCGGCGAGGAATGCCGGCTGATTGGCGACGATGCCGACGGGGCGGCCGGCGAGACGCGCGAAGCCAACGACGATATTTTTGGCGAAGTGCTCGTGAACCTCGAAAAAGTAGCCGTCGTCGACGATGGAGTGAATGGCGTCCTTGATGTCGTACGGCTTCTGCGGATCGTCAGGGACCAACGAGTTCAGGGCTTCGTCGCGGCGATCTGGCGAATCAGAAGTCTGGCGGCGCGGGGGGTCGTCGACATTATTGGAAGGAAGAAAGCTCAACAGTTCCCGAATCATCGCCAGGCAATCGGCATCGTCCGCGGAGACAAAGTGCGCCACGCCACTTTTCTCGTTGTGGGTCATGGCGCCGCCGAGTTCCTGCTTCGAAACTTCCTCGTGCGTGACGGTCTTGATGACGTCGGGACCGGTTACGAACATGTAGGAAGTCTCGCGCGTCATGAAGATGAAATCAGTGATCGCGGGCGAGTAAACTGCGCCACCCGCGCACGGCCCCATGATGGCGCTGATTTGCGGAATCACGCCGCTGGCGAGGGTGTTCCGCAAAAAAATATCGGCGTAGCCGGCAAGCGAAGCGACCCCTTCCTGAATGCGCGCCCCGCCGGAATCGTTGAGGCCGATGACGGGAGCGCCGGCACGCATGGCGAGATCCATAATTTTGCAGATTTTTCGCGCGTTGGCTTCGGAAAGCGAGCCGCCGAAGACGGTGAAGTCCTGCGCAAAGACGTAGACGAGGCGGCCATCGATGCGGCCAAAGCCGGTGACAAAGCCGTCGCCAGCCGGGCGCTGCTCCTGCATGCCGAAATCGACGCAGCCATGACGGACAAATTTGTCCAATTCCTCGAACGTGCTTTCGTCAAGCAGAAGATGAAGGCGTTCCCGTGCCGCGAGTTTGCCGGCTTTGTGTTCGCGCTCGCGGCGCTCTGGGCCGCCGCCCGCTTCGGCCTCCGCGGATTGGCGGCGAAGCTCTTCCATGCGGTCGAGATGCTTTTCTTTTGCGCTTGCGGCGGCGTTTTTTTCAGGCAAGCTTTCCTCCGGGAGCGGCAGATTCCTTCCTGGCAAAAATGCGAACAGCAAGATGGGTTGCAAGCCAAATCGTACCCAACAACAGGCCAACTCCGAGAAACAACTCGGCGGAGATGGCGCCGACACGCTGAAGAGGCGTGGGCAGAGACGTAACGTACTCGGTGGCCTGCACGAGAACGAACATCGCTCCGAGAGTCATGGCAACGATGAGGATGGTAGTCAGGACGGAAGCGAGGATCATTTTCATGGAAGGGTGCGGCGCATCGATCGCGCAGGAAGCAGGATAGCGCAATCACCAGCAAATCTGAATGGACTCAAGAGAATGTGCCTCACGCCGTACGTGGAAGGCATTTGAAACGGACAAACTGCCGTAGACCGGGGAAACTTCGAGGCTTACCGAAGGCCGGACCAGTCGTCGGCGACCAGAATCGAATCGCTGGGATTCGACGGGTCATACTTCACGCTGGCAGGCTGCCCTGCCACGAGGCGTTCGAAGCGAATTTGTCCTTCAAGGCCAGTGATGTCTTGTGCGGTGTGATACGTCACGCCGGAAATCGCGTAGCTGTAGGTGACGAGATGCCGCGGGCCCATATCGACGAGAGGACGCGCGCGGGAGCCGAAAAGTTTTTTTTGATTTTCACGCGGCTCGGGAGGATGCTCGGCCAGCTCGACGACCTGGCCTTCCGCGATGCGTCCGATCTGATTCAGATGCAGGCGCCGCCTGCGCTCAACTTCCTCGGGGACTTCCGCCGGGCGAAAAAAAGCATAGGCAATCATAGCGATGGCGGCGACGGCCGCCGCGCCCATGGCAAGAACAAGTTTCCAGTCCGCAAACAGAGCTTTCAACGAACGATCTCCCCGAACCAAATCATTTGTGGAGTGCGGCAGGCGCGCAGAGCCGCGCATTGACGAAGCATGTGAACAGGCCTTCCCGCGAGAAGCGCCCCACAAGCGTGTATTTTACCGAAACGGCGGCAAGTAGGCGAACCTACGTGTGCGTGGCTTGCACCGGATTGCGCAACACGCCAACCCCTTCGATGCTGACCTCAGCGACGTCTCCGGCAACCAGGGGTCCCACGCCCGCGGGCGTGCCGGTGGCAATCACATCGCCAGGATAGAGAGTCATCACGCGCGAGATCCAGCGGACGATAAACGGAACTGGATAGAGCATGAGCGAGGTGCGCGCCGACTGGCGAAGAGCGCCGTTCACGCGCGCTTCCACCAGAACATCCAAAGGATTGAGCTCCGTTTCGATGTGCGGGCCGACGGGACAAAACGTATCGAAACCTTTGGCACGGGTGAACTGCACGTCGCTCTTTTGGAGGTCGCGGGCGGTCACGTCGTTGAGGCAGCTATAGCCGAGCAAATAGGAGAACGCGTCGTCGGAATCCTTGAGATGCGAACAGAGGCGGCCGACGACGAGGGCGAGTTCGCCTTCATGTTCAACACGTTGGGATTGCGGCGTAAGAACGATGGGGTCACCGGGGCCGACGATCGCCGAAGAAGGCTTGAGAAAAATGAGCGGCTCCTTTGGAATTTCGTTGCCAAGCTCGGCGGCGTGGGCAGCGTAGTTGCGGCCGACACAAACAACTTTGGTCGGCTCGACGGGAGCAAGCAGCCGAACGTGAGCAACCGGCCAACTGCGCGAGCCCTGCGACC